>DATFZQ010000113.1:0-16767 GCA_035314345.1 Candidatus Acidiferrum sp.
TTTGCGAAATCTGAGGTTGGCTCCCCGAACTGTACGATATGCGAACTCTTGGGTTCGAGTTTCCTATCCGATTCCGAAAAGAAAGGGCCCGTTCTTTAGGCTAGGCTCGCTCCAGTACCCACTTTTCCGATAACCGCGTTACTCAGGCATGTGGACTACTTCCGGGTAGCCCATGATTCGGCCGCGACGTGAATGCTGCACACCTCGTTTTGACGGTGGCAATGCTTATGTCTTCAGGCGCACCGTTGCATCTGAAAGCGACGGAGGTTGGAGATCCGTGGAGATATTCAAGAAACGCGATGTGCTGTCGAAGCTGAAAGCAATCAGTTTGCCTTCTTCCCGTAGTGCTCACCAAAGAAATCACCCGGATTCCATGCTGGCTTTTCGGTTTTCTGCGCAACTAGATATCCTAGGAAAAAATTGTACCGCGCGTATTTTGCCCCTGATTCAAAATCGAACGTCTGGTTCATATTGTCCTGAGGCTTGTGGTAGGTTGTCCTCCGCCATTTCGAGATGATCTGCTGCGGTTTGATGTCCGGGTCGCTCGACTTTGTGCCTGCACTCGGGAAGATCGAAGGTATTCCCTGCTTCACGAATGAGTACTGATCACTGCGAATGAAAAATACCAATTCCGGGAAGGGATCAGGGCTCACGTCGAAACTCATCCGCGCAGCGGCTTCTCGCACAGTTATGCCGAGAGTCGAATGCTCGCTGCCTCGTGCAATTATGTCCTCGATTGGCCATAGTAAGGCAAGATTTCCATCTATATTGATGTTCGCTACAAGGCGGTCTTTCGCCACAGTGGGATAATGAGCAAAATAATCTGAGCCTAGTAAACCAGCCTCCTCTGCTGTCACGGACACAAAGAGAATCGAGCGGCGCGGACGCGGCTGCATCTTGCTGTAAGCCCGCGCGATCTCCAGCAGACATGCTGACCCGGAAGCATTGTCTAAAGCTCCGTTATAGATTCTGTGCCCGTTTACCGGCTGGCCGACTCCAAGATGGTCTAAGTGCGCCGTGTACACAACGTACTCGTCTCGAAGTTTTGAATCACTGCCTCTAATGCGAGCCACGACGTTCGGGCTGCGCAGGTCTCGGAATTTAGATACGGTCTTTATCTTGGCAGTCACTGGCAAAGGCATGGACGACGGTATTCCTTCTTTCGCTGCGGCGAAGATCTCTTCCGGGGATTTCCCGCTGCCTTGAAACACACCCGCTGTCGCCTCCATGCTCAGAAACACTGCGCCCTGTAGTTCCGGAAAATAATCGTTCGGCTGTCCTTTTGCATCGAGCCACCGCATATCCGGAAACTCCAGGTCGCTCACTCGTTCCTTGAACGGATGAGTTTGTTCGATGCCAGGGCTATCGAGCAAGATCGCTCCTACGGCGCCGTGTGCTGCAGCGTTTGCTGCCTTCATCGCGCTAGAACTGTAGTGCGCTCGCATAGTGGATTCGAACTGCGGAGGAGCCCCAGACACAAGGGCTACGAACTTTCCTTTTGCGTCGATGCCAGCATAATCGTCGTAGCTCTGCTCGGGTGCCGTCACGCCAAATCCAACGTGAACCACCGGCGCTTCCACGGAGACTTCTGTACGACGTGGATCCCCCAGGCTGATAAAATCCCGTCCGAAGATCAGGACTTTCTCTTTTCCTCCTCGCCAGAGGCTCAGAGTTGTGCGCTCTTGATCCGGCTCTATCGCACGCAGTGGCACACTTTGAAAGTAGCTTCCGTTGTCGCCGGCTGGCTCTAGGCCCATGGCTTCGAATTCGGAAGCCATGAACTTTGCGGCAATTTCATGTCCACGTGTCCCAGTTCCGCGGCCCTCAAGCAAGTCGTCTGCAAGGAACCGCATATCCGCGCGAATCGCTTCGGGCCGAATGGTTGCCGAGGCCTCATCGGCAGCATCGTTACCGGCAAGCACTATGCGCGTCCCCGCTAGCAGGGCGATGACAAGCAGGACGACTATAGAAGGGGCAAGGCGGTTCTCAGTGTAAGACTTCTTCATGACGGCACCGTTCTGCTGAGAAGTCTTGGCGAAGGGGGCAAGCATAGTGCTTGCAGGTACACAGGTCAACCGACGTCCAGGTCTCTCTACCTGCTTGCGGGCCTCCCCCCGCTTGGCGGCGGTCACTTGGACGTGTAGTCGGGTTACCGGACAATGGGATCTGGGCCGATTTCACTTGTACGATAACCGCTGCCAGCTCAACCGGTCGACGCAACACTTTCTAATGGCCTGATCCAACGGCACTCCCCCGAGAGAACCGATCTGTCGGGCTGTACTCAATCAGAACCTAGCCAGTGCAGTGTTCCGTTTGACTCAACTCTTGTGAGCGATTTTAGCCTTTGCCGCGTATACCAGGCACTGGGCCCGCATAACTGGCGACAAGTTCGTCTACGTGTCCGAGTTTCACCCGCTGGTGATCGGCAACCCGGATTTCGTTGGCAAGTCCACCCAGCGCGGTGGGCTTTTCGCCGACGTCATCAGAGAGATGGACTACCGCGTCGGTCAAGGGCTATAAGAAACGAATTTCGAAATCGGCATGATTGCAATCTCAAGTTGTCAAAATCGGTGGGCCGAGCCATTGAGCTTCGAAAAGCCGATGGAATAGGATGCCGACTCCGTTCCGAAGGGAGGAAGGCAACACGACAACCACGCTAAACGCGAGTGGATTGTCCGATCCTGCATAGTCTAAGCGCGGATTACCAGTTGTCGTCAGTGCGGTGCCAGGTTTTGTCCGGGTTGTAGAGCTCCATGCTCTTGAAGACCTTCAGCGTATCCGTTCCCAGATCCTTTTGATAAACGATCCCGTCATGGCTGACGATGAACGTCTCGAAGCCGGTAACGCCGTATTCTGCCGGCGCCGCCGCCAGCGCGAACCCGCCGATCATTACGCCTTCGATTACGAAGTCGAGTTGGCCTAGCGGCGCTGCAGCGCCTTGTCCCTTCAAAAGCTTGAGATAGTATCCATGAAACGGCTCACCGCGCTCCGTGTAGCCTTCTTCGATCGCCTTCGCGACCGTCTCACCCACCGGGCCTCCCCAGCTGCCATCCGCATTTTGCCAGGCCAGCCCATCATGCTTTCCCGGCGTGCTGATCAGGCGCTGCGCATACTGATTGATTCCGGAATCATCGTGAATCTCCGAAGCGTATTCCATTTGTGCATCCACGTATCCCCGGCAAACCTGGATGGCGTCCAGTTCGTTGGCTCCAATGCGCCGGAGGACAATCTCATCGTGGCCGGCCTTGGAATCGAAGTACCACTTACCCCCTATCTTCACGATCGGAATAGGCAGTGGCCAATCCTGATTCCCAACTACGAGTGTAGCGCGGGCCGGGTTCTTCGAGTCCGTGGTCACGGCGGTCTTCTCGCTGGCCTCCGCGGCGAATGCCGCGGCCCCGTTGAGATTTTTGAGTTGGAGGAGTTTCATCCAAGTTCGCGAAATCGTAAAGAATGGCTCCCCGGGCTAGATTCGAACTCGCAACCCTTCGGTTAACAGGTTCGATTTCAAAAACATAAGTCATTGTTCAACCGTCGCTTAGGGTTATCGGGAAGCCAATCTTCTCCCTCAAATGCTCCGAAGTTGTTCCAAGCTATTTCAGCTTCGCGTACTCGGCTTTCGCAGCGATGAAGATGGGAATATCGGTGTCGGCGTCCTTCCAAAGCGTGAGGAAATCCTGATACGCAGCTTTGGCCCTGGCCTTGTCGCCCGCCAAAACAAGCGCTCTCCCGAGTTGCAAATCCGCCAGCGCGCTGATGGGATCCAGCCCCACGAGACCGCGATGATCGAGAATCTTCTGAAACTCGGCCGCCGCTTCCGAATACCGGCGCGTGGCAATGAGAGCCTCACCGCGCACATAGGCCGAGTGCAATCCGCCAAGATAAAAATGATTGAAGTTGAGGCCGTTCGCTGCGAGCTCATACCGAAGAGCGATTTGCAGCCGCTCCACGCTGTCTGCGGGCTTGCCCCGGGCTAGTAAGGCTAACGCGTGAAGAACTGGTGCATAGGTAAATTTCACAAAAGTATCTTCCGGAAAGCGCTTTTCTAAATCGCCGGCGAGCGCCTCCGATCGAGAAGAGTCTCCTGAAAGAGCCAGGGCAAAGCCGGCGGCGTACTCGACGTCACGGCCCTTGGAAAGCTCGAGCCCCGCCATGGCGCTCCTTTTTCCTTCGGCAGCATTCCCGTAAACGGCTTCCCATACCGCTCGTGCAGCCCGGTAACTCGCTGCCGCCTCGCGCTCCCCCTCTTGCAGGGCAAGATCCATAGCCCGGCTCGATGACTGCCGGGCGGCCTGCAGGCGGCCAGAACGAGCCAGCGCGAGAGCCTCCGCGTGGGCCACCGGGTGTTCCGCTCCATGCTTGCCCTTGGCCAGAGCCACTACCCGATCCATCTGGTCCTTGTCTCCCTTTAACGCCGCGATGTTGTATCGGAGCACCAAAAGAGTAGGTTCCACCAGTCTGCGTTCGGAAGCTCGCTCGAGAATGCTCTCAGCTTCGGGGAAGCGGTCGAGGAGAAAATAGCTGGACGCTAGACCGTGGTACCCAAAGTAAAAGTCGGGTTTGTCCGCGATTTCTTTTTGCTCCATCTCGATCGCTCTTTCAAACCGGCCTGTCCCATGTGTGGAAATCCCTCCTAATAAATCTTGGGTAGTGGGCGGTTCGCCGCCGCGAGGATAGGTCTGAAGCCACGACTCGAGCGTTTGGTACGCCTTTTCTAGGTTTCCTGTCACCTGCCGGTCGTAGAGGAAGTCGATAAAATACCTCTCCCGCTCGCTGACGCGATCTCGCAGTTGCCACGCTTTTGTGGTGCTCTCGGCCGACAGCACGGACTCTCCCAGCGCGCTGTAGTCCAGTCCCAAATTCGCGTAGGCCATCGCGAATTGGGGATCGATTTCGACCGCGCGGCGGAAGAAAGGTATGCTAGCGGCGCTCCCAGCGGTTACGTCCACCTTCATTCCGGTGCTGTAAGCTTTCAATGCTTCGAGCGAAGAGGTGGTGGCCTGTTCCAACGGAACGTCGAACTTCTGAACCGTAATCAGCGATTCGCCCAACTCAGCCCGCAGTTTGGAGGCTGCCCCACCAAGTGCGTCCAACACCTTCTCCTTCGCAGCAGCGGTTGCCTGCTCCTGGGCCAGCGTGTCTTCGCTCTGGCAACTAACAACCTTCAATCCCAGCACGTATTGGCTGCCCAGACTAGCAATCGCTCCCGAAATGTAAGCCTTGCTGCCCGCCCGCTGGCAAAGTTCGCGAGCTACGTCGGGCGTGAGCTTGGTGTCGCGTGGGCGCGTCATCAGCTTTAGGGTCGCCGCCATTTTGCTGTCGGATAGCACGTTCAAAAATGGCGACTGGTTCAGCGCCACGCTGAGAGCCTGCCGCGGGGTGTCGTCGAAGACCGGGTCGCCCGTCGTGTTCGTGAAATCAGCGAGGACGATGGTGTCCTTGTCGGTCAGCGCGTGCGCCTTGCGGGAGAAAAACAGCCAACCGCCCACGGCTAGTCCGATGGCCAGTATTGTTGCGCCAGCGACCGCCGCCCATCGAATGGATTTCCGGGCGGACTTCGACTCGACCTGCGCTGTCGCGGCGGCTGAACGGGTCGTATCCGAATCTCGCTTCAGCCGCTGCAAATCCGTGCGAATATCGGCGGCGCTCTGGTAGCGCAACTTCTTGTCTTTCTCCAGCGCCTTGTTGACGGTCTCTTCGAGCTTTGGGGGAAGGTCGGGATTCAGTCGAACTGGCGCAACGGGCTTGCGATTCAGTATCGCTTCCGCAATCACGCCTGAGGTCTCGCCCCGGAAGGGCAGAACCCCGGTCACCATCTCGTACAGCACCACACCAAAAGAGAACAAATCCGTGCGAGCATCCAACTCCTCGCCCCGCACTTGTTCCGGTGACATGTACGAGATAGTGCCAATCGCCGTGCCCGGTCGAGTAAGCTGTTCTAGCTCGCTGACTGTGGGCATCGCCGAAAGATTCACGGCTCCACCCGTGGGTGCCAGCTTCGCTAGACCGAAATCTAAAATCTTGGCGTGACCGCGCTCGGTGACAAAAATGTTGGCAGGCTTGATGTCGCGGTGGACGATTCCTTTGACGTGGGCCGCTTCGAGCGCGTCCGCAACATCCATTCCCCATTCCAGCACTTGCTCAAGGGGCAGCGGCTTACCGGAAATGAGGTGCTTCAAATTCTGCCCGTCGAGAAACTCCATCGCAATGAAAGGCTGACCGCTGTGTTCGCCGATTTCATGGATGGTGCAAATATTTGGATGGTTCAGGGCGGAAGCAGCCTGTGCCTCACGGTCGAAGCGACTCACTGCTTGTGAGTCTGGCGCGAACCCGTCAGGAAGGAACTTCAGGGCAACGAAGCGGTGGAGCTTGGTGTCCTCCGCTTTATAGACGACGCCCATGCCGCCGCCGCCGAGTTTCTCGATGATGCGGTAGTGCGAGATGGTTTCGCCAATCATGTGTTGAGACTGGCGCAATCTTAGGTTTCACCGTCAACCAAGTCAACGTGGAGAGGCGATTATGGAGAGGCGATTACCTGCGTTGAAATGCTGTATCGTGATGAGATTCCTCAGAAGCTCCAACGGCGCTCCCGTGAAATTCCATTCGCGTGTTTGGTAAGCTGTCGCGGGCCGGCCTATTGGAGCCTGTCGGCGGTTGACAGACAGCTCTTCCAACGTCTCGACGGCTGGATCCGGCGACGCATCTGGTCGCATCGGTACCGGCGTTGGCGCAATGTTGGCTGGAAACGGCTGCCTGTGCCCCAGCTTTACGGTGAGTACGAGCTTGTTCGGTTGATCGATTTAATTCCTTCTCTTGCATCTCGGCGGCGCTGACCCGACAATGGTGCGGTCGGACATTTGGATAACTTCCGCATCGCCCGTCATCCACCCAGAATCCGAGACAGGTGAGTCCGGGTTCTGAGCGCTAACTGTTAACAACAGTTAGGTGCCCACGGTGGGATGCGGAAGGAAGTGCCATCCGCGCCTGCGACACAGCGAATTAAATTTCACATCAGTTGCGGCCTGCCGCTGTCACTTGTTCAGCTTTGCCGTCCAGTTCAGAACGACCGTCATGGGCGGGGTCCCTGCCTGTTTGACTTGCGTAAGGATCAAGAAGCGCTGTCCATCCTTGCTGACATCATAAACGAATTGATCGCGGCTAGAGCTGGGCTGTCGCGGAGCAGTCTGGAACAGTGCGACGGGCTTGCCCGAATCGAAATTGGTTTCGGTGGTTACTGTAGCTGCCATCATAGTGTTATCAGCAGAAAGGAAGAACAGCTCTTTACCGTCTGCCCGCCATCTTGGCTGTTCCCCTCCACTGGACGAAACTTGCCATTTGCCGCGAGCCCCGGGAAAAGAGGTGACGTAGATCTCCCACTTGCCGGTCTCATTAGAGGCGTAAGCCACCCATTTCCCGTTGGGCGAGAACTGAGCACCCGCCACGATGGAAGGAGATTTCAGAAGCAGACTGCTCTTGAGCTCCGGGTAGGTGAGGACCCACAGTTCCGAGGTTCGCGTGTACAGGATGTACTTGGCGTCCCTGGACCAGTCGTTCGCAAATTGGTCAGAGTCGGTATGAAGGATGAGCTTTTCTTCATGAGCTCCGTCGAAGTCCTTCAAGTAAAGATCGTTCCCGCGTGTTTGATTGGAAAAGTAAATCAGCCGCTGCGCGTCTGGACTCCAAATAGGACAAGCGAGAAACGCGGTGCTGAAGGTGAGCCGTTTAGCCGCATTGCCTTGCAAGTCATAAGTCCAAATGTCCGTCCTCAAGCTCAAGCTGTCACTCCACGCTATCCTGCGAACCGACATCGTGCAGCGTGCATATGTTGGGATGATTCAGGCTGGAAATCGTCTTGGCTTCGCGCTCGAAGCGCTGCTTGCGGATGGGATCATTCGAAAGCTCTCGCGGCAAAATCTTGATCGCTACCGTGCGCTCCAGTCGCGTGTCTCTCGCTCGATACACTTCCCCCATGCCGCCGGAACCTAGCGGCCCGGTAATTTCATAGGGGCCAAGATGCGTGCCTGGAAAGAGAGGCATAAGTTACGTCGATTGTAACCCCGGGATAGCTTCGCTGGTACCCGAGGACTACCGGGGACTATGACACACATACCGTAGAAAGGGGCCTTACTCGCCATTTCGATACGGGCCACCATGCGATAACTCCCGGATTGTCGTAAACCGGAAGTAATGGTGCCCTCGGATATTGGAATAACTTCCGCATAGCCCGTCATACGACCAGAGCGCTCCGAACGTGATCATCGTTAGAACCCGTGGCGACTACGCGCGGGTAATCCTGCGTTGGCTCCGGCATCGAACCAATGGCTTCTCGCTGTCCGGCAGGCACTAGCACTCAATGTAGCCCAAGGAGTACGATCTGGAAGAAGATACAACTGCGCACAGCTTTGGATGCCCCGTGACATTTGCGCCCTTGTCGGGCGAACTTGAACCAGTAGACTTGCTGGTGGAGATCATTGTTGCGGCTGTACGTTAGCGGAGGAAACCATGCATCGAGAGGACCAGTTCATCCCCGAATTGATTGTGAATAACGGGCCCGCGGCGCTCGATTTCTACAAAAGCGTCTTTGGCGCCGAAGAAGTACACCGAATTATAAAACCGGGCAGCGAGAAGCTCGTTCACGGCGAATTGACTTTGGACGGACACAAGTTCTTCGTCTGCGATGAGTTTCCGCCCAGCGAAGGTGGAACCTGCAAGTCACCGAATACGCTCGGGGGAACTGGTGTGCGCATCACCCTCCTGGTTGACGATGCGAACGGGGTTGTCGAGCGTGCGGTGGCTGCCGGCGCGCGCGTGAGCATGCCCGTGCAGGACATGTTCTGGGGAGGACGTTACGGAAAGATCGTCGATCCTTTCGGCCACGAGTGGGGACTCAACCAACAGGTCAAAGAGCAGAGTCACGAAGAAACTCAGATCGCGGCCGACGACTTCTTCGCGAAACGAAAATAACCAAAACGTCGTTGTTGATTGCCCTTGATTACGTCGGCGAAGGTTTGCCCGTGAAATACGCCGTAGTATCGACCGGCGACATGAACTTGTCGCTAAGTTCCGAGTCGGCCGTCACTCGACCAAAATCCGGGCACTTCAGGGGCAGCAAGGTTTGCCCTTCCTTGCTTCCCATCCCTCGTGCACAATTAGCGGCAACAATGCCAGCGCGGCGATGGGATCTGCCCAACCCACTTTCCAAACCGCATTAACGACCAGACCGGCCAAAGCAATCAAAGCCAGATAGCCACAGACCGCCGACTCGGCAGCATCGGCGCTCAACGCGGCGCTAGCTGTCGTAATTGAGAGCCGCCGCTTTTGTGCTGCAAGCCAAGGCATGACCAGCGCGGCAAGCAGGAGCAGACCTATCCCAATCGGACTGGGCCGGGCCTCAAGGGAACCTAAGAGTGTCAGAAGTGAAGTAGTAACAACAAAGGCCGCCAAGACGAACAGCAAGCCGCCTGCAATTCTGCCCGCCCGCTGCTCCGCGTGCTCTCGGTGAGATGGACTGTAAAAACGCCAAAACACAATAGCTGCTGAGAGAAGTTCGACGGCGCTATCACCTCCGAAGGCGATAAGTGCCGGACTGTGGGCCGTCCAAGCCGCTCCCAAAGACACGACCGCCTCCACACTCATCCAGATGAGCGTTACAGTCTGAATGCAAATTACGCGCTGTAAGACTTCCGGCGGGATGGTCTTCTCTTCGGCAGACATATTGACATTATCGGTCGGCACGGACAGAGAGAGAATTCTTTATTGTGGATATGGGCATCGACACGCCATTACCGCAACATTCTGTGACCCTCTCAAGTAGGGTAAACTGCGATTTCGCTTGACCCTGGAACCGGTTCCAGACTTTAGGCTGATCACGTGAGACCAAATGCCTCTCCAACCCGGCCGTTGTATTCCGGGGAGCTGGCGCGTCTGGCGGGCGTGAGCACAGACACGCTGCGCTATTACGAGCGCCGTGGCCTGTTGCCTTCCGCGCCGCGGTCAGCATCGGGCTACCGCCTGTTTCCTCAGGAAGCACTTATACGCGTCCGGATGATTCGCGGTGCCCTCTCGATCGGTTTTTCGGTGAAGGAGCTGTCCGCCATCTTTGGCGAACGCGACCACGGCGGCGCACCCTGCTACAGGGTTCGCACAATGGCAGCCGAAAAGCTGGCTGGTGTCGAAGCCCGGCTCCTCGAGCTGCAAGCCTCTCGACGCGAGTTGCTCAGTACCCTCGCCGGATGGGATCGCCTGCTTCGCAAGACTCCTAGGGGCCAGCGTGCCGGACTATTGGAGGCGTTTGCTTCTTCTCACCCCACCCGCCAGACGCGAAGTTCTCATGCCAACGATCTGGCTCGCGGCATTCACAAACGGGAGAGGCAATGATGAGCAAGACGACGACAAAGATGATTCTCGTAGTTGCAGTGTGTTTGGTTTTGCCTTTCGCTCGCGCAATCGGTCAGCAATCTTCGAACGGGCAGCGGGAGAAGGCCGGAAGCGCCGAAGTGGTGTGTCCTTTGCACGATGCCCATATGAAAGCGCAGGACGACAAAGGTCTGACAGGGGACGCAGCTTCGCAGATGAAAGACCGCGGCGAAAGCGAAAAAGGAATGCGCTTTTCTCAGTCCGCTACGACACACCATTTCCTTGTGAAGCCTGACGGTGGCGTGATCCAAGTCGAGGCCAATGATCCAACGGACGCTACCAATCGTGGCAATATCCGCAGGCATTTGACGCACATCACGCAAGCCTTTGCGAATGGCGACTTCGACATTCCAATGTTTGTCCACGATGCCGTGCCCCCTGGAGTGCCGGAGATGAAGAGGCTGCATGAGAGAATCCGCTATGCCTTCGAGGAGACGCCTGCGGGAGGCCGTGTCGTCATCACCACTCTTGACAAGGAGTCTCTCGCAGCGATCCACAAGTTCTTGCGCTTCCAGATTGAAGAGCACAAGACCGGCGATCCGACTCAGGTTCGCTGAACGGACACACATACTCGTCGTACGCGATGGAGCCGACACTTCGTTCAGAGGAGTGGTTTTAGCTCCGATTCAATGGCATTCGTGTATTCAAACCCGATGACTTTTTTGCGGAGTATTCCTTGGCGGTCGTAGAGCATCGTGGTCGGTAAACCCTCAATGCCGCCGAACTTCTGCTTCAAGTCATCAGCCGCGACCGCAAGTGGATAACGCACGCCGATTTTCTTTGCAAACCGGACTGGGTCTTCCATATCCATCATCGTGTCGAATTTGAATCCGACAACCGCGAATCCCCGAGAACCATAGCGGTCTTCAAGTTTCTGATAGCCCGGCATCTCTTTCTTGCACGGTTGACACCAGGTGGCCCAAAAATCAATGAGCACCACCTTGCCGCGAAGACCTGCCGAGGAAATCTCGCGCCCTTGTAAATCCTTGACGGAGAAATCAGGCAACCGTGAGCCGATCTCACCTGGCGCAATCACATTTTCTTTCGGCGGCGGAGGACTCGCCGAGTGCGAATTGCATCCGGCGAGTCCGACCGCAACAAGGCTTAAACCTAACAGTCGTTTTCTGAGCATCTATTCCTTCTTCTCCACTTCCAGAATCAGCAGCTTTAAGGGAGCCGAAGGGTCCACTTTCTTCTTCCCTGGGGGCTTTTTGAACAACTGACCACGAACTGTGACCATCGTGGGGGTATCGGCGAGGGATTCGAGTCCTTTTGACAACTCATTTGGTGTAAGCGCGAAAGACCGATTCGGTGCAACCTGTATGGCGAGGCTACCCGACGTGTCCTTCACGATTTTTCCGCGTGCGGTCATGTCCATCTCCGCGGCGGTCACACCGCTGTCGTAGGTCGCCTTTAGAAGCTGGGCGGGGTCAATCTGCCCGTCCTCTTTGGGGGTGACCTCAACTTTTCCATCAAGCAAGCTGACTTCAACTGTTTGAACGCCAGACTGGCGTCCGAGGTGTTGCTTCACCCCGTAGGCTCAAAAGTTTCATGTCATGCCTTCGACGCGCATTTCAATATGCTTGATTTGTGCCTGGGCGACTGGACTAACTATCGAAATCAGCAGAGCAAGCAGGGCCAGTTTTTTCGCGTTCATCGATCCTCCTCTCTTTAACGGTGCATTCGAAATTGCTGTGTTATTCCAAAACTGATGTGACGGCGGACGGGCATGAACATGGTGCCCGTGGAATGCACCACGTCCCAATCCATACCCAGCCAAACGTGCATTCCGGGCCGCACCCCCACGTAAGTGGTGATTCCGGCCAGCAGGACATCGCCGCCACTCCCGCTCTGCGTGCCCCTTCCGATGCGGTCATCCTGAGAATGCAGCCAGGTCAGCACTGGGCCAATGAACCATTCACGAGCAACGTTTTTCGATTCATAGGGCCTGTACGACAGCCAGAAACGTGATTCGATGTCACTGCCGAGGCGTGTTGCCTGCGTTCCCTGCGACCGGATAAGTGAATGGAAATCCTCATCAGCAACAAGACGCTTCAGATTGAAAAGCCCGGTGTAAGTCCAATTTGCCGCGAGGAACAGATCGGTCGAACCCGAGCCGAGTTGCACACCCGCAGGCAATCGTTTTCCGTTTGTGTCCGTTAAGTCTGTTCTCCCGGTCGGAATCTTGGGGCCGAAGGTGACGGATGCCTGGGTGGTGCCTCGTTCCGAATCTCGCCGATAAAAGCGGTATTTCACGAGCAGAATGGCATCGCCCAAGCCTGTTCCGCCAACGGCTGGTGCGTTCCCGGTGTCAAAGTGATTCGTCACTATTGGAACGAGAACGGTCAAATCAAAATTGCGATAGAAACCCCACGTGAAGTTGAAATCGCCCTCATGCGCGAAAGTAGGGAAGGCTGTTCCAGGAATACCGCCTGAGATTCCAGGCATGAGACTTCGGGTGGTGAATATGGAATTGTAGGAGATAAGTCCGCCACCGGGGAATAGGGGCGGGGCCGTCTCTGGGGCAGGGCCTTGTGCTTTGACTTGCGAAGCACAGAGCAGCGAGAGGAGCGACAGGGCCACACACGAAACTCGGCGAATGAAATATGGATTTCGTGTTCTCACAAATGGTTCCTCCAGTAGACACGGGTATGTCGAAGCACACGAATGCTTGAAGTCGGGAGCCGACTGGAGGACTGACTAGACGCGAAGGGGCAATGGGGCCGGAGTGTAGCGGCTCGGAGGCGCGTGGCAATGGGCCGCAATCACGCGATTAGAGGAATCTACTGCGTGAGATTTGCCAGTCGTTGGCAGCACTGCGAATACAAGGGGAGGGGTAGAAACGCCATGCGCAGAGAAGGGTTGCACAAAAGGAGCGTGCATTGATGGCATGGTTTTGCAGCAATCCTGAGCGTGATGACCGTGCGACGAGCACGACATTGAATTGCAGCACTGCATCGCCTGTTCTGGCGTCGTCGCAGCCCCGCAGTCGAATGCATACGCGGCGAGAGCGAGTGCAAGTACCGCTAGAAGAATTGGCTTAGCCAAACGCATCAATAATTAAATTAGACCCCCAGCATGTTCGAGTCAAGCAAGCATCCACTCATGATGGGTTCACGCCAAGCACATTCCGGGTGGATCGTCGGCAAACAAGAAGTGCGTGCTGCGTTCCTCCTCTGAAACTTGGGTCACCATAGCCTAGCAGTCACCAATAAGTAAACACTATGACAGTACTGTTTTTGGCGGGTACCCAGAACAGCAGAGAAAGTCGTACTGTTTCTTCGTACCGCCTGATTGACCTTCCCAATGTCCGCCCCTAACATGTCTCCAAGTGTCCACGCCGTCCCAACCCGTGGGGCTCGCCTGGTCGAGCCGGCGCGTGAAAAGGTGGTTCCCGGAAAGGTAAGCGATACGCGTGCCGTCGGACGAAAGAATAATGTCTGACCCACCCAACGCGTTTAAGTAGACGTCGTGGCCCAGATCCGCCTCCAGGCGCACCAGCGGTTTCAATTCCGCCGGGCGCGTGGCACTATAGGCAATCCACGATGCTCCTGCTGCAACGAAGGCCAGCAGTGCCGCCGCGATCCAAGGCAACTTTTCGTGCCGTGTGGCAGAACTCGGTGCGATGTTGACGTCGCTGGGCGCTTGTGCGATCCACTCCAGTTCAGTTTTTAAATCGCGCGCGTTTTGCCAGCGGTTCTCAGGATCCTTCTCCAAACATTTCTTCAGCACTCGATCTAACGCCGCGGGGGCCACGTCGCCAATCGACGGCGCCGGACGCTCCATGATGGCCGCAATCACCGAGGCTGGAGAAGAACCGTCAAACACGCGCTTCCCGGTCAGCATTTCATAGAGCACCAGACCGAAGGAGAAGATGTCGCTGCGCGCATCGATTTCCTGCCCTGTGGCTTGAGACTGCAACTGCTCAGGCGACATGTAGTAGAGCGTGCCCACAATCTCGTTCTTGCCGGTGAGCGCCATGGTCAGGGTGGCGTCGCTCGGAGGATTGTTGCCCTGTCCGATTTTGGCGATTCCGAAGTCGAGCAGCTTGATCCCGGTCTTCGTGACCATGATATTGGCGGGCTTGAGATCGCGGTGTGTGATGCCCTTCCGGTGCGCCGCATCGAGCGCATCACAAATCTGCGCGGCGTACTTCAGCGCCCGCTCTAGGGGCATGGGTCCCTTCAGAGGCGTGCCCTCGATGTATTCCATCACCAGGTAGTTCGGCCCGACATCATGCAGGGTGCAGACGTTGGAATGGTTCAGTGCCGCGACCGCGTGCGCTTCGCGCTCGAAGCGTTCGGAAAACTGTTCGTTGGAAACCTTAATCGCGACGGCGCGATTCAATCGCGTGTCACGCGCCTTGTAGACTTCTCCCATGCCGCCAGCGCCCAGTGGTGCAATGATCTCGTAGGGGCCCAACAGGGTTCCGGGAGCCAAAGCCATAAGGTTAAGGATTGTACCGCGCGGGACATGGGTAGGGAATGGATAACGGGCAACTCTGACGTAATGCGATTGGGTAAGGGTTGCCGACGATCCGCCAGGAATGCATTAGTATTCCGGAGTGATGATCACCTTTCCCCGAGCGTGCCCTGTTTCCATGTATCGGAAGGCCTCACGGGCCTCACTCAACCGGTAACGCTTGTCGATGACCGGCGTTACCTTTCCGGCCGCCATGAGCTCCCTTACGGTGGTCAGATCCTGTTGGTTCACTCTGGCAATGAAGATGGCTATTTTCTGGCTCACGAGCAGCGATCGTACAAGCTCGCCGATCAAACCAGCCAGAAGTCGCGACAACGGAACGTCGGCCGGTGCTCCGACTCCAACGAGGATTCCTTTGGGATTCAGGACGCGCCTCCATTCCGAAAAGGAATGGTTCCCAACGCAATCCAAAACGATGTCGTAACGGTGGCCGCTTTTGGTGAGATCCTGTTGAGTGTAATCAATGACCTGATCCGCGCCGATGGATCGGACCATGTCCACATTACTCGTGCTGCATACGCCGGTGACATTCGCGCCGAACGACTTGGCGATCTGCACCGCGAACGTACCGACGCCGCCTGCCGCACCGTTAATCAAAACTCTCTGCCCCTGTTGAATTCGTCCCTTGTCGCGAAGACCCTGCAATGCGGTTAGTGCCGCTACCGGTGCGGACGCCGCTTGCTCAAACGTCACCTTTACCGGTTTAATGACCAACACGGATTTCATTCCCGGCACCGACCGTGAAGTCGCATACTCGGCGAACGCTCCACGGCACGTACCGAACACGTTGTCACCCGGTTTGAACTGCGTTACGTTCCGGCCGACGGCTTCAACCTGGCCAGCCACATCGACGCCGGGTCGTCTGATTTTCGGTTTGCCCACGCCGAGCAGTAGGCGAACGATGAACGGACCGCCTTTCATCAACTTCCAGTCGAGCGGATTGACGGAGGCCGCGCGGACCTTTATCAGCACCTCATCGTCCCCGGGGATCGGCTTGTCAATTTCTTCACATCTCAGAATATCGAAGGAACCAAAACCTTGATAAACGATGGCTTTCATGGGTCTCCCTTCAGGACTTATCTTGAATCCATTCTCGCTGAAAGCAGACACGCGTCAATGCCACGCGCGCTCCAAAGAGGTGCGCACGATCGCAGACGCGATTTCCCTTTCGAGTTACAAGAAAGAACTCCATCGTTGCCCGTTTGGGCGGATGAGCAGCAAACCTTCCATAAACTTGTAAGGGAAGGTTTGCCGACAATACGTCCGGAATGTGAACTCGGCTTGGGGTGCATGTACTCCAGCCCCTCTGCCCGCTTCTCGGCGCTCCACACATTTCAAGCCTTTGGGAATTCTGAAAAGCCCCCACGCAACAACGGCTTGCGGGCGCCCTCGCGGTCGAGTGACCTCAACGGTCAGAGCCGGCCACCCTTGCAAGGGGGAGAAGGATTAAACGTCGTATAATCTCGTGCGCGCAACGGGGGAGCAGAACATATGAACGTACAAGAACAAATCAAGAAGTATATTACCAGCCAACCGGAGCCGAAACGCAGTGACATGCGAGAGTTGCATCGGCTCACACTTCAAGTGTCACCAGAATGCAAATTATGGTTCTTCGATGGTAAAGACAACAAAAATCATACTGTTTCCAACCCTACGATTGGATATGGATTTCACACAATAAAATATGCCAATGGAAAAAGTAGAGAGTTTTTTCAAATTGGTGTGAGTGGAAACAAAACCGGAATCTCTGTCTATATTCTTGGTCTCAAAGATAAGAAGTACTTAGCCAAAACGTATGGAAAAAAACTAGGCAAGGCGAGCGTGACCGGATATTGCATTCGGTTTAACGCTCTAAAGGATATAAACATC
>DATFZQ010000114.1:0-5524 GCA_035314345.1 Candidatus Acidiferrum sp.
GCTCAACGACCAAAGGCGGGCTCTCGCAGCAAATTGACTTCGCATCAACTCGCACTCAGGCTACTACATACTCGTCACCAGCACCTTACGGACGGATTAGGGAACGCCATCTCTGCTTGAGCTTGCCGGTCGATTCCTGCAAACTGTCTCGACCAACTACACGCCAAGCCCATACAGTGGACACTCATGATCATCGAATCCAAAGCACCAACGCGAGTTGATTTTGCCGGAAGCACGCTCGACATCTGGCCGCTCTATCTGTTTCATCCCGGCTCAGTCACGCTAAATGCCGCGATCTCGCGTTACGCTTCCTGCGTGATTCAAACCCACGCGCCTTGGGATGAACGAATCAAGCTCGTCTCTCGCGATATTAAGCGCGAAGAAAGCTTTGCGTCGTTTGCCTCGCTTGTGAAAACAAAGCGTTACAAACTCCCTCTTCTCGCGGAGATCGTGAAATTTTTTCAGCCGCAGGGCGGCTTCACGCTCACGACAGATTCGGAAGCTCCCAATGGCGCGGGCATCGGCGGATCGAGCGCCATGGCAGTCGCCATCTGCGCGGCGCTGGATCGTTACACAGGAGCAGGGAAGAGTAAGGTGGATTGGATTCATATCAGCCGCGACGCCGAAGCCATTGTCATCAACGTCCCCACAGGCACTCAGGATCATTACCCGCCAGCCTTTGGCGGCGCCGCAGCCATCGAACTTCCGCCCGGAGGAGAGCACCGCGTCGAGCTGCGGGTCAACCTCGACGAGCTCGAACGCCGCATCGTCGTCTGTTACACCGGAAAGCCGCGCCAGCACGGCATCAACAATTGGGAAGTCTTCAAAGCCCAGATTGGCGGCAAACGCTCCGTGCAAAACAGCCTCGAGCGAATCTCCGAAGTCGCCCAAAAAATGCGCTTTGCTTTGGAAAAGCCGGACTGGCACGAAGCCGGGCGATTGATGCGCGAGGAGTGGTCGTTTCGCAAAAGGAATCTGCCCACTATTTCGACCAAGACGATAGACCGTGTCATCGAAGGCGCGCGGAGGAACGGCGCGTTGGCAGGAAAGGTTTGCGGCGCGGGCGGCGGGGGTTGCGTCGTTCTGTTAATCGAGCCGGTTGCCCGCACGCGCGTGGAAGCCTCGATCGTCGAAGCGGGGGCGGAAGTTCTGCCCGTGACCATAGACCGCCAAGGCGTCCAGGTGATATCTCGCTGAGCTGCACGTGGTCACTTCACCCGGCAGGCCCACCATCAAGCTTTGGACGGGCTGTCTGCCAGGCGCCCTTGGCAACCAAGCCAAGTAGCCAAGTCTCGGGGAGGGCAATGGCTGTTTTTCCCGTTCCCCGCATCATAGAATCTTGGGGGTAATTTCGTAATAGAATAGGTATGCTGTCCCGGGACGGCTGGCCTAAATAAATCATGGCGACACGACTTTTTCTAACTTTGACCCTCTTCCTGATGGCAGACGCGGATGTTCCGCGCGTCAATAGCCTTCGTCCGCCCGCGCAGCCCACCGTAGTTTTTCCCTCAGGAGAGGAAATTTCTCTCTTCCCGGACACCGCGCTGGATGGGCAAGGGGAATCGCAGACGTCCGCCAAGCCGAAGAGCGCAACGTTGCAAGAAGCTTCGAAACTTGAACTCATACGCTACGTTTCCGGCGAGTTCGCCAAAGCCATTAAATCCCTTCCCGCAGGAAAAGAGGGCTTGATCGTATACGTTGGCAAGCCGCTCCAGCCGGAATTTCTCGAACGCGCCTTAGCTACTCACGGCGCCGCGGTCAACAACGGCGATAAGGTACAGATCACCAAGCTGGATTTTCAAAACCACCAGATCATCGTGGACTTGAACGGCGGCGGCCGCGGGAAGAAACGATTGCGCGACCGCATCCACATTGAAATGGCCGGCATTCCGACTGGTCAAGTGACCAATGAGCAGGAAGACAAAGGCCCGCCGGGGCTGCAGCCTGGACAAGGCAGCACCATCTATCTCGATTTCAGCAAACCTGTTCCGGACTTGAGCCCGAATGACTTGAAACAGCTCCTTTCTCCATTTTTGGACTTTTCAAAACAGCGCTCCGCATCGGTTGTGTGGGTGGACACGTTGCCTCCGGAAATGAAGAAAGCCATCCAGGAGCGCCGGCCGATCCTCGGTATGGACCGCGAACAAGTGGTAGCCGCTATCGGCAAGCCCGATCACAAAATTCGAGAACGCGACAACGAAGGCAACGATATCGAAGACTGGATCTACGGCCAGCCGCCTTCGAAAACTGTGTTCGTTCGCTTTAATGGCGATCGAGTGACCAACATCAAGCAATACCCTCAATAGATATCAGCTTTACCTGTGCGGCAGGAATCGTGACTATGCGCTTGGAATTCGACCATCCTGCTTCGCGTTGACTTTTCTTTCCGCAGCCCATAGCATTTTAAGTTCGACTTTGCGGCCGCTTCTCCTTGGAGAACCCGCCGCAGTTTCAAAATCCCATCGGAGGAAGTAATGCCCATCAAGGTTGGCATCAACGGCTTCGGCCGCATCGGACGCAACATCATGCGCACCGCGCTCGATGACAAAGACATCCAGTTCGTCGCGGTCAACGACGTTACCGACGCCAAGACCCTCGCGCATTTGCTCAAGTACGACTCCATTCTCGGTAATCTCCCCCACAACGTCACGCATACGAACGACTCGATCTCCGTCGAAGGCAAGTCTTTCAAGGTTTTCAAGGTAAAAAATCCCGTCGAAATTGATTGGGCCAGCGTCGGAGCGGATATCGTGGTTGAATCCACCGGTCTCTTCACCAATGGCGCCGAGGCAAAAAAGCATCTCCGTGGCTCGGTCAAAAAAGTCATCATCTCCGCCCCAGCCGAAGGCCCTGACGCTACGCTCGTTCTCGGCGTCAACGACAAGACCTACGATCCCGCGAAACATCACGTCGTTTCCAACGCCTCTTGCACCACGAATTGCCTGGCCCCGGTCGCCAAAGTTCTCCAAGACACCTTTGGCATTCACAGCGGCACCATGACCACCATTCATTCCTACACGAACGACCAGAAGCTTCTCGATTTGCCGCACAAGGATCTCCGCCGCGCACGCGCCGCTGCCATAAACATGATTCCCAGTTCGACTGGCGCGGCCAAAGCCTTGCATCTCGCCATTCCCGAACTAAAGGGCAAGCTCGATGGTTACGCCATGCGCGTTCCCACCCCGAATGTCAGTGTTGTCGATCTCACCGTTTTTGTGGAAAAGCCCGCCACCGTCGAGTCTGTTAACGCCGCTCTAAAAGCCGCGGCCAACGGTCCCATGAAGGGCGTGCTCGCCTATACCGAAGAAGAACTTGTCTCCGCCGATTTCAAAGGCAATCCGAACTCTTCCATCATCGATTCCGGGTACACCAAAGTCGTCGGCGATCGCTGCGTCAAAGTCCTGGCCTGGTACGACAATGAGTGGGGCTATTCCTGCCGTTGCCGGGATCTAATCAAATTCATGGCTGCAAAGTTTTAGTTAATGGGCGGAGGGGCGGGGCTTGTTTACCGTGTAAGGTTCCCGCCCTGTGATGTTCGAGCCACAAATAACGAATCACGAGCCACGAATCCATGAATAAACTCACCATCCACGATCTCGAACTCCGCGGCAAGCGCGTTTTCATCCGCGTAGACTTCAACGTTCCTCTCAAGGACGGAATCGTCACCGATGAAACGCGGATTCGCGAAACCATCCCCACGCTGCGCCTCGCCATTCAAAAAGGCGCCCGCCTGATTCTCGCTTCGCATCTTGGTCGACCCAAAGGCGGTCCCGACTCCAAGTTTTCACTTTTTCCGGTAGCGAAAAAACTTGAAGTCCTCATCGGCAAACCCGTTCGCTTTGCCTCTGATTGCGCCGGTCCGGTTCCCGAATCCAAGAGCAAGACGCTCGCCGACGGCGAAATCCTGCTTCTCGAAAACGTGCGCTTCCATCCCGAAGAAGAGAAAAACGACGAAGCTTTTTCTAAGCAACTTGCCTCACTCTGCGATGGCCTCTTCATTTGCGACGCTTTCGGCTCCGCGCATCGCGCCCACGCTTCGGTCGTCGGCATCACGCGCTTCGTAAATCAATCTGCCGCTGGGCTGCTGATGGAAAAAGAGCTCACCTATCTTGGCAAAGCGCTCACCAATCCCACGCGGCCTTTCGTAGCTATTCTCGGCGGGGCAAAAGTCAGCGATAAAATTGAAGTCGTCGAGAACCTCATGAAAATTGCCGACGCCACGCTCATCGGCGGCGGCATGGCCTACACGTTTTTCAAAGCACAGGGCCTGCCGATCGGAAAATCTCTCGTCGAAGACGACAAGCTCGATCTTGCCCGCAAACTTCTAGCCGATGCCAAGCAAAACAATCGCAAGCTGCTGCTTCCGGTGGATCACGTCATCGCCGCCGAATTTAAGGCCACCGCTGCTGCCACCACGGTTGAGATCGCCGCCACACCCGCCGACCAAATGGGTCTCGATATCGGCCCAAAAACCGCTGCGGCTTTTGCCGCGGAAATCTCGCGAGCCAAGACCATCGTTTGGAACGGACCAATGGGCGTCTTCGAAATGCCCGCTTTTGCGAACGGCACTCTCGAAATCGCCAGAGCCGTCGCCGCCGCCACTACTGCCGGTGCGACCTCGATCGTCGGCGGAGGCGATTCCGTCGCCGCAGTGCACCAGTCCGGGGTCGCCGAGAGAATTTCCCACATATCGACCGGAGGCGGCGCCTCGCTTGAGTTTCTCGCCGGCGCTAAGTTACCAGGTGTCGAAGCGCTGACCGATAAGCCCACGGAAAAAGTTGTCAGCGTCAGCGCACCCGTCAATCGCCGCCGTGTCGTCGCCGGAAACTGGAAAATGTACAAGACGCAAATGGAAACCGAGGTGTTTTTCTCCGCGTTTTCCATGCTCGTTGACGGCATCAAGCAGTGTGACATCGTCATCGCCCCGCCTTTTACTGCTATCCACGCCGCCGTCGAAGCCGCTCGCGGCTCGCAAATCGCCATCGCCGCACAGAACGTCTTTTGGGAAAAGGAAGGCGCATTCACCGGCGAGATCTCCCCGCAAATGCTCGTCGAGGCCGGCTGCCGCTACGTTATTATCGGCCATTCGGAGCGGCGCCAATTCTTCGGCGAAACCGACGAAACCGTAGCCAAAAAAACCAAGACCGCCCTCGCCGCTGGCCTTACGCCGATTGTTTGCCTCGGAGAGAAACTCGAGCATCGCGAAACAGGCGCCACCGAACACATTTGCAAGGCGCAGTTTCTGGGCGGCCCGGGTTCGTTGACCGCCGATGCATTCTCCCGTATTCTGATAGCGTACGAACCAGTGTGGGCCATTGGTACGGGCAAAACGGCCACTCCGGAAATCGCGGCAGAGGCTCACCGGTTCATCCGTCAATGCGCCTCGGAGAAGTTTTCTGCCTCTTACGCCTCCGCGTTGCGGATTCTCTATGGCGGCAGCGTCAAGCCTGACAATATTCAGGGACTGATGGCGCAAGAAGAAATAGACGGCGTACTCGTCGGCGGAGCAAGCCTCGACGCGAAA
>DATFZQ010000115.1:0-20511 GCA_035314345.1 Candidatus Acidiferrum sp.
AAGGAATTCTCGAATTGCTTGCTGAATCAAGAAGCTGACTGTCTCGCTTTCTTTCTTGGCTAGTTTCTTGAGTTCTTCTAAGTGCCGCTCATTGATGCGAACGACTCTGAGTTCTTTGACCATCATACAAATGTATGCCGACTGTGTTACGATTGCAAGTGGCTAAAGTCGGCCTTACCCCGCCCTAAAAGGACCGGGCTTGCGGCCTCCGCGGGTCATTCCGAGCGAAGCGAGGAATCTGCTTTTGTAGTGAGTGAATTACTCGATGGGATTTCTATTCGCAGACGGAGAGTCGATCAAGCAGTTTGTTTTAATGCGCGTTCGACGAGCGTCAAGCAGCGCTCGGCTTGTTCGCGCATTAACTCTTCGCGATCGCCGCGGTCTTTCTGAGAGCTGTGGAGTTCGTCGGCAATCGCCAGCGCAACCAGAACGGCGACTTTTTGCGTGTCCACCGTCGCCGTGGCTGCCGCAATCGCGTGCATTTTTTCGTCCACGTACGCCGCGAGCCTGTGGACGTACGCCTCGTCCAGTTCGCCGCGAATCGCGTACGTCTGCCCGAATATCTCGACTTTTACGGGACTACTCATGCGCCGCTCCATCTAGACAATCGCAAAGATACCACAACCGTCTTGCTGTCGGTGAATTTCGCACGGAATGAGATGTAGAGGAAGCTAGTTGGCGCGGAGCTGCGCGCCGAGCTGCTTTTCTAGTGCGGAAATAATTTTGCCGGAGAAGTCGCTGGTCTGCGCATCAGTAAGCGTGGCTCCCCTGCTCTGAAACGTTACGCGCACGAGCAGCGAATATTTTCCAGCAGGAACATTTTTCCCGCGGAATAAATCCGCCGCTTCGATCGATGTGACCTCGCTGATGTTGAGCGAGCGAATCGTCTTGACGACATCTGAAAACGGAGTGCCGTCGGCGAGCAGCAAGGAAAAATCCCTCTCCACCGCGGGAAAACGCGGGAGCGGTTCATAGCGTCGCGCCTCTTTGGCCGCGCGAATCTGCGTGTATAAAGGGTCCAGCTGAATTTCCGCCAGGAAAATATCCTGCCGCAATTTGAATTTCTCAGCGACTCGCCGCGTGAGCTGCCCGGCCACGCCAAGCGCTGCGGAATTCGGCGTTGCGCTTGTGACGTTGGGCAAAAGCAGACTCCTCGCTTCGCTCGGAATGACAGCGTTTGGATTGTTGGAGTGGAGTTGAATCGTTCCGCGGCGTGCGGCGTGCGTCCACGTTGCTCCCCCTTGTCGCCATTCGAAGCCGCCGGCAAGCGCGCCGATGGCTTCGAGGTCGCCTTTCAGATCGGCAAATTCATATTCGCGAGCATTTTCGTGGATGCCTTTTTCGCGGGCTTCGCCAGTCGCGCCGATAGTTAGAATCGGCGTTTCGATGGAATTAGAACCGTCGAGGCGATAGCTGTGGCCGATTTCGAAGAGGCGGACGTTGCGCTGTCCGTGATTGAGATTCCATTCTAGTGCAGCGGCCATGGTGACCAGGCCATTCGAACGAAGAATATTCGCTTCTTCCGAGAGCGGATTTGAAAGGCGTGCAGGCGCGAGGCCTTCGGGGCGGAAGAGCGCGTCGCGGTCCTCCGCCACATGAGGGATCGCTAGGATTTCGCGATAGCCGAGACTAATCAGGCGTTCGCGGACGCGCAATTCGGGCTCGTACTTCGGCAAACGCTGGGCGCCTTGACGTGCGGCAGGAAGGCGCGGCGGAAATTTATCGAGGCCGTAAATGCGCGCGACTTCTTCGATTAGATCGATCTCGCGTTCGACTTCGGCACGCCAACTTGGCTGCGTGCATTCCCATGCGGCAAGAAGAGAGCCTTGCGCGCCACGGTTTTCGCCGATTCGAACGGGAGCGAAACCGAGAGCGCCGAGAATCGCTTCGATTTCCTTGTCAGGAACATCCGCGCCCATCACGCGAAGAAGCTCGGTGCGGGTCAGCTGGATTTTCTTCGGCTCGCGTTTGCCGGGATAGACATCCACGACACCCGCGAGCAGGTCGCCGCCGGCCAGTTGCAGAATGAGCTCGGCGGCGCGGCGTGAAGCGAGCTCTGCCATTTCTGGATCGGCGCCGCGGCCGAAGCGTGTAGAGGCTTCGGTATGGAGTTTGAGGAAGCGCGCGGCTTTGCGAACGGCGATTGGTTCGAACCACGCGCATTCGATGAGAATGTTTTTTGTGGAGAAAGAAATTTCGGTGTCGGTGCCGCCCATGATGCCGCCGATGCCGACAGCGCGGGAGCCGTCGCCATCATAGACGACCGATAGCGAGGAATCGAGAGTGCGCTCGATGCCGTCGAGGGTGCGGATTTTCTCGCCGGATCTGGCGCGGCGGACGCCGATTCGGTGGTCGCGGACTTTGTCGTAGTCGTAAGTGTGAAGCGGGTGGCCCAGTTCGAGCATCACGTAGTTAGAGATGTCGACGACGTTGCTGATGCTGGCGACGCCGCTCGCTTCGAGGCAGTCTTTCAGCCATTTCGGCGATGGCTGGATTTTCGCCCCGCGAATCACGCGGGCAGTGAAGCGTCCGCAAAGTTCGGGAGCCTGAATTTCAACTTTTACTGCTCCACTTACTTTTGTCGCGCACTCAACAGGCTTTGGAGCAACTGGCTTGAGCGGGAGTTTGTAGACGGCGCCAAGTTCGCGCGCGATTCCGTAGTGACCCAGGCAATCGGGGCGGTTTGAGCCGACTTCGGCTTCGATGACCGCGCCGTGCGGACCGTCTTCTACGCTGCCGATGTTGGTGCCGGAAAGAGCCAGGCGCGAGGCTACCTCGTTCGGCGGGGCGGTCACCTCGACGAATTCTTTCAGCCAGTTGTAGATGACCTTCATGCGAGATTCCAGTCCTTGGTCACCACGGGAGAATTCAACCGGCCGAAGTAGATGTGTGTCGTGTATTCGAGGCGCACGCGGTCATCCCGGTTGTGGGCGTCAAAAATTCTTTGCAGTTCGGCCATCATGGGCGCGAAATTCGGATGATCTTGTGTCGGGACAAACGAGCTGCTACGAAGGCGGCCGGCGACTCCATCGAAATCAAATTCCTGGAAGTTCGGCAGCGTGTGCGAGGAGTAAGCGCCAGCGCCCAGAAAATCGCGCATGTGCTGCTCATTGGGATAGCTTTCCTTCACGCTGGCGTAGTCGGTGCCGAACTTTCGAAGCAAGTTCTCGTACTCGCGGACAAAGGGACTTGCGTCGGTGAGCCGCTCGTTCCAAACGACGACCACCCAGCCTGCGGGCTTGAGGATACGACGGAATTCGGCGCGGGCGGCGTCTCGGTCAAACCAATGGAACGCCTGGCCGGAGGTGACAAAATCCACGCTTGCGTCATCGAGTCTGGTGGCTTCTGCAGAGCCGTTGATGCTGACGAAGCCGTCATAGGAGGCGAGATATTCTTCGCCCGCGAGCCGCATGGCATCGTTGGGCTCGATGCCGAAGACGCGGTTACCGTTTTTCAGAAAGAGCTCGCTGAGGAAACCCGTGCCTGAACCGATGTCGGCAATGACGTGGCCGGATTTGAGGCTGCATTCGGCGCGAAGGAGGTCGCGGACCGCCGAAGGATAACCGGGGCGATAGCGCACGTAGTCGGCCACGCGGTTGGAAAAGCGTTGTTTGGCGTCGGTGAAGGTCATGAGCGAAATGTGAAATTCGGAATTCGAAAAACGAAACTCGGTTCTTTTTCCACTGCGCATCGCCACGTATTGATGGTCCTGCCGTTTTTCATGGGAACTGTCGTAGGAAGCGCACGTCATTTTGAAAGAAAACCTGGATGTCGTCGATTTGGTATTTCAGCATGGCCAGACGGTCGATGCCCATGCCGAACGCAAAGCCGCTAACTTTTTTGGCGTCGTAGTTAACGAAGCCGTAGACGGCGGGATCAACCATGCCCGCACCGAAGAGCTCGATCCAGCTTGCGCCTTTGCACTTGGAGCAAATGCCGCCAGCAGCGCTTGTGCCGCTGCCGCCGCAGAAGATGCAGGAGACGTCAAATTCGACGCTCGGCTCGGTGAACGGAAAATAGCTGGGGCGGAAGCGCGTTTTTACACCGGGGCCAAAGAATTGCTTGACGAAATATTCGATAGTGCCGGTGAAGTCGCAGAAAGTGATGTCGGAATCGACGGCGAGGCCTTCGACTTGATGAAAGATGAAGGAGTGCGTGGCGTCGGGATTGTCGCGGCGATAGACCTTGCCGGGGACGATGACGCGCACGGGAGGTTTGCGTTTTTCCATGGTGCGAATTTGCATCGGGGAAGTGTGCGTGCGAAGAAGCAGAGGCGTGGATGCGCCCTTCGGAAGGTCGAGATAAAAAGTGTCCATATCGTCGCGCACGGGATGGAATTCGGGAATGTTGAGCGCTTCGAAATTGTAGTAGGGCGTTTCGATTTCAGGGCCTTCGACGACGGAGAAGCCGATGGAAACGAAGATGTCCTCGATTTCCTGAAAGACTTGGCGGATCAGGTGATGTGAGCCGATGGGGCGTGTGACGCCAGGAAGAGAGAGGTCGACGTGTTCATGGGCAAGAGCCGATTGATCGGCGCCGGATTCGATGGCCACCCGGCGAGATTCGATTTGCCATTCCACGTGGGCACGGAGTTCGTTGAGGCCGACGCCTACGGCGCGTTTGAGATCGGGCGGGGCGGGTTTGAGCCAGTTGTCGGTGATTTGAGCGAGGACGCCGGATTTGCGGCCTAGCCACCGATCACGAAATATTTTCCATTCCGATTCGGCATGAACAGTCTGGAACTGCCCTTCGAAGTGCGTACGCAATACCGCAAAGCGAACAGGAACCTGCTCGGGTTGTGTAACTCCGAGAGCAGCGAGCGGCTTTTCGAGACCGAGGTCAGTAGGTTGCATATTCGCGACATAGATTACGCCGCGAGGGCACGGCGTGCCAGGCCCTTACGGGAACGCGCCGACGTTGCGCAATAATCGAGCGAAACGCGGCTATGCCTTTTTTGCTTGGGGCGGCGCGGCGGCTTTGGCGCTAGCTACCAGGCTGGTGAAGGCGGCGGCGTCTTTCACCGCGATGTCGGCTAGGATTTTGCGATCGAGCGAAACGCCGGCGGCTTTCAGGCCGTGGATTAGCTGGCCGTAGGTCAGGCCGTTGTTGCGGGCGGCTGCGCCTATGCGTTGAATCCAGAGCTTGCGATATTCGCGTTTTTTTACGCGGCGGTCGCGCTTGGCGTAACGGTCGGCGCGATTCGCGGCTTCTTGTGCGGATTGGTAGAGCTTGCTTTTTGTTAGAAAGAAGCCTTTTGTCCGTTTGAGGTACTTTTTACGACGGGCGCGGCGCTTTGTGCCGCGTTTTACGCGTGCCATGGGTTTTTCTCCTTAAGTTGGGAGACATACGCTGCGCGCTGACGCGAGGAAATACGCGTTAGGAGCGGGTTTGTCTCTGATTGTGTTGCTGGCCGCTTTCGTTTGCCTTGCGGCAAACAATTTTTGCGGCTTATCGGCCGGCAGGCACCCGTGAAGCGCTGCCTGGCACGATGCGCGGGACTTGCGTCCTGCGTTTTGATCGTAGGGGCACGGCATGCCGTGCCCCTACCAAGAAAATTCTTGCGCGTGTTAAGTGTGACTGTCCACGCAGAAAACTCTGACGGCTCTAGCCGTACGGAAGCATTTGTCTGACGGCGGCTACGTCTCTCGGACTGACCAACGTCAGCTTCTTCAGCTTGCGCATGCGGCCGGGGGCTTTGGTGCCCATCAAGTGGCGTTTGCCGGAGTGCATGCGTTTGATTTTGCCGTTCGCGGTGATCTTGAAACGCTTTCTGGCGCCGCGATGGGTTTTCAGTTTCAGTTTTGGTTTCGTCGAATTCCGTGGCATGACTTGAAATCCTCTCCTTAGCGGGCGGGCAAGCCCGGCCCCTACAAAAATCAAATTCAATCGCTACTGCGATTGCTGGGCGTTGGCTGTTGATTGCCCGCTGGGCTTGGCAACCGAAACGCCTTTTTTCGGAGCTAACAGAGCTACCAGAACGTTGCCTTCCATTCGCGGCATCGTTTCGATCTGGCAGTGGTCGCCGATTTCCACCAGCAAGCGATTCATTTTGGCGCGGCCCACTTCCTGGTGCGCCATTTCGCGGCCGCGATGGAAAATCATCGCGCGAACTTTGTGGCCGTCACCGAGGAAGCGGATGATCTGGTTTTTGCGAACCTGATAATCGTGCTCCGCTGTCGCGGGACGAAATTTTACTTCCTTGAGCTGCGAGCCACGGCTGCTCTTGCGCTGTTCGTGCGCTTTTTTGTTGGCCTGGTAAAGATACTTGCCGTAGTCGGTGATCTTGCAAACTGGAGGATCCGCCGTCGGCGAGATTTCCACCAGGTCAAGCCCGCGCTCGCGCGCCAACTTCAGCGCTTCGAACGGCTGCATGACACCAAGCTGGCCGCCCTCTTCATCAATCACCCGGAGTTCGCGCGCCCGGATCCTTTCGTTAACTCGGATACGGTCGCTCTGCCGGAAGCTGCGTTCTGCGATATTCCCCCCTAATTGCTAAAAGGCGCCTTGCTGCCCGCCTCGCCGGGCTGGGCCTCGAATCGTCACAAATCCGTCCCCACAGCCGAAAACGGGCCGGGGACGGGTTTCAAAGTATAGCACGCTCGGCGGGTGGCCCGGCAATACCCAAGCAGGCTTTCAGAGAGGGGCTATTTGGCGTGGGTCAGCTGGTCAAAACAAGCTCGCGACCGGCGCAGGAGATGGTTGCGCGAAGTTGCGGCTTGTCGTTCTTTACGATTTCCACGCCAAGGCCCATGGCTGTTACCGCGCTCCTTAGTTTTTCGGGGTCGGGAGTGAGGAGTCCGAAGCGGGCGAGGTAGCAGCCTCGAGTTGCGTCGACGGAGGGATGGACGGTGTCGGCGCTCCATTCGATGAAAAAGGGGAGAAGGCCGCCAAGATCGTTCTTTAGGTTGAGAGTTTTCCATTGGAGGAGGAGTCCGTCGGGGCGTTTGCGGGAACCGGGATTGGGGCCATCGAAGGCGATGCTTGCCTTGCGGAGACGAGATGCGAATTCGTTTAGATCGCCTGGATGAGCGGCCCAGCCGACGAGGCGAGGTTCGGTTAGTTTGAGCAAGCCGTAATGGTCGGCTACGCCGGGTTGCTCCGGATCAGGTGCGATGATTTCGAGGTAGCGGCGCGGGTTGAGTTCTTCGCGGCTGGGTTCGCCCAAAGAAATGAGGGCATTGCGCGTGCCGCGTCCCGGGTGGACGCCGCCGAATGCGGCGGGGACGCCGGTGTGCTTCTCTACGAACTCGATGCCGCGATCAAGATCGCTGCAACCGAGAAGGATGTGGTCGAGCATGGCGGGGGCGTCACCCGCTGCCCAGGAAATGGAAGGCCCGGCGAGAGCACTTCCCGTTAGAGCGAGAAAAGTACGACGAGAAAGCATGGGGAACCTCGGTCACAAAGATTTTGAGCCGATCGGTGTGAGAGTCCAGCGCACCATCTAAGCCAGGGCGCGGTTGGCGACTTCTTCTTGCAGGGCGGCGACGACTTCGGCGAGGGGCTTGGGGCCGAGGTCGCCCTTGCTGCGATGGCGCACGGAGACGGTGCCGGCTTCGGCTTCTTTTGCGCCGACGATTAGCATGTAAGGAATTTTTTGGAGCTGCGCGTCGCGGATTTTTGCCGGGAGCTTTTCGTTGCGGTCGTCGAGATGGACGCGGATGTTGTGCCGCTTGAGTGTTTCGGTGACGTGTTTGGCGTAGTCGGCGACTTTTTCGCTGACGGGACAGATTTGGACTTGCACGGGAGCGAGCCAAAGCGGAAACGCGCCGGCGTAATGCTCGATCAAAATGCCGAAGAAGCGTTCGACGGAGCCGAGCAGCGCACGGTGGACCATGAGCGGTTGATGCTTGGCGCCGTCTTCGGCGACGTATTCGAGGCCGAAACGCGCGGGTAGGTTGAAATCGAACTGGACGGTGGTGAGCTGCCAGGGGCGGCCGATGGCGTCGATCAGCTTGACGTCGATTTTGGGGCCGTAGAACGCGGCTTCGCCGGTGATGGTTTTATACGGAATGTTAAGCTTCTTCATGGTTTCTGCAAGAGCGGCAGTGGCACGTTGCCAGTCTTCGGGCTTGCCGGCGTAATTCTCCGGGTGGGAAGCGTCCCAGTCGGAGAGCTCGACTTCGTAGTTGTCAAAGCCAAAATTCTTCATTACGGCAAACGCGAAATCAATGCAGGCTTCTACTTCGCTTTCGATTTGCGAGGGTGTGCAGAAAATGTGCGCATCATCTTGCGTAAAGCCGCGGACGCGGAGCAAGCCATGGAGTACGCCGCTGCGCTCATAGCGGTAGACAGTGCCGAGTTCGGCGAGACGCACAGGAAGATCGCGATAACTGTGGAGTTTTGATTTGTAGATCAGGATGTGGCCCGGGCAGTTCATGGGCTTGAGCTGGTAGTCGGCTTTTTCGACTTCGACCGGGCCGAACATGCTGTCTCTGTAAAAGCCGGTGTGGCCGCTGGTCTTCCAGAGGTCGAGGCGCATGATGTGTGGCGTGTAGACGAGATCGTAGCCGCGCTTGAGGAGTTCCTCACGGAGCCAGTCCTCCACAATTTTGCGGATGAGGCCGCCCTTGGGATGCCAGAAGATCAAGCCGGGACCGGCTTCTTCCTGAATGCTGAATAATTCGAGTTCGACGCCGAGTTTGCGATGATCGCGGCGCTTGGCTTCTTCGAGGCGGTGCAAGTATTCGTCGAGCTCTTTTTGCGTGAAAAAGGCTGCGGCGTAAATGCGCTGAAGTTGCGGATTGCCTTCCTGGCCCTTCCAATAGGCGCCAGCGACGCTCATCAGCTTGAACGCGGTGATGCGCTTGGTGGAAGGGATGTGCGGGCCGCGGCAGAAGTCGATAAATTTTCCGGTGGTGTAAAAAGAGACCATTAGCTCGTTGGCTTTCTCTTCGACGAGCTCACATTTGAAAATTTGGTTGCTCTTTTTGTAGAGCTCGAGAGCTTCGGGCTTGGGAATGAGTTTGCGCTCGTTCGGCAAGTCCTGCGCGGCGAGCTCGTGCATCTTCTTTTCGATTTTCGCGAGATCTTCCGGAGTAAAAGGCTCGTCGCGGAGAAATTCGTAGAAGAAGCCGGTCTCGGTAGGCGGGCCAATACCGAGCTTGACGTTGGGATAGAGCTCCATCACGGCGGCGGCGAGCAAGTGTGCCGCAGAATGGCGGAACACGAAGAGCGCGTCGGGATCTTTCTCCGTGAGGATTTGGAGCTTAACGTTTTCTTCAAGCGGGCGACGAAGATCGATCAGTTCGCCAAGATCGGGAGCATTGGGCAGCGGAGTTCCGTTGGTAGCGGTCACACGAGCCACCAGGGCGGCGTCGGCCAGCCGGGGTGAAATTTTGCGCGCGATATCCGCCGGAGTCGTGCCCTTGGGCACCTCTTGAACCTTGCCATCCGGCAATGTGACTTGCACTTGCTCCATGATTGGCTCACCTGGAAGGAGAAACTCTAAGCTTATCGGCGCGTTGTATTGTGGTCAAGGAGGAGCGCTTATTAGGGCTGCTGAGTGGAGGCAATAATGGCCCGAAATTCTGGCGAGTTACGGAGTTTGGCAAAGGCAGGCTCTTCATTTAACCAGGCGGAGAAGGCTGCAGGATCCTTGCTCTTTTCTTTAGCGCGACGAAGGGTGTCGAGGGCGCCTCTGCGGTCGCCATCCAGGGCACGTGCGACGGCTACTTTGCTGAGCGCCCACACCGAGTCGGGGTCCGCAGTAGCTGCCAGTTCAAAATAGGTGCGCGCAGGGGAGAAGTCCCCGGCGTCCAGCCGTTCTTGCCCGGTCTCCATGGCTTCGACAAAAATCCCGGCCAAGGCGCGCTTGGCTACGCGAAGCTTTTGCGGGTTCTTCTCGTGTTCAGCGCGACTGCGGAGCCCTGAGATTTGGCGCTCGACATCGCTGCGCGTGTCTGTGCCATCGGGGGCGTCCTGACGGAGAGCGGCCAGCCCTGAATCTATATCCGCGCTTAGACGCGATTGCTCTTCGAAATCCTGTTGCTCGCGTTTTGCGCCGTCGCGAACGGCTTTCTCTTTTTCCAGAGCGACGGCTCGCTCTCGAAAGGTGGGGTCTTCGCCCAGACCATCAAATGTTTCCGCAGCCTGGCGATATTCCTTCCAGGAGCCGTACAGATCGCCGGACAGTTCAAGGGATTTCGCGCGCTTCTCCGCTTCCGAAGCCTGGGACTTCACGAAAGCCACATCGCGTTCTTCGTGGCCGGCCTTCATGGAGATCAAACGAAACCAGGCCAGCGCCTCGTCCATGACGCTTTCTGGTGCCCATTGATGAGGGCCATCGAACTGGCGCAACGAATGAGAGTAATGAAGTGAACCGAGTGTCTCGTCGAGGTGAAGGACTTCGCCATAGTTGAAGTCAAGGGTGCCGACGGCTGCAAAGACAGCGAATGTAGCCCCGGCTGTTGGCGGTGCCGAAGGCGAAAAGCCGGCGCTGTTCAAGAGCACGCCCGCGGCGCAAGTACATCGTTGCGCCAGCGATGAAGCAAGGCGAGCACCGCCGGAAAGCCCGGCGAAGTAGACGCGATTGTTGTCGATGGAAAGGCGCGCGTGAGTGTCTTGAAACATTGCTTGGGCGGCCTCCGCCTCGGGTTTCCAGGGGCCATTGCGCGAGTTGTTTGAGCCCGCCACGATATAACCGTGGCGTTCCGCAGCATCCTTCATCAATTCCACGGGCACATTTCCACGGGCAAACGGATCGAATATGTACACAATCGGCCAGCGTTTTCCGCGAGTGTAATGAGAAGGAAGGTAGAGCGCATAGCTTTGCTCGGGCTGCGTTCGAGAAGTGACCCTCGGGAGGACCACACCAGGCTGTAAAGCTGGTGGGGCGGTGTTCGGTGGAACGCTTTTTTGGCCAAATGAGCGGGCACAAAGAACGATCAACGCACCACAGAGGAGAGTGAGTCTGGCCATTGCGTTAGTATAGACGCCTGAAACCTGTGGAGGGAGAGCCCGGGGTGAGCCTTAAATCCGCAGCGTGAGAAGCGAAATCTTGACGCAATGGCGTGGTGGGAGATTTCCGTCAGTTCGATATAGAATTCTTCGATGTACCCATCCTCCGAACTGAGTCGTTTAGCACAATTTTGCCCTTCTGTTCCGAAGACCCCTCCACAACACCTGTGTTCTAGAAGGATGCGCGGAGCGAATTATCTAAGTTGGCTGCCGATACTTGTTTTTTTGATCTGCTCGCCCATGTCGAAGGATGCGTTGGCGCAAACCCCCGTGCGGATTTTGCAGGCCGATGAGCGCTACAAGGTGGACATTCTTCTTGTCGTGGCGCATCCGGACGACGAAGGCGCGGCAACTCCTTATTTGGCGCGCGCGATTGATGAGGGCAAGCGCGTCGCAATAGCTTACGGGACGCGGGGCAGCAGCGGCGCGAACGAGGCTGGACCTGAACAGGCCACGGCGCTTGGCGATATCCGCGAAATCGAAGCGCGCCGCGCCGCTGCCCTGCTGGGAATCGACAAGGTGTGGTTTTTAGGGGGGAAAGACACCGCATCGCAGGATGTTTTGCAGTCTTTGGCGAATTGGGACCACGGCATGGCATTGGAAAATCTAGTGCGGATTGTAAGGTTAACCCGGCCGGAAGTGATTCTAACTTTTTTGCCGGGAACCTTTATCGGCGAGGATCACGGAGACCATCAAGCGGCGGGTGTCCTTGCGACCGAGGCTTTCGATCTAGCTGGCGATCCGACGACGTTTCCTGAACAGGTCGCGGCACCGCTACGGCGGCTGGAACCGTACCTCGAGAATGTGCGCCCATGGCAGGCGAAGAAAATTTATTACTTTTCTGATGCGGACAAGGAAGAGATTTTTCGCGACAAAGGTCCCAAGTATTCCGTAAAGGAAATATCGAAATCAGCGAAACAGGCCTATTGGCGTATTGCTCTGGAGTCTTTTCGCCGGCATGAAACGCAGGCGAAGAGTTTCATCGATTCGCTTGCCAAAATGGACGAGGCACAAATCGAAAGGATGGTCACCTCGGATAGCTTCTGGAGCAGTGGGATAAGTTTCGTGCTAGGGAAGTCGTTGGTTGGTGGAAGCGCGACGGATGATGTTTTTGAGGGAATTACTTCGGGGCCGATTCCTTTTGGGCGGCCCGAGGCGACAGCGGCGCCAGCACTGGCCGAAGTTTCCGTCGAGCTTGCCGGACCGTGGAGTTACTACGCCGATTTTCGCCGCGCCCACGGACTGATGCAATTGCCCCATCCGGAGCCCCCGGAAATCGCTCAACAGGCGGGCGACACATTTGTGATTCCTTTGTGGCTGCGCAATCAGACCGCGGAATTGCGAGAATTCTCGCTTTCCGTGAATCTGCCGGTCGGCTGGACCTTGCAAACGGGCAATCTGAAATTCTTGGTTGGCGCGAAGCAGACAGGAGCAGCACGCCTGGAGGTGAATTTGCCCGCGCTTGGCGGTTCGGCGCCGAAAAATCCCGAGCCTCAGGAAATCAGCGTGCACGCCGAATCCAATGGCCAGACGATTGGCGACGTGAAGATACGAGTCGAATTGCGAAAGAAGGCTCTGCCGGAATAGCCAAGGTCAAGATTTTTTGGTGCGAGCAGCTTCGAGCGCTTCCCACGCGGCTTCCGGCAGCATCAGCAGGTCGTTGAACTCGCCTGCGCCGCGCAGCCATTGGCCGCCATCGATCACCACGCACTCACCGTTAATGTATTCCGCCATGTCGCTCACGAGAAACGCGGCGAGGTTGGCCAGCTCTTCGTGACGTCCGAAGCGCTTCAGGGGGTGCTTGTCTTTGGCGTGTTCTTCAAATTGCCTCGAAGGCATGAGACGCGACCACGCGCCTTCGGTGGGAAACGGGCCCGGCGCAATGGCATTCAATCGGATGTGGTATTTGGCCCACTCGACGGCCAGCGACGTGGTCATGGCCAGCACCCCAGCTTTCGCGCATGCTGAAGGCACCACAAAGCCGGAACCACTATTCGCTGCGGCATAAGTGGTTACGATGCTCAAGACATTGCCGCCGAGTTTCTGAGCAATCCAGCGTTTGGCAAAAGCCTGCGTGCAATGAAATGAGCCGTTAAGAACAATTCCCACGACAGTGTTGAAGGCATTGGGAGAAAGTTTTTCCGTGCGCGCGATAAAATTTCCAGCGGCGTTATTGACGACCGTATCGATGCGGCCAAACTGCTGCTCGGCTTTTTCCGCGGCGGCCTCGACGGCGCCGTAATCGCGCACATCGCAGGTGGTGAACGCCGCCGAGCCGCCCGCGCGGTGAATTTCCGAGCAAACTTCCTTCAGGGGTTCCTCGCGGCGGCCAACCAAGTACATGCGCGCGCCAAGCTCGGCAAAACGCATAGCCATGGAGCGGCCCAAGCCCGTTCCGCCGCCTGTCAAGAAGATCGCCCGGCCTTTTAAGAGGTCCTGTTGAAACACAAGCCACCGCCTTTTGAGAATGATTGCCGGCTCGGGACCGTCCGGGAATGCAATTCTAGAACAATCGCGTCCATGTGCGGTGAAATTTGCATCACTTCAGGATGAACAATGAGCGAAGCACTGCCCCGGCAGAAGATTGGGAAGCTTGGGTATTCGAAGGATGGGGGTCATCGGCGACCTGCGAACCTAATTCGGCTTGATCTCCGCTGGAATCGGCCTGCCCATTACCTTCGCATATTCCGCGGCGAAGAGCGGGCTGTCTGGAAATTCCTCGGTCAATTCATGCAGGAGCTTTTGCGCCAAGGCATTCTGTTTCTCGCGCCGTGCTGCCAGCGCCAGAAGAACTTTCGCAAATGGCTCGAGATACCGGCCTTTGTCAGCCGTTTTTCCGACCAGTTCCATGCCGAGCTTTTTATCGCCATGAATACCGCCAAACCACAGAACCATTCGAGCGCCGCCAGAAAGGCAACCGATGATGTAATCCGCCGAGCCCGGCGCGACCCAAGCGTCATTTGCATCGGGCCGCTGCGCTAGCAGCAGCTTGGCGTGCTCGTTGGCTTCCTTCATTCTTTTAAGGCCATCCAGATGCTTTTTTTCGAGGATACTGTCGGCGTTGGATTCCATGCCGGCGGCCATCGTCAAAGCAAAGAGTCCCGCAGCGTCATTCTTGTCCTTCGAGAGGCGTGCGTTGGCGAGCTTGCGGGCTTGCACCAACTCGGCGTCGAAGTTCTTGAGGCGCTCGGGATCGGGCTTCCCCTCGATTCCTCGAAGAAACTTTTTGTCATCCAGGAAAAAGTCACTGGTCAATACGCTCTGGCGGTAAAACTCCTCAAAAAGGTAGCTCGCAGCCGTAGCTACAAACCCAAACGGATCGGCGGGGTGCTCAGAAGTCCACGCGGAGAACTTTTCTCGGGCTTCAGGATACTTCTGCACATAGAGCAGGCGGAAGCCCTCTTTCAGGTCAGGCACCTCCGTGAAGGCAGAGTCACTGCCATCGGCGACGGTTTGCGCAGGAGACATGGAGGGGGTGAGCGAAACGAACAGCGCAAGGGCAGGAATGCGCCAGGAAAAGCCAATTCTTTTTTTCAGAAAACACCAGGAATAAATCTCGGTTTATTGGCCATGGTGGCCTGATATTCAGGATTGGCTAGAAGCACGCGCTCTTCCGTGGAAAGCCGCATCGAGAGTACGCCGATGTGCGCGAGCGAACCAACGATGGCGGTAATCCATGCCGTGTGGATCAGCGGCAGTGACAGCATCTCGGCAAAGACCGCAGCGTAATTTGGATGGCGAACATAGCGGAACGGTCCCGAGGAGACGACGCCGAGGCTCGTAGAATCCATCACTTGGACGTTCCAGTGATTTCCCAGCGTTCGGATAACCCACCAGCGCACGACATTCGCCGCCAGAAAGATCGCCAACATGACGGCGGCTAATATGGGGATGAAGGGCCGCCGAAGGATCACTACTTCCAGCGCGGCACCGATAAGCACCGCGGTGTGCAGCAGGACCATCCAGCGGAATCGGGGCTCTTCCACTTTTGCTGCTCCGCGCGCGATCATCTCTTTCTGGTGACGGCGTGAAATTTGCAGCTCCACAATGCGGAGCAGGCCCACGGCCCCGAGGAGGCCGAGAAACGCGATGACGCTTAGGTCCATTGCAGCAGAAGAAATTCGGCGCTGAATCCCGGGCCAAAGGCCGCCGCCATGGCATATTCACCCGATTTGAGGGGCCGCTTTTGCATCCACTCCTGCAAGATGAAGAGAATCGTGGCGCTTGATAGGTTGCCGACGTTGCTGAGAATATCCCAGGAGGGCTGCGTGTCACACTTGCAGAGCCCCAATTCTTTTTCAACATTGCCCAGCAAGCGCGCGCCGCCAGGATGCAAAATCCATCCTTTTATGTCTTCCTGTTTGCGGCCGTGGCGTTCGAGGAATCCGTCCACGAGTCCGCGAATTTTCAGGCCAATCATTTCAGGCACATCTTTCGAAAGCAAGATGTGAAAGCCTGAGTCGCGCAAGTCGAAGCCCATGGCACCCAGAGAATCGGGAAACGTGTATGTTTCCGAGACGAGAATCTTGGGGCCCTTCTGCTCTCTTCCTGTTACCAGGACCGCAGCCGCTCCGTCGCCGAAAAGAATCGAGGAGATCAAATTCGCCTGGGAGATGTCCTTGCGCTGGAAAGTGAGCGAAGGCAGCTCGACCGAGATGATCAGCACGTTTCCGCCGGGATGAGCTTTCAAATAATCCGCGGCGCGGCTGAGGGCCATCGCTCCAGCGGCGCAGCCGAGTTCGGTGAAGGGCATGCGGCGCACATTGGAGCGGAAACCCATCAGATTGATGAGGTGGGCGTCCAGGGAGGGGATCATGAATCCGGTGCAGGAGACGGTGATGATTAGATCCACTTCGTCTGGCCGCAAGCCGGCGCTTTGCAGACACTCTTCCGCAGCTTGGCGGCCGAGTTTCACCGCGTGCTCGATGTACTCCTCGTTGGTCTTCGAGAGCGGGCGGGGCTCAACGGTATATTCAATCGGAAAAATCGAGTAGCGCTTGTGCACCTGCGCGTTATCCGCGATAGCCAACAGTGCTTCCAGGCGCCGATCCGGTATGTCGAACACTCGTCCCAGGTAGTACTTCACTTCCTCGCGAGTCATCGTATAAGGAGGCAGAGCTGTAGCTGTTGCTGCAATGGTGCAGTGCGAGTTTGAGGCCCCATTCGAGGGTCCAATATTCACGGATTCCACCTGTCGATTCTGCGCGAAAGCTCCGCCAGAGAGCACCACCAATTAGCTAAGCCATTTCGTTACAACGGGCCAGCTGCGGGCTGCACATGAGCGCTAGACTCTACAACAATCCTGTCCCGGGGAATAGGTCGAATTGAGACACCCGGTCACCCGCATGGTCCAGCGCTGTTCCCATCTAATTTATCCTTCTATCGCGACTTTGTAAAATCCTCATAGCGGTTTGGAGTATCCTTTTGCACATTATGGGCAGCCCTAGGGATTTTCGAATTTTGAGCTGGCGACGGACCCTCGCCGTTTTTTGCGTTTTTGGGCTTGCGGCAGTTTTCTTTTTCGCGGTGAACGCCCGGCCTCAGCAGCAGGCACCGCTGCTGGTGATGATTTCTGTGGACGGGATGCGCCCGGACTACATCACTGAGGCGGACGCGCACGGCGAAAAAGTGCCGAACTTGCGGCGCTTTCTGAAAGAGGGGACGCTCGCCGATGGAGTTGTGGGAGTTGTGCCTACCGTGACGTATCCGAGCCACACGACTCTGGTTACGGGCGTGTGGCCATCGAAGCACGGGATTCTCGCGAATGGCACGTTTGATCCGATGCGACAGAACCAGGAGGGCTGGTATTGGTACACGGAAGACATTCGTGTGCCTACACTCTGGGATGTTGCGGCCGCGGCGGGACGGACAACCGCGAGCATTCAGTGGCCGGTTACTGCTGGCGCGCACATTACCTGGAACATTCCCGAGTATTGGCGCGCGAACACGCCGGATGATGCAAAATTGCTGCGCGCGCTTTCGACACGCGGGTTGCTGGAAGAGGCTGGAGCTGAACTCGGCGAATTTAGGGACGGAAGCGACACCTCGGCCAGGGGAGACGAGATCTTGGGCCGGTATACGGAGTGGATCCTCGAGAAGAAGCGTCCCGCGCTTTTAACGCTACATCTCAGCTCGCTTGATCACATCCAGCACCAAACGGGGCCGTTCAGTCCTGAAGACCTCGCCGTTCTTGAGAGCATTGATGCAACGATCGGTAGAATCCGCACGACGGCGGAGAGGCTTGCGCCGGGCCGGGCGTTTGTTGCTGTCGTTTCCGACCACGGATTTGTTCGAACGGATGCGCAATTGGATTTGTTCCCGCTGTTTCGTGATGCGAAGCTGATCACCGTCAGCGATAAGGGGAAGATTACGGACTGGAAGGCGATACCTTGGCCAACGGGCGGGTCGGCGGCGATCGTGCTGAAAGATCCTGGCGATAACGGGACTTTGTCGCAGGTGCGCGAGCTGCTTGCCAAGTTGGCGAGCGACTCGGCGAACGGGATCGACCGCATTCTGGAAGGGGAGGAGCTGCATAAGCGGGGAGGTTATCCGACGGCGTCATTTTTTGTTGGGCTAAAGCCTGGCTGGCGGACGGGATCGGCTCTCGATGGGCCAGTTCTTGCCAAAATAAAAGTAGGGGGCACTCACGGAGAGATGCCGGACCTGCTGGATTTGCATGCGTCGTTCTTTTTGGTTGGACCGGGCGTTCCGGCAGGCAAGTCGCTTGGCACCATTGATATGCGCGACGTGGCGCCGACATTGGCGCACGAAGTGGGATTGGTTTTGTCCGGCGCGGACGGAAAAATACTCTTGCCTTAGTTGCGAGCAAGACGTTGCGGCGCGATATCGTTGCGCTGTTTCTGCGTCTTAGCGCAGGCCTACCATGCTTTTCGCGGAATCGACGAGCTTGGCGGAGTCGTACCCGACACCGTCCTTAAAAACGAGCTCGACCTTCTCGATGTCTTTAATGTTGACCGACGGGTCTCCCATCAGCACGACCATGTCGGCGGCTTTGCCGACTGCAAGAGTGCCGATCTTGTCCAGTTCCCCGAGAAATTGAGCGCCGTTGGATGTTGCAATGTGGATGGCTTCCAGTGGCGTGAAGCCTGCCTCCACGAGCAATTCGACTTCGCGCTGGTCTCCAAAGCCGGCGATTACGCCACCGTAGCCCGTCGGATCGAGACCTGCAAGAAGTAGGCCGCCTTGCTTTACAAATTCGTGCTCGAATTCCAATTCCTTCTTGAAGATTGCCGGCGCGTCGGAGGTCGCGGCATTATCGGATATTCGCGCGCGTCTCGTCAGGTACGCGAGGCGCGCTTCCGGGGTCATCGCGTCCAGCACTCGACTATCGAGCGGAGCGCGTCCCGGCACGGAAGTTTCGAACACTGGCAGGGTGGATGTGACTGCAACATGATGCTCAACGAGATCGTGAATCATGTCCTGCATCGGCTTGCTGGCGATGTCAACCGAGAGCAGCGCCTTTGCCGCCGCTTGCGGATTGGGGCAGACGCCTGGCTTTTTGTCTGGAAAAAATTCTGTGTCCACTTCGATGCCGTGTTCAAGGTCGTCGATGCCGAGGGCTGCCGCTTCGCGGAAACCGATCGAGCAGAGGTGGCCGGTGACTTTGATTCCATGCGCGTGCGCGGCTTTTACGGCGGCAGCCAACTCGTCAGGCGTGATGTTCATATACGCCTTGAAAGAGGTGGCGCCTCGCGCGATCCAGAATTCGACCATCTGCCGCGCGTCTTCCGCGTCCTTGAGCTGATGCATTTGCAGCGCAAAAGCGCCTTCTCCTTCGAGATACGGACCGGTCACGTGGATTTTTGGACCGGGGAGTTTCCCGGCATCGATCGCTTGTTTGAGTTCAAGATCAGCGTAGGGCTCGAGGCTACCCGTCGTTCGAATCGAAGTGACGCCACCAGCGAGATAGAGCCGGGGAAAACTGGAAGCATGCTCGGGATAGAGCGGCAGCCCGCCGCCAGGAGCGGGATAGAACATGTGATCATGCATTCCGACGAGCCCAGGAATCACCGTGCGGCCGGAAAGATCGAGCACTTTTGCGCCGTCGGGAACTTTTGTCGTGGCGGCATCGCCGAGCGCGCTAATTTTCCCCTCTGCGATAACCAGCGTTTGGTCCGCGCGCGGGGCGGCGCCGGTGCCATCCACGACGCGCACATGGGTCAGAGCAATGACCGCCGCGTCCTCCTTCACGAACGCGCTTACCGCGGGCGATAGCTTGGGTCTAGATTGGCACCAGGCGAAAGACGGCAAGAGAAGGAAGCTTAGGCTGGACAGAACGATTCTTCGCATTGAACCACCTCGGCACCAGAGATGTTGCTGCGCGTTGCAGTCTATTCACGGGACCACAGCAACACAAGCGTCGCGAGAAGTGTTTGTGCAGGGCCGCGCCCCGTACTTTGTGATAGATTTTTCGTCCGCAGGGGTGAGAGATGATCAAGTTCTTCAGGCAGTTTTGTGGCGCGACGATCGCGGTTGCGGTTTTGGCTACAATGCCTTCCGCCGCCCAGCAGTCACCTTCTCCCGCATCCACAGAAGGCGATTTTGTCATTCACAATTTTCAATTTCATTCCGGAGAGTCGCTGCCGGAATTGCGTCTGCATTACACGACGCTCGGCAAACCGGTGAAGGACGCAGCGGGACGCACGACCAATGCCGTGCTTATCCTTCACGGAACCGGTGGCACCGGGCAGCAGTTTTTTGCGCCGCAGTTTGCCGGCGTACTTTTTGGTCCGGGCAAGCTTCTCGATGCATCGCGCTACTTCATTATTCTTCCTGACGGCATTGGCCACGGAAAATCGTCCAAGCCCAGCGACGGTTTACACGCGCGCTTCCCGCAGTACGATTACGACGACATGGTCGCCGCGCACTACCGTCTCGTCAGCGAGGGGCTGGGCGTCAATCACCTGCGGCTTGTGATGGGCACTTCGATGGGATGCATGCATTCTTTTGTCTGGGGCGAGACGTATCCCGACTTCATGGACGCACTTATGCCGCTTGCGTGTGTGCCGGTTCAGATCGCCGGGCGCAACCGCGTCTGGCGCAAAATGGTCATGGATGCGATTCGTGAGGACCCGGAATGGAAGGGCGGCGACTACAAAGAAGAACCGAAGCAGGCTCTGCGGACGGCGCTGGATTTTCTATTAATCGCGGGAGCCGCGCCAATCCCGATGCAGAAAGCTCTGCCAACTCGAGACGCGGCAGACAAATACCTCGACGATTATTTCCGCGCACGATTCAGCGCGCTCGATGCGAACGATCTCTTGTATCAAGTGAACGCGTCGCGCACCTACGATCCCTCGCAGCAGCTCGGCAAAATCAAAGCGCCCATGATGTACATCAATTCCGGGGACGACTTTATCAATCCGCCGGAGCTCGGTATCGCCGAACGCGAAATCAAGAAAGTTCAAAGCGCACGATTCGTCCTGATTCCCGCCAGCGAAAATACGCACGGCCACGGCACACATACGTGGGGGGAGCTTTGGAAGCAATACCTTGCGGAATTGTTAGAGAAATCAGGTCACTAATCGCTGTTTC
>DATFZQ010000116.1:0-34143 GCA_035314345.1 Candidatus Acidiferrum sp.
TCGGTTTTGCCTTTCGCGGCGTTCACCCAGTTCATTTCGTGGTCTTCGTTTTCGATGCGGGGTAGCTTTTGCGGCGGCTTGCCGTAGGAATCGCTGAGAGATTTAGGCAGCAGGCGAGGCTTCAATCCATAGGTATCGTGAAGCAATTTGCCCTTGCTGCCGATGAGCAGGGCGCCACCGCCTTTGTTGAGATCTTCGTCGCCGAGTTCCTCTGGTTTGTCGGGCATGAGGCCGCCGTCGTACCAGGTCATCTTGACGGCCGGCATGGAGCCGCGGGCGGGAAATTCGTAAAAAGTCTGCGTTGCGTGCGGGTAGGAGACGCCATTAAACGGAGTCGAAACCGTCTCGACCGTTGACGGTAGGCCGAGGTTGAGCGCCCACATAGAATGGTCGATCAAATGAGCTCCCATGTCGCCGATGGCGCCGACGCCCCAGTCTGACCAGCCACGCCAGTTGAAAGGGTGATAGATGGGGTGATACTCGACGTGCGGGCCGACGCCAAGAAAAAGATCCCAGGAAAGCTTGTCCGGAACCGGGTAATCGCCAGCCATTGCTGCGGCAAGGCGAGCGTTCACGCCCTGTCCGTTCCAGCGAAGAGTGTCAGCGGGTTCTTTCAAGGCTTCGGGGCGCGGCACGCCTTGCGGCCAGAAGCCAAGCGGGCGGTTGGTCCAGATGTGCACCTCGCGTACTTCGCCGATCGCCCCGGCTTGGATGTATTCGACCGTCAGGCGGGCGTCGTTTAAGGAATGTCCCTGATTGCCCATTTGCGTGGCAACTTTGGTTTCCTTGGCACGTCGTGAGAGCTGCCGAGCTTCATCAATCGACCAGGTGAGCGGCTTTTGCACGTAAACGTGTTTGCCAAGAGCTATGGCGGCGAGAGCGATGGGCGCGTGCATGTGGTCCGAGGTGGCGACGAAAACGGCATCAATGTCCTTCTGGTGCTCGAGCATCTCGCGATAGTCCTGATAGCGCTTAACTTTCGGCAGTTGCTCGTTCTTCAGGCGAATCATACCGGCTAGGCGGGCCTTCGCTTTGACGCGATCGAACTCGACGGGAGGCTGGCCGGGCGTCGGCTGTGGATCAGGTTGATCGAGGCGCTTTTGCAGATTCGGGATTTCGGTGTCGAGGCGGTCGAAGCCCTTACCGGCATAGCCCCAGTCCACGTCGCAGAGCGCCACGATGTTTTGGCTGGAGAGATTGATCAGATTGGTGCGGCCCATGCCGCCGACGCCTACGCCTGCGATGTTGAGCATATCGCTCGGAGGAGTAAACCCGCGTCCAAGGACGTGACGGGGAACAATGGCCAATGCGGCACCGCCGGCGGCGACGTTGGTCAGGAATTTTCGGCGTGACAAATCGTTTTTCTCGCTCATGGACTGCTCCTTTTTTGCTGCGGGCATTATCGCGCTGTCACCCGTACATTGCGAATGCAAAGTTCGCTGGGCGATTCGCGCGAGGCTGTGCTCGGGACTAAGACAGGCCGAGGGGCTGAGGATCGCTTTAGGCAAATCCTTGCCATGCGGGGGTCATACACAGCAGATGCCCCGTGACAACCGGATCCCCAGACTCTCCGATTGCCGCCACCAGCCCGTACAGGCTAAGATATCTGGTGGAGGCATCTGTTAGTGCTCACTATTCGTTTATCCCGGATTGGCAAGAAGAAGAAACCGTTCTATCGCGTGGTGGTGATTGAAAGCAGCAAGCCGCGGGACGGGCGTGTTGTTGAATTGGTGGGAACCTACGATCCGCTGAAGAAGCCTGCGGAGATCAAGCTCAACGCCGAACGCATCAAGCATTGGCTCGGAGTCGGTGCGCAACCCAGCGACACTGTTCGTAGCTTTATCCACCAGCAGAAGATCGCGTAATCCCCGCGAAGTCCCCATCTCTTGCGTGTCCCCGACTGGGGCACCTTATCCACGGCCCAGGGGGAAGATTGAGCTCGTGGAGGTGAAGGATGAAAGAGCTAGTCGAAGTTATTGCCAAGGCTTTGGTGGACCATCCCGAAGAAGTGCAGGTCAAGTCTGTCGACGGCTCGCAGGTCACCGTTCTTGAGCTACGGGTGCATCCGGAAGACCTGGGCAAGGTGATAGGGCGGCAAGGGCGCACGGCCAAAGCGGTGCGCACGCTGCTCGGCGCAGCGGGCATGAAGGTGAAGAAGCGATACACGCTAGAGATACTGGAAGATTGAGCGCCGAAACCCAGCGGTGGGTGATTGTAGCGCGGATTCTCCGGCCCCGCGGCAATAAGGGCGAAGTAGCTGCACAACTCCTCACGGATTTTCCCGAACGGCTGACACGATTGACGGAAGTCTTTCTTGGCGCCAGCGGCCGCGCCGGCGCAGAGCCGCGTCTTACCTCGTTGAAAGCCTGCTGGCTCAGCCAGAACCACAAGGGCCAAGCCGTATTTCACTTTGAAGGATGCGACTCGATTTCCGAGGCGGAGAAGTTTCGCGGACTCGATGTACTGCTTCCGATTGAAAAGCGCGTGCCGCTCACTGCGGGCCAGTATTTTGTGGATGATCTCGTGGGATGTTTGGTGTTCGAAAATTTTGCAGAGCCCTCCATCGTTTCTTCCTCGCCTTGTTCACTGACGACTGCGCCGTCTCTGCTGGGAGTGGTTAAAGAGGTGCAAATCGCTGGTGAAGGAGTGGCCGGAACGCCGCTTCTAGTCATTGATACTTCCGGTGGAGAGATTCTCGTCCCGCTTGCCGAAGATATTTGCACGCGTATTGACACTGCCGCACGACGAATCGATGTGGAACTCCCTGAAGGTCTCCGCGATTTAAACGAAAAAAACTGAGTTCGCGACGGCTTGGCTGTCATCGTTAGTGAACATCAATGGTCGTGACGCTCAGCGCTGGGAGCGAGATCGTCAGGGACGAACCGCTTGCGACAATTGTTCCAATCGACACAGGCGCAACAGGGTTTTGTCCTTGAGTTGAGGCTGCCGTCATTTGGTACAAATGAGCGGTGCCAGAGAGAGTTGCGCCGTTGATCGCCGTCACCTGTGCGGAAGCAGAACGATTGATCGCCACGAACACTGTGCGACCTGGCGTTGTGCTGTCCGTGCTGGCGTAAACCACGACATTTTGCACGTTGCTCGAAGTCGTCTGAAGCGAGGTGTCGCCAAAGCTGGCGTTCGCGCCATCGAATCCGCGGTAAGCGCGGAATCCCGCGAGAGCGTAAGAATAAGTTCCGTTGGGCGGCCAGAAACTGGCGGCGAAGAGGCCCTGACTACCGAAAATCCCCAGGTTGTCCGCTTGGGCGATGGTGCCCGCGATGTGATTCCAGCCGCCGTTCTCATATTCGGTGATGGAGATTTTCATTCCCGGATTTTCAGCGTTGATCTTCGCTTGCAGGCGGCCGAGAAGATTAATAGGAGTGCTGCCAAGTTCCTGGTAAATCCAGGGATTGCTGTTAGTTGAGTCCGTAAAGGTCGGGTCCCATAAGGCGCGGGGGCTCTGCACGATTAGCTGGACCTGAGCGGCGGTGAGAGTCGTGCTCGTGAGATCAAGGGCCCGTGTTCCGTTGGGGTCGTACTCTTCCACGTACCAATGGAAGTCGTAGACGTCCACGAGCGGCTGGCCGTAAGTCGTCGAAGCGGTCTTCAACGCCTGGAGATATTTATCCGGGAACCAGTTCGTGCCGTTGGGAGTTGCGCTCAGCTCGCTTTGCCAGTTGTAGATGCCTTGGAAGCCGTAATGAACGGGCCCAAAAATCACCACGTCGGGAAATTGATCCTTCAAGGCTTTAGCGAGATTGATGGTCTTGGTGATGTAGTTGTCTGAAGTAACGGCCGTGGAGCCTTGCACCTCGAGATGAGTAGAGTTCCAAAGCTCAGGCTCGTTATCCAAACTGATAAAAGTCGGATGCGTGGGATTGCTGCCGAAAATTCCCATTCCCGTGAATTTCTGATCGAGAGCCCAGATGAATTCATCCATGTAGACGTTGGCATCAGTCGTTGGAGGAGTGAGTGTGAAAGGTACGCTGGAGACGGTGCTCTTTTTGTCGACAACGGTCTTGAACCGTGTCATGTCGGGCGGATTCGTCGTGCTAACTGGGCCGCTTTCGTCTCCCGAGACGAGGCCTTGCAGTTGGAAGGTCACCAGACTGGCTACATCGTTGGTTTGATCATCAGCAATGAAACTTCGCACGGCTTCTGCAGGGACGGTGCTGGGGCTGAGGTAGCTGTCGTTTTCGTAGAGATAGTCGCTGCCGGCGTTGGAAGCATTGGTCTCCCAGTTGTAGGCCGTCCAACGGTTGCCGCCGTCGCGGTCGAAGGTCAAGAGCGGAGGCGCGCCGGTGACGCCCGAATAAAAATTGATGCCATAGATATACGGCGAGATAGGCTTGGTTGCCGTTGGATTGACAGTAATGGTCACGTCGGCCGTGGCGGCGACCGGCGTTGCGGACGCCTGGGAGGAATTGGTGCTTTCGCCTGCGGCGTTTAACGCGGAGACCACATAGTAGTAGGTCGTGCCATTAGTCAGTCCAGTGTCGAGGTTGCTTGTCGTGGTGGGTGCGGCCACTTGCGTGTACGGACCACCGCTCGTTGTGCTGCGCTTGACGTGATAGCTAGTCGCACCTGTGCTGGCAGTCCAGCTGAGGCTGACCTGAGCATCGCCCGCTGTGGCTTGGAGACCGGTCGGCGTGGCCGGAGGCGCAGAAGGAGCGGCTGGTGTCGCGCTCACTTGAGAAGAGTTGGCGCTTTCTCCTGCGGAGTTTAGCGCCGAGACAACGTAATAGTAGGTCGTGCCATTTGTGAGGCCGGCGTCCGCGAAGTTTGCCGAGGCCGGAGCTGCAACTTGTGCGTAAGGACCGCCGTTGGTAGTCGCCCGCTTAACGCGATAGCTCGTCGCACCGGCGCTGGCGGTCCAGGTAAGGCTCACTTGAGCATTTCCTGCGGCGGCTTGTAAGCCGGTTGGCACGGAAGGTGGCGTGGCAGGAGCAGCAGGTGCAGCGCTGGCCTGGCTAGAATTTGCGCTTTGGCCTGCGGAATTGAACGCCGACACGACATAGTAGTAAGTCGTTCCATTTGTCAGGCCGGTGTCCGTGTAACTATTCGGGGCAGGCACGGCGATTTGCGTGTAGGGTCCGCCGCTCACCGTGGCGCGCTGGACGTAATAGCCCGTAGCCCCCGTGCTTGCGTTCCAGCTAAGACTGACTTGGGAGTTTCCCGCTGTCGCCAGCAATCCAGTCGGTGCCGCGGGAGCCGTCGTGCTCCCTCCGTTGTTGCCGCTGGTGGCGCCTCCTCCAGAGGATAGCCCGGCGCAGCCCGCAAGCTGTATCAAGAGCAAGCCCATCAAGAAGATGCGCATGTTTTTGCGGACTCGGCAGAGAAACGCCATCTCGTGACTCCTCAAGAGGGCTGGATTCAGGGCGGTAAACTGGTAGGACCAGATTACGAGGCGAAAATAGGTGGGGCAAGCTGTTCTGAGGTACAGAAACCGACCCTGACCTTAGCTGCTACAGGACTGCGGCGCAGTCTCCGGTTGACGACGGGAAAAGACCCAATGGCAGCCGCTTCCTTGTTTGGCTACACTGGCTGCAGATGCGCTTCGACCTGATTACTATTTTTCCGGAATTTTTTGCTGGCCCGCTCGATCATGGAATCCTTCGGCGTGCTCGCGAGACGAACCTCGTCGAGGTCCACATACAAGACTTGCGTGTGTTCACTAGGGATCGCCACCGCAGCGTCGATGACCGGCCTTTTGGCGGGGGCGAAGGGATGGTGCTGAAACCTGAACCGCTTTTCGAGGCGGTCGAAGCACTGCTTGGCCGGAGCCTTGGCAGCGCCGAGCTGCCCGCCGTGCACGATCCGAAGACGGCCGTCGTTTTGATGTCGGCTGCCGGAAAACTCTTCAAGCAGGATACCGCGAGGCAGTATGCGGGGCTGGATCGCATCGTGTTTCTTTGCGGGCGCTACGAAGGAGTTGACGAGAGGGTCGCCGAACATCTCGCCACGGAAGAAATTTCCGTCGGAGACTATGTTCTGAGCGGCGGGGAACTTCCTGCGATGCTGGTCATCGATGCGGTTACGCGGCTTATTCCTGGTGCGCTGGGAAATGAAGCTTCTTCGCAGAATGAATCGTTCAGCGAAAATCTCGCAGCGCAGGATTTCACTTCGGTAGGGGCGCAGCATTCTGCTCTCCTACAAGCGGACTCACAACCTGCGGGCCACCTCCTGCTGGATTTCCCCCATTACACACGGCCAGCCGATTTTCGTGGCTGGAAGGTACCCGACGTATTGATCGGAGGCAACCACGCAGAAGTTGCCAATTGGCGCCGCGCCGCCGCCCTGGAGAAAACCCAGCGTAACCGCCCGGATTTGCTTTTGCGCTAAAAAGAGGTGCGGTATACTGAGGGTTCTGTGAAAAAAGCAATCCGGGCCGGCTGTTCGCGCACGACGCAGGGCATTTCGGCCTGCGGGCAGGCCTGCGCGTGTCCATGCTGTGCTTGTATGTGTTCCGCTGCAAGCGGCATGGCAAGTCCTTCGGTCTAGCGCAGAACTAAACCTAAAAGGAATCCAGGGCCGCTCGGAATAAGCGGCCCTTTTTCATTGTTAAGTGAATAAGGAGCACAATGCCATGAGCAACGCGGCAATCGGAAACGGCAGGGAGTCCGGGGCGGGAAAACCCATCGCCATTTACTACGAGCAGCAGCACTGGTTCAAGCCGCTATTCGATCAACTCGACGCGCGGGGCGTGAGCTGGGTCAAAGTAGATGCGCGAAATCATCAATACGATGTGGCGGCCAAGGAGCGCGAGTATTCGCTGCTCTTCAACCGTATGAGTCCTTCCGCGTGGCAGCGCGGCGTCGGCCACGGGATTTTTTATACGCTCAACTATCTGGCTCACCTGGAAGAAAAAGGCGTTCGCGTGGTCAACGGGTCGCGTGCTTTCACTCACGAAACTTCGAAGGCGCTGCAGTGCACGGTGCTTGAAGCGCTTGGATTGCAGTATCCCAAAGCGCGTGTGATCAATCATCCGTCGCAAGCGCTGAGCGCAGCCGAAGGGATCGGGTATCCGCTCATCGTCAAGCCGAACATAGGCGGCAGCGGAGCAGGGATAAAGAAATTCAATTCACCTGACGAATTGCGCGGGGCGGTCGAAGAGGACAGCTTGGCGTTTGGTATAGATAACGTCGCTCTTGTGCAGGAATTCTTCAGGGCCCGCGATGGCGTGATCACGCGAGTGGAAGTTCTCGGCGGCGAATATCTCTATGCGATTAAGATTCACATTACCGGCGACACGTTTGACCTCTGCCCTGCGGACATCTGCAAAAACACAAAGGGCGAGGAACTGACTCGTTTGGCATGCCCAGTGGATGCTCCGAAGTCAGGCCTCACGGTGGAAGCCTATGATCCACCGCGGCAAGTCATCGATGACGTTGAACGTATCATGGAAGTTGCCGGCATCGAAGTCGGCGGTATCGAGTACGTGATTGACGATCGTACAGGCCGGCTGCTCTATTACGACATCAACGCACTCTCGAACTTCGTCTCCGACCCCGAGCGAATGATTGGCTTCAACCCCTATGCGCGACTGGCGGACTATCTCATTAACGAAGCGCGCATTCACGAAGCCAGCCGGGGCGAACGGCTTATCTCTACAGGGAGCATTCGATGAGATACGGCTACTGGCTCCCCGTTTTTGGCGGATGGCTGCGCAACGTCGCGAACGAAAACATGCCGGCGACCTGGCCGTACGTAAAGAAGCTCGCCCGGCGCAGCGAACAGATCGGCTATGACCTGATGTTGATCGCGGAGTTGAATTTGAACGACATCAAGGGCGTAGAGGCGCCATCGCTCGACGCATGGTCGACGGCGGCGGCGCTGGCCGCGGTCACCGAGCGCCTCGAATTGATGGTCGCGGTGCGCCCGACGTTCCATCTGCCCGCGCTGCTTGCCAAGCAGGCCGCGAATATTGATCACATCAGCGGCGGGCGGCTCACGCTCAATGTCGTATCGTCCTGGTGGTCGGATGAAGCGAAGAAGTACGGCGTCGGATTTGAGCAGCACGATGACCGCTACGCGCGCACCAACGAATGGCTCGACGTGCTGCATGGCGTCTGGGCCAAAGATCATTTTTCTTATGCGGGAAGATATTACCGCGTAGAAGACAACGTCCTCGAGCCGAAACCTGTGTCCCAGCCGCACCCATGTATCTATGCGGGGGGCGAATCGCCCGCGGCGAAGGAACTCATCGCGGAGAAGTGCGATGCCTACCTGATGCACGGCGATCCACCAGAGCGTGTGGCCGAAAAAATAGCAGATTTGCGCGAACGCCGCGCGAAGCACAATCTGCCGCCGCTGAAGTTCGGCGTCGCGGGCTATACCATCGTGCGCGAAACCGAGCGAGAAGCGCAGGAGGAATTGCGCCGCATCACCGACGTCAACCAGTCCGCCGCCGGCAATGCGAATTACCAGCAGTGGCTCGCAGGCACGCAGCTCGAACAGCGCGTTTCGCTCGAAGACTACTCGGTATCGAATCGCGGATTGCGTTCTGGCCTGGTGGGCACGCCAGAACAGGTTTCCGGGCGGCTCGCGCAATTCGAAGCCGTTGGCGTCGATCTGGTGTTGCTCCAATTCAGTCCACAACTCGAAGAAATGGAACGCTTCGCGGACAGCGTCATTCGCCGAAGTGTTTCGGTCCCCACGCAGGCTTAAGTGCTTGCGGCGTCGCCATTCATTTGACTTGCCCTGAGTATTCCGTCTCTTCAGGGACGTCCGTGGGGCTTTCGAAGTCGACCCTGTAACCGTCCGGGTCCGAAAACGACACCACCCATAAGGCGTTTCCGACAAATGGATTTCGCTTGGCTTTGATTCCGCGTGCGGCGGCGTCGCGATAGATCGCCAGCGCATCCTCGCACATGAAACAGACCGATACGCCTTCTCCCACTTTGCAGCTCGGCTTCCAGGAATCGTGACCTTCCTTCCGAAACTCCTGCAGCATCAAAGCCGCATCGCCGATCTCCAGCCAACACCAGCGCAGTTTCCCGTCGTCGATCCATTTCTTGGTCATCTCGAAACCAAGGCCATCGACGTAAAATCGCAGCGATTCCTCCATATTAGACACCCCGAAAAATGGCACCGCCTGTTTGACGTTCGCTCCTATCTTCTTTTCAGCCTTCATGTTAGAACTCCTATGGGCATCGATGAAATATCAATGTATCCAACGCGAACCGGACCAGCAGATTCATAGCCTTAGGGGATACCAGAAGTCAAACAGGAGTGCTCCCTCCCGCGAATTGCGCTAGGTAAATTGTGAATATTTGGCTATAATTGGGGTTTGCTTTTGAAGAGCCGGCCCCGCCTGAGTGGGTCTGCAGGGAATACGCACATGAATTTGGTTATAGCTAAACTCCATGAAGCGCAACTGCGCAAAGACCTCCCCGAATTTCGCCCCGGCGACACGGTGCGCGTCAACGTCCGCCTGAAGGAAGGCGAGGGTGAGAAGGAAAAGGAACGCTTGCAGGCATTCGAAGGCGTCGTAATCTCCAAGAAGGGCCGCGCTTCGGGCGCTACGTTTACCGTGCGTCGCGTAAGCTTCGGCGTGGGCATCGAGCGTATTTTTCCGCTGCACTCACCTTCGATCAGCTCGATTGAAGTGGTCGGCAAGGGCAAAGTCCGCCGCGCCCGCCTGTACTACCTGCGCGATTTGCGCGGTAAGGCTGCCCGCATCAAGCGCGCCCCCCGCGAAGAAGTGGCCGCTGTTGCGACGGCTGGGTCAGAAGCAAAGTCGTAAGCGCAACTCTCCGATTCGAAGCAGGAAGCCAATTCACGAAAGAGTCCCTGTTTTACCGGGACTCTTTTTTGCTTTCATTCCCTACTGTAACCAGCCCATTGGTGATCGCGGCCGATTCTTTCGCGGATGAAGAGCGAATCAAGGCTGCACGTTTGTCACGCCTTCTGCGCCCGCCTTTGGAAAGTGCTTCTCGTACCAGGCGATCGACCTGTCGGTCCAGTCGATCACATGCTTTGTTTCACGGATGCCGTGGCCTTCGCGCGCGTAGCGCACGAAGACCGCCTCAGTTCCCACATCCTTTAACGCGATGAAAAACTGCTCCGCTTCAGCGATCGGCACGTCGTTGTCGTTTTCGCCGTGAATCAACATCGTGGGCGTGTGCGCTCCGGCCACATGTTTCAGCGCCGAGCGTTCCCACGCCACGTCCATCAAGTTGCCCTGATGCAAGAATTGGCCAAACTCCATCTCTTCGTATTGATTGTAGTAGGTCATGTAGTTGTAGCTGACGAGGTTTGCGATTCCGGCGGTGGGAATTGCGGCTTTGAATTCATTGGTCTGCGTGATGAGCCAGTCTGTGAGCTGGCCGCCGTAGCTCACGCCTTCGATGCCCATGCGCTCGCGGTCGATCCACAAATAGCGGCGCACCGCCGCACTCACGCCGTACAGAACATCCTGGCCTTCGTTGCCGTCCTGGTCAGCAAAGACCGCGTCGGCGAATTTCTGTCCGTAGCCAGTCGAGCCGCGAAAATTCACGTTGAGCGTCGCCCAACCGTGCGCAGCATACACCTGATTCCTGAAATTAAAGCCGGGACCATTCTGCCCGTGCGGGCCGCCATGAATATTCACGATCAGCGGATGCTTCGAGGTCGCTGTCATCCCAATGGGCTTGGTAAGAAATGCTTCGACTTCAAACTTGTTATCGTTGCTGACGAAAGTGAACGACTGGACTTCGCCAATTTGTTTTCCGGCGAAAAGTTCCGTGTTTAAGTCTGTGAGCCTGCGTGCCGCGCCGCCACCGGGCTTGACGTAAAGCTGCGCCATATCGCGGGGCGTAGTAAATGTGTAGGCCAGCGTTCCGTCCTTGCCAACCGAAAAGCCGCCAACATTGCCAGTATCTTTCACTACGTATTCTGGGGCGCCGCCCGAGATCGGCAGTCGCACCAGATGATTGCTGCCACGCTCCTGAACCGTGAAGTACACCGCGCTGCCATCGGGCGCCCACTTCGGCGCGCCCTGGCGATTGTCAATCACCGCTCCCATCTCGCGGCGGTCGCTGCCGTCGGGGTTCATCATCCAGACGTGCGTGTCTTCCATGGTCGTCTCGCGATCAGTTAAGCCGCGCTTTGTGCCGCGATAGACGATGTGCTTGCCGTCCGGCGACCACAGCGGCTCATACTCGTTGTATTCCGTGGCTGTTAGCCGGCGAATGCTGTTATCCGCAACATTGAGCGCGAAAATGTCGTAATTGAAAAACTCGTCCTGATTTGGCTCATGGTTGGACGCAAAGAGAATCTCCTTCCCGTCGGGCGACCAGTCGATCGAGTGCTCGTCATAGATTCCCTGCGTCAATTGGCGCACCTGTTTGCTGACAACGTCCACCGCAAAAATGTGCAACCGCTGATTGTCGTTGAAGCGAGTCATTCCTTCGCCGGCGTCGGGCTTGTACAAGTAGCGCGTGATAACCATGGGATCGCCGCTGGCTTCGGCTGCTCTTTCGTCCGGGGTCGAAGAAATGAACGCAATCTGTTTGCCATCGGGCGACCACGTAACGTCTTCTCCTTCGCCCGGCAAGGGACTGTTGGTGCCGTTCATCTTCTCGACGAGAGTCGTGATCTCGGAGCCATCCGGGCGAGCAAGAAGCAATCCGTGTTTCTCTCCCACTCTTCCCTGAAACGCCAGCCACTTCCCATCGGGCGACCAGCGCGGATTGCCCGCCACATCTTTTTCGCCTCCGATACGAATGGATTTTTGCGTTGCGAGATCCATAATCCAAAGTTGTGGAGCCGGCCGGCCCGGACGGTCGTACAGAATCACCGGGTAGGCAATGCGATGCCCATCCGGGGATAAAACTGCGTCGCCGACTGATCGGAAGCGGGAAAGATCGCTGCTTGCCAAGCCTTGCGCGTTGTTGAACGGAGCGAGAATGAGAAGCGCCGCTAAACTCAAGAGACAGAGACTGACGCGGAGACGAACGAACTGCTTGCCTGAATGCATGGAATTCTCCCCAAGGTGTTTTCGCAACTAAATTTGCCCGGTCATCGTAGGTCCCCGGGCGTACCTTGGTCAACGAGTCTTGTTCGGAAGTTCTCACCGGCTGGGCATTCGGCGGGTCTAAGGTGTAGCCTCCGCGCTAGCCAAGAAAACTTCAGGATTCACGAAACAATCTCCCCGCGGCTTCGTCTATACCAGCAGACGACCTGTTGACAATCAACAGGAGCCCAGGTAGCCTCCTGTAGTTTGTCAAAAGGAGAATCGCAATGGCGCAAACGCGCGGCGAAGTGTTGCAAGGCACGCTAGACCTTATCGTGCTCAAGACTCTCGATGCCCTCGGCCCGCTGCACGGCTACGGCATTGCCGTGCGCATTCAGCAGGTTTCCGCCGACCTCCTCAAACTCAACCAGGGGACGCTTTACCCCGCGCTGTTGCGGCTTGAACAGCGCGGGTGGATTTCCTCGAAGTGGGGCGTGTCCGACAACAATCGCAAAGCCAAGTATTACTCGCTGACACGAAGCGGACGAAAACAACTTCTTGCGGAGACGGAAAGCTGGGAGCGCATGGCCGCGCTAATGACTCGTTTGCTCGGGCGCGCCGAAGGAGCATGAGATGGAGCGGTTACGCATTTTCGCAATGCGATTGGCAGGAGTCTTCCGCAAACGGAGTCTGGAAGGAGAACTCGAGATCGAACTACGTTCTCACATCGATGCGCTCACTGAAGAGAACATCCGCCGTGGCATGAACCGGGAGGAAGCACGTTACGCAGCGCGCCGGCAGTTTGGCGGCATCGAGCAAACCAAAGAATCCCATCGCGACCAGCGGGGACTCCCGTTCTTCGAAACTCTCGCGCAGGACTTGCGTTACGCGTCGCGCATGCTCGTGAAGAACCCCGGTTTCACGGCGGTAACCGTTCTGACGTTAGCAATCGGCATTGGCGCGAACACGGGCCTTTTCTCTCTGGTCAATTTTGTTTTGCTTGGCAACCTGCCAGTCCGCAATCCGCAAGAACTCGTCGTCATCAAGTACACGGATGTTCGGTCTCAGGAAGCAGAAGAAGATTTTTCCTTTCCGATGTATCAGGCCATTCGCGACAAAAACACGGTCTTTGCAGATGTTTTGACGCGCTCCGGTCTCGATTTCAACGCCAGTTACGGCGGACAAAGCGAACGTGCCATAGGTGAAATGGTCTCCGGAAATTATTTTGAGACGCTGGGAATACGGCCCTTTCTCGGCCGCCTGATCGGGCCGGAAGACGACCGCACACCGGGCGCTCATCCCGTCGCCGTTCTAAGTTATGGCTACTGGCAGCGGCGATTCGGCAGCGATTCGTCGATCGTCGGCAAGAACATCATCCTGAATGACAATCCGATCCGTGTCATCGGAATCACGCCGCCGGGGTTTTACGGCACGGAGATGGCGCGCAACCCCGACATTCGCGTGCCCATGATGATGGCCACTGTCTTCCGTCCCGTGCCAGCAAATCGCCTGCAGAATCCACGGCACCGCTGGATAACAGTTTTGGCGCGGCGCAAACCAGAGGTCACAGTCGCGCAAGCGCAAGCCTCGCTCGACATTCTCTATCACCAAGTTCTTGCCGCGGAGCTTCAGGAACTCGGAGCTAGCGTCAACGCTCATGACAAAGAGCGCGCCCTCGCGAGCCGCATTCAACTCGAGCCGGGCTATCAGGGGTTCGCTCATCTGCGCACGGAAATGGAGCGCCCGCTCCTTCTGATGTTTTGCGTCACCGGAATTGTGCTTCTGGTCGCGTGCGCGAATCTCGCAAATCTTCTCTTGGCGCGCAACGCAAAAAGAAAACAAGAAATTTCCGTGCGGCTGGCCATTGGCGCCGGCCGCAGAAGGCTCATCCGTCAGTGGTTGACGGAAAGTCTGCTGCTCTCCGTGTTAGGTGGATGCGCCGGAATTGTTGTCGCCTATTGGGCCAAGACCGCATTGCTTGGTTTTCTGCCAGCAGACTACAGCGAAAACATCCGCGCCCCGATGGACTTGCGAGTTCTGGGTTTTGCGTTGCTCGCATCTCTAGTCACGGGGTTGCTGTTCGGACTTGCTCCAGCCTTGCAGCTCTCGCAGACCGGCGTGTCCATCGCCTTGCGCACCGATTCTCCTTCGATCGCGTCTGGCGAACGCCTCTTCAGTCTGCGCAGCGCACTGATTTTTCTACAGGTGGCGCTCTCGCTTCCGCTCTTGATTGGCGCGGGCCTGTTTCTTCACAGTTTGCGCAACCTGCGCGGCGTCAATACCGGCTTCACAAAAGAGACTGTTTTCTTGGCGACACTCAATCCGGCCATGAACGGTTATTCCCAAGAAAGAATCAAATCGCTCTACGACGATCTACTCGCGCGCCTTCGCACGCTGCCCGGCGTGCGCGCCGCGAGCCTGACCACCAGTTCCGTCATTTCCGGAGGCTGGGATCAGGAGGGCGTTAAGGTCGAAGGCTACCAACCCGGCCCCGACGAAAACATGAGTCCCAACGCAGCAGTCGTTTCGCCTGGCTATTTCGCAACCATGGGCATTCCATTTATGGAAGGCCGCGACTTCACCCAGCAGGACTCAGCCGCGCGTCCAAAGGTCGTCATCATCAACGAAACGATGGCCCACTATTTTTTTGGAAATAAAGATCCGCTCGGCAAAAAAATCGGAACTGACGACGATCCGAAAGTGCCTCCGGACCGGGAAATCATCGGCGTCGTTAAAGATGCCAAGTATGTGCGTCTTTCCGAAGCGCCGCGCCGCCATTTCTATGCGCCGATGGCAGAGGAAGCGCGCCTCTTTGACATGACGCTGCAGGTGCGCACCTCTGGCGACCCGGGAAAAATCGGCGACCTCGTTCGAGCGCAAGTACACGACCTGGATGCCAACCTGCCTCTTTACGCGACTACCACGCTGGAAATTCAAATCAACGATTCCCTCGTGCAAGAAAGGCTTCTCACCTGGCTCTCCAGCCTCTTCGGATTGCTAGCCACATTGCTTGCGTCGCTCGGGCTTTCCGGCGTTGTGGCCTTCTCCGTCGCGCGCCGCACACGCGAAATCGGAATTCGCATGGCACTCGGCGCGCAACCGGCTGACATCCTTCGCAGCGTCGTGAGTCACATGGCTCTTCTCGTGACTGCAGGCATGGCTGTCGGTTTAGCTGCCGCTTACGGGCTAAGCCGCTTGCTTGGCAGCATGTTGTTCGAAGTCGGCTCGGCGGATCCCCTGGCGTTTGTCGGTGCGTGCTTCTTGCTTGGCGTAGTTGCAGCCCTAGCCGCGTACTTGCCGGCGCAGCGCGCGACGCAAGTCGATCCTGTCGTGGCCCTGCGCTACGAATAGGGGCGCCGGGAGCAAGCCGATGAACGAACTAGCAGGAGTGCGGACATGACTTGGCTGCGCATCTTAACCCTTCGAATCAAGGGAATGTTTGGCAAAAATCGGCGCGACAACGAGTTGGACGACGAAGTCCAATCTCATCTCGAGGGTCTCACCGAAGAAAACATTCGCCGCGGCATGAAACCAAAGGAAGCACGCCACGCCGCCCGTCGCGAATTCGGCGGCGTGGAACAAACTAAAGAGCTCTATCGCGAGCGCCGCGGCCTCCCATTCCTTGAAACACTTTTCCACGACATCCGCTTCGGCGCGCGGGTGCTCGCCAAAAATCCCGGATTCACTATCGTTGCGGTTCTCACACTCGCGCTCGGCGTCGGCGCCAACACCGCGATTTTCAGCATCGTCAAAGCCGTTCTGCTGCGCGGCCTGCCCTTTAAAGATCCTGCGCGGCTCGTCCGCGTCAATGAAAGCGTCGCCAAGGGCGGACGCTCTCCCGTCGCCTATCCGAATTACCAGGACTGGCGCGCTCAGAATAGTGTTTTCGAAGAGATGGCCGCGTTCGGCGATTGCGAAATGATCCTCAATGGAAAAGATAAGTCCGACCGCTTGGACTGCGAACAAGTCAGCGACAGCTATTTTCCGCTTCTCGGCGTCTCCGCAGTTCTCGGCCGCACATTCACTCCGGAGGAAAACGCCGTCCCGATGAAGCACGCTGTAGCGCTGATCGGCTACGGCCTGTGGCAACGGCGCTTCGGCTCCGATCCGCAAGTCCTCGGCAAACCTATCCGCCTGAATGATTACGAATACACGATCGTCGGCGTGCTCCCAAAGGGCTTTCTCGGCTATTCGGATTTAGCCGAAGTCTGGATCCCGATGATGATGAGGGACGCGGCGTGGCCTCAGGTCGCAAAGTACGACTTTCTGCACACCCGCGACATTCACTTTCACAAAGTGCTCGCACGTCTGAAGCCGGGCGTGTCCGTCGCGATGGCCCAAACGCAAATGGAAACGATTGCGGCGCGTCTTGCAAAGACCTATCCGAAGGAAAACCGCGAACGCGGCGTTCTGGTGACTCCCGCCACAGAAGACTACGTTCGAAGCTTTCGCGCACCATTATTGGTCTTGCTGGGCGCGGTCGCTTTCGTACTTCTCATCGGCTGTGCCAACGTCACCAATCTCATCCTGACGCGCAGCGCCTCTCGCGATCGTGAGCTGGCCATCCGTCTGGCCCTCGGCGCTGGTCGCGGCCGATTGATCCGGCAATTTCTAACGGAAAGCCTGCTGCTGACATTTGGAGGCTCGTTAGCGGGCGTTGCACTCGCCTTTTGGGGCCTCGATCTGCTCGTCTCCGTTCTGCCCTTAACGTTTCCTTCTTTCACGCACGTCAGTTTGGATAGCGGCGTGCTTTTCTTTGCGTTTGCTCTCGCGGTGGGCACAGCGCTGCTGCTGACGATTCTTCCTGTTTTCAACTCCGCGAAGATGGACGTGAACGATTCGCTCAAAGAATCTGTGAAAAGCTCCACGAGCGTGCGTGGCCGCCAGACCGGACGCCTCCTCATCGTCTCCGAAGTGGCCCTTGCTCTGGTACTCATGATCGGCGCGGGGCTCATGCTTCGCAGCCTCGCGCATCTGCTGGCGGATAGCCCCGGCTTTCAACCCGATCATCTCGTGACGTTGCGATTCTACGTCCCCGATCGAAAGTTCGAAGGCGACGGACGAAATCGCTTCGGTCCGGAATTGGCCGAGCGCATCGCGCAATTCCCAGGGGTCGAATCAGCTGCGGCTACGTTCATCGATCCATTTCTTTGGGGCGGTTTCCAGCGCGGCTTTACCGTCGAAGGCCATGCGCCCATTTCCAACGCTGAGGCCGACACGGTTTATTACCAGGAGGTTGGCCCCAATTATTTCCACACGATGGAAATTCCACTCATGCAGGGCCGCGATTTCTCCACCAGGGATTCCCTTTCCACTTCCGGCGTGGTGATGGTCAGCGAATCCTTCGCGCGCCGCTATTGGCCAGGCCAGGATCCTGTCGGTAAGCGCATACGATACGGCGGAACGGATTCCAGCAATCCGTGGATGCTAGTCATCGGCGTCGCTGGAAACGTTAAATACAATTCCCTGCGTCAGGACCCTGAAGCTGAGCCGGTCATCTACGGCGCGCTACTCCAAAGCGAGGTCATCATCAACATGAGTCTCGTCGTAAGAACCCACAACTCCCCCGAAGCCATGCTCGACCCGCTGCGCGAGGAAATCCAGCGCATTGATCCTGCCATTCCTGTCTACAACGTGGCCACCTTGAGCGAGCGCATGCGTAAGGATTCCGCCGAGACGCGTTCGTACGGCCTGCTGCTTGCTCTCTTCGCGGCACTCGCCCTGGTTCTGGCCGCGGTCGGCATCTACGGTGTTATGAGCTATTGGGTCACGCAGCGAACCCGCGAAATGGGCATTCGCCTGAGCTTTGGCGCGAAACCACGAGACCTCCATCGGCTCGTCATCGGAGAAGGGATTAGGCTGGCCCTCGCAGGAATCGCCGCCGGGGCACTCGGATCCGCCGTTGTAACACGCGCCATGACGAGTCTTCTCTATGGCGTGAAACCATTCGATCCGGCGCTTTTTGTTGCGCTGGCCGCAGGCCTCACCGTGGTGGTGATCTTGGCGTGTTACATCCCCGCCCGCCGCGCCACAAAAGTCGATCCCATGGTCGCACTGCGCTACGAGTAACCACATCGGTAACCGCTCGCCGTGCTAAGATCTCCGCGCAATGAGCCGTCTTTGCTCCTCCCGTTTCGAGCGAGCGGCGCGACAACTTGGCTGGATGCGCATCGCCGGTCTCGATGAGGCTGGCCGCGGCGCGCTCTTCGGTCCGGTAGTCGCCGCTGCGGTCATCCTCAATCCCAAGCGCCGTATTGTCGGCCTCGACGATTCGAAAAAACTCCCTGCCGAACGCCGCACGGAACTTGCCGCACGCATCCACGAGCATGCTCTCGCCTGGGCCGTCGCCGAAATCGATGCCCAACGCATCGACGCCTGGAATATCTATCAAGCCAGCCGCCAGGCCATGACCGCCGCGCTCCAACAACTCTCCATCCAGCCGGATTATTTGCTCATCGATGCCATGCAACTCGATGTCCTGATCGAGCAAAAGTCCCTCATCAAAGGCGACGCGCGCAGCGTTTCCATCGCGGCTGCTTCCATCCTTGCCAAAACGCATCGCGACGCCTGCATGGAAAGGTGGGATGTGGTTTACCCGCAGTACGGCCTTGCGCGCCACAAGGGCTACGCCACACCCGATCATCTCGAAGCCCTTCGCCAACACGGTCCCTCGCCGCTACACCGCCATTCTTTTTCGCCCGTCCGCGATGCGAATTGCTGGGCCGCTGGGGCCACGCAAACTCCCCTACCACTTTCCTAGGCCGTCACATAAAATCTCCGCCGGACACTCTAGGAGTCAAGCCGATGCATAGGAAATGGTGTACACGCCGCGTGCTAATTCTTCTTTCGGCGTGTTGCATGGTTTTTTGCTTCCGGACTCTCGCTTCGCAAGTCGCCGCCAATTCCCCGGCAGGCGAAGGACAGCTTCTGCTCGCTGCGACGCCACCCATGGGCTGGAACAGTTGGGACTCCTACGGCGAAACCGTCACCGAACCCGACATCCGCGCGAATGCCGCCTGGATGGCGGAGCACCTCAAATCCTACGGCTGGCAATACATCGTGGTGGACGAAGGCTGGTACGTAACGAATCAGTCCGCCCGGCCCGCCGGTGCCGCCGCAGAGTTCACCCTCGACGCCTACGGGCGCTACATTCCCGCCGCCAACACCATTCCGTCATCTGAAAACGGCGCAGGCTTCAAACCACTTGGCGACTACATTCATTCACTCGGCCTCAAGTTCGGCATCCACATTTTGCGCGGCATTCCGAAAGAAGCGGTGGCGAAGAACCTGCCCATTGCAGGCACTCGTTTTCGCGCCAAAGCCGCCGCGGACGTCTCCGATTCTTGCCCCTGGAATACCTACAATTATGGGGTGAAGGCCGGCTCGCCCGCCGCGCAGGCTTACTACGATTCCATCGCCAAGCTCTACGCCGACTGGGGCGTTGACTTCCTCAAGGTCGATTGCATTTCCAGCCACCCGTACAAGGGCGACGAAATTCGCATGCTCAGTGAGGCGCTTCACAAAGTTCGCCGTCCCATCGTCCTCAGCCTTTCTCCCGGTCCGGCTCCTCTCGATAAAGCCGCGGAGCTGAGCCGCTACTCTCAAATGTGGCGTATCTCGGATGATGTTTGGGACGTGTGGTACAGCGACAAAGACTTTCCGCAGGGCGTCGGAAATCAATTTGCCCGCGCCGCGAAATGGGCTTCCTCCAGCGGTCCCGGACACTGGCCTGATGCGGACATGCTTCCGCTAGGCCGCCTGGAACCCGTTGCCGGTTGGGAGAAGCCGCGCACCACGCGCCTGACCCACGACGAGCAGCGCACACTCCTTACGCTCTGGTCCATCTTTCGTTCTCCGCTCATCATGGGAGGTAATCTCACGTTGTGCGACGAATGGACCCAGTCCGCGCTCACCAATGCGGAGCTGATCGGCGTTGATCAACATTCCACCGGCAGCCATGCAGTCATCTCGACTGACAAAGCCGCCATCTGGCTATCCACTCCTGAATCCGGCGATGGCGCCTTCGTTGCCGTCTTCAATCTCGACACAGCGCCGCAATCGATTCACTATTCCTGGAAAGATCTGGGCCTCAAGCGCTCGAAGTACACCCTCCGCGACCTTTGGGATCACGAAGACCTGGGTTCCAAGGAATTTGTCGATGTCACGCTCCCGGCCCATGGGTCCGCGATTTACTGGGCCTCAGAGAAATAGCGAACGCTTTTGTTCTTCTCTGTCGCGTCATTCCCTCAGCAAATCGGTGACGATGGCGATGTCTCCGCATCTCGCACAACCCTTTCTGGATGACAACCATTGGATCGGCAACGGCACGGCCATCGCTGCCGAAGAAATCTTCAACCTCCGCCAGTAGCAAGCTATTTCCTCTACTGTTCTTCCACAGCTTCGCCCATGTCCCCATCTTTTCCCAAGCTTCCTTCCCAGTCTTCCATGTCCACAAAAGCCCGATAAACGCCTCTCCCCCGCTTCGCCTTGTCTTCGCCGACTAGTTTCCTAGTCCTAACGGGGATAACTGGCTGCTCACACTCTCTTCTGGGTTCGTTGACTTGCCTTTTCCCTGCCTGCTAGCGTTAGCAAGCACGGCTTGTGTCTGCCTTTCCAACACTTGGGACGGAGCACTGCTCCTCCTGCAGGCGCGGGCCGCGTATTGTCTGGGAACGCGAATGGCCTATACCAAAAGTAAATTTGTCGAATCCGCGCAGAAGCTGCTGAATCAGGGCAAAGTCCCTCAGGCCATCGCCGAATACCAGCAAATTCTCAAGTTTGAGCCGCGCGATCAGGTCACGCTCATGACCATCGGCGAGCTCTATATCCGCCAGGGTGAAACTTTTCAGGCCATCGACTATTTCGAACGCCTCGCCCAGATATTTGTTGGCGACGGTTTTCTCACCAAAGCCATCGCTGTTTACAAACGCATCGCCAAACTTGCTCCGGAAGAGATTCGTCCCCTCGAAAAGCTGGCCGATCTTTACGTACAGCAAGGGGTCATGAGCGAGGCCCGCCCGCTCTTCTTGCAGCTCGCGGAAATCCATCTCAAGAACAATCGCCAACCCGAAGCAGTCGGCCTCCTAAAAAAACTTCTCCTCGCCGAGCCGGATAATCTTCGTATTCAGGTTCGCTTGGCCGATCTCTACCAGGCTATGGGCCAGTCGCGCGAAGCCGTCGACGCCTACGTTTCTGCCGCGCAGCGCGCCCTGGCCCGCGGAGACCAGGCTGAATCCGATAAGCTTGCCGACAAAGCCCTGAAGATTGACCCTAATTGCCTGGCCGCCACCATTGTGAGAGCCCGTTCCTTTTCCTCGCAGGGCAATCTCACGCAAGCCGCGGAGCTCCTTGAGCGCGTCCCCGATCTTGATAAAGGCGGCGAACAGACCGAGCTGCTCCTCGATCTTTATGTCAAAGACGCAAATTGGGATAAAGCCACCGCCCTCGCGCTCCGCGTTCTGGGGGCCGACAGCAAAAATTTCGGCCCCGCGCAGAAAATCGTCGAATCCCTCCTCGAATCAGGCCAGGGCGACCGCGCCATGGCCATTATTGGCCAGATTCGCGTCCCCATGATCGATGCCGGCGAGCATGAAGTTATCGGCCGCCTGCAAAACGAACTGGCTGGGCGCATGCCAGGTCGTCTCGAGCCCCTCGAATGGCTCGTCGACTTTTACGGCCGCACAAGCGACTCCTTCCGCCTTCCCGACGCCTTGGCCCACTTGGGCGACGCACTCCTTGCAGCCAATCAGCTCGAGCGCGCAAAAGCCATCTTTGAACAACTCGTCGACCGCCAGCCCGACAGCGATTCCGCCAAGCGCAAACTGGATAGCTGTCTCCGCAAGATGGGCTTGCTCGGCACCGAGCCGGAGCCCGTCGCTCCCGAAGAAGATCTCCAGGCAGAAATTCCCAAAGCTCCTGCGCCAAAACTACGCCCGGACACGGAGCCAACTTTTGCACCCGTCGCCGGGGATAAGCCCGGGGTCGCCTCGACTCCGGCCGAGCCTCAGCTTGACGAAGAGACCCAGAAGTTCATCGCTCAGTCCCTCACAGACGTCGATCTATTCGCCAGCTACGGTCTCACGCAAAAGGCCATCGGCCTTCTGGAAGCTATTTTGCGCCGCGCGCCTCGCCACACTCCCACCCTCGAAAAGCTTCTCGACTTTGTCCTCGGCGCGGGAGACGACCGCCGTACCGCCGAGCTCGCCTCCCAGCTCGAGCAAATCCATATCGAACGCGCTGATCTGCGTGGCGCTGAGCGCTTCGGAGAGCTTCGCCGCCGGTTCCAGCGCGCCGCCGGTCTTACCGACGCGGAATTGGCAGCCAGTGCCGCGCCTGTTCAGCCGGAACCTCCAGCGGCAACCATCCCGGAAGTCCCGATGATGGAAGCTGCCGCCGAGCCCGAACCAATCGTCGAAGAACCGGTGCTTGAGTTTGAAGCAACAGTCGAGGCCGAACCGGCTCCAGCAGCGAAGTTGCAAGCCAGTGCTTCCCCGGACGCTTCCGGTGCTCAAGAGGAGGTCGACCTTTCCGCCGAATGGGACTCGATGCTGGAGGATTCTCATCCAGCGGAACCTGCCGTAAAGCCGCCTCCGGCAAGGCCCGCTGCACCCGCTCCTCCGCCTCCTCACGAAGTCGCCGCCGAGCCTGTTGCCGCCGAAGAATTTTCAATTGCAGAAGAACCGGTCGCCGCCGCAGCGTCCGGGTCCCACGAAGTCTCGGAATTCGAACTGCCTGTGGAAGAACCCACGGCTCCTGAAAAAGAGTCCAGTTCATTTGCCGACATTTCCGCGGAGCTTCCTCCAGCATCGGCCGAGAAAATCCCTGCGCCGGTCAAGGAAAGTCACGCACCCGTAGTCCCGGAAAAGCCCCACGTCCACGAAAAGCCGCCCGTTCCTGAAAAACCGGCACCTCCTGCGGCGATCGTACCGGAACCCGAATTCGAGCTCGATCAGGATTTCGAGCTGGTCCTCGAGCCGGAACCGCTCGTCCCCGCTTACGATCAGAAGCCGCCTGCGACTCCCCTTGCTGTGCCACCGCCCGAGCCGGAACATGCTCCTGCGGCGACGGATTCTGCTGCTGCCCCGCCCGCAGCCGGTTTCGCCTCCGACAAGTTCCTCGCGGACCTGGCAAAAGAGATCGACGACCTTGGTCTCGACGCGCTGACGCCTTCCCACTCGGAAGCGGCGCCTCTAGCCGCTCCGCCTAAAGCGGAAGAAAAACCCGCCGCACTGGGTGAACATAGCCCGCTCAAGGAAGTCTTTGACGATTTCCGTGCCGAGCTCGGCGAAATGGGAGCCGAAGACGAAGACCTCGAGACCCACTACAATCTCGGCATCGCCTTCCGCGAAATGGGCTTGGTCGATGAAGCCATCAGTGAATTTCAAAAAGTGGCTAAAGCTACAGAGAACGGAAAGCCCTTCCGCTATGTTATGCAGTGCTGCACGCTGCTGGGTCTTGCCTTCACGGAAAAAGGTCAGCCGGGAATAGCCGCCATCTGGTACGAGCGCGCCCTACGCGTCCCTGGCATTGAACCGGAAAGCATTCTCGCATTGCGGTATGATTTGGGTGTTGCCCAGGAATCCGCGGGTGAGCCGGAAGCGGCGCTGAAGAGCTTTTCCCAGGTCTATGCGATGAACATCGATTATCGCGACGTCGCTGATCGCATCGCCGCTCTCCAGAAGCCCAGCCGTTGATACACGGTATTCACTGATGCAGGCGATTCCCTCCTAACCATGAACCGTGTCTTCCGCGCGCTGCTGGTCATCGTTTGCTTCGAAATGGGAGCCTTGCTCCTCTATCTTCCGTGGTCCGCCTTCTGGGAACAGAATTTCTTCCTCAACCACTTTCCTTCGCTCATTCACGTTGTCCTTCATCCCTCGTTTCGCGGGGCCGTCAGCGGCATTGGTGTGCTAGACATTCTGCTGGCTCTAAGCTTCATTGGTTCGCGTTCCGGTCCTTCCAGTGTCCCTCCCCAATAGTTCGGCGCCCGATATCAAGCTACGCCCGGACAGCAAGCCCATCCTTTGCTACGTCACCGACCGCCATAGTTTGTCCGCCGAGCCCCAAAAAGATTTGATGGATCTGCTTCAAAAGAAAATCGAACGACTAGCCGCCGCTGGCATCGATTGGATACAGCTTCGAGAGAAAGATTTATCGGGGAAACAGTTGGCTTCGCTGGCCCGCGAGGCATTGAACGTCGTTTCAAAACAGGCAAGTCACTCTAAATCTGCTGCACGAATTGTCGTGAACGACCGCCTCGATGTGGCCCTCGCCGAACAAGCTGGCGGCGTCCATCTGGGCGAAAACTCGTTGTCTTTGGAAGAGGCGAAACGCCTCCTGCTCACGTCACCTGCCGCGCAAACGCTCGCGCACGATTTTATCCTCGGCGTTTCCTGCCATTCGCTCGAAGCCGCAAAATCCGCCTCCTCCTCTGGCGCGGACTACATCTTCTTCGGCCCCGTCTTCGCCACACCCTCAAAAGCCGCCTACGGTGCGCCTCAGGGTCTCGATCGCCTCGCCGAAGTCTGCAGCGCCGTAAACATTCCCGTCCTCGCCATCGGTGGAATCACTCTGGCAAACGTTTCCTCATGCTTCTCTGCCGGAGCATCCGGCATCGCCGCCATCCGCCTGTTTCAGGACTCCGCCGATCCCGCCGGCCTCGTGCGCGCAATTCGCTGACAAAGTTCATAACCTCGCGCCGCCCGCCTCCGCACCTCAGCGAGCCATCAACCGGCGCAGCAGCCGAATTTGCCCAGCGTGATAAACATCGTGAAAAGCCACGCCATAAATTTGCCTTACGAACTTCGCTCCCCGGTGCGCATCCAGAACTCGCTCGATAGCCGCCCTCAATGCGCGGTGCTCCCGCTCGAGTAATTCCTTGTCTGTGCGCCAGGCAGCTTCGCTGGCCCTGCCTTTCTCTGGCCGCGGGAAAAAATTGCTCCCCGGCAGCGCAAATGATCCTTTTTTGCCGCCTTCGATTCGTCTCCGCACCGCGTATTTCCAATACGCGGCGTGCACCGTCTCTTCCCAAATGTTGTGCCGCCCCGCCCCCGGACGCCACGCAGCCTGCTTTGCGCTCACTCCCCGGATCGCTTGTCTGAGGTTGGGTCCGTGCCAGGTTTTCTTTTTGTACGCTTCGTCGAACAACCTCAACATTAGTTCCCGCGCCTTCACGGTGTGCTCCCCTGGACGATACCTTTTCGCCAGTTCTCCATCGTTCCCAAGTTTAACTCTCTCCTCCTTTTCTCGCAGTTAGAGAGCACACGCGGCGCGGACGCGCACACCTCGCCACATAACCCATCACTGATCATTCCAGCTCTTCGCTCTGTTTCCTCACCGTGATATCCAGCCCAACTCCGATGCACCCGATGGTTTCCCCCGACGGCGCGCGCAGTGGATCCAGGTGAATGTCCAGAATCCGGCCCTGGCGTTTGTACTCGAAGTGCGCCGACTCTCCCCGCAACGCCGCATAGTGGTGAGCTATCGGCCCCGCATTCGTGTCACGACACTTCAAGTACTCCGACACCGTGCGCCCCACCAGGTCTCCCGCATGTACGTCGGAGTGCTGCAGACCGGAACCCCAGTTTGAAGTGATCCGCAAGCTCTGATCTGTTGTCCACAGCAGCACCGGCATCTGCTCCACGAGCAGCCGCAGTTGTGTTTCGGACGGTGTGTCTTGCGTTTTCTGGCGCGTCGCCCGGCCAATCTCCAGAATGCCCGTTATGATTCCCGGCCCGTCACGCATGGCCTGCCGCCTTACCCCCACGCTCAACTTGGAACCCATCTTGTGCAGCCGCTCGATCGTTTCGCAATCGATCATCTTTCCTTCGCGCGCTGCTTCCAGAACTGCCTGCAGTGATGGCCTTTCGTAAATGGGCAGCAATGAGATCAGCGCAACGCCAGTAACCTCCGCCGCCGTGTATCCATACAAACGCTCCCCGGCTCCACAATTCAATCGAGCCATCGAGCGCTATACCTATGATTGCTTCTTCGGCTGATTCCAGAATGGCAGCAAGCACTTGCTCGCACCGCAGGCTAGGCAGCATGAGAACCTGATGTACTTTCAGAACGGAGAGGGCGTTCGAGTCGTAAGGCTGGGTTTCTCGAAGGCGAGAGGAGGGACCTGCGAGTTTTTATTCAACCAGGAAGCGTTACATCCACTGCGTCATTGAGTTTATCACTGAGCGCTCGACGCGAAACACGCCTGTCTGTGGCGATGTTCCAAAGTGCACACTCTTAGATGGGCGTGGTCGGACTCCCCGTCCGATGCTGCTATGGATTCGCCTTCGCCGCTTCGTTCAGGATTATCGCCAGCCGGACACCGCCCTCTGCAATGCGCTTTTCGGTCACTGCAGCCGCCTTTTCCTGGTACTCCTCGCCGGCTACGATATTTTGGCGCAGCAGCCGTTCGCCGATGTTGTTGTCGTCCGAGCAACTGTGCACTACCACATTCGGTTCGATGGCGACCTTCGGCGTCAGGTCTCCATAAACCACGTTTTCCGCAAAGTCATAGCCTTCCCACACCCATTCATCAACATGAATCCCCGCTTTCTGCCAACCTTCAATATCCGCCGCGAATTGCGCGTCGAGCGTTTCGGCATACTCCGCCGGATCAGCGCCCTCTGCGTCGCGTTCGAGAATTGCCGTATCCCAAATGCTATGCAGGTTTGGCGAAAACGAATGATTGTGCTCATGTGGGCCGCGCCGGAAGTACTTTACCGGCACACAATTCCCGCCTTCATCGGCGTTTGTAACCGTGTGCAGCGGCTGGTGCAAATCTCCAACGAAATGGATGATGTAGCGTAGCGCCTCCGCGCGTTTTGCCGCATCGGCTTTGGGATCCTTCAGAATAGTCAGTTGCTCGCTGATCGCTCTCGTGACGCATCCTTCCGCTCCGCAATAGGGTTCGAGTGGGCCGCGCTTTGAACCTCGCGGTATGTCGATGTAGTGCCACGGCCCGTTCTTGCGCTCTCCTCGCACGTCGTCCGCCCACGTGGCTGCATCCGCCATCGCGTCGCGGCTTGCTCCTCCGCAATAGCGGTTCAATTTCGGATCGATTGGATTCTCGCTCAGCAGCTTCAGAACCCATTGCCGCGTTTCCGGCGTCAAATGCTTCTCCGCGATCAGAGCCACCGTCTGATGCCCCTTGCATCCCCACGCCTGCGCCACAGTCGGCCAGAAGAGCAACACGAGCGCCCACAAGGAACACAAATTGATCCCAAACCGTTTCATGGAATGCTCCCATTCTTGAAGTGCAAATTTTCGAGAGACAGGATTGATTCTCAAGGTCTTTTCTCATTCTCAAGAGAAAAGTAGTTTAAAGAAGGATTCCTGAAGAAGAAAGTGCCATGCCCAAAAGTAGTGAGCTTTTTTCTACTCACTACTCACCACCCACTACTCACTTCCTCAAGCACTCAGCCATCGTCCGATCGGCCGCCAGGACTCCGTGTGATCGCAAATCACGCGCAATGCGGCTGTGATGGGAATCGCCAGTATCAATCCCATGCCGCCCCACACCCAGCCCCAAAAAAGCAACGAAATCGTAATCGCCACGGCATTCAGGCGCACGCGACGCCCCACCAGTTGCGGTGCCACTAGATTCAGCGCCAGCACGTGAATGGTCATCAATCCCCCGGCAATCAGCGCGAACTGCCCAAACGTTTTCCATTTGGCCAGCGCGATGATAAACGCAGGCAGCCAGGCCAGCACAGCCCCGATGTACGGCACCATATTCAGCAAGCCGGACGCAATCCCCGTGAGGACTGGGAAGTCCAGCCCCAGAAACCAGAAAAACGCGCTGCTCGCCGTAATCACCATAAACGTCAGCAGCGTCATTCCCGCCAGATAGTCCCGCAGAACTTCCCGCAAATCTTCCAGCGTCTCCTTCACTTGCGTCCGTTTCGACACGGGAAACAGTTGTAGCGTTCCGTGCCAAACCTCCCGTTTTCCCGCGAGCATAAAAAATACCAGGAACGGCACAAATGTGATTTCCAGAAACAACGCATAGAGGGATCCGATTCCACGGTATAACATCGCGCGCAGGGCAGCTGCCTCCGGGTGCTCGCCCCCCTGTTGTTGTGCACCAACTCCTGGTTCTGTCGGCGTGACCTGCTTTTCCAGTCCGCTAATTCTGCCTTCCACCGCTCCTGCTGCTTGCCTCACCAGCGCGCTGTATTTCGGCCAGTTCGCCGCAAAATCTTCCGTTCGCGATCCCAGTGCGTAGCCGACCGCCACTAAGACCGCGATCAGCAAAAGCACCATCACCATTGCGCCCACGGTGCGCGGCAAGTGCATTCTTTCCAGCAGTTCCACCGCGGGATCGAGAAAGTACGCTAGCAAGATCGAGAGCAGCACCGTAATCACGACGCCCGCTGCGTAATAGAAGAACAGCAGGATGATCGCTGCCGCGAGAATCCGCAAACTGAACGTGGAACCGGCGATTCGAACTGTGGATGTTGGCGTCTCTGTCTCAGGCACGAGGCACTCCGTTCCCTTCACGTTAGCATACTCATGCAAACTCGTAACGCCATCACTCGCCGCCGTTTCGTATCTTGAATCGTTTTCCAGGAGCGCTCGAACGCGGAAGCCTCTTGCCGCGTGTTTACCCAAGCGAACCCGCGCAATCCCCGCTACAGGTCTCTTCCAGAGCGTATGCTAAACTTTCGTATGGTCGGTCCTTCAGGTTTTGGCCGCTAACCTCTCATGCCCAAAGAACTTTTCGGAACCGACGGCATTCGCGGCGTTCCCGGCACACCGCCTCTCGACGACGCCACTCTTTTCGCCACCGGCCGTTCTCTTGCCGCCTATTTGCTACGCGAGCACACCGCCGCACACGTGCTCATCGGCATGGACACACGCGAATCAGGCCCCCACATTGCCGCTCTCCTCGCCGCCGGCCTCGCGCAAGCCGGCGCCTCGGTCGCCTTTGCCGGAATCATCACCACTCCAGGCGTGGCTTGCCTCGTCCGCCAGAATGATTTTCAAGCCGGGGTCGTCATTTCCGCTTCTCACAATCCTTATCACGACAACGGCGTAAAACTTTTCTCCCACGCAGGCATGAAGTTCCCGGACTCCGTCGAAGAAACCCTCGAAGCCGACATCTTCAAGCATCGCTCCGATCCCCCGCCGAAAAACCCTCCTTTTCTCGTGGCCGATGCCTCTCTCGACGCCGAATATCTCGACTTCCTTCGCAGCCGCGTGATTCCTGGAGCCAAACTCTCCGGTTTCCGCATCGTCCTAGATTGCGCCAACGGCGCCGCCTACAAGCTCGGCCCCGAACTCTTTCATTCTCTTGGCGCGAATGTCGTCTCGATGGGTGTTTCCCCCGATGGCCGCAACATCAACGCCGGATGCGGCTCGCTTTATCTGGATGGTTTACAAAAGCGCATGCTCTCCGAGCGCGCCCAGCTCGGCGTGGCCTTCGATGGCGATGCTGACCGCGCTCTCTTCGTCTGCGAAACCGGCAAAATCATCAACGGCGATGGCGTTCTCCTCGCCGTCGCGCGTCACCTCAAGTCCCAAAACAAACTCAAAGGCGATCGTGTGGTCGCCACCTCCATGTCCAATCTCGGCCTCGAACGCGTCCTGGCACGTGAGGGCATCACTCTCGCTCGCGCTTCCGTCGGCGATCGCTACGTCCTCGAAGAAATGCTTCGCAGCGGCAACGTCATCGGCGGCGAACAATCCGGCCACGTCATTTTTCTGGAAGACAGCCCTGCCGGCGACGGCCTTCTCACCGCTCTAAAAATCGCCTCGCTCGTTTCCATGCACGGCAAAATCGAATCGCTCGTCGAAGGCCTCAAGGACTACCCGCAAACGATCGTCAACGTCAAAGTAAAATCCAAGCCCCCGCTCGAAACCTTACCCGAAGTCTCCCGCGCCCTCGCCGAAGCCCAATCCGCCCTCGGCGAAAATGGCCGCGTCGTTCTCCGCTATTCCGGTACCGAGCAACTCGCCCGCGTCATGGTCGAAGCCGAACACGACGCCGACGTCCAACGCTTTAGCCAATCTCTCGCCAACGCCCTCCGCTCCTCCATCGGCGCCTAGAAAAAGGCAGTGTCCAAACGGCCGTCCGATCTTTCAGCGGCCCTTTGGGCACCAACTTGAATACAGATTTTTTAAATTCAGACCTCGTTTAGCCCTTCGCGCTCTTCACCTCAACGATGTTGCTCTCCGGATACCGGTCGTGATGCCGCACCCACGCCATTCCGTGCGGCAGTCCCGCCTCATCGCGTCCTTTCGGTACTCGGTCGAGAACTACATACAAACCCATCAGGTCCTCCAGCCCACGCCCATACATCGAATACGTATGAAACACTTCGCCGTTCGCGTTTTTATAGAACACGCTCATCCCCGGCCGCTCGTCGCTCGGAAACTTGGCCGGGGCATAGTTGTAGACTGTCTCCTTCGCTGCATCTTCTTTGGTCACCGACACGCCAAAATCAAAATTAAACTTGCTCCCGAAAGAAGAGACCCATGGAAACTTCCATCCCATTCGCTTCTTGAACTCTTCTATCTTCGAAAGCGGCGCCCTCGAAACAATCATGAACCTCACGTCTCTCTGCGCCAGATGGATCCCCATGCCATCCATGTGATCTCCCAGCAGGGAGCAGCTCGGGCACCCTTGCTCCCAATCCGGCCCTAGCATGAAGTGGTAAATCACCAGCTGGCTCTTGCCGCCAAACAAATCCGCTAAACTCTTCTTCCCGCTCGGCGTGTCAAACTCATACTTCGCGTTGACCTTCACCCACGGCAGCTTGCGCCTCTCCTCAGCAAGCGCGTCTCTCTGCCTCGTCAAATTCTTTTCCTTGACCAGCAGCTCTTTCCGCGCCTCGACCCACTCTTCTTGCGAAACTACTTTCGGATTTTCGATCGTGCTCTGACTCATGGCTTCTCCTCCTTAAGAATTTGTCCTCGACCACTCGGAAAGTGCGGAAGCCCGCAGCTTCATGCCTCACAAGCTCCCACACCTCAATCAACTCCGCCGTCAGTTGCTCGCCGCGCGCGCCTTGCTCTCCTGCACCGCTTCGCTCATTTGCGCGTACACCTTGCGCAATGCCTCGACCGATCCCGGATTGCGCTTCTCTCTCCACGCGTCCAGCCGCTTGCAATGCTCTTCCAAATTCCCCAAAAACTGTGGATTCGCAAACATCGTCCTCCACGCACCGACCAGCGCCTTCACCTGCTCCCAAACTCCCCATTGCTCGCCCGAATTTTCAAAAAACAATTCCTCATCCACCAGTCCGCGGTTTGCGATGCTCGCCACCATCTCCCAGTAGCCCATCACCATCCGCATGTAGGCGTTTTCCTTGCTTCCAGGAGGCGTCAGCCGCATCGCCTCCTCGGGACCCTTGGGATGAAAATTCACGGACATCCACTCCCGCGCTTCCCTTAGCTTCGGCTCTCTCCTCAATTCATACAAATGCAGCATCAAGTTCACTTGCTCATGTGTTGCTCCCATGTCTTCTCCTTTTCTTATCTGCCAAACATTTTCTTCGCGATTTCCTTCCAGCGAAGTTTGTTCACCAAAACAGCCGCCACTCCGCCCGCTGAAACCGCCGATGTGATCAGCATTGCCGTTGTCGCTATGCACGCAGGACACATACACTCCTCCTAAAAGCCAACCAACTAGGCGGATCGAGCCTTTTGCGCGAAAGCGGGAGGCTCGTCCGCGCTCGGTCCCCAACTCGCCGGCACGGCCACGTCGAGCATTCGCAAGTACACGCTGAATTGGCCGCGGTGTTGGTACCAGTGGCTCAGCATCAAGTCGCGCAGAGACTCGGCTCGAGGTTGCGCCAGGAGTTCCTGTCCGCCGGCAACCATGCGCCAGGTTTCCTTCATCGCCCGGTCATCGAACTTTGGCAAAACGCTCCGCACCGTCGCGATGCTTTCCTCCAGCGTCTTGAGAATCTCCTCTCGGCTCGCGGGCTGCGGAAAATGGAAAGACTCCGGAGCTTGCGCCGGATTGTTCTGCACGAAGCGAACGATTCCGCCCGGCACGGAGGCCAGATGGTAAGCGAGCTGCCCGGCGGTCATGGATTTGTTGTGCGGCTTCCACGTCAATTTATCTTCCGGCAGCCGTTCCAGAAACTTCCGTGTGACAGGCGCTTGTACTTCAAACTCTGCGAGCAATGCTTGTGCAATCGACATATTGATTCTCCGTTCGTTCCGAAAGAAAATTTCCGATTCGCTGAAAGCGCAACGGAAACGCGATCTCTCCGCGTTACTGCTTCTTCCCGCTTCCGACTGCGAACAAGCCGTGCGCCTCTGCCGCCTTCCGCACCCGCTCGTTGATCGTTCCCCACCCGCCCGTCACGCCTTTTCTATGCTCATCCAGAATCAGTCCCAGCGCCGTGTGGTGAAACTTGATCATTGTTCCGCCCTCCGTCTCGTTCAACCGGTACTGCACATTGGAACTCACCGGATACGACATGAACATCGGTCCCGTAAACTCCAGCAGCGTCGGCCGCTTGATCGCCTGCACATGTCCCCAGAAGTGCCCGTTCCCATCGCCCAAATCCCGGAACCACCTACCACCCGGCCAAGCCTCCAGCTTCATCGGCATCGGCGTCCCGTTCATCACCTCATTCCTCGGCCCAAGCTGCTCCAGCAGCGTCTCGAACGTCACCTCCAGCGAAGCCTTCACATAAATTTCTTGCACAATATTCAACGTCAAGCTATCGATTGCCACCATTGCTGCTGCCATCGAACTCATCGTTCCTCCTCGAGAAAGTTTATTCTTCCCAGCTAAGTCCAAAATCCTTCAATTCCTCAGTCCTTCTTCACCGCCCCGCTCTTCTCTTCAGCCCGTTCCTTCACCCGGATCAATTGATGCTTCCAGTACCGCTCAAACGTGCCCGCCCAGTCATGCAAAGGCCGGATCGCCTCTGCATTCGTCCTATAAAACATCTGTCTCCCATCCCGCCGCGCATGCACCAGCCCAACATCCTTTAAGACGCGCAAATGCTTCGAAACGGAAGGCTGCTCCATCTCCAAGGCATCCACAATCTCCCCCACCGGCCGCTCCTGCAGTGCCAGGTAGTTGAGTATCTCTCTCCGCCGCGGCTCCGCCACAGCATTAAAGGCGTCAGAGGTTGTAGCTGCCCTTGCCATGAAACCACAATACATTCCTATATGGGAATATGTCAAGCCTTATTTTTCGCTTTTCCTAATCGGCCAGATCGCGGATTCAGACTCGAGACCGGTAGTCGGTCAGTTTGGCTTACTAGGTTTCGCACGAAACAGGAACAACGGGACTGCCAATAGGGCTGCCAACGCAGCGGGAGGGGCTAATACTTCCATAAGTAATCGGGAATCTCTTTGGTGTTTTTCGTGAAGCGCCCTTAACGTCTCCGGAAAAGGATGTCGATGCCAATTTTCGAACTCCGTCCTTGCGGAGTCCTGGCCCGGGACCAGCAATGAACCCAGCATAAGCACTATCAGAGTTCCAATTTCGAGAATCCAGAGAGCTCGATACCAACGGCGTTTCACGCTATCCCTCCTCCGCGTTTGGTGCCCATCATCTCAAATTCTTCTTCCATCGCATGCAGCGTTGTCTTTTGTTTCTCTCGGAGGGAACTTTTCCCCCCGTCGCGACATTACCGTTGGTGGAGACTCAAGCCGCCATTCATGCAAGACGCACTTCCAGCTCTCGTTCTAAACTCGGAGGCACTACCGCGCACCGCTATGAACGACACGCCGCCCACCCCCGCCTTCCCAGCCAGCCCCGCCAGCGACGAGCACCTCATGCTCGCCTTCTCCAAAGGCTCCGCCGAACCCTTCAACGAACTCTTCCTCCGCTACAAACAACCCATCTACGGCTTCTTCCGCCGCCGCACCGCCGACCCCCAACACTCCGAAGAACTCTCGCAAGAAACTTTCCTCGTCCTCCTTCGTGCCGCCTCCCGCTACGAACCCCGCGCCCTCTTCCGCACCTACCTCTACGCCATCGCCTTCAAAATCCTTCGCGCCCACCGCCGCAAAGCCGCCTTCCGCGCCACGTTCTTGGGCCGTCCAAGCACCATCCCTGATCCCGCCAAACAGGACGCCACCGAATCCGGCCTCTGGGTCCGCCGCGCCGTCGAAAAGCTCGACCGCATCGACCGCGAAATCCTCCTCCTCCGCGAATTCGAGCAACTCAGCTACGCCGAAATCGCCGACCTCCTCCAACTCCCACTCAACACCGTCCGCTCCCGCCTCTTCCGCGCCCG
>DATFZQ010000117.1:0-46472 GCA_035314345.1 Candidatus Acidiferrum sp.
GAGTTGCAGTGAATTTCGCGCAACGCCGACAAATACGCCGGACAACGAGCGAGGCGTGGCGGTTGAGTTTGCGAGCGATGCCGAGCGTGCCGATTTTGTGAAGCAACTTGAAGAACACTTTGGACCGCGGCGTTTTACGAATACAGCGGACGCGTTTGATTCGGTGAAAGCTTTCGTGCTGGACTACCTAGCGAAACGATAGGGACTGCGTAGGGGCATGGCACGCCGTGCCCGTGCAAAACAGAACTTAAGCATCAGCGAGGGGAAATGGCGGACGAAACAAACAAGTCGATACTCCTTCCGGTTGATATCGAAGCCGAGATGAAGAAGTCCTATCTCGACTACGCGATGAGCGTGATCATCGCGCGCGCGCTGCCCGACGTGCGCGACGGCCTCAAGCCCGTACAGCGCCGCATCCTCGTGGCCATGAACGACCTCGGCCTCGCTTCGAACCGCGGCTACCGCAAATGCGCCAAGATCTGCGGCGACACCTCCGGCAACTACCATCCGCACGGCGAAGCCGTCATCTATCCCGCGCTCGTCCGCCTGGCGCAGGACTTCAACATGCGGTACCCGCTAATAGACGGTCAGGGGAATTTCGGTTCCGTCGATGGCGATCCCCCGGCGGCCATGCGGTACACGGAAGCCCGTCTCGCGAAAATCAGCGAAGACATTCTCGCGGACCTCGAAAAAGAAACCGTTGATTTCGTTCCCAATTTTGACCAGACGCGCGAAGAGCCGTTCGTCCTGCCTTCGCGCATTCCGAATCTTCTAGTCAACGGCGCCAGTGGCATTGCCGTCGGCATGGCCACGAACATTCCGCCACACAATCTGCGCGAGATCGTGGAAGCCGCGGTGATTTTGCTCGACAAACCGGACACGCCGCTGAATGAAATCATGAAGATCGTGCCCGGGCCGGATTTTCCAACCGGCGCCTACATCGCGGGCCGCGAGGGCATTTTATCCGCTTACAAAACGGGACGCGGCAGCTTCATGATGCGCGCCAAAGCAGCCATCGAGGAAGTCGGTAAGGACCGCGAGAATATCGTGGTCACTGAAATTCCCTACCAGGTCAACAAATCAAAGCTGATCGAACGGATCGCCGAACTGGTACAAACCAAAAAAATCGAAGGCATCGCCGACGTCCGCGACGAATCCTCGCGCGAAGGCATGCGCGTGGTCATCGAAATCAAGCGCGGCGAGGAATCGCAGCTCATCCTTAACAATCTTTTCAAGCACACGCAAATGCAGGAATCGTTCGGCATGATCCTGCTCGCCATCGTCGGCGGCCAGCCACGCGAACTTGGTTTGATTCCCCTGATCAAACTGTTTCTCGAGCATCGCCGCGACGTTGTGCTGCGCCGCACTCGCTATGAACTGCGCAAAGCCGAAGAGCGCGAGCACATCCTCGTCGGTTATCAAGTTGCTCTCGATCACCTGGACGCCGTCATCCGCATCATCCGCGGTTCCTCAGGCCGCGCCGACGCCAAGCAGAATTTGCTCAACTACTTCTCCGAGCAAGACGTCACCATCACCGAGAACGGGAAGTCCCGGAAGATCGAAGGCGTTAAGCTGGACGGCAGAAAATACCGCGTCGCAGCGCTCGAAGGTGAAATCACTCGTTCTGTATCGGACGGTCTGACACCCGTTCAAGTGGACGCCATTCTCGAACTGCAACTCCACCGCCTCACGCAGCTCTCCGTCGATGAAATCCTCAAGGAATTGAAGTCCATCCGCGAGCATATCGCTGAGCTCAAGGAAATACTCTCGAGCGAAAAGAAGCTGAAGCAGGTCATCACTGGAGAGTTGCGCGAAGTCCAAAAGGCTTATGGCGACGACCGGCGCACGCAGATTGTCGACAAAGTCGACGAGATCAAGCTCGAAGACCTGATCGCCGATACCGACATGCTCATCACGGTGAGCCACGCGGGCTACATCAAGCGCACCGCAGCGGACACGTACCGTCATCAATCGCGCGGCGGCAAGGGCCGCATCGGCGCGCGCACGAAGGAAGAAGACTTCGTCGAACACATGTTCATCGCGTCGGCGCATAGCTATATTTTGTTGTTTACCTCGAAAGGCCGCGTGTACTGGCTCAAAGTGTACGAACTGCCGGAAGCCGCCGCAGCCACGCGAGGCAAAGCGATTTCCAGTCTCGTGAAATTTCAGGAAGACGAAAAGCTAACGGCTCTCGTCGCGGCGCAGAACCTCGAAGAAGAGGGCCGCTTCGTCTTCATGGCCACAAAGAGCGGCACGGTAAAGAAATCGACATTGACCGAATTTTCGAACCCGCGCTCGACGGGGATCATCGCCGTCAATCTCGACGGGAAAGATGAACTTATCGGCGCCAAACTCACCGACGGCAAACAGATGATCTTCCTTGCCAGCCACGAAGGCCAGGCCATCCTCTTCCGCGAGACGGAGGTTCGCCCAATGGGCCGCAACGCTGGCGGCGTGAATGGCATGGACCTCGACAAGGACGACTACGTCGTAAGCATGGACGCGGTCCAGCCCGATTTCGAAATCATCGCCAAGGAACACAAAGTTACTACGCAGAATCTTGAGGAGCTCGAAAACGAGCAGATCAAGGACTCGCTAGTGACGCTGATGCTCACCGTTGCCGAAAAGGGATTTGGCAAGCGCACGCCGCTCGCGGAGTACCGCATCACGTCGCGTGGTGGCAAGGGCGTCGTGAACATGAAGACCACCGACCGCAACGGTTCTGTCGTGGCTACGCTGCAGGTCACGGAAGAGTCCGACGTCATGATCATCACGCACGACGGAAAAGTGATCCGTGTGCACGCGAACGAAATTCGCGAAGCGGGGCGCTCCACCCAGGGCGTTCGCCTGTTGCGCCTTGAAGAAGGAGATTCCGTCGCCGCCGCCGCCGTCCTGCAGGAAGAGCAAGAAGAGGAAAAGAAGTAACCGGGTCTCTGCCTTTCTAGGGGCTCAGCTTTACCCTGAGCGCGCGAGGGATGCTGCGCCCTACAACTCCAATGGTTAGTGTTAGAATCTTTTCCCTTATGAAGATTACGCGACGATTATTTGCACTCCTGTTGCTCTTCTCTGCGCCATTGCTATTGTTTTCTCGAGCGCAAACGCCCGAAAAGCCCGCCGCGAAGGGCCAGTACATCGCCTACGTCGGCACGTACACCTCAAAAACGACCAGCAAAGGGATCTACGCCTACCGGTTCGATCCGGAGAAGGGCCAGCTCACCTCTATCGGCGTCGCGGCGGAGACGACGGATCCTTCATTTCTGGCCGTACATCCCAACGGCAAGTATCTCTACGCCGTGAATGAAATCGGCAATTTCAATGGAGGAACCAGCGGCGCGGTCAGCGCCTTCGCCATCGATGCGAAAACCGGAGCGCTCAAGTTTCTGAATCAAGTACCCACGCGGGGCGCAGGACCTTGCCACGTTTCACTCGACAAGGAGGGCGCATTCGTCCTGGTCGCGAATTACGACGGCGGCAGCATCGCTTCGTTTCCCGTTCACGATGACGGCAGTCTCGGCACCACAAGCGGCTTCGTCCAACATTCCGGTTCCGGCCCCAACAAGGAGCGCCAGGAAGGCCCGCACGCCCACTGGATTGGCACATCGCCCGACAATCGTTTCGCCCTCGCGGTCGATTTAGGCCTCGATCAGGTCATCGTCTATGGCTTCGACCCGATCAAAGGGGTTTTCACGCCGATGCTTTCCGGCTTTGCAAAAGTGAAACCGGGTGCCGGCCCGCGCCATCTTGCGTTTCATCCCAACGGCAAGTTTGCCTACGTGCTGAGCGAAATGGAGTCGTCCGTGACGGTCTTCTCATATCAGGCGAAGACGGGCAGTTTGACGTCCCTGCAAACCATTTCCGCTCTGCCGAGGGATTACTCCGGGCCAAAGGAAGCCGCCGAAATTGCCGTGCACGCCTCCGGCAAATTTCTTTACGCCTCGAACCGCGGCCTCGACAGCATCGCCGTTTTCGCCATCGACGAAAAGAAAGGAACGCTGAAATCTCTCGGCCAGGTCCTGACCGGTGGCAAAACACCTCGCCATTTCGCCATTGATCCGACGGGCACATACCTGCTCGCTGAGAATCAGGAGTCGAACAATATCGTTATATTTCACATTGATCCCGCAACCGGCAGTCTGACGCCGACGGGCCAGACCATCGAGGTACCTTCGCCGGTGTGTATAACATTTGTCGCAGCTCAATAGCAGCGTTACAATCCGCCTTCCACTTCATACCTTCGGGAGAACCAAATGATTCGTATTGGAAAAGTACGCGTGCATATCCTGCGGAGTTTCGCCATGTTGCTGTTTCTTTCCGTGGCGGCGGCCGCGGCGCTGGGTGACGGCGAAACTGCTCCGGCTCGCGACCCCAAGCAGCCCGTGGACGACGCGTACACGGCGAAAATCCATAAGTACACCACGCAGCCATTCTTCACCTCGCCGCTCGTCGATTATTTGCCAGCCTCGAAGAATGTTCCGACTCCCGAAGCCGTGCTCGGCGACGTGGCCGGCGCGCCGGGAATCCTTCCGTACGCGGAAGACGTGTACAAGTATATGCGCCTCCTCGAAAAGGCCAGTCCGCGCGTAAAGGTCTTCTCCATTGGCAAAACCGAAGAAGGGCGCGAGATGATCGCCGTGGCGGTCTCTTCGCCGGAAAATTTGAAAAACCTGGAAGAAAATCGCGCGCAACTCGCGAAGCTGGCCGATCCCCGCACGATAAAACTGGATGACACGGAAGCCGACCGCATCGTCGCGCAAGCCGTGCCCGTGTATTACATCACCGGAACAATTCATTCGCCCGAAACCGGGGCACCGACGGCGTTAATGGAGTTGGCGTACCGCCTCGCGGTCGACGAAAGCCCCTACATCCGCGAAATCCGCGACGGCATGATCACGCTTATAACGCCCGTCGTCGAAGTCGACGGCCGCGACCGCATGGTGGACATCTATCGCTGGCATCTCTCGCACCCCAAGGACTTTTATCCGCCGCTGATTTACTGGGGCAAGTACGTGGCGCACGACAACAACCGCGATGCCATGGGCGTCACTCTGAAGCTCACGGAAAACGTGCTCCAGACCTACGTCGGCTGGAAGGCCCAGGTGCTGCACGACCTGCATGAATCCGTGCCCTACCTTTACGACAACACTGCCGGCGACGGCCCCTTCAACGCGTGGGTCGATCCAATTCTCACGGACGAGTGGGAAATGATTGGCTGGCGCAACGTTTCCGACATGACCAAGTTCGGTATGCCCGGCGTTTTCACGCACGGTGTTTTTGACACCTGGTCGCCAGGCTATCTAATGTTTATCGCCGCGATGCACAACGGCATCAGCCGCCTCTACGAAACATTCGGTAACGGCGGCGCGGACACGCTGGAGCGCACGCTCGACCAGGAAGAATACGCGCGCACCTGGTACCGGCAAAATCCTCCCCTTCCGAAGGCGCTCTGGTCGCAGCGCGATAACAACAACTACGAACAAACCGGCCTGCTCACCTCGCTTCACTATTTCAACGAAAACAAACGCCTCTTCCTCAAGAATTTTTATCTCAAAGCCAAACGCTCCGTCACGAAGCCCGGCGCGGAAGGTCCATCTGCGTACGTCTTGCCCGCGGATGATCCACGCTTAGGCTCGCAAGCAGCGTTGTTGCAGGTATTACAGAAGCAAGCGGTCGAAATTTCGCGAGCGACGACAGCCTTCACGGTCACGCTTCCTATTAAGAAATCCGCGAAACCGAAAAAGGACGCGAAAGACACGAAAGAAAAAGACACGCCGCCCGCTCCCACAACTCGTGAATTTCCCGCAGGCAGCTATATCGTTCGCATGGACCAACCCTATTCACGAATCGCCGATGCGCTCCTCGACCACCAGTACTGGAGCCCCGACGATCCACAGAAAACTCCGTATGACGATACCGGCTGGACCTTTGGCGAGCTTTTCGGCGTGCAAGTGACGCGCGTCACCGATGCGAAAGTCCTCGATGTTGCGATGGAGCGCGTGAAAGAAATCCGTGCGCCCGGCGGCGTGAGCGGCGAAGGCACGATCTATGCGATAAACAACAACGCCGAGCCCTCCCTAGCCACGTTGCGCTACAAATTGCACGACGCTTCGATCGAAGCCGCCGAAGAACCCTTCGAAAGCGGCGGAAAGAAATTCAGCCGCGGCTCGTTCCTCTTGCGCAACGTCAGCCGCGCGCAGCTCAATGACGCCATCTCCGAATTGGGTTTGCAGGCCACGCCGGTCTCCGCGATGCCCAGCGTCAAAACGCATCCTGTGCGCGCCGCCCGCATAGCCTTTGTTCACACCTGGCTTAGCACACAAGCAGAAGGCTGGTGGCGCATTGCGCTCGACAACCTCGGCATTCCTTACGACTACATCAGCACGCAAACTGTCTCCAAGACCGGCGACCTCAACGCCAAGTACGACGTGATCCTGTTTCCGCCGGTAGGCTTCTTCTCCAGCCCCACCGCCATCATCAACGGCCTGCCAAGTGCCTGGGGCAATCCGCTTCCATGGAAGACCACTCCGGAAACACCGAACCTCGTCGGAAAGAATGATTCCACGGATGACATGCGCCCCGGCCTCGGCTGGGAAGGCGTAGCCAACCTCCAAAACTTTGTGGCAAAGGGTGGTGTTCTCCTGACTGCAACAGACACTTCGCGCTTTGCCCTGTCCATCGGCCTCGCCGATGGCGTCAGCGTTAGCAACGCGCAGAAAATGAAAATCGTCGGCTCCGTCGTCGGCACGCGCCTCGTTGACGCCGCAAGCCCCATCGCTTACGGCTACGACGAAAAACTCTCTGCCTATTGCGATAACGGCCCGATTTTCTCGCTGAGCAGTATTTCGGGCGCGCGCGGCTTCCGCCGCCTCGGCGGCGAAATGCACACCCGCCCCACAGGCCGCGGCACCGCCGACGATCCGGATTTCACGCCTGGACGTCCAGCCGTCGAAGTTCCCGACGAGCCCAAGTCCGAAATCTGGGAAAATCCTCTCCTCACCGACGAGCAACTCCACAACAATTTCCGTGCAATCCCACCGGCGAATCGTGCCCGCGTCATCTTCCGCTACGCCGACAGCAAAGACCTTCTCATCTCCGGCTTAGTCGAAGGCGGCGATGAAATCGCTCAGCACCCCGCGGTCGTTGACGTGCCCACCGGCAACGGCCACGTCGTCCTTTTCTCCATCAACCCCGTCTATCGCGGCGAAACGCGCGGCACCTATTCGCTCGTGCTCAACACCATCCTGAATTTTGACAGCCTCAACGTCGGCCGCAAGCTGGCCGAAAAATAGCGCCGAGCATAAACGTCGCGCGGTCTTTCGACGAAAGCCGGGTCTTAGCGGATTGGGATTTTCTGCCCCGTTGGAGTAGAATCCCGCCCACTATGGCGAAGCGCAAAACTAAGAAAAAACCAACCCGTCCCCGCAAATCCAGCAAAGCCGCGAGCACCAAACTCCCGAAGGACGCCGTGACCCTCATCGTTCAACTGCGCCCGCGCGAAGGCCAGGAAATACTCCTGGAGGCCGAACTTCGCGCTCTGGTAGGCCCCACGCGCAGAGAAGACGGCTGCTTGACCTATGACTTGCACCGTTCCACGGAAGGCCCAAGCGCCTTCCTGCTCCATGAAATTTGGGCCAGCCGCGAAGCGCATTCCCGCCACACCGGCACGCCGCACTTCCTGCGTTGGAACGCCCGCAAAGACGCCCTCCTCGCCTCCCGCGACGTCACCTACTGGAAGCAAGTGGTTTGAGGCTGCCGAGGCGGGTGTCTAACTTTCCGGCGGCGCAAGGTAATACCCAGGCCGCGCTCGAACCTTCAGATTCTTGCGATCCACATCCACTTTGATTTCGTGATAGCCAAAAGCATTCGTATCTGTTGGCGCATAGCTGACGGTGTATTGCGCGTGCAGCTCGCCGCCGATTTCGTCAATCGCCTTTTCAATCGACCGGTCCTTGTACGTGGAGAGATGCGCCCCGCCAGTCGCCACGCAAGCCACTTCCATCTCGTGATCCTTCACCTTGTTATCCGCATGTTGCACCGCCCAAACCGCCAGCCCCAACAAGTCGACGCCGCTGTTGCGGTTCTCCTCCGTTGTGGGAGTCTGGATCGTCCCAGGCGGCGGAGGCAGCGTCATGATGCCTGGTGGTGCTATCGGCGCCGGCTCTTTGTCTTTGCGTTTAGAATGCAGTTCCGAACGCGTAGTCGAAAGTCCCACGCTATAGATCGTCACGTTCGCGAGCTGCGCCTTTCGCAGCACCTCGCCGAGCTTCGCTTCGCTCCCCACATCCACGGATTCGGACATAATCAGCAGCAAGCGCCGCCGGCCAGGATTCTCCGCTGTCGGCTGCGGCAGGCGGGCGCTGAGCATGTCCACCCCCACCGCCATCGCATCATAAAGCCTTGATCCGGAAGATCCCGACTGCAGCTGCGTCACTACGTTTTCAATGGAATCGCCGTTCGTTGTGAAATCCTGCAGCTTGTCAACAGCGTCATTGAATCCCACCACGGCAGCTTCGCCTTCCGGCCCCATCACGGTCTGCGTGAAAAGAATCCCGGTCTTGCGCATCTGAGGCAGGAGCGGATCGATGCGCGAACTTGTCTCGATCAATATCACCACGGAAACAGGATCGCCTCCGAGATCGAAATGCAAGATCTTCTGCTCGACGCCGTTATCGGTGATGCGAAAATCCTTGGCGTCCAAGTCGTGCACCATTTCGCCCTTCGCGTTGCGCACCGTCACAGGCATATTCACCAGCGCCACTTGAACCTTCAGCTTGGCCTGCGCGTCCGGCGGAGCTTGCTGAATCGGCTGGCCGGGCCGGGGTGCCATCGGCCCTTCGGGAGCCTGCGCTCGCGACGCACCGGCTGCCGCAAGCAGAACAACGAGCGCTAATGCATATTTACCTGTGGATTGCTTCATTCTGTCGCTCCGCTAGCAAAGACCGGTTCCCGCAGTGTACTCAATTCGACGCACCCTCGCCGGAAGACGTTGCCGCGAGCCTCCGCGATTCCTACAATGATTGTTCGCATCGTTCGGAGAGAACAGCCCATGTCCGCAGGTCAGCCCAAGCTCAAGCCCCAGCACGCGCCAAAGGCACCCCATGAGGATCACCGCTTTCTGGAAAGTACCCCCGCCCGGCCTCTTCGCATCCTGGCGGAGTATCTCCATCCTCTTGTGCAGCTCAAGCGGGAGGGAATCGCCGACACCATCGTCATGTTCGGCTCGGCGCGCATCGAATCCCACGAAACGGCGCAAGCTCGGGTCACGCGCCTGAAAAAAGAAAACGTCAGAAAACTATCCGCAGCCGCGCAGGTCCGGCATCGAAGCGAAGTGCGCCACGCCAAGAGCCTCCTCGAAATGTCCCGTTATTACGAGGAAGCGCGCCAGCTCTCGCACAAAATTACCTCCTGGTCGCTGACTCTCGGACCCAAGCCGCGCCGCTTCGTCATTTGTTCCGGTGGCGGTCCCGGCATCATGGAAGCCGCCAATCGTGGCGCCAGCGAAGCTGGCGGCAAGTCCATCGGCCTTTCGATCGAGCTGCCCCACGAACAGTTCGCCAACGCCTACATCAGCCCGGAGCTCAGCTTTAATTTCCACTATTTCTTTATGCGCAAACTCTGGTTCGCGCAAATCGCCAAAGCTCTCGTCGTTTTTCCAGGCGGCTTTGGCACCATGGATGAGCTTTGGGAAATGCTCACGCTTCTGCAAACCGGAAAACTCGCAAAACACAACATCATCCTCATCTACGGGCGTAAATACTGGGACAAAGTGCTGAATTGGAAAGCCATGGTGAACTGGGGCACCATCAACGAAGAGGAATACAAGATGCTGCAATTTGCAGACAGCGTGGACGAAGCTTTTGACCACATCCGAGCCGGCCTCGAAAAATATCACATGGAAGTCGATCCCTTTTTGCAGGCCTACTAAGCGAAACGCTGTCCGCTCCTCGTCTACAGCATTGCCTCACACCGTTCTAATTGTGACTAACCTGCATCGTCTTCCTCGCGGTGCGCGCCTTTCGCCTCGCGCAACATTTGTGGTGCAGGGGTGTTTCATAGAATATAGGGCGCAACCCGAGAGCAGTCCTGGAGACGCCCGGGAGGACGCAATGTTTACGAATATTTTCAACTCCATAATTGGCAAGGCAGTTTTGGCTACGGCTGTATTGGGTGGCGCTCTATGTTTCGCGGGTGCACCCAACGCCCAAGCCGACGAGCAGGATCGCATCGTCCGCCGTGAAGTCGTTATCCATCGCGAGTTTTACGGCCCGCGAGTCGAGTACAAGCGCTTCGAGCGGCGCCCAGTGATTGTCCGCGGCTACTATGACCGCTTCGGCTGCTGGCACCGCTACTAAATTTCAATAAATCGCAAAAAGAAAAACGGGGCGCATTCAATTGCGCCCCGTTTCCATTTTCAACCCTTCTCTAATTCAAATCGTCGAACGAATTAATTCTTTGCAGCCGCAGCCAATTCGTCAGAGAAGACTGCTTCAAATCGCCGCTCTTCGTCTTGGTCGTGCAGCAGCACTACCGGGACCACGCGCAGCGATCTCTTGCAGGAATGACACTGCGTCACTTCGCCCTGCAAATCCTGCAGAAAGCCGTCCGTGAAATGATATAGCGTCCGCTCGCGTCTAGCATTTTTCTCGTCCCGTGCACCGCAGTACGGACAGACAAACTCCACTTTGTCCTGCTGCGGATCACGGTCTAGAGCAGCCCAACCCGTGCGGCGCACGCCTATTGTCTCGACATTACGCCCATCCATTGGGATAACCCTCCTTCAGATCCATGTCCACAATGCATGGGATGCGCCAGAATACGTTTTCGGTTCATCGAAATAAGCGCTCTATAATCAATAAGATGCAGTTGCCTCTCGGCACTCCAGCATTCGTTCCACGTCTGGGTAGTGGGTCAGTTTCCGATTACGCGACTTATGTGTGCCACGAGCACGAAAGGAGGAAACGTTGAGTAGTGCGCAACTGCTTAACTGATGAGGGTAGGCCCCTCGGAACCGGTTTACAGGAACAGGTTCCAAACCACCTTCGGCGGCTGTAGTCAAAAGCTATGGTCGTGAACGCAGAAGGAAAGGCCTGGCAACGACCAGGTCAGGTGACAGGCAAGAAGAGGACCGCAAGAGAACCACTGCTGAAGTGTCGAAACGTTAGAGACGATGTCAAAACCGCGGGGGGGGTAAGTTACTGACTCCCGCTCGATCCGCGTTCGCACGCTGCGCGGCTCGGCGAGGGTTCTGGAGTAAACGATCTTCTCGGCCGCCTGCCATTGCCGCGTCCAGTCGCGCAAAAACTGCGGCAGGTTGGGAACCGTGTGCGCAGTCTCCTAATAGACCATCGACTCGTACATCCTCCGCCCGTAGAGGTAGGTGCCAACTGACGAGGTGAGCTGGTTGATGTAGGGATTCACCTCTTCGTCGGGAGCGGCAAAGTCGAAGCGCCCGTGCTCGTCTTCCACGTAACCTTCCACGGACATGAGCATCGAGTAGATCAATGACATTTGTTCAACTCCGGCCTCTTTGAGACCTTGCTGGCCAACAAATTCTGCCATGGTTTCACACTGCGCCGCACCGGTGTTGTTAGTCCTGATTAGCATTCACCTCGTTGAAACCAAGCACGGCAGCGCAGCGATCTTCGCATCCGGCGTCTCGAAGCTCCTGGTTCCGCTCTGGTCTTTCATGGACAGAGACACCCAATCGCTCTTTGTCTCTGCCGTCCTGCTGAACTCAAACACGATTTTTTCGTTCTCTCCGCGTTGGTAGCTCATTGTCCGTAGCATCATGGGATACATTTCTTTCGTCACGTCTTCGGCCGGTGGGCCGCACCTCACGATCAAGTTTTCCGGCGTCACATCTACTGCCGCTCGTTCCTGCCGCTTCTCCCGTGCGTTTCTGGTGCTCTCAAACATGCGTGTCACTACCGTGATCACCGTCATCATTACGAAAACCGCTCCAGCAACAATCAACCACAAGCGCTTTGTGCGTTTCAGGAACTCCCCAAACTCCACCATCGTCCCAGCCGTGCCGGTCTGGCTGATCTCCGGCGCAACCACCCTTTGCGCCGTTTGCGTTTGCTTCGAGGCGGTCTTTTCCCTCCCCGAAGACTCCGTAGCCGCTGTCGTGCTTCGCAGCGAATCCGGTCCCGTTATCACGGTCTGTTCGCCCGAATACACGGGTTCCTTCTGTTTCGTCTCCTCCATGCGTTTCCGCCTTTCGGGGTCTACTCTAATCATCGGCCTATGCGCTCTTCGCGTCTCCATATTCTTGCTGCTTATTGCGAGAGGGTAACTCGAACTGCGCTGCGACGGGCACACCGTCCCTTCCTTACCACTCTCCTGGCACGGCTTCCAGGAGGCCTAGAATTTGCACTTTTTATTAGAGCTCGTGGTTGCTCGACCTGGCGCCTACTTGTGTAAATGCCGATTAATCTTTGAGGCGATTTTGAATGGCCGAGCGCACTCATTGTTTCTGAGCAAGGACCAGGTTGTTTTCAAGCAACGACAGAAACAGTCTGAACTCGTACCCTTCGCGGGTTTAGTTCAGCACAACTGTCAGGCTTGGACCATGAAGCATGATCAGGAGGAGACTGTCTGAAACCTTCGTCAATCCGTATTCTCGTGGTAGATGATTTCGAACCCTGGCGTCGTTTTGCTTCTTTAACGCTCCGCAAGAAACCGGGATTGCAGGTCGTCGGAGAGGCTTCAGACGGTTTAGAAGCGTTTCAGAAAGCGGTGGAACTGGAGCCGGATTTGATACTACTGGACATCGGACTCCCATCGCTAAATGGAATCGAAGCCGCTCGGCGAATTCGTCAAATTGTCCCGGAAGCTAAAATAATCTTCTTGAGTGAGGAATCTTCGGCTGACGTGGTGCAAGAAGCTATGAGCTTTGGCGCATCAGGCTATGTTTTCAAAACAATGGCCGCAAGTGAACTGCTCACCGCCGTGGAAACAGTCATGTCTGGAATGAAGTTTGTGAGTATCTGAAAAGAAACTACAATTCCACCGTCAACCCGCTGCCGCCATCGTCAGTCGTCCACTTGGCGGAGTAACTGCAAGCGACGCCAATTTGGTTTCCGGGACTTTAAACTGAGCAAAGCCGCAATCCAAGCAGATCAAGCACCTCGGGAATAAGCAGACGCCGGGATTACCCACGTAACGCCTGTTAAGAATTGGAAACGTCCAAAAGCTGCCACCGATCACATATCCAATCCTCTTCAAAAGGCGTACGTAAAATTGTAATGTGTGTTGAAAACTTCACTTCTGAGAAATTATTCCCCGATTCTTTCTTTACTTTTGAAAGATAGACTTTTTTATCCGCCATCGTAATTAATGACACTAGCCAGTGGCTCCGCCATGCGTCAGAAGTACACCTGCATTGTTGTTGAAAGTGTTGAGAAGCGCTGCCTCCATTCGGTGAAGTCTGCAGCGGCGCAACTCAATGAAAACCAAGCAGCTTTCTGAAGGAGAAATCAATTATGCCAATTAAGAATCCAAAGGAACTATTTGTAACGATCCTGAGCCAAGTGCGGCAAGGCACTGAGCGTTCGGCGGCGGCCTACAAGGAACTGGGCGAATTGGCCCAGAATTCCGAAATCCAGGAGGCCTTCGAAGCCCGGGCTTTCGTGTCCCAGCAAACGCTAGCGAAGCTGGACGAGACATTCCGATTGATCGGAGAGAAACCGGTAAACGTTACCGGACGGCTCCACGATGTTTTTGTTGAGGATTTCCGCAGGGAGCTCGCGGAGATCCAATCCCCGGAGGTGAGGCGGCTCTTTGTACTGGCGAAGGCCAATCAATTGAGCCACATGCGCACGGCGGAATACGTCACGTTGGTGGCGGCCGCTGACATTACCGATAACCATGGCGCGGGCGTGCTGCTGGAAAGCTGCCTCGCCGACCATTTGGCGTTCGTCGAACGGACGAAGCGTTTGATCCATCGCGTCACAGAAGCGAAGATCGCGGCGAGAGCTGCGGGCTGAGCGCTCAACTAGCAAACCACGTGAAGAAGAGTCCGCATGGTCCTGTCTCTTCTGCGAGACAGGACCATGCGCGTGTCTCCCAGGCCAGCAACAAGTACGCATTTCAATCGACTGGGATACGGTGCGATCTAGGCTGGAAGTGGTATGCCAAGTGCCTTCATGCCGAGAGTAGGCCGACTCGGCCCACGCCTTGCCTATTAGGTCGGACCTCTCACTCCGCTCAATTCGTCTGCGTTTCCGTTGGAATCCATCGCGCTGGCGGTCATTGCTTGGCCTGGTTAATTCTTTGTCACAATCGGCCAATTGAATTGACCTGATCTCATGTTCGGCCTAACCTGCCGTTCATGACAACCGCCGGCCTTAGTGAATTGCGTCTTGCCTACAAGAAGGCTGTTGATGAGTGGGTGTGGGCAATCCGCGCCGAGGAAGACTTGGCGACCACAGACCATTCCATGACCGAGATGGAGCAGTGGGACGCGGCTCACTTTGCGGAACAAGACGCACAGAAAAAGGCGACGGAAGCACGCGAAGCCTATAAAGACTCTCTTCGAAAAGTGAACTACGGAATTTAAATCCCTGCTGCGGTTTCGAGAAGCACTCTTTACAGAATTGTGGGCCGGGAAACAGTAGAAGTACGATTCCAAGGACCGCTGCTGCTTTACTTCACTCCGACACCGGCTGGCCCCGGTCCTCCGCCGCGCCACCACGGTTCAGATTTCGGAAATGTGTAGAGAGGAGTTGGCTTCTCTGGTTTTGCGCTTTTCACTTGCTTTACTTTCTCTGGTTTTGCTTTTTTCACTCCCTGTACCTTCTCTGGTTTTGTGTCCCCTCCTACACCACTTGGTTCCTGCGCGCAAAGTCTTGAAGCGGCGGCCACCCCGCACAACAAAAGCCCACACAACAAGCGAACTCGCATGTCAGTCTCCCTTCGCTCCAAATGCGGCGCTCAACGAAAGTTCCCGGGTCGAGAAATTGAGCAAAGTGGATATTGGAAATTTGAAGTGGACATGTCTATCGTCAGAATTGACAGTCCGCTTTTCTTGTCCCGCCACGGTCAAGTTGTTCGCGGATTTGTGGAACAAGTGCCAATTAAAGGAGGAGCAGGTACTTGAGTCCAGGTCAAGCACCCGCTCTCGCGGGGTGTCAAAGGGGCAATCTGGCGGTAAGGCTGCCGACAGACGGCGCACTCGGGAATCGGGAACTTGTCCACCGCCGCGGTGTCCAACTTAACGAGGACGCGCGCAACCTCACATCCCTGCGAGCGCGGCGCCGGTCTCCTGCGGTAGTTGAGCAACCCACAGGAAACCGGCGTCGCAAAAATCTCTGTTCTCGCTCGCAGGACTTTTTTGTGGAGGTGTGTGATGTCTATCGAACCCGAACCCCATTCGCAAAATGATTTTGGTTCCCTTCAAGGTTGTTTCGTGGAAGGCAGCGCCGAGCAGCGCACGCGTGAACGCCGCATTCGCCGCCGAGCATTGATCATCTCAATCGCCGCGCAAAGCGCAATTCTCGCAGCCATCATTCTGTTTCCGCTGTTCGGAAAACCTGAGCGGATCGCGCAGGCCAGCGTAATGCCGATTCCACCGTACTTTCACAACAGCGCGCCCGAGCGTCGTCCAACGCCGCGCAATCCCGACCAGCAAATCGTCAGGCATCTTTGCGCGACTTGCTATTCGCCAAGATTTCCCCAGCATCCGGCGACCATGGACAACACGCCACAGCAGGATCCCATTCCTGGCGAACCCCAGGGAAACGCTAACCCCCAGGTTCCGTGGGGCACCGCACTGGACGATGGAAGACGGCAGCCCGAACGTCCCGTGGACGTTCGCCCGCGAACACCACAACGTGTCCTTGTGGGTCACCTCGAACCAGCAATGCTGATCCGTCGCGTCGAGCCCGTCTATCCCGCACTCGCGAGACAGATCCATCGCGAGGGCCAGGTGGAATTGCACGCAATCATCTCCACGGACGGCACCATCCAATCCTTGCAAGTCGTCAGCGGCGACACGCTCTTCCTGCAATCCGCCACCGACGCCGTGCGCCAGTGGCGCTACCGTGCCACCGTTCTCAATGGTCAGTCTGTCGAGATCGAGACCTACATCACGGTCATTTATACGCTCCAGCACTAATCGCGAAGTTCGCCTCCGCAAAAGAAAAGGCCGCCCCAAAAAAAGGCGGCATTAGTTTTTTTTCGTTCCGTTACTTTAGCGTTCGAGAGTCCAACGCAACACCCGATGCACGAAGAAATGCGATCACGATTTTCACATTCTTGCTGGCCGGAGAGGTGCGTGGGGCCGCGCCTGCCTTTATTGCTGCGCGGCCCCCTGCCTGCACCGGGCTACCGAATCGTCTGTACCATTTCCGTCCGGTTCAACCGGAGAAGAAATTCTCTGCGCGCTCAGGTTCTTAGAAATGAAACACAATTCCTGTCGACGTGCGCAAGTTATTCTGCGATTGATTGTTCGGAGTCCCTTGCGCAAATCGCGTCAACAGGTAATCGACCTCCAGCGGCCGGAGTGACAATCGATTGCTGATCCGGTAGTCCACACCGCCGCCAATCGCCATCGCAAACGCATTTTGCGAGCCGAGCGTGCCACCGGCGATGCTTGCGCCTGCATGCGCCACTCCAAAGAGGGTTTCCGCGAACGGCAGGAAGTGATGGTAACTGCGATAAGAAAACCGAGGACCGAAAAGATAAGTGGAAAGCGTGCCGTCCACTCCTGTGCCCAGAATATCTCCGTTGTGATAGCCGCCGAAATCCGCGACTCCACTCACCCAATCTCTGATGTGATACGTTACGGAAGCGCTCCCACCGTTCAAACTGAAGCTGTCTCCGCTGGTTGGCCCCGGATTTTCGCGCACGTAGGAATAGCCCGCGAAAATATCCACTTTCGGAGCTTCCTGCGCGTGAGCAGCGCCTCCGCACAAGGAAACAAAAGCGAGTAGAGACACAACAATCCGCATTCTCATAAAACCTCCAATAGTTTGAATTGTCCGTGCGATCCGGCGTGTTCCATGCACGGCTTCGCGTCTAGCGGTGTGCCTAAGGCAGGAAGGCAGCGATCCGCGTTTTCTCTTTTGTGTTATTCATAAAGATGCATCGCCGCCGCGGCAAGTTGCAATCAAGCAGAAATATTTTGGGGAAGAAAAGTTACCGGCTGGCGACCATCAATCGGCAGGTTCCACTACAGCAGCGGCTCGCCAGAAAAGCGCGCAATCGTTTCCCGCGTGGTGTCGCGAAGGCGGATCAGTTCGTGCCAAGCCGAAGTTTCCTCGATTTTCGCAGCGTCGCTTATAACACGAGGATAGATCGGCGGCGAGACGGTGATGGTCACGCTGGTCGGGCGCGGCAAGTATGTGCCGTCACGCAGGAATCGGCGCGTGCCAGCCAGCGAAACCGGAACAATCGGCACACCCGCATCCACGGCGGCTTTGAACGCCCCAAGCTGAAACGGACGCACGCCGTCTTCTGCTGTAAACGTTCCTTCGGGAAAAACAAAAATGGATTCTCCCTCGCGCAGCAGCTTTTCCATCTCTTCCGATTGCCGCAACCGCGATTCCGGATCGCTGCGGTCAAACTTCGTATGCCGCATCTGTCGCAAGAATGTCCCGATGAACGGCATTCTCCCGACTTCCATTTTGGCCACGAAGTGATACGGAACGCCAAGGCCCAGCATCAGCGCCAACACATCAAAATAGCTTGTGTGATTCGCGGCATAAACTTTTGCCCCGGGCGCATCCACGTATTCCTTGCCGACGACACGCACGCGGCAGCCAATCAGCGCAAACAGAATTTTCAGCGCCGCGGACGTGAAGCGCCCCGCTTTGCGATAGTCGTTGATGGAATTTACAATCGTCCACGTCGGAACGATCCACACCAAAAACACGACGCCAAAGTACAAGCCGTACAGAATTTCCAAGCCTCGCCGCACGCCGGACCAAATCTCCGCGCCTACGGTGCGCGTCGCGCTGGACGTAGCAAGCCGCGCGATCTGCACCCAGGCTGGCGCCTTGCCCGCAGCCAATTTCCCTGCAAGATAAAGTTGCTTGGTTTCTTCGCGGCGCAATTTTCCGCTTGACGTTTTTGGAATGCTTCCCGGCGGTATGAGCTCGACTCTGTCCGGCGGCAAACCCAGCCCTTGCGCAACTTGCTCCGTCACCGCCGCCACAATCGCCGCGCGCCGCGACGCTTCGCGCTCGCGCGACTCCGCCACCACAATCAGCTTCTCGGTTCCCGATGCTTCATCTTTTTGTCCGAAGGCTACGATGCAGCCTTTGCGAATTCCTTCCGCGCGCGCTGCCAGCTCCTCCACTTCGTGCGGATAAAGATTTCTTCCGCCTTTGATGATGATGTCCTTCACGCGCCCCGTGACATAGATTTCTCCATCCGCACGGTACGCGCGATCGCCGGAATTGACCCACGCATACTTGCCATCGCCCCCCGCCGGCCCCATCGGCAACAATTTTTCTGTTGCTTCCGCATTTTGGTAATAGCCGCTCGTCGCCGAGGCTCCGCGAAACCACAGAAATCCCTCGGTCCGATCGCTCACTTCCTGGCCGTCCGCATCCACTATGCGCACTTCGTGCCGCGGAATCGGCTTCCCGGAAGAAACAAAAGCAATCGCGCTCGCATCGTCCGCTCGTGCCACCATGGCGCGCCCCTGCGCTGTGAATGTCTCGCGCTCGACGCGGTCGATCAGCGGCCCGCGATTCAGTGGCGGCACCGTCACCGCCAGCGAAGCCTCTGCTAGCCCGTACACCGGCAGTTGCGCCTCGCGCCGAAAACCATACGGCGCAAACCGTTCCGCGAATCGCTGCAGCGTGTCGGGATTCACCGGCTCGGCGCCATTCAGCGCCGCGCGCCAACTGCTCAGGTCCAACCCTTGAATATCCTTATCGGCAATCTTTCGCACGCACAATTCGTATGCAAAATTCGGTGCGGCGGAAACTGTTCCGCCGTATTTTTGAAACGCGCGCAGCCAGCGCTCCGGCCGCGCTAGAAACGCCAGCGGCGACATCACCGCCAGCGGCAATCCGAAATGCAGCGGCGTAAGCCACGCGCCGATCAGTCCCATGTCGTGATAGAGCGGAAGCCAGCTCACGCCCACGTCGCCGGGCCCTAGTTCCACGGCTTCGCCGATCGCTCGAATGTTTGCGAGCAAATTGGCATGCGTCAGCACGACACCCTTAGGATCGCCCGTCGACCCAGAAGTGTATTGCAACAAGGCAATGTCGCTCGCCTTACGCGCTCGGCTGCCCGTTAGATGCAACGGCAGCGCGCCTGGCGAAGGCGGCGGCGCTTTATCCGCGGCGTCGATCAATTTTTCTGCATCGGCCGCTTCCGCCAGCGAATGCACGCGCGGTTTCAAGAGCCGCGCCACTGCTTCCGCTTGACGAAACGTAAGCAGCAAACACACTCCTGCATTTCTCAAAATCGCCGACTGCCTCGACGCATACTCCTCGATGCGGTCCGCGCGAAACGGTGGATAAATCGGCACGGGAATCGCGCCCGCAAGCAAAATTCCCGCGTACGAAACAAAAAACGCACGCGAAGTCGGAAGCATCAGCGCCACGCGCCCGCCAGCTGGCACGCCACGACGCGCCAACTCTGCGGCGCAACGCTGTGCCGCGGAGTAAAGCTCGCCAAACGTCAGCGTCACGCTGCGTTCTTTTCCCTCTGTTTCTTCGGTGATTAGCAAGTGAGTCCGCTCGGCATCGTGCAGCGCGCGATAGCGCAGCACATCCAGCAACGTCTCCGCCGAAAAAACGCCGGCGTCTTGCGCTTCGCGATGAAGTTTTTGTGTGGTGATTGACGCGCGCAAAGCCGAGCCCGCTTCGTCTTCCAGCGTCTCTGCTCCCGGCGCCACTAAGAGGGCCTTCGCCAAATCTTCCGGCGTATTTGCTTCCGCCACAACGCGATCCGGAAGCCGAACGCCAAACGCTGTCTCGAGCCGCGCAAGTAATTCCACGCGCTCCAGGCTGCCAAGTCCCAGGTCGCGGTCGAGCTGCGAAGCTCCATTGAGCATCGGCAAAGCTCCACTGCTGCCCAATTCCTCAAGCAGACTGCGAATAACTTCGAGTACGCGTTCACGAACCTCAGACGCGTCGAGTTGTGTTGCGGGAGTCGCCACAGGTCACACGAATCTTACGAAGGACTATTTCACTTCCGTCAGAGGCTACCACGCGGACATGCAGTTTGCCATCAACGCGAGCAGCTTTCCGCTCGATGAATTACGCGTCGAAAACTACGTGTGCTGGTCTACGACTGGCCCTCCGTGATGATGCAACGGTGGTCCCCTCCCTGGAAGCGATGCTCGCACGCAGCCTGATATTCCGGACTGTGGTACCAACTCTTCGCTTCTTCGTAGGTAGGGAATTCGAGGATGATGATTTCCTCAAGCGCCGGACCTTCCAGAACTTCATGACGCCCATGAATGGCGCGAATGATAGCCGGGTGCTGCTGGAAACTGCGCGAAACTAGCTTTTTGTACTGATCCAATTGCGCTTCGTCGCGAGTCCTTTCGCGCGTGAAGACAATGTAAGCGGTCATTTCTTCTCCTCGGAGGCGTCCATTCGATAGCAACAGAAATTTTGCGTCGTAGTTACGCATCGTAGTTACGCGTCGAAGCTACGTGTCGTAGCAACGCGTCGTAGCTGCGCGTCGAAGTTACGCGCTTTTCTGCTTGGCCTGCGCTGCAGCGTAACCGCGCGGCATAAGTGTAGTGGTAAGGTCCACGCCAGAAAGGTCCGCTCCCGTCAAATCCGTCTCGCGAAGAATCGCCACGCCCATATCCGCTCCGGTGAATTTCGCGCCATTCACATTGGCGAGTCTCAAGTTCACGTTGCGCAGACGGGCGCGGTGAAAAATCGCGTTCGAAAGATCGCAGCGAAAAAACTCCACGCCGCTGGCTTGCGCTTCCGTCAAATCCGCGCCAGGCAAAATCGCTTCCGTCATGTCCGTGTTCCGGAGGTCAGTCCTGCGAAGATTCGCGCCAGACAAATCCGCGCCCGGCAATTTGGCCTTGCGCAAGTCCGATCCTTCAAAATTAGCACCGCGCAGAAACGCCCCGCTCAAATTGATGCCCTGCAAATCAGCGCGCGAAAGATCCGCCCCAGCCAGGTCCGCGCGCGTCCCGCCTTCCTTCCCGCGGAAAAACAGCGAGTGCGCCTCAATAATATCCATTAACCGCTTGCCGTTGTGCTTGATGCTCTTAGCTTTTCTCAATCCCATGGTGTGCTTTCCACTCCTTCTTCCAATACTCCATTTTACCTGCTCTGCGGTACGCTGACGAGCGCTTCCCTGACTCTTCTCCGCGCCAGGCGCCTCTGCACAAGAACCCCCGCCACCGACTGTAGTTTGTGATAGCTTTCTAGAAATGCCCAGTTGCCCGGAAGGTGAGCGTTCCTTTGAGGTCTAGAAAGTTACTCCTTTTCCTGCTGCTGACCTTCCTCGTCGTTCCGTCCTTCTCCTCGGCGGAGCCATCTTCTCAGCTCGCAATTACGCATGTCACCGTCATCGATGCCAGCGGCCGGCCGCCGCAACCTGACCAAACTGTTCTCATTGAAGCAGGCCACATTACCGCGGTGGGTGCAACAGCAACAATCAAAGTCCCAAAAACCGCGCGCACCATCGATGCTTCCGGAAAATTCCTGCTCCCTGGCTTCTGGGACATGCACGTCCATCTCGCCGGAATCAACGCCGATCCCCCTTGGAGCAAACAGGTCCTTCTCCCGCTGCTTCTCGCCAATGGCATCACCGGTGTGCGCGACATGGGCGGCGATCTCGACGCTCTCCTCTCCTGGCAACGAGACATCGAGTCCGGCACGCTCCTTGGCCCGCATATCGTTGCCGCCGGCCCATTCCTTGCCGCGAGTGGCAAGAAAACTCCGGAGCAGTATCCCGTCCACAACGCCGAGGAAGCCCGCGCCGCCGTCGATGAGCTCAAAAAGCGTGGCGCCAATTTCATAAAAATCATTTCGATGCCGTCGCGCGATGCCTTTTTCGCCGTCGCTGACGAATCCAAAAAACAAACCATCCCCTTTGTCGGCCATTTGCCGTTCGAAATCGGCGTCATCGAAGCCAGCGACTCTGGCATGCGCAGCATCGAACACCTTCTCTATAGCGCCTTTGCTCTCTCTTTTTCCTCGAAGGAAACCGAACTCCGCCCTCGCCTGGTACTAGCCGAAAAAAATGGCGACGCCGCGGCCTGGGAGCAGATCGCCCACGAAGCCGACGCCACCTTTAGCCCGGAAAAAGCCGCCGCGCTGATCCTAACGCTCAAGAAAAACGGTACCTGGGTCACTCCCACCCTGGCTTCCTTGGATATTACCTCCCATCCCGGAAACTGGAAAACCGACGACCCCTTGCTTGCTTTCGTCCCCCCGGCGATGGCGAAGCAGTGGCGCGACTCGTTTGACGACACACAGATGAAGCAGCGCGCCGCATGGCTGGGCCGCCAGGCCTCCAACGACTGGAAGCTAACCGGTGAACTTCATCGTGCCGGTGTGCCGATCCTGGTTGGTTCCGACTCCCTCGACCCTTTTGTCTTCCCCGGTGACAGCTTCCACCACGAACTTGCCGAGTTGGTCCGCGCTGGATTTACACCAATGGATGCTTTACAGACTGCGACGCATGGGGCCGCGCTCTTTCTCGGCCGCGAGAAAGAGTTTGGGACTGTCGAAACAGGCCGCGCCGCCGATCTTGTCCTGCTAAGCGCAAATCCGGTGGAGAACATTGCTAATACGCGAAAGGTTTGGGCCGTGATTCGCAATGGCGGCTACTATGACCGCGCCTCTCTCGATACACTACTTGCGCGAGCGAAAGAGGCCGCAGCCGCCGTTTCAGAGGAGAAGCCATAGGAGCGCGGCGATAGAGTGAATCATCTAGAGGGAGCAGCTACACGGGTATACCACGCCAGGTACCTATGAAAGTCTTAACTACACGCCGCCACCGATCGATTACTCTACTTTCGGTGTCTCTGTTTCTGCTGGCGTGCCTAGCTACCTTGCAAATCTCGCCTGCCCAGGACCGTGATCGCGCTGACGAAATCGTCGCCAATCTTGCCGGAGGCCGCGTCATCGTTCACGTCGCTCGCGACAAAATTGTCTTCGCGGCCATCGATCAACCTGTCGAACCTAGCTCGATTCCTCCACGTGTCTTGAGTATCGACCGCACCCACATCGGCGTTCTCCTGGGCGCTTCAGAATGGCGCAGCCCCGCCGATCCCAAACCCGTGCGGCTGGACAAAGATTTTCCCCAGCTTTCGGGTAAGAACCCGCACTACGCCGTCAATCCCGACGAAGTCGCGCCAGATCTGGATGTAATCGGAGTCGCTTTTCTCGAGCGGCTACGACCTCTCGTATCCCAGCTTCACCACAAAATCGAATTCAAACCTGAGGAGCCGATCTTTGAAGTAGTTCTCATTGGTTATGCGCCCGATGATTATGGCCCTGAAATCTGGACCATCGAATACCGCATCCAACAGGAAGAAATCGCAACACGTGGCGACTTCTGGCAGACCCGTATTCTCCGCCCGCGCTTCATCCAACTCTATCCTCCGGAAAAGCACGCCCCGAAAACGCTCGTCGAAATTCGCTATCCAAACACAATTCAGGGACCGACGTTGCAGCAACTCATTCAGGGAAACGATCCGGAACTTGATAATTTGTCACGCGGCGACCCCAAATTCTCAAAAGTGATGGAGACCATTGACCGCGGGCAGGCAAACAAAGCAGTTCCCGAAGATGCCACGGATTTTCTCCGGGCCGCTTTGCCGCTCGTTTCAGAAAAGGCCAAGTTCATCCTCGGCACCGTCACCGAGCGCGGTTTCGATTGGGTCGTTCCGCCGGACGAACCGGTTGAAAAGGCCAAAGAAGATAAAAACAAGCCACCAGAGGCGCCGACGCTGCGCAAAAAGCCGAATCCGAATCCGTAACTCACAGTGCTAGGCCAACTTCTCAATACCGTCGCCCTGTCGGATGATTCCGCCTTTGGCAATTCGGCAGAGCATTCCGCGCCGCCCACGAATCTCTTTCCGTAGCCCCGGCCGCAGATCATCCATCTGACCGCAAGGCGTACAAGCCATCGTCACTTCTAGCAGCACATCGCCGACTCTGAGAGATTCCCGTTCTTTTAGTCCGTTGACGTTGAGTCCCTCCGTGGTGAAGTTCTCTCGGATCATTCCTGGACCGAGTTCCAGCGCGTCCAGTGTTTCCCGGTCCACCAGCAAGACCTGCCGTTTTCCTCCCGCCTGGCGATGCGTGCAGCCCTCAAATCCCAGCTCTTGGACTGCCTCAACCTCTAGCAGTTCCTCCATCGGCCAGCCCCGCTTTGGAGCACGGAAGAGTTTTACAACGCGCGGCATGGCACTAATCTCCTGCAGTCTTTACTCGCCCAACGCGGGCGCCAATGTCCTTGCGATAATGCATGCCATCAAAATGAATTTTCTCCGTCGCCTCATAGGCTAAGGCTAGAGAAGTTTCCAGAGAATCCGCAGCAGCTGTTACACCCAGCACACGCCCCCCGCTGGTTATCACAGAATCGCGTTCGCGTTTCGTGCCCGCCTGGAAAACCTCCACACCAGTTTCTCTATCAATAGAGGTTAGTCCTTCGATTCTCTTTCCAGTCTCAAATTTCCCTGGATATCCGCCCGAAGTAAGCACAACGCACACGCTTGCTCCCGACTTCCAGCGCAATTTCGCCGGATCGAGCCGCCTCGCCGCGACATCTTGCAAAACCTCCGCGAGGTCGAAATCCATCCGCGCCACTATGGCTTGCGCCTCCGGATCGCCTAACCTGCAATTAAACTCAAGCACCTTTGGCCCGGTTTTGGTCAGCATCAGGCCAACATACAGAAAGCCCTGGTAGGGGATACCATCCGCGGCGAGGCCTCTAAGCGTGGGTTCCACAATCTTGGAGATCACAGTATTGCGGAGACCAGCCGGCAACAATTCATCGGAAGAATAGGCGCCCATGCCACCGGTATTTGGCCCACGGTTGCCGTCAAACACCCGTTTGTGATCTCGCGTCGGCACCATCGGTGCATACCGTTCGCCATCCGTCAGAATGATGAAAGAGAGTTCCTCGCCTTCAAGCGTCTCTTCAAGCAGGACGCGTTGCCCGCCAGGTCCAAGCTCATTCTTCTCCATCACCGACACAAGGAATTGCTTGGCCACCTCCGCATCCGGAGCCAGCACTACGCCCTTACCCGCGCACAGTCCATCGGCCTTGATCACTAGCGGCCAATCGACGCCGCTAAGCGCGGCATACGCATCGCTCGCCGAATCAGAAGATCCGTACATTCTTGCCGTCGGAATATTGTGTCGAAGCAGGAATTCTTTCGAAAAAATCTTGCTGCCTTCGAGCTGCGCCGCCTGTCGAGAGGGGCCCACAATGGCCCAATTTCGCTGCGTAAACGCGTCCGAGATCCCATTCACCAGTGGCAGTTCCGGCCCAACCACGGTTAAATCCGGCGCGATTTTTTCTGCCAGCGACACAAGCGCCGCAACGTCGCCCGCATCCACGGCAAGGCATTCCGCGTCCTCGGCGATTCCGCCGTTCCCTGGCGCGCACCAGATTTTCTCTATGCCCGCGCTCTGCTTCAGCTTCCAAACCAGCGCGTGCTCGCGCCCTCCGCCGCCAACCACCAAAATCTTCATCCAAACGACCTTTCGTAAAATTCACTTCAAACGATAGTCGTCAGGTATGAACGTGTCAACCTGCCCCGATTCTCCCTCGCGATTTTTTTGCTCGAGCTTTCCTCCGCAGATTCGGTCCCATGGTTTGGACAAGGGAAATCGCCACGCAGTTTCTCTAGCGTAAGCCGCAACATTTACTGATTCGGGCAATACCTCCTCATTTCGCCCTTGTCCCTTAAGAGAGACCTTAGACTTGGAAGAAACGGGTCATCTCTCAGTCTCTCCAAGCGAAAGGAACGTGCATGTTCATACCTCTCCGCCACGAGAATAATGAAGGTCGTCGCTGGCCGGTAATCTCGCTGGCTCTGATTGTCATCAATTTGGCGGTTTTCCTTGGCACGCACTGGCAGATGGATGAGCAGTCTTCGAAAGACTCCGATGTTCCCGCTCACATACTCTTGCTTGCGGCGATGCACCCCCAGCTGTCCATGCCGCCGGACGTGAATGAGTTCGTGACCTCTTTTCAGCAAAAACATCCCGATATCTGGAAGGAGGCTCAATCAGAGACGCGCAATCTGGCCGATGCATGGGACGCCAGGATTCGCCTTATTGAAGATGAACGCGCACTGCAGCGGGAAATGGACTCGCTCGCGGAAGAATTTTCCAAAATGAAGAACGACTCCATTCTGGGCCAGTATGCTTTTACGCCGGCGCATCCGCGGCCGATTACCTATGTCACGGCGAATTTCCTTCACGCCGGTTGGCTGCATTTGATTGGCAACATGTGGTTTCTGTGGCTTGCGGGGGCCATCCTGGAAGATACGTGGGGCCGTCTGATCTATCCCGTCTTTTACTTTGCGGCCGGGGCTGCCGCGCTGCAGTTTCACGCTTGGTCTAATCCTGGGAGCAATGTTCCGACTTTGGGCGCGTCCGGGGCGGTGGCGGCGCTCATGGGCGCCTTCTTGATGCGCTTCCCCACGACGAAGATCGAAATAGCTCTGGTGCTGGGTTTGCGAAGTCTTACGAATTTAGCACTGGGGAAAGGCATTCGATTCAAGGCGGCCGCGTATTGGCTCTTGCCGCTGTGGGTCTTGATGGAAATCCTCTCCGGTAGCATCTTTGGAGGGGCTTCCGGAGTAGCGCATTGGGCGCATGTCGGCGGTTTTGTGTTTGGATTGATGGCTGCGCTGGTGATTCGCTACAGCGGCGTGGAGCAGCAAGCCAGCGAGGCAATCGATAAGAAGGTCAGTTGGACTGCTGATCCTCTGATCGCCCAGGCGGGTGAGCTCATGGAGCACGGCAAGGTCGATGAGGCGATCGCGAAACTAACCGAACACTTGAACACGAAACCCGACTCGGTTGATGCCCGCACTATGCTGCAGCAGCTCTATTGGCGTAAGGGCGATACGGTCAGCTATCAAAATGAGATCGTAAAGCTTTGTCAGGCGCATTCGAAGGCCCAAGATAAAGCGGCTGCCTGGCACGACTACGAGGAGTTCCAAAATAGCGGCGGCCAAAAACTGCCTGCAGCGACTTGGCTCGAACTTTGCCGCTATCTCGAAGAGCAGCAGAACTTTGACCGCGCGGTCAGTGAATACGAAAAACTGGCCGCTGCTTGGCCAGCGGAGAAGCCATCCCTGCTCGCACTTATTTCCGCCGGGCGGGTTTCGCTAAGGAATCTAAACCGGCCGGCGGATGCCCTGCGCTTCTATCAGGCGGCGAGCGCGTCGCCCATCCCGCATCTCGATTGGGAAACGAACATCCAGACGGGAATTAAGGCCGCTACGGCGGCGACGACCCAAACGCCGGTTTCGGTCTGACCGGCGTAGGCAACCAACCCGTTAAATACAGAATGGCTGGAGGATGGTTCTTGTCCGGACGGCCGCCGAGTGAGATCGATAAATAAAGCTGTTGTGTATATTTAACTGATTGGTAATACAGTGCAGGTTTTTGCGCGCGCTAGGGAGCCAAGTCGTTGTTCAAAGATTTGGACTGTCAGGCTTGCCCGGCTGCTCGGATAGGAATGGTCACCCCAGAAGCAGCATCTGACGAAGCCAGCATGTGGCATCGACCGTCAAAGATTCCGCCTGGGTCAATCACCATGCACGGGGAGTGGACCTCGCCTGTAACGACGCCTTTAGCTTGAATCTCGACGCGTCCCTTCGCGAAAATCACTCCGTCGAAGCGTCCCGATATCACCACGCGGTTTCCTTCGATCTGACCTTCGACTTTGGCGCCTTCTCCCAGGACCACAGTCTGCTCGGAGATGATGTTTCCGCGCACATTGCCATCGATACGAAACGTTCCGGTGAGCTGCAGCGTGCCTTCCAGGGTCACACCCTGGTCAATGAATCCGGTCCATTCTTCGCTCACGCCATTCTTCGAGGAACCGGGCCACTTCCATGCCATGACTTTTCTCCTAGAGCGACTCTCCTACTCTAGCGTCCGGTGCGCACAAGTCAACGCATCGCGCGTGCTGAGTTGTCCAAAGGATACGGTGGAACGAATGGACAGGGCCGATTTTCGCAGCGATTGCGGGTCTACTTCATCAATCGATCGTAAATTCCCATTAACTGGGCGTCGTCGTAGTATTCCAGAACGAGCTGGCCTGGCCGCATCTTCGTCTTTTGCCTTAAGAGAACCTTGGTCCCGAGATGCCGTTGCAGTTCGTCGATCGCCGCTCGAATATTCGCGTCGACATGAATTTCCGCCGCAGGGCTGGCGGTGCGCGAGCGCCGCGACGCCAGCCGTTCAATCTGTCGTACGGTTAAACCGCCGCGCGACGCCCGCTGCGCATAGCGCATCCTTAATGGCGAATCCCCTACAGCCAGGAGCGCCCGCCCGTGCCCTGCGGTCAGCTTGCCTTCTTCAATCCAGTCTTGAATCGTTGGCTCGAGTTTTAGCAGTCGAATCGAATTGGCCACTGTAGCGCGGTCTTTGCCGGTCCGCTCTGCCACGGATTCCTGCGTAAGCTGGAACTCATCCATGAGCCTCTCAAACGCCCGGGCTGCTTCGATAGCATTCAAATCCTCGCGCTGGATGTTTTCCACCAGGGTCATTTCCAAAGCCAGCTCGTCCGGAACCTGCCGCACGATTGCCGAGACTTTCGTCAGCCCAGCCCGTTGTGCAGCCCTCCATCGCCGCTCGCCAGCGATTAGCTGAAAACGGCTCCCAATGGGTCGAACCACTAAAGGCTGGATGATCCCGCTCGTTTGAATGGAGCGCGCCAATTCGTCCAGCGCTTCCTCGCGGAACCGGGTGCGGGGCTGGTAGGGGCTCGGTTCTATCAAATCGATGTCGATTTGCAGCGGCCCTGCATGCACGGTCTCGCGTGCCGGCGCAGCTGCGGCAGCACCACTGCCGCTTGTAGTGTGCGGCTGCGCTGATGGGGTGGGTGGAGGGGGAACCTGCGGGTCAGGCTCCCGAATCAGCGCTCCGAGCCCTCTTCCCAGTGCGTTTCTCGTCATTGGCAATGACCTCCTGGGCGAGTTGCGTGTAGCCCTCCGCCCCTTTGCTATGAATGTCGTAGAAAATGATTGGTTTCCCAAAACTCGGCGCCTCGGCAAGCCGCACGTTGCGTGGGATCACGCTTTGAAATACTTGTGCGCCAAAGAAACTGCGCAAATCCGTGGCTACTTGCCTCGATAAGGTAGTTCGTTCGTCGTACATCGTTAGGAGGATGCCTTCAATCTCGAGACTAGGATTAAGCGTCCGCCGGATCCTCATCAAAGTATCCAACAATTCCGAAACGCCCTCTAGAGCCAAATACTCGCATTGAATCGGCACAAGCACGGCGTTAGCAGAAACTAGGGCATTCAAGGTCAATAAATCAAGCGCAGGAGGACAATCCAACACAATGAATCTATAGCGATCGCGAATCTCATTCAGAACAGCTTGCAGCTTATACTCGCGATTTTCCGCCAAAACCAGCTCGACGGCCGCTCCCGCAAGGTTTTTGTCGGCGGGGACGACATCTAACCCATCCACTTGCGACTTTTGGACGATTTTGTCGAACGACTCGTTGAGAATCAGGCACTGGTAGAGGGTTCTGCGGGAGGGATCCTTGGGAAATCCAATGGCGGCGGTGGCGTTGGCCTGGGAGTCACAATCCACAAGAAGTGTCGATTGTTCAGAGGCGGCGAGGCAAGCCGCCAGATTTACTGCGGTGGTTGTCTTTCCAACCCCTCCCTTTTGGTTTGCGACTGCGATAATTCGTGCCAACAAGCCCCCCAAATCGCGGAAGTTAGCAGAATCACGTCAAGGATGCAACTTGTTTCACGTGGAACACGTGTCTGCCTGTGGGATTTGTCCCTGAACGTTCCACGTGGAACAGTCTTACAGCTCTTTAACCCTTGGCATTTATGTGTTGCACGGGGAACAAGCCAAGACTCACGGCAGCCAAGAACTTTGTTCCACGTGGAACTAATGCGGATAGAGGCGCCAACAAATATTTCTAAAGCAAAGCTCAGCGTTTGGGAGATGATTGCTCAACTGCAATGTTCCACGTGGAACGTGCGCGGACTTCTCACTTTGACTTGGTGGAAGGGAATGACGGTCACGCGCAAGCACTTTCATCGGCCCATTGCCGCCGAAAACCGACCTGCCAGTGGAGTCAAGCTATATGGTGACTGTGAGAAAGAGAAACTAGCTAGTCTTCATCTTTCAAGTCGTTGCGCCGACACTCTCAGCTTTTTCTCGACCCGACCAGCAGATAGCGGCGCAAAGACTGCGGCACCGGAATTGGTTCACGCCATTCCCAGTCCGTTCCTCGCCGCGCCTGATCGAGATCGCGCCCGCCGATCCACAAAATAACTTGTTTAGCTGCAACACGTTCCGAGGCCGCCCAGGCCAGAAATGGCTCGAAATCCCCCACGGCCCGGGAGCAGACGTAATCCAAGGGCATAATCTCTTCGCCCAGCTCCTCATAGCGGCTCACGAGCACGCGTGTGTCCGGAAGCTCAATGTTTCTAAGCACTTCCGCAAGAAATGTGGCCTTCTTCATATTCGATTCGACCAGAAACATATTCAGGTTCGGCCGCATGATTTTGAGTGGAATACCCGGGAATCCAGCCCCAGAACCAACGTCGGCGAGCCGACCGTTTTCCACAGGCACGGCCACTGCCGCATACATACTCTCGCAAAAATGACGATATAGTATCTCCAGCGGGTCGCGAATCGCGGTAAGATTTATTTTTTCGTTCCAAGTCAGCAAAAGCGTCATATATTGTTGAATATAAACGATTTGCTGTTCACTTACTTCCAACTGGAACTCGCCGAGCGCACGGCGAATCGTCTCTGCTGATAGCACCGCTGGGGTTGGTGTTGTCATAAGAGTAACTAAAATACTATAATGTGTGAATTTCCTCTGCGGCCGCCGGCGGTGCTGCTCTAACAAGATACTTCGGCCCCGCCACGCCGGCCACCGCATCCACCGCAAAATGCCAGACCATTACCGGAACCAACCCATCGTACGCGATTCGCGCCGTTCCGAATACTGTGCCGATGACCAGTGTGCTTAACAACCCACCGCGCCCCTGGTAAAGATGCGCTAACCCAAAGAGAACAGAGGATAGTAGCACTACGCTCCAACCGGGAAGGCCGGCGCGGGTTAAAGCCGCCATCGCAAACCCGCGGTACAGGAATTCCTCGCAAACACCCGCCGTGACCGCTAAAGCCAAGAATGGAAGCAGCTCCAGCTGCGACTGGGGCAGAATCCGCGCGGCGAGCACACGCATGAACTCCCGCGCTTTCCCCGAAGACCTGCCCATCCGCCTCAAGTTAAGCCACTGTAAACCTCCCAAAGTCGCAGCGCCGACAATTGCGGCCATCGTGACCCGCCAGCGCCCATGGACCACCAAACCCAATTCTTCGAGACCCAGTCCCCGGGCCCACGAGCGCCAAGCGACAACTGCCACAGCCACCCACTGAAAACCGATGGTCGAAGCATAGAGCGAAATCCGCTCTCGCGTCCCGATTTGCGGGAGCACCATCAGCTTTTGCAGCCGCAGCCGACCGCGCAACGGCAGTAGCACACCCAGCACAATAAAGATCAACCAGAAGTCCCAAGGCATCCGGCGATGAAACCACGTTCACGAGCCCGGCGCAACTTTTCGGCATCACTCTTTCCATCCTATGTCGTCAGCCCGGGGGCGTTACCAGCGCAAAGCTGTCTGCATCGTTATAATGGTCAGCGAACCAGCGAGGTGAATTCTTGGCAGCACAAGTGAAACTCACATCCATGGCAAAAGCGGCGGGCTGCGCAGCAAAGCTGAATCCGGCCACTCTCGATGCCGTCCTGCGCAAACTCCCGCGCCAAACGGATCCAAATGTCCTCGTCGGCTTCGACACCAACGACGACGCCGGAATCTATCTGATCAGCGAAGGCCTCGCACTTGTGCAGACCGTCGATTTCTTTACGCCCATCGTGGACGATCCTTTTCTCTTCGGGCAAATCGCGGCGGCGAACTCGCTCAGCGACGTCTACGCCATGGGCGGCCGTCCGATTTCGTCGCTTTCCATCGTGGGTTTTCCAGAAAAGGGTGACCCGGAAATTCTCGAACAAATTATTCGCGGCGGCCTGGCCAAAATGAACGAAGCGAAGTGCAGCGTGATCGGCGGCCATTCGATTCGCAATGAAGACATGCTTTTCGGCTACGCGGTCACAGGAACCATCAATCCGCAACGCGTTTGGCGCAACGTAGGCGCCAAGCCCGGCGACGTGCTGCTCTTTACCAAGCCACTCGGAACCGGCGTCATCACCACCGCGCTGAAAAAAGATCGCGCCTCAGCGGAATCGCTCGCGGCCGCTATCGCCGCGATGAGCACTCTCAACGCCGCCGCCGCTGCGGCCCTCCAGGAAGTCGACGAACAGTCACAAGGCGCAACACCGATTCATGCCGTCACCGACGTGACCGGCTTCAGCCTTCTCGGCCACGCACGCGAGATGGCGCTCGGCGATCCAGCTCACGGCCTCGCGCCGGTTTCCTTCGAAATCGATCACGCGTCCTTTTCCTATTTTCCGGGCGCAATCGAAGCCGCACGCGAAGGCCATCTTTCCGCTGGTTTAAAAAACAATCGCGCCTTCGTCGGCGAGTGCGCGGAATTCGACCCGAACGTCCCGCCCGAATATCAGGACCTCCTCTTCGATCCACAAACGTCCGGTGGTTTTCTCGTCGCCATCGCCCCAGACCACGCGGATTCCACACTGGTAGGCTTCACGCGTCATGGCGTTCACGCCCGCCGCGTCGGCCGCGTCATTTCGAAATCATCTCCTTTGATCCGGGTTTTTTGAAATTGTGAATTTTTCTCGACGTATCGTCAGGCAGAATATTGCCGCTCGGTGGAAAGGTATCGTCTAGAAAAACGAATGGACACAATCACTCACGGCATCGCCGGCGCACTGATCGGCAAAGCAGTCTTCCGTGGCGAAGACATGTTCGCGTCCAAGCCCATGAATCGCGCTCGGATCATCACCTGGTCGCTGATGCTCGGCGCCATCTTTCCGGATTCTGACATTCTTCGCGATTGGTTCTCAAGCAATCCGATGTTGATTTTGACGTGGCATCGCAGCATTACGCATTCCCTAGTCTGCATGCCCATCTTCGCGCTTCTTCTCGCTGCGCTCACGAGCTGGTTCGCGCGGTGGCGCAAATGGGACGCGCCTTCGTTCGCGGCTTTGACAGGACTTTACGCCGTCGGCATTCTCAGCCACATTTTCCTGGATCTGGTCACGAGCTTCGGAACCATGATTTGGTCTCCGCTAACGTGGTCTCGTCCTGCCTGGGATCTAATTTTCATCATCGACTTTACGTTTAGCGCGCTTCTCCTATGCCCACAAATCCTCGCCTGGGTCTACCGCCAAGCCGAAGGCCTGAAGAATCGCGCCATCATTACGTGGTGTGTGCTCGCACTCGCTTCGCTTGGCGTCGCGGCATTAGCGAAAAATGTCGGCGCGCCGATTTCCGAACAAACTGCCGTCGCCATTCTCGCTTTGTTGGCAGCATTGTTTCTACTTCCAGCGCTTGGTGGAAAAGGACTGCGCGTCCGCTATGCCATTTGGAATCGCGCTGGCCTCGCCGCGGCGCTTCTCTACCTCGCCGCCGCTTTCTGCGCTCATCGCGCCGCTCTCGAACAAGTGAAAAAATTCGCTTCGGTCTTCCAGCTTCCAGAGGAATCCCTCAGCGCGCTGCCGCTTCCACCGTCCCTTTGGCACTGGGACGGACTCGTCAATACCCCGCACGGCGTCTATGAAGTCCGCCTCGATTTGAGCGAACGGCCGGACTTGGCATCCGTCGAGCATCGTTATTATCCCGACGCTCCGTCGAATCAATATATCGAGGCAGCCAAAGGTTTGCCCGAAGTGCAAAAAGTTTTATGGTTTTCGCGCTTTCCCGTCACGCGCTTTCACAAGGAAGGCAGCGTAGCCGTTGTAGAGTTTTTCGACGCGCGATTTTCGTCGATCCGCAGGGATCGCCCCGCATCTTTTACGTACCGCGTAAAAATGGATGAAGCTGGCCAGGTCATTTCAAAAGGATGGGTACGGGAATAGACGGGAATAAAGCGGTCGGGCCGTTGCTCAGCTGCCCGAGAGAACAGAACTACTTCGGTTTCGCCGGATGGATGACTACTTGGCGCTCTTCGCCCATGCCCACGCTCTCGGTGCGCACGCCGGGGATGTCTTTCAACGCCAAATGCACGATGCGCCGCTCGCGCGAGGACATGGGATTCAGCCGGAACGGCTGGTGAGAACTCTGCACGCGTTCGGCCGCCACGCGCGCGGTCATGCGCAACTCTTCAAAGCGCAAAGCGCGATAACCGCCGCTATCCAGATGAATTTTTTCGTGGTAGGTGGGTTCCAGGCGCAAAGCGCGAAACGCCAGATGCTCAAACGCTTTTAAGACCTCTCCGTTGCGCTCCAGCAAAATTTCTTTGTCCCGCCCGTCGAGATCAGCGATCACTTCCGCCTCACCCGAAGCCTCCGTAGCGGGCGTATCGACCACGTGCACCTTCACCTTCAAATCCAAGCCGGACACACGCACGATCTCTTCCAGAAACTTTCGCAGAGCTTCTGCGGCCGCTTGGCGGTCGAGCTTGCCTTCCCGGATAAGGTCCAGACCCATGGGCCTCCGTAGAACGTACAATTCTGCTCGCCTGCTTGCGGCGTTCCTTCTAAGGCGATTTACTTACTTTTTGCCGCGCGAAATCTGTTTCGCCGCTGCCGGCGCGGGATGCGTGCGGTTCAAATACCACTGCTGCCCGATACCGACCAAGCTGCTGGTGAGAATATACAACGCGAGTCCGCTCGAGAACGGAAAAATAATGAAGCTTCCTGCGAACATGATAGGCATGATCTTCATCATCTGCGCCTGCTGAGGGTCTGCGGTGGTCATCGGCGTCATTTTCGAAACCAGGTACATGGAAACGCCCACCACGACGGGCAAAACGTAATACGGATCTTTGGAAGCCAAGTCCGAGATCCACAGCCAGTGCGCATGCCGCAATTCGATCGACCCGCGCAGCGCGCTATTCAATCCGAACCAGATCGGCATTTGCAGAAACATCTGGAAGCAGCCGCCTACGGGGTTGATACCCTCGCGGCTGTAGATCGCCATCACTTCCTTGTTCATCTCCTGCTTCTTCGGATCGTTGAGCTTGTACTTCTTGTAGCGCTCCTGAATCGCTTTGATTTCAGGAGCGACGCGCTGCATCTTCAGCGTCGTTTTGTAGCTCGAGATTCGCAACGGGAAAAGCAGCATGTTAATGACGAGCGTCAAAACGACGATGGTCCAGCCCCAGTTGGGAATGTATTTATGCAGCCACTTCATTCCGTGAAACAGCGGCTCCGCGATGAACTCTAGAAATCCAAAATTCACCAGGGATTGCAGCGGAGGCTTCATCGCCTTCAAGTCATCGTAGTCTTTCGGCCCAACGTATACGCGCAACGCCAGCGGCTGCGATGACGTCGCCGCAGCCACTTCCGAAACCGGTTCTTGCTCGTCTTTTCCGTCCTTCTGGACGGTGCGCATCACTTTCCAGTAGCGTGTTTCCACAGAACCGGAAGCAACTCCATTTGCCGGGAGAAATGCGGCCGCAAAATAGCGATCCTCGATTCCCGCGAAGTCCTTGCCGCCCATCCAAACGCCTGGGCCCCATTTCTCCGGCCCCTCAAGTTTTTTGTAAGGCAGGTCCGTCAGCTTGCCGCCTTCGTTGTAAAACGTAAACGTGGTATCCACCGGCACAGGATTCTGCACCGTCGGATCGCCGAATCCTCCCAGCCACGCCAGTCCTGCTTTGATCGGCGTCCCGTTGAACTTGACGGCCGTCTCCACGCGCACCACGTAGGAATGATCAAATTGAAAAATCTTCGTAACTTCCAGGTGTCCATCGCTCCAAACGAACTTCAGCTGAGACGGGGCCTGCAGTGGATTGGCTGGGAGACCCTCGTAGTTGGCTGCCGCGTCTCCCGCATGGGCGCTCGGCTCGGCAACACCAGCCACGAACAGCGCGGAGTTCGCCTGGGCCTCAAGCTGCGGATCGTCGAGCACCACCGCGAATGGCCACCCGCCCACCTGCGCCGCCGCTTCCGGATGTACGACATCTAGTACGCGCTGCGGTTTCGAATCGTCCATGTACTTCTTCAGCTGCCAGCTTTTCACTACTCCGCCGCGGTTCGAAATCTCTACGCGGTAGAGGGCATTTTCCACGACAATCGTGCGCTCCGCCGCATCAGCCTTCGGCGGCATCGCTGCTGCGTTGGAAGGTGCAATCCCTGTAGCGATTCCCGCGGGAGTTTGCGCGTTAGATTTACTTGCGGAAGTCGAAGGAGCAGAGGAGGACGATGCCGCAGCTGGAGTTGTCCCCACCGGAGTCGTTATCGCCGGTCTGTTTGTTTGCGGCAAATTCGCGGGTGGCTTGGGCGCAAAAAACTTGGCCCACAACAAAATCACGGCCATCGAAAGTATCGACGCGATCAGAATGCGCATCTCTGAAGAAAGTTCTTTTTTCTTTTGCGGCTCGCTCACGAATGAGCCTCTCTGGAAGAAACACCGGATCGGCCAGCGTCTTGCCCAATTTCACCGGCCCGTAACACACTCGCTTCTGTTTTTTCTGGTACCGGGTCGTAACCAAACTTCCGCGACAAAGGATGACACCGCAGCAACCGCTTCAACCCCATCCACGACCCCCGCATCACGCCAAACCGCTCAATCGCCCCATACGCATACATGGAGCACGTCGGTGCGAACCGGCAGCTACCCGCAAACAAAACCGACAAGTACACCTTATAAATACGCAGCGCCGCCAGCGCCGCTTTCACTGCAGCGGACTGATTCTCCGCTGTCGAAGGTGGGACAGGCTTCAGTCTGTCCTCTTCTCTCACGCTGTTTTCGCCACTCATGCTCATCAGTGTATTCACGCGCTCTTCATCAACCGCACCAAATCTGACGTCAACGCCACAAACTCCGCCCGCGCCACGCTGCTCTTCGGATGAATCACGATGTCCCATCCCGCGGGTATTTCCATGCGCTGGCAACGCACGATCTCTCGAATTCGCCGCCGGATGCGATTGCGCACCACCGCCCCGCCCAGCGCCTTTTTAATGCTGAAACCGAAGCGGCTCACCGGCAATTGGTTGGCGCGAAAAAAAGCTGTGAAGTGGAAACTGGATCGGCGCTTCCCGGCGCGATACACGGCATCGAAATCGCCGCGCCGCACCAGCCGCGCCTCGCGCGGAAAGTCCATGCGCCCGGAGCTACTAGGGCGTGAGGTGATGGCGTCCCTTCTTGCGGCGTGCCGCCAGAACTTTGCGGCCGCCTACTGTCTTCATGCGCGCGCGGAATCCGTGCGTCTTCGCGCGGCGTCGTTTCCGCGGTTGAAATGTGCGCTTTGGCAAAGCAATCCCCCTTTAGTTGCGCGGCCCCACACTTAAGTAGTTGCGGCCGGTTCTTCCCGCAGACACAAAGCGACCGTCAGGCCGCCTGGGCGACAGGTATCGAATTTATTAGTGTAGTCGACCGCTAAGCACAGGGTCAAGAAAACGCAGTGCATGCATTCCGGATGGGTAGGATGGACAGCCGCAGCTACTCTTTCGAATGGGGAGCCTGCGGGCTTTCCACGGAAACCTGTGCATCGATTTTCAGTTTTTTCAATAATTGCTGCAGAATTTCCGGGATGGTTGAAGCCGGCGGCAGGTAACTCAAATTCAGCGTCGCTAGCTTATCCGCGAAGATGAATAGATTCTTTCCTGGGATTTTCTTCCAATAGTCATCGGGGTTCACCGTCGTGCCCGAATCCTTGTCCTGGAGGTAGGAACGCCGGTCAAATCTTAGAGATTCGCTAATCAGTATTCCTCGAAGATGTCCGTTTGTGTCCACTTCGTGCCCGACGACCTGTCCGCGGTATAAATGATCGTCGGACGTAAGAAGGTCGGCCATGACCTTTCTTTTCGGTTCTGGGGGCCACATGAAAGACGTGAGGAGGAAATACCACGGCGAAATATTCGGAAGGAGAAACTTGTTTGCGACAAACTCATAAGGTTTGAGCTTGTGGAATCGCCCGAAATTTTTGCCCAGCCAGCCAAAAAGCAAAGCCTCCGAAGCCGCGAAGAAATACAGCCACACAAGGATTCGAGCCTGACGGTGCGCTATTCGGGAGGCCGCACCCCAAAATTCTTGTTGGTGCTGCGAAAAAAAAGTCTCGCTATAAATCGAAGAAAAAGCGGCTTGATAGTCACTCGTTCTTTGAGCGGCCGAATCAGGAAAAAAGAAGGGATGATTCCCAAACCAGCCGGCGCTAAAGACTGCAAGAAACGTCAGGGCCAATGGCAAGAGCGAGGCAAACGCGCCAAAAGTGAGCTCTTCGCTTCGTGTCCGGTGAAACTTGTCCAGAGGAATGAACAGCGAAAAAAGCCCTTTGAAAAGAATTCCGGGAACCAGCAGGTAGAAAATTAAGCCGGCCGATGTGATGAGCGCTATCATCCTCTAAAGGCCGCGGGTGTTCTATTTGGTCGTAGCTTCGTGACCGTTGTTAGATGTGATGTGGTATTCGTTCCCGCACTCGTCTCTCAAGACGTACTCGCCTGTCGTCGCTAGCGCCTGTTTGATCTCCGGGGCATTCTTCAGAATTTTGCTTGCCAGGAGGCCGTCCGGAGTCGCCTCAACGAAGGACTCCGCCAATTTCGAGAGGTTTTCAGTCATGCTTGCGCCCTCCTTCGTCATTCGTCATCATCCTCTTTAGAATCGGCCAATCCCGGCGATTCGTCAAGTTTTACTCAACAGGGAATACACTTGGTCTGAACTCCACTCAGCGACTGCCAATCCATGCTTCACTCAAGCGGGTACCTTCAGCTTTCGATACTCGTCGTACGCCGCCAGGTACCTGTCCACATCTTTCCGCAGCAAGTAATAGGGCGTCGATAGCCGTATTTTGGAAGGCGCGCCTCCACGAATCCGGATTTTCTTTTCCTTCCACATCCACGCCTCCAGCTCTCCAATCTGAATCGGCGGCACATTCACCGTTGCAATCGCGCACCGCAGCGCCGGGTCCGGCGAAGTCCACGACTCCGCTCCCCGTTTCACCATCTCCTTCAAGATGTAATCCGCCGACTGACGGTGCCGCTTCTCAATTCGCTCCATCCCAATCGAATTCGCGAGCTGCACTGCCGCGCGCAAACCGTATAGCGTGGGCACGTTCGAACTCCCGATCTGCTGGAACCGCGCCGCCTTCAGCTTGGGATCGTCCCACCCTCCCGTCACAATCGTGTTCCACAGCCGGTCTTGCACTTCTTCGCGCACGTACAAAAATCCCGTCCCTTTCGTCGCTTGTAGCCATTTGTGCGGACTCGACGAGTACATATCGCAACCCAATTCCTTCACATTCAGCTTCATCATCCCAATCACGTGCGCGCCGTCCACCGCGCTCAAAATCCCCTTCGAACGCGCCAGCGCGCAAATCTCTTTCACCGGCAGCACCACCCCCGTCACCGTCGTTATATGGCTAAAGAAAATCAGTTTCGTGCGCGGCGTAATCGCATCATTGAAAAGATTCAACACCGCCGCCGCGTTCGGCACCGGCTTGGGAAGCATCACTTTTTTCACCACGATGCCGTGCCGCTTCGCACGAAGCAGAAATCCCTGCTCGCCGCCCGGATGCTCCTGATCCGTCATCAACACTTCATCGCCCGCTTTGAAATCCAGACCATTGCAGACGTAACAGTTCGCCTCCGTCGAATTGCGCACCAGCGAAAGTTCATCGCGCGTGCATCCCACAAACTCCGCAAGCGGATCGCGGAACTCGTTCCAAATGCCGTACCCCCAGATCGGATAATCTTCCGGATCGCTCTGGTCCATCTTCTCCGTGGTGTTGTACCCCTCGAAAATCGCCCGCAGCACCGGAGCCGGCGACGATCCCACCGTCCCGTTGTTCAAATACACTTCGTCCGCCGGAATCAGAAATTGCTTCCGTATCTCCGTCCAGTACGCTTCTTCGTTCGAATCAAACAACGCCTTATCGGGCAACTGCGCGGGCGCTTGCTCCAATAATTTCGGCCACGAAGGCGTTAAGCTCAGCGCTCCTGCCGCCCCGACAGCTCCGCCAAGCGAAGAAAGAAATCCACGGCGATCCAGCATCATGCCCTCCAGGTTCAGTCTGCGCGGATTCTACTCGCCGGCCCGCAAGCGGACAACACATCTTCTCGAAACCTTCTCGCGCAAAATTCTCGAACCAGTGCTTGCGGCTCATCGTCAAGCGGATTAAGGTATCCGCGCACACAAACACGGCACTCATGAGGAAGCAAACATGACTTCGTTTCGGCCACGGCTAGCGATCGCCACGTCTTCATTGCTTATTCTTTACGCCGCGCACCGATCCTTCGCGCAAGAAACTCCCGCGCAACAAACCAGCGGCACCAAGCAATCCGCCGAAGCGCGTCTCGCCGCCTCCGCGAAACCCAAATCCTCTGGCCCTGCGCAGGACGTCATCAACACGCTTTCCGCCACGCACCGCTTCGAACAAACCGCCATCTCCCCCGACGGCAAAAAAGTCGCCTGGGTCGAGGACATCATCACAAAACGGGGCGTTTCCACCGGCGACACAGTGATTTACGTCGCGGACATCGGCGGGAAAAACCAGCCCAAGCGCATCAGCGCGGCCGTCGCTGACGCCCTCCACGCGGAAGGCAGCGTCGCCTGGTCGCCTGACAGCAAAAAACTCGCATTCCTTTCCGACGCCGCAAAAGGAGGCCAGCTTCAACTTTATGTGATGGACGCCGCTGGCCCCGCCGGTTCTGCGCGAAAACTGACTCAAGTGAAAGGCTTCCTCTCCACACCGGGCTGGTCGCCCAGCGGCAAAACCATCGCCCTCCTTTTCACCGAAAACGCCACGCGCGCGGCCGGCCCGCTTGTCGCCGAAACTCCCGAAACCGGCGAAATCAAAGACTCGTTCTTCGAGCAGCGTATCGCCCTCGTCGACGTCGCTACCGCCAAGCTCGACCAGATCTCTCCCGCCGACACCTACATCTACGAATACGATTGGTCCCCCGACGGCCTGCGCTTCGCCGTCACCGCCGCCCTCGGCAATGGCGACAACAATTGGTACATCGCCGAGCTCTACACGCTCGACGCCGCCACTGGCCTGATGAAATCCATCTACAAGCCGGCCCTGCAAATCGCGAATCCCGTTTGGTCTCCTGACGGCCAGCGCATCGCTTTCGTCGGCGGATTGATGAGTGACGAGCCCAGCGTCGGCGGCGACATCTTCACTATCTCCGCAGGCGGCGGCGAAGCCACAAACATCACGCCCGAAATGAAAGCTTCTGCGAGTTGGCTCGCTTGGACACCTGACGCAAAAATTATTTTCGGGGAATATCTCGAAGGTGATTCGGGCCTAGCGACAATCAATCCCGCTGACGGCAACAAAACCGAACTCTTCCGCGATGCCGGTCAAATCACTGCAGGCGCGTGGGGCATCAATCTCTCTCTTTCACTTGACGCAAAAAGTTCCGCAGTCATCCGCAGCTCGTTCAGCGCCCCTCCCGAAGTTTGGGCAGGCCCCACCGCCAATTGGGCGCAAATCACGCAACGCAACAAATCCATCAAGCCCGCCTGGGGCGAAGCCAAAAGCCTCCACTGGAAAAATGGCGGTTTCGAAATCCAGGGCTGGCTCCTGTACCCGCGCGATTTCGATCCCAATAAGAAATACCCGCTCATCGTCCGCGTTCACGGCGGACCCGGAGCTGCGGTCCTTTCCGAATGGCCCAGCTCGTCCGATTACTATTCGCCTCTAGCAGGCGCTGGGTATTTCGTCTTGCAACCGAACCCGCGCGGCAGCTTCGGCCAAGGCGAAGCCTTCACCCGCGCCAACGTCAAGGATTTCGGCTATGGCGATTTCAAAGACATCATGGCCGGCCTCGACGAAGCCCTTAAAGTCGCGCCCATCGACCCCAATCGCCTCGGCATCTGCGGCTGGAGCTACGGCGGCTACATGACCATGTGGGCCGTCACGCAAACCAGCCGCTTCAAAGCCGCCATGGCCGGCGCGGGCCTCTCCAATTTGCAGAGCTACTACGGGGAAAATCTCATCGACCAGTGGATGATCCCGTTCTTCGGCAAATCCGTCTACGACGACCCTGACGTTTACGCCAAAAGCTCGCCCATCAATTTCATCAAAAAAGTAAAAACTCCAACGTTAATTCTAGTCGGCGATAGCGACGGCGAAGTCCCCGCCCCGCAATCCTACGAATTCTGGCACGCCCTCAAAACGCTCGGCGTCGAAACCCAGTTCGTAGTGTACGAACACGAAGGCCACATGTTCGCGAGCCCCAAACACCGCCGCGACGTAGTCGAGCGCACCCTGGCCTGGTTCGACGCCCACCTGCGCTGATTCGCCTGTTTCAGGGCCAGCCCTCTCCCATTTACTTTTGTTCCGCATAGGTGAAACCACCCCGCTCGCCCGCGCGTCACACTCTCCAAAAGCGGGTGTTGGCCGACCTATCGTTACATACGGAAAGCTGTTTCGTTGGGTCGATTGCCGGATTTTCTCTTTCCACTTCTAGACTGGGAGCTTACAATCTTCCCTGTCTCCGGCATCGGCCTAATGAACGGCAAATAATGATTCGCTTCCTGAAAAATCGCATCCATCGCAGCGGCAACCAGAGCCAAACCTTGGCCCTCGGCAGCCTCGAACTCGAATTAATGGAAATTCTCTGGTTGCACGGAGAAAACAGCGTCCGCGATGTCGTGCCCAAACTAAGCCGGCCCCTCGCTTACACCACCGTAATGACCACGCTTGACCGCCTCTTCAAAAAAGGTCTCCTGGACCGCCACAAATCGGATCGCGCGTTTGTCTATTCGCCGAGTTTTTCCCGTCAGGAATGGGAACGCAGACGAGCGGGGAATTTGGTAGCCGGTTTCCTCACTGGCCCCAATCCTTCCCGAGAACTCCTGCTTTCTTGCTTGCTCGATGCCGTCGGCGAACACGACGCTTCACTCCTCGACGAGCTCGAAAAGAAAATTCGCAGCCGCCGCAAAGAACTCTCCCGGCAGGGTCAGCCATGATTCTCCCCTATCTATTGCGACTCTTGTGCCTGTGCTTTGCCTCCTTCTTTGTGCTGAACGCAGTCGCGAGCCTATTCGTGCGCATCTCGTCCAAGTCCGCGATTCGTTTCTCGGAATCGAGGGCGTCCGCGTCCGCCGCCGGTTTTCTGTTTGCCCTGCGCATGCTCCCGCTTGTGCAGGCCACTCTCTTTGTCGTCGGTCTCTGTGTTCCAAGTTATCTCTGGCTAGAACCCGCAGCCACTGCCGAACGGGTCAGCATGCTTTGTGTCGTGCTCGGTCTTCTCGGTGCCGCAATTTGGTTCACGTCCATCGCTCGAACCGTTCGTTCTCTGGTCGCTTCCCTGCGTCACAATCGACTTTGCAGATTGGCCGGCCAGGAAACGCGCGTGCCGGGAAATTCTGCTCCGATTTTGCTCGTCGAAGACGAAGCTCCTCTTCTCGCCTTGTCCGGCTTACTCCGACCGCGGCTGCTCATCTCGCGTGCTGTGTTCCGTGTGCTCTCCGCCGAAGAGCTCGAAGCCGCTCTAGCCCACGAGCATGCCCACCACATTTCTCGCGACAATGTCAAGCGTCTGCTGCTTCTTCTCGCTCCGGATATTTTTCCGTTTGTTCGCCCGCTTCGCATGCTGGAACACAGTTGGTCAAAATTCGCGGAGTGGGCCGCGGACGATCAAGCCGCCGGAGGAGATTCTCGACGCGCCCTTTCCCTTGCTGCCGCGCTGGTTCATGTCGCCCGTATGGGCTCGGCTCCGCGCTTGCCCCGTCTCTCCACTTCTCTTCTCGCGTGCGACCGCGATCTTTCCGCACGCGTGGATCGTTTGCTCCTCTCAGATCCCATGACTCTGCCTCGCCCTTCGAAAACGCATTCGCGCCTCCAAAGTGCCGGTTTATTGCTTGCGGTCTACTTTGCCGCCCTGCTCCTTACCCCTTCCGCGCTCTCCTCCGTTCACGAACTCCTCGAACTCCTCCTCCATTAAGTCGTTCAGCTGACTCGGCTCCGCCATTTCGTTTTCTTGCACGACGCTGTCTACGACCTGTGGTAGTAGTCCGTCCCTTCCAGTAGCCTATCGCCCGACATGAAAATCTCTCTCCTGGCAAAGAGACTGCGGCTCCTGCGTACCATCGCCTGTTTATCCTTACTGTTGCTGCCTTTTGTATCGCCTGCGCAGAACCCGCGCGGCTCGCTCCGCGGCACAGTTCAGGACATTAGCGGCGGCAGAATTTCGTCCGCTAAGATTGTCGTGAAAGCGCCCGAATCGGCTCTCCAGCGCGAAACCACCGCCAACGATCGCGGCGACTTTCGCATCGACGATCTCGTTCCTGGGAATTATCGCCTCACGGTGACCGCCAAGGGCTTTGCCGACGCCAGCTCCGACGTGCAAGTCAATATCAGCTCCACGCAAGAAATGACCGTCGTCCTGCGACCCCAATCCGTCCAGCAAACCGTAAACGTGCAAGGTCAAGCCTCTTCAATCACTACGCAGCCGATGGACACTGCCAGCGCCGTTCAGCAGGCCATCGTCACGGCGCATGACCTGGACACCATTCCTTTGCCGGCGCGAAGCTTTGCCAATATCGCTTACATGGCCCCGGGAACCGAGCCTGTCGAGCCTTCCGATCCCACGAAAGCTCGCATCACTGCCGTTTCTACCGGTGGCAGCTCCGGCCTGAACAATGAAGTATCCGTCGACGGCGTTGACAACTCCGACGACTGGATCGGCGGCTTTCTCCAGAACTATTCCCCGGAATCCGTTCAGGAATTCGCCATTCGAACCGCGCAGGCCGATGCGGACACCGGTCGCACCACTGGCGCTTCGGTAGTCATCACCACGAAAAGCGGCACCAACGAGTGGCACAGCGACGACGCCTTCTTCGACCGCGCCGCCGATCTCAACGCGCGTTTTCCAATCGACAATCCTGCGCCGAATCCGAAGCAACCCTTCTCGCGCCAAAACTATGTCTTCTCGGGCGGCGGACCCATCGTGAAAGACAAAGTTTGGTTTTATTCGTCATTCGAATACGTCCACGAAAATGCCAGCATCGCCTACAGCGATCCCAGCCAAACGCAATTCCAGGCGCTGTCTCAACTCGCCGCTGACGGGCTCGTCGACGTAAACGGTACGACCGTCACTTCCATCCCCGTTCCAATTTTCGTTTCCGTCCCCTTCCGCGATTATCTCGGCACCGTCCGTTTCGATTGGCAGCAGTCCGCTCGCTCGCATTGGTTTCTGCGTTTTTCCGCCGACAGCTATCTCACGCGCAACGCGCTTGTTCAACAAGGGACGCTGCCTTCCACTGGCGCCACCACGCACAACAACTACTGGAGCTTCGCGGTGGGCAATCAGTTTGCATTGAGCCCCGATTGGCTCGCCTCGTTCGTTTTCGGTGGCAGCGGTTTGCATCTGACCCAGACGCGCAATTCGGATCTTGGCTTCGCGCTTGCCTTTCCGTTCAGTTCCACGACCGCGACCACATCCGGTCTGGAAACTTTCGGGGACAATCAATTCGTCACCGCCATCACGGCATTCCCGGTTTTGCGAAATCAGGAAAAATATCAGGTGCGTTATGACGTAACGCACACGACGGGGAAACATACGCCACGCTTCGGAATTAATTTCATTCACGAACCAGTGATGAGCGGCGCTCTGACTGCAAATGCTGAAACGCTGGTTTCTTTCGTCCTCGATCCCACGGATTACACTGCGGACCCGGCACAATTCACGACCGATCTCACTTCCTGCTCGGCCACGCCTTCTCCTTTCGTCACGCCCGGCACTTCTTGTTCCGTCACTCCTGCTGGCGACGGCAGCTTCTCGCAAAATGTCCAGCGCCTCGGCTTGTATGCCGAAGATTCCTGGCGCGTCACGCGAAATCTCACCGTCAATTACGGTCTGCGTTACGATACGACTTTCGGACTCTTCGAAGCCTCCGGCCGCGGGCAGTCGCAAAATCCGTTCCTGCTCGCGCTCGATCCGAGCATGGCACCGTTCATTAGCACGGCGCCGCAAGATTACCGCAAAGCGTTTGCGCCCCGCGTCGGCGTAGCGTACGCGCCCGGAAATTTTGGGAACACCGTTTTCCGCGCGGGCTTCGGAATGTACTACGACGACCTTGCCCAGAACGGCTGGGTCAACGCGTTTCAAGCTGTAAATGATACGAACGTCGCAACGGGCGGCGGCATTATTCCGCCTTCGATTATCGATCCCAACTACCACACTCCCTACGCGATCCACGTGACGGGCGGCGTGCAGCACGCGTTCAATGCTAACTGGACGCTGAGCACGGACTTCACGCTGGAAAC
>DATFZQ010000118.1:0-42040 GCA_035314345.1 Candidatus Acidiferrum sp.
AAGTTCAAGCGTTCGAACCAGAACACTTGCATCAGCCAGAAGCCGTTCGTTCGCGTCGGCGATCGCGTGAAAAAGGGCCAGGTCCTTGCCGACGGTCCTTGCACCGAACGCGGCGAACTCGCTCTTGGCCGCAACGTGCTCGTGGCTTTCCTGCCCTGGCGCGGTTACAACTTTGAAGACGCCATCCTCGTCAGCGAAAAGCTGGTGAAGGACGATTACTACACCTCGATTCACATCGAGGGGTACGAAATCGAAGCGCGCGACACAAAACTCGGTCCCGAGGAAGTTACTCGCGACATTCCCAACATCAGCGAGTCTTTCCTTCGCAACCTGGATGAAAGCGGCGTCATTCGCATCGGTGCGGTGATCAAGCCAGGCGACATTCTGGTTGGCAAAGTCACGCCCAAGGGCGAGACCACGCTTACGCCGGAAGAAAAGCTCCTTCGCGCCATCTTCGGCGAAAAGGCCGGCGATGTTCGCGACGCTTCCTTGTACTGCCCGCCGGGCATCGAGGGCACCATCGTGGACGTCAAGATCTTCACCCGCAAGGGCGGAGAAAAAGACGAGCGCCACAAGGCCATCGAAGCCACGCAAGTCTTCAAACTCGAGAAGAACCTCGCCGACGAAATCCGCATCCTCACGGATGAGCGTCTGAAGCGCCTTTCGGATTTGCTCGGCGGAAAAATTCTCCAGGCCGACTTGCACGACGAAAAGACCAATAAGCGCCTGTTGACCAAGGGCACGGAGCTGACCCGCGAGCTGATCGAAAAGATCTCCACGCGCAACCTCAAGCGCCTCAAGCTCAACGAAAAGGATCCTCTCCTGATCGAAAAGATCGAAGAGATCGAGGAGATGACCTCGCGTCAGATCGACGTCCTCCGCAAGATCACCGAGGAGCGCAAGGAAAAGCTCAAGAAGGGTGACGAGCTGCCTCCCGGCGTCATCAAGCTGGTCAAGGTCTATATCGCTATGAAGCGCAAGCTTTCCATCGGCGACAAAATGGCCGGACGCCACGGAAACAAAGGCGTTATCGCTCGCATCGTGCCGCAGGAAGATATGCCGTACCTTCCCGATGGCACGCCGGTCGAGATCGTTCTCAATCCTCTCGGCGTTCCTTCGCGTATGAACGTCGGGCAGGTTCTCGAGACGCACTTGGGCTGGGCTTCCAAGGAACTCGGCAACAGCCTCAAGCGTTTGCTGAGCAAGGAAGTCAAGGCCGAGGCTTTGCGGCGCTGGTTCCGCGAAGTCTTCACCGAGACGACCGTTTGGAAAACGCTTTCGAAGCTGAGCGACGATGAGTTGCTCGACTACGCCGAAGGCTTCAAGGACGGCATTCCCTTCGCAACGCCGGTTTTCGACGGCGCGCGCGAGCCGGAAATCCGCCACTTGCTTGAAGTCGCTGGCTTGCCGCACGCCGGCAAGATCAACCTCTTCGACGGCATGTCCGGCGACCAGTTCGATCAGCCGGTCACGGTCGGCTACATCTACATGCTCAAGCTTTCGCATCTCGTCGACGACAAGATTCACGCGCGGTCCATCGGTCCGTACTCGCTCATCACCCAGCAGCCGCTCGGTGGCAAAGCTCAGTTCGGTGGCCAGCGCTTCGGCGAAATGGAAGTCTGGGCGCTCGAGGCGTACGGCGCCGCGCACATCCTGCAGGAATTGCTCACGGCAAAATCCGACGACGTTTATGGCCGCGCGAAAATCTACGAGGCCATCGTCAAGGGCGAACCGGGTATCGAGCCAGGTGTGCCGGAATCGTTCAACGTGCTCGTTCGCGAGTTGCAGTCGCTCTGTCTGGACGTCGAACTAATGAAGCGGCAAAAGCCGCCAACAGAAAAGGCAGCCGATTAGAAGCAATCGAGCCTGTAGGGGAGCAGTAGGCTGCGCCCCTACAAGCAACATTTTGTGAGTTAGCAAGTTTTTGTTTTTGGGTTCTCAGCCGGTCCGGTGCAAAACATCGGATCGCGTCCCCGGTGAAAGCTGGGGAGGGAGGAAACAACCTTGTATCGCAGCAGCCCTTATGATCGCGCCAGTTTGATCGCCGATTTCGATTCGATTCGAATCAGTTTGGCGAGTCCCGAAAAAATCCGTTCTTGGTCCCACGGCGAAGTCACCAAGCCGGAGACCATTAACTACCGCACCTTTAAACCCGAGCGCGACGGCCTTTTCTGCGCCAAAATTTTTGGCCCCGTCACCGATTGGGAATGCTTGTGCGGCAAGTACAAGCGCATGAAGCATCGCGGCGTTATCTGCGATAAGTGCGGCGTCGAAGTCACACTGAGCAAAGTTCGCCGCGAGCGCCTCGGCCACATCGAGCTGGCTTCGCCCTGTTCGCACGTCTGGTTCTTCAAGGGCTTGCCCAGCCGCATCGGCTACTTGCTGGACATCTCCATGCGCGACCTCGAGCGCATTCTGTACTTCGAAGCGTTTGTAGTCGTGGATGCCGGCGAAGTCGCCGTTCTACGCGAGCGCGAAGTCCTGCTCGAAGACAAATACCGCGAACTGCAGAAGGAATATCCCGGACAGTTCACCGCCAAGATGGGCGCCGAAGCCATCAAGGAACTTCTCCGTCGCGTCGAAGTGGATAAACTTTCCGAAGAACTCCGCGAGAAGATGAAGGCCGATCCTTCACTTCAAAAGCGCATCAAGTTCGCCAAGCGCCTGAAAGTTCTCGAAGCTTTCCGCAAGAGCGGCAACAAGCCGGAGTGGATGATTCTCGATGTGATCCCGGTTCTTCCGCCGGAGCTGCGCCCGCTTGTGCCTCTTGACGGCGGCCGCTTCGCCACATCCGATCTCAACGATCTCTATCGCCGCGTCATCAACCGCAACAACCGCCTCAAAAAGCTCATGGAGCTTCGCGCGCCCGACGTTATCGTCCGCAACGAAAAGCGCATGCTTCAGGAAGCCGTTGACGCGCTCTTCGACAACGGCCGCCGCGGCCGTGTTCTCCGTGGCACCAACAACCGCCCGCTCAAGTCCCTCAGCGATACTCTCAAGGGCAAGCAGGGCCGCTTCCGCCAGAACCTTCTTGGCAAGCGCGTCGACTACTCCGGCCGTTCCGTCATCGTCGTCGGCCCGGAGCTGAAACTCAACCAGTGCGGTCTGCCCAAGAAGATGGCGCTCGAGCTCTTCAAGCCGTTCATCTATCACAAGCTCGAAGCGCAAGGGCACTGCACCACCATCAAGCAAGCCAAGGAAATGGTCGAGCAGCAAGAGCCGGTCGTTTGGGACATTCTTGAAGATGTCATCCGCGAGCATCCCGTGCTTCTCAACCGCGCTCCCACGCTACACCGCCTCGGGATTCAGGCGTTCGAACCGGTCCTCGTCGAAGGCAAAGCCATCCGCATTCACCCGCTCGTCTGCACCGCGTTCAACGCGGATTTTGACGGCGACCAGATGGCCGTGCACATCCCGCTTTCTCCTGAATCCCAGGTCGAAGCGTCCGTGCTCATGCTCAGCTCGCGCAACATCCTGTCGCCCGCGCATGGTCTGCCTCTGGCCGTTCCGTCGCAGGACATGGTTCTCGGCATCTACTACCTGACCAAGTCCAAGCCCGGCGCCAAGGGCGAAGGCCGCGTCTTCGGTCAGTCCGATGAAGTCGTCCTCGCGCTCGAAGCGGGTGAAGTCGAGTTGCTCACTCCGATCCGCCTGCGTTACAGCGGCGAAGTGATTGACCTCACCACCGCCTACGACGATCAGGACGTGCCGCACACCGAGCCCGTCAAGATGGAACGCCAGTTCATTCAGACCACCGTCGGCCGCGTGATTTTCAATTCACACTTGCCGGCGAAGTTTCCCTACGTGAACGGCCTTCTGAAAAAGAAGGGCGTTCAGCAGCTCGTCTATTACGCCTACTTGCGCTATGGACTGGAAGACACCGTCGTCCTGCTCGATCATCTGAAGGAGCTCGGCTTCACGTACGCCACGAAGTCCGGCATCTCCATCGGCATCGACGACATGCTCATCCCCAGCGACAAGTACAAGCTGGTGGAGAACGCCGAAAAGGAAGTCGTCAAGGTGCAGCAGCAATACCTCGACGGCGCTATCACCAACGGCGAGCGCTACAACAAGGTCATCGCCATCTGGGGCGACGTCACCGAAAAAGTCGCCGACGAAATGTTCAAGGCTCTCGAGAACCAGGACAAAGAGGGCAACATCAACCCCGTCTACGTCATGGCGGACTCCGGAGCTCGCGGTTCGAAACAGCAGATCCGCCAGCTTTCCGGTATGCGCGGTTTGATGGCCAAGCCTTCGGGCGAAGTCATCGAAACGCCCATCACATCCAACTTCCGCGAAGGTCTTACCGTGCTGCAGTACTTCATCTCGACGCACGGTGCGCGAAAAGGCTTGGCGGACACGGCGCTCAAGACCGCCGATTCCGGCTACCTCACTCGCCGCCTTGTTGACGTGGCGCAAGACGTCATCATCAATGAGCGTGACTGTGGTACCACGGACGGCATTTTCGTCGAACCCATCATTGAAGCCGGCGTCGAAGTCGAGCCGCTGCGAGACCGCATCGTCGGCCGCGTCTCGCTCGACAAGATCAAGGACTTCGAGGGCTCGATCATCGTCGACGTGAACCAGGAAATCACCGAAGACCTCGCCAACCAGGTGCAGGCCGCCGGTATCGAGCGCGTCCGCATCCGTTCCGTGCTCACCTGCGAGTCTCGCCGCGGAGTTTGCGCGCTCTGCTACGGTCGCAATCTCGCCTCCGGGCGCATGGTTGAGCTCGGCGAAGCTGTCGGCGTCATCGCCGCGCAGTCTATCGGCGAACCCGGCACGCAGTTGACCATGCGTACGTTCCACATCGGCGGAACCGCCACCCGTGTTTCCGAGCGCTCCACGCTCGAAGCGCGCAACAACGGTGTCGTGAAATTCGTGGATCTCAAGTTCGTCGAGGGCCGCGGCGGCACTTCGATCGCCATGAACCGCTCTGGCTTGATCGCCATCGTTGACGAAAAAGACCGCGAGAAGGAGCGCTACCACGTCGTTTATGGCGCGCGCCTTCGCGTGGTCGACGGCGAACACGTCACCCACGGCCAGATTCTTGCCGAATGGGATCCGTTCACCTTCTCGATCCTCACGGAAACCGCCGGCTCCATCCGGTTTGACGATCTGAAGACGGGCGTCACCATCGAAGAGCAAGTGGACGAAGTGACCGGCCTCTCGCAGGACGTGGTCACTCTGCCCCCCGGCGATGAGAAGCATCAGCCCGCGATTCTTGTCCGCGATTCTTCGGGCAAGGTTCGCAAAAAGTACCTCATGCCTTCTCGTGCTCACTTGATGGTTAAGGACGGCGACGAAGTGCAGGCCGGAGACGTGCTCGCGAAAATCCCGCGCGAAACCACCAAGACCAAGGACATCACCGGTGGTCTCCCGCGCGTCGTCGAGCTCTTCGAAACCCGTAAGCCCAAGGACCCCGCGGTCATCAGCGAAGTCGACGGCGTGGTTCGTTACGGCGATATCGCCAAGGGCATGCGCAAGGTCTACGTCGAAAGCGAAGATGGAAAGACCACCAAGGAATACTCCATCCCGCGCGGCGTGCACATCAACGTTCAGGAAGGCGATCACGTCAAGGCCGGCGAAGCCCTCATCGATGGCCCGCTCAACTTGCATGACTTGCTTGCCGTACTCGGCGAAAAGTTCACGCAAGCCTACTTGGTCAACGCCATTCAAGAGGTCTACCGCCTCCAGGGCGTCAACATCAATGACAAGCACATCGAGACGATCTCTCGCCAGATGATGCGCTGGGTCAAAGTCGAAGACGTGGGCGACACCACGTTCCTCCTCGAGGAACAAGTAGATAAGTTCCGCTTCCGCGAGGAAAATGATCGCATCATCGCCGATGGTGGCCGTCCCGCAACCGGACGTCCCCTGCTCCTCGGTATCACCAAGGCGTCGCTCTCGACCGACTCGTTCATCTCGGCCGCGAGCTTCCAGGAGACCACGCGCGTGCTCACCGAAGCTGCTGTTGCAGGCAAGGTGGACTACCTCCGCGGTCTCAAGGAGAACGTCATCATGGGCCGCCTCATTCCCGCTGGCACGGGCCTCGAGCACTACCGCAGCATTCAATTGCTAACGGAAATGCCGGCGCCCGCTCCCATCGAGGAAATTCCGGAAGCCGCCGAGCTCACCGCCGAAGAAGCCGCGGCGCTCGACTTCCTCCAAAAGGACACCGAGGCCGACGCCGCCACAGAAGGCTAGTCGGTTTCAAAGGCGGCGTTTCCCGCCTCCAACACGCTTAATCCAACAAAGCGTCCCGACCCCGTCGGGACGCTTTGTTTTTAGCCATAACGTAACCTGTACCGTTCAGGCACTTCGCGCGCCACGCGTCATTGCCGGGGCGCAGTGCAATTCCTACAATGATTGTGCAACCTTTGGACGGCTCCCTGGCCCTTTTCACCAGACGCCGACCACGTTCTAATGCCCAAAAACGACGAGCTCTCCCCAGATTCGGCGAACGATTCTTCCCCAGGCGGCCCTGACCGACCCACGGTCTCCTCGCGCCTCAATCAATTTGAAAAACGTCAGCGGGACCTCTGGCGGGTAACCTTTCTCCTCCTTTTTCTGATCTCTATCGGATTTGCGGTTGTGTCGTGGGGCACCATCCGTAGCCTTACGCAGCGGCTCGAACCTCTTCTCCCCGGGCTGGTGGTCATCGTCGTTCTCTTTATTGCCTACGCTTGGAAGCGTACGCAGGAAATCTCTGAACTCCGGGGTCTAGTCTCCGGCCTGGAGCAGCGAGATTCTGCGCCTCCGACCGAGAAGCAGTTTGATCGGCTCTTTTCCGTCATCTCCCGCTCCCAGCAGGGCTATCGAGATCTCATCGATTCCTTCGACGACATTCTCATTGCGCTCTCTCTGGAGGGTGAAGTTCGCGCGGTAAACCGAAGCTTTGCTGACCTCGTCGGTTCCAACTACCAGCAAATCATCGGCCGCCCGGTTTCCGATTTCCTCGAGGAAGGCAGCGGCGAAGGCCCCGAACTGATCCGCCGCGCGCTGCCCCGCTTTATTGAGCGCCGCCACTGGTCAGGTATCATCCAAGTCCGCCTCAAGAAGCAGAACTCCGTGTGCTATTACGATTGCGTCGCTCATGCCATGACCCGCGACAACAAAGTCCACGGCCTCACTGTTCTCGGCCGCGACATCACCGCGTTGCGCAAAAATGAAGCACGCTTCACCGAGCTCTTCGAGACGCTCCAGGAAGGCATCTATATCGCTATTCCGGACGGCACCATCCTCGACGTCAATCCCGCGCTCGTCCGCATGCTTGGGTACGACTCCAAGGAAGAATTGCTCTCGAAGCGAGTCCCGGAAGTCTTCACCGGCTATGCCGAGAGAAAATCACTCATTGAAGAAGTCGAACGCCAGCCCGCGCCCCAGGGCCGCGAAATTACTCTGCTGCGCAAGGATGGCTCTCCCATCTACTGCCTCAATACGACCAGCGCCGTGCGCGACACTTCCGGCCGCGTGATCCGCTATCAGGGTTCCCTGATGGACATCACCGCCCGACGCCAAATGGAGCGCCAGCTCCATAAGGAACAGGAATTTGCCCGCCGCCTCGTCGACAGCTTCCCAGATCTGATTCTCGTCGTGGATTCCACGGCCCACTACACTTTTGTCAGTCCGCGCTGCAGCGAGGTCCTCGGTTACGAGCTCGCCGAAACGACAAATATGGAGCTCGGCGGACGTACGCATGCCGAGGACCTTCCGATCCTGCTCGCGTTATTCACGGATATTCTTGCGGGACGCCAGGCCTTCGCCTCTCTCGAAGTGCGTGTGCGCCACAAGTCGGGCGACTGGCGCCGCATCCGTTTCAATTTCAGCCCGCTCGCGGATGAAACCGGAAAAATCGAAGGCGTGGTCCTCTCTGGCCGCGATGTCACCGAACTCAAGAGGCTTGAAGAGCAGCTCATTCAAGCGGAAAAGCTGGCCGCCATGGGCCAGATGCTCGCCGGTGTCGCGCACGAACTGAACAATCCCCTCACCGCCATCCTTGGCGTCACGGAATTGCTGCGCGAGGGCCAGACGGACCAGGAAGCCACCAAGCGTCAGCTAGAAATAACCCATCGCCAGGCCCGTCGCGCCGCGCGCATCGTTCAGAATCTTCTCGAGTTCTCTCGCCCCGCCTCGCCGCAGAAAAAACCCGTCGACCTCAACAGCATTATCGACCGCACCGTGCAGTTGCATGAACACTCGCTCCGCAGAAATAACGTCGAAGTGGAGTTCCGTCCTCAGCCGGACTTTCCTGGCGTCGTTGCCGACGCCAATCAGCTCATTCAAGTTTTTCTCAATTTGGTCACCAACGCCGAGCAGGCCATTCGGGAAGTGCGTGAATCGGGCCGCATCCAGATTCGCCTTGCCCGTGCCGGCTCGCGCATTTCCGTCACTTTTCAGGATGACGGCGTAGGCATTCGTCCGGAGTCCGTCCCGCGACTCTTCGATCCCTTTTACACCACCAAGCGTCCCGGCGGTGGCACTGGTTTGGGACTTAGCATCTGCCTGTCCATCGTTCGCGAGCACGGTGGCACGATTGAAGCGGAAGCTCTCCCTGCGGGCGGTTCGGCATTCACGGTCTATTTCCCCGTTGCCGCCGACCAGAAAACTCACCCCTCTACCAGTCCTTCTGGCACGGTGGCGGCCGTGGCGCCAAATCTCAACTCGTTAAAGGGCAGATCCGTTCTCGTCCTGGACGATGAAGAAAGTCTGCGCAGCTTGCTTTTCGAGGGGCTCACCGCCCGCGAGTTGCACGTGGACTGTGCCGCTACCTTGGAGGAAGCATTGGCCTTCGTCGCCGAGCGGTCTCATGACGCGATCCTTTGCGATATAAATCTTTCTCAAGACGGCGGCCACCTCAATGGGAAGCACGCCGCGGAGCGCCTCCTAGCGGCCGCGGGAAACAACAAGCCGGCCCTCATCTACATGTCGGGAGAGCTGATCGAAACCTCAGAAGAGGCAGAAGGTCCCGGCGAGCTTCGCCATTTGCAGAAACCTTTCCGCATATCTGACGTCCTCTCCATGCTTCAAGAAGTCTTCGCTGCCGCCCCAGACAACACCACGCCCGAATGAAATTTTGCCCAGTCAGCTGCCTGCTGCGAGACCGGCTCTTCGGAGAATAGTTCCGCTTTCCATCTCCGCTTTAACCTTGCATCGAGTACAACGCTAGACCCACTGGGCAGCTACCCTTCTCATCCATTGAGATCCCTACAATTCGCGACCGCTTCGGTGTAGAGTTTGCCGATATGAAATCCTACCTCGATGGCCTCGCCCGCGACTTCCGTTACGCCCTCCGCACGCTCCGCAAGGATCGCCGCGTCGCACTGACTGCCATCTTTGCCCTAGCCCTCGGCATCGGCGCGTCCACAATCGTCTTCAGCGTCGTCTACAACGTCTTCTTCCCGGCGCTTCCCTACAAAGACTTCAACCGCTCGGTCGTATTAGAAATTCGCAATACAGCAAATACCGGCGCTTCAAAAGGTCGCAGCTATTTCTCAACCGCTGAAATCCGCGCCTTCCGCGAACAGAATCACGTCTTCGAAGAAATGATCGCCTACGGAACTGTGGGCCGACTCCTCTACGACGATGGTAAATTCACCCACGCTCTGCCGAGCGGTGCCGATGTAACGGCGAACACCTTCAACTGTTTAGGCGTACCGCCCCTGCTGGGCCGCACGATCACGGAAGAAGATGGCCGCCCCGATGCGCCCCCCGTGTTTGTCATGAATTACCGCCTTTGGCAACGAGAATTCGGTGGCGATCCAAAGATCCTTGGCAAAAGTTTCGTCCTGCGCGGCGATCCGCGGACCCTTGTCGGCATCATGCCCGCACGTTTCGACGCCTTTAACGCCAGCCTCTGGATGCCCATGCGGGAAGATGAGGCCGAGGGCAATATCATCGGCCGTCTCAAACCCGGCGTCACCGCGCAAGCTGCCTCCGCCGACCTCGACGCGATCGCGCACCGCTTGCAGCAAACAGGTCCTAAGGGAAGGTTCCCAGAAAACTTTACGGTAGTGACCCGCACGCTGCTCGACAGCCTCATCGGAGGCTTCAAAACCACACTCTACGCATTGCTCGCCGCCGTGTTTCTGCTCCTGCTGATCGCCTGCAGCAACGTCGCCAACCTCTTGCTCGCGCGTGCCGCTGCCCGCGAACGCGAAATCGCCATGCGCGTCACGCTGGGCGCCACGCGCGCCCGCCTCATCCGCCAACTCCTCGTCGAAGGTTTCGTGCTGGCCGCGGCGGCCTGTGCTGTTGGTTGCGTGCTCGCCTATTTCGGCCTTAACACGGTGGTCAGCCTGATTCCCGCCGGCACGCTCCCCGAGGAAACCCTCATTCGCATGAACGCTCCCGTCCTTTTTCTGACGCTGGGCGTCACCTTTCTAAGCACAATCTTCTGCGGCCTCACCCCTGCGCTTCTTGTCGTTCGCGGCGACGTGCAGCCGCACCTGGCAGGCGCTGGCCCGGTCACCGGCGCTGGGTTTCGGCAAGGCAAGCTTCGCTCTGTTCTCGTCGTCGCTGAAGTGGCTCTCTCCATTGTCCTGCTCATCGGCGCCGGCCTCTTGATGCGCAGCTTCCTTGTGCTCACGCGTGTCGATCTCGGCTTCAATCCAAAGAATCTTCTTCACTTCGGGCTGGTTTGGCCCGACCCCTACAATTTCAGCTGGAGCGATCCGGCTTCCATCGTAAAAGTCAGAATTCGAAAGAATTTAGTCACCCGCCAGCTTCTCGACCGCATGAAAACTGTCCCAGGCGTCCTCTCCGTCGCGGAATGTGATGAAGAGCCGCCGTTGAATTTCGATTTGACCGACGTCATTATTCCCGGCCGCCCTCACGCGGAGCGCTGGGAAGCCAGAGATGAATCCGTCAGCGAAGACTATTTTCAAACCCTCGGAATCCCGCTGCTCCGAGGCCGCGTTTTCTCCGAAGACGACGTTACCGCGGCTCGCCACGTCATGGTCATCAATCAAGCGTTCGCTCGACAGTATTTTCCCAACGAAGATCCTCTCGGCCAAAAAGTCAAACTCGCCGCTTTTGACCAAAAGTATCGCGATGCTCCGCGCGACGCTTATTTTGAAGTCGTAGGCGTCGTCGCCAACTACAAATCGCGCGACTATACAAATCCGTCCTGGCAGGAAGTTCCTGAAGCCTTCACGCCCTACAGTCTTCAGGTTTTCTACTGGCGAACCTTTATGGCCAGAACGTCGGTCGATGCCGCCTCAGTTTTGGGAAGCATGGAAAAGGAACTCCAGTCCCTCGATCCCAGCGTAGCCATCGGCGTCTCCGGAACCTTGGAGGAATCCCTGCGCCAGTTCTATCGTGGTCCGCAATTTGGATTGCTAACGCTCACCGCGTTCTCCTTCATCGGTCTGGTTTTAGTAGTCATCGGCGTCTTCAGCGTGATGGGTTACAACGTCGCACTGCGGACCCGCGAGCTTGGCATCCGCATGGCGCTGGGCGAGCAACAGAAAAGTATCCTTGGCCTTGTGCTTCTCAACGGTATCCGCCTCGTTATGGCTGGCACCTTCGCCGGCCTCCTCGCCAGCTATGCCCTCCCCGATTTCTTGTGAGCCAAATACCCGGTGTTTCCGCCACAGACCCTGCCACATTCGCTGCCGCTGTCGCAATCGTCGTATCGGTGGGCCTAACCGCCTGCCTCCTGCCCGCCCGTCGCGCTGCCCAAACCGATCCCATCGTCGCCCTCCGTTATGAATAGTGCTTACGCCTAACCGTGTGGCCTAAAAGATAGAGAGTGGTACTCTTGACTTATATAGATATGATCTGATATAGATATGGATATGACTGAGATGGATCCTCAAAGGTTTATTCCGCTCAAGACTCATTGGTTTCACATCATGCTCTCGCTCGCAGGCGGAGAACAGCACGGCTACGGCATCATGCAGGAAGTCCTGAATCGCACTACCGGAAACGTGCGATTGTGGCCCGCGACGCTCTATGGATCGATCAAGCGGCTCATCGAGGCGGAACTGATCGAGGAATCCGACGAGCGGCCCGCCCCAGAATTGGACGACGCGCGGCGCCGCTATTATCGGCTGACGGCACTCGGCAGACGCGTCCTCGACGACGAATGTGAGCGTCTGCAGGAATTGGTTCGCACCATTCGCGTAAAGCAAGCCCAAGCCATGGTGACGGAATGAATTTCGCGTGGCGAATCTACGGCCTGCTGGCGCAAGCGTTTCCGCACGAATTCAAATTGGCTTATGGCACGGAGGTCCTACAAGTTGGAGAGGACGTCATAAAGGATATTGCCAAAAGGCATGGAGTCGTAGGGCTGATGCGGCTCATCGCGGACATCGCGATTCGCGTGCCGCTCGAATATCTGAGCGAAATGCGCGGCGATATGCGGTATGCGATGCGAGCGCTGCTTAAGTCGCCCGGCTTCGCACTGGTTGGCATCGTTTCGATGGGACTTAGTATTGGGCTCACGACAGACGTGTACAGCTCGAGATGGGCTTTGCTATTTCGTGATCTCCCGGCGGCGGCGAATGCCAAGAATTTGGTGATGCCCGAGAAGCCCGTTTCGTACTACTACATCGAGCAGTTTCGCGAACAAAAGAACCTGTTCGCCGGGGTCGCCGCCTTTCAGATCGGCGTCCCGTTCAATGTGACTTTTCAGGGTGCTGGGAATGCGAAGCCGCAGCGTATCTTCGGCCAACTTGTTTCGCCCGATTATTTTTCCGTGCTCGGCGTGCAACCTCAGCGTGGAAGAGTGCTCAGCGCCGAACTCGACAAGCCTGGCGACGCGCCCGTCGTGCTTATTAGCGATCGTTTCTGGCGCAATCGCCTCAACTCCTCTCCCGATGCCGTGGGCCAGATACTTCGCCTGAATGGGCAAATCGCGACCATCGTCGGAATTACACCAAAAGAATTCAATGGCGCCTTTTCCATATATCCGGCTGAGCTGTTCGTCCCAACCACAGCGCCGGCCACGCTTGCTCCGGAGCTTGCGAACGACGTTTTGCATCAGCGTAACGCCAAAGAATTCCTGGCGATGCTGTGCCTGGCACCAGGCGTCACGATCGACTCGGCGGAAGCGGCTCTCGACGCGATCACACGTCGTCTCGATGATCAGGATCCTTCCCTGACACCCCGCACGGACAAAGCCAGACGCGTAACCTTACTCCCGGCGGGCACCAGGGTACCACTTCCACGAGAATTGCGGCCCGTGTTGCTTGGCTTCTTTCTCCTGCTGACCGGCCTGGTTATGACGCTTGCGTGCACCAATCTGGCAAACATGCTGATCGCGCGCGGCGCCAATCGCCGGAAGGAGTTGGCGATTCGCCTAGCGATCGGGGCTGGCCGTTTCCGGCTTATCCGGCAGATGATGGCCGAAGGGATTTTGCTCTCGCTGTTGGGAGGCGTTGCAGGATTCGGGCTCGCGTGTGGTCTCATGGTGTTGACCTCCCGATTCAGCCCAACCATGGGAGTTCCGGTGGAAACCGATTTCAGCCTGGATTGGCGCGCTACTGTTTTCGCGTTCGGCCTCGCCGTCGTATGCGGCGTCGGATTCAGTCTGGCACCCGCCCTGCAAGCGACGAAAGCCGATCTGACGCCGGCGCTCAAAGAGGGCTCGGCTCTTCAGTTGCCGGGTTACCGGCGCTTTGGTCTGCGCAATTTGCTGATGGTGGCGCAAGTTGCGGCATCGCTCATGCTGCTGCTGGTCACGGGATTCCTGGTCATAGGAATCAGCAATGAAAGCAGCATCCAAACCAAATTCGATCCAAACACGATGTATCTCTTGTCCATCGATCCGGTACGTGACGGCTACGCGCCCGAAAAAGCGCAAGCCTTGTTCGAGAAACTTCCCGAACGGCTCAAGTCCGCCGGCCCCGTACGCAGCATGGCCTTCGCGGCGCAGGCGCCCTTTTCGATCGTAGATGCAGATGAAGCCCAGCAGATGACTGCGGAAGACGCAGGGGAATCCTCGCGCGTGCAGCTGCCCGTGATCGAGGAAACTATAGGCGCGGGCTATTTTGCCACGCTCAGCGAGCCGATGCTGGCCGGCCGGGAATTCCAGGAGCGCGATCAAGGTAGCGTGGCCGATGGATCGAAGACTTCCTCTTTACCCGTAGTGCTGAACAAAGTGCTGCCCGTGGTCCTGAACGAGACCGCGGCGCGCGGATTTTTCGGGAATGGGAATGCCCTCGGGAAGCACGTTAGAGACGATAAACATTCCTACGAAATCGTCGGCGTGGTCCGCAACTTGAAGAATGGAATTGGTATCAACCAATCCGTGATTTACTTGCCGCTGACGCCCCGCGATTTTGTGCGGACGCCCGCCGATGGCATCACCATTATGGTGCGGTCGGATGCGGGACCTGTCGCTGGACCAGATGCCCTGAACGGTATTCGAAATGAGATCGCTGCCATCGATCCCAATCTGAACCTCTTCCATGTGCAAACGCTCAGCGAGTACCTGGATCGTAGCCGGTCCTCCACGCGGCTCGCTGTTCAAACCTACGGTGGCATTGGAGTGTTCGGCCTGGTGCTGGCCGGTATCGGACTCGCTGGGATCACGGCCTACGGTGTTGCGCAAAGGCATAAGGAGATCGCTATCCGCACCGCACTGGGCGCAACTCGGTCGCAAGTGCTGCGGCTGGTGTTGCGCGAAGGCACTGCGTTGGTAAGCGTAGGAACGGTTCTTGGATTCTTAGGAGCGGTGGCCATTGCAAAAATACTTTCGGCGCTGACGAACATTTTTGTCGAGGCGTTTAGAGTCGGTACCGGCGATCTGCGTTTGCTCATCGGTGCACCATTGCTGCTGGCAGCAGTGACGATGCTCGCCTGTTACCTCCCGGCGCGCAGGTCGGTCAAAATCGATCCACTGAAGGCGCTGCGCCAGGAATAGCCGCTTGCCCGTTTCGGGTACGGTGTTTTATTCTTCGCGCAATGCGACGAGAGGATCCACGCGGGTTGCGCGCTTTGCCGGAATGTAGCAAGCAAAAAACGCGACACCGGCAAGAATAGCCGATACAGAAACGAAAGTAATTGGATCGGCTGGCACAACGTTGAAAAGCATGGACCGGAAAAATCGCGTCATTATCGCAGCTCCGGCGAGACCGGAAGCCAATCCGATGACAACGATCCGCATGCCTTCTCCCAGAGCCATGCGGAAAATATCAAAGCGCTGGGCGCCAAGAGCCATTCGGATTCCGACTTCGTGCGTCCGCTGGCTGAAGGAATACGCCATTACGCCGTAAATGCCGATGGCGGCCAGCAGAAGCGCTACTGCCGCGAAAACACCCAGAAGCTCGAGAGAAAAGCGCCGGTCAGCCACGGATCTTGCGATGATTTCATCCATGGAGCTGATGCTGTGCACCGGGACATTGGGATCAATGCTTTCAACCTCCTGCCGCACGGCTTCCCCGAAATGTTCCACGTCGCCCCTGCTTCGGAGGAAAACCACCGCGTTGACCGGCGCGAACTGCCCCAAGGCGACATAGATATGCGGCACGCTGGGAGCCTCAAAACCGTCCGACTTGATATCGCCAACCACGCCGACAATCGTGACCCCCTGCGTACCTCGTCCAAATCCAAACTTAACCTGTTGACCGAGCGGATCTTTGCCCGGCCAATACTGCCGTGCGAGGGTTTGGTCAATTACGGCAACCGGTTGTGTCTTGTAGGTATCGGAGCCGGTGAAATCGCGCCCCGCGATCAAGGGAACTTCCATGGTTTGAAAGTATTTCGTATCAACCACAGCAATGTCCGCAATCGGGCCGCGCTCCGATTCCGTTGCACGCCCATGAATTGAGAATTGGGAGTAGTTCCTTCCGGAGTTCATGGGTAGTGTGTCGTTCCCGGAAATCGATGCCTGTTCCACGCCTGGAAGCGCAGATACGTGGCGAAAGACCTCCAGAAGAAAGTCGGCGCGCTTCTCCTCGATGCTATACGGATCGGTGGCCGGATTGTTGGATATCGGAATCCAGATTTGCACTGTGGTCAGCTGGTGAGGATTGAATCCGGGACGCACTTCGAGCACCTGCCAGAAACTTCGCAGTAGAAGTCCCGCGCCCGCCAGCAAAACAATCGAGAGCGCTACCTCGGACACCACAAGAACCCGCGAAAGCCGGCTATGGCGCCTGCCGGTCCCTGACCCGCGGCCGCCTTCCCGGAGATTCTCAATCTGGTTGGGATTCGAGGCTTGTAGCGCTGGTGCCAGTCCGAAAACGATGCCAGTGAGTATCGAGATCAGAAAAGCGAACAAGAGCACGCCGGCACTGACGTTTACCTCATTGAGCCTTGGGATATCCGCGGGGGCAAGGCTTAGGATCGCATTCTTTAAGAAGAGAACCGTGCCTAGGGCGAGTATGCCGGAAATCACTGATAAGAGCGTGCTCTCGGTCAACAGCTGGCGCGCAAGGCGTGCGCGACTCGCGCCCATCGTTAGCCGGATAGCGATCTCGCGCCGCCGTCCGGACGATCGTGCCAGAAGAAGGTTGGCGATGTTCACGCACGCGATAAGCAGCACAAATCCCACCGCCCCGAAAAGGATGAACAATTCCGTGCGCTGCGGGCCTACCAGGTCCTCTTTGACCGGGACAAGCCGTACTGCCCATGTAGAGGCAACGGGATACTCGGTGGGATATTGTCTGCTGAGTTGCAATACGTATGCATCGAGTTGCGCTTGCGCCTGCGCAACAGTTAGGCCGGGCTTTAAGCGCCCAATAGCACCGGGGAGCATTCTGAGTGACCTTTGCGCTGGAACTGGAAACGGAAGTCCGTTGAAGCTAGTGGCGATCCAGACGTCTACGTCGGTATTTAGCGTGCGGCCCGGATGGCGGAAGCCCGGCGGCATCACCCCTACAATCGTGTACATGTCACTATCTAGGCGCATTTTGTGGCCGATGATGTTCGGGTCCGAACCGTAGTTGCGGTGCCAAAAGCCGTCGCTGATAACGACGGGCTCCAGGAATCCCGGGACGGCATCCTGAGCTGTGTACACACGGCCAAGTTGCGGCTTCGCTCCCAGCAACGCGAAGTAATCGGGGCTAGTGACGAGACTTTCTGCACGAACGGTCCGCTGCCCACCACCGACTGCCGAATTACTCGGCGCCACTGCCGAGATATCCTGAAACACGCCCGAGCGATCTTGCAGATCCCAGAGCTCCGGTGCTGACATGCCCACATCCTGTTCGTTCGGGCCGCGAAGATCGTCGAAGACGCGTACGAGTTGCTCCGGATCCGGGAATGGCAAAGGCCGCAGCAGAACGCCGTACACCACACTGAAAGTGGCGACATTGGCGCCAATTCCCAGTGCAAGAGTCACTACAGCAACAATCGTAAACGCGGGACTTTTGAGCAACGTGCGGAGCGCGTAGCGCAGGTCTTGGAGGAATGAGAACACGAGTCCCTCTCTAGCGCGCCCCGGAACGCAGCGGACGCGGTTGTTCTTCTCGCTCTGACGAGCGAAGTCGCATCCTTGTTAGCAGAAGGATTGCTTTAGAGCAGCGCCCGGATCGGATCGGCTGACAAATTGGAAACGCTTGACATTGGATTTAGAAATGGGAGTAGTAGGTCAAAGCGATGCCTGACGATCCAAGGCTGAGTTTTCACGCATTCCACAGCGGTGAATTTCGTGCAGCGTCACGATTATTTGCAAGTCCCGTAGAATCAATACTTGCAAAAGTGCATGAAAACAAAAGGTTTTAACTCTCTTTAGAATGAACGCCTATGAAAAAGATAGGGCAGAGATGGTCTTATTGTTAACCAGCAATTCCAGTCTAGTGTGGAGCAGGTTTTGGTGGCGGGGCGGCGTCCACGCCGAAATCCCAGACATACATATTTATTCCATCCGGCAGGACTTCCGCCAGAACGTATTCGCCGGGCGGGAGCGGCGCGCTGAGCGTGAACCTGTAAATTTCCGGGGCCACTTCCCAGCGCTGTATCGCTATTTCATCCCTGTCCTCCGAAAGCTCTTGGCCAAATAAGCTTCGGATGGACTCGAGCCGCCGCTTGTCTCCCTTCACCACGGCGTGCACAAGAGCCACTTCCGGTCCTGACTCGCCTTGCCGCTTGGTTCTCAGCAAGGTGGAATCGTGTTCCGGGTCGGTGGCCGTCTCGCGCAGATAGAACTCCGGTTGCGTGCTCGTAAGCCGCGCCGGCGCTTTGGCACCGGGGAGTTCAATGTAGTGTTTGTTGGGGATCATTGGTATGGGTGAGAGTGCCTTCAGAACGTTTTTCTTGTCTGCTCTCACTTGTGAGCCAGCCTGCTCGATCTTCTTGATCGACTTGCCCTCCAGCGCGAACATACCTTCCCCGTCAGGCAAGAACACCCCAGGTGCCACCCGCAAGCTGGCGTCCACATCCACTGGTGTTTCCGCATTCGCGGCTGCCTCCTGGATTCGGACCTTTTCCAGGAGAGCTGACGTTGTTTTCTCGTCGGCCGCTTCCGTCTTTTTCGTCGCGTCCCAATCCACCAGGGAGTCAGGGATCTCTTCCCAGGCGCCGCGTTCCACGCTGAAATAGCGAACGCGGTCGCCGTTCTTTTCATAGCTTCGGACAAGCTGGAAACTTCCATCCTTCAGCACCAGCTTTTTGCCATGGGGGAGACCTCTAGGCACGGCTGTGCTGGATGTCGCTTGAGTGGCTGGCTTCTGGGAGCTGCTCGTATCCTGTTGCTGAGCGCCTCTAGCGGCGGCTGGCCCAAGCCAAGTCGTGCCCACCCAGCCCAGCAACGCAATTTGCAGCATCAAAGCGAATGTAGAAGACAAGCTCATGGTGGTTTCTGGCCTATCAGATGCTGGGACGGAGCAGCCGGTTTGCCCTCGGTCGAGCATACCCCGCTACTCACGGCCCCGCAACTGTCCCCCAGGGCGCGCACAAAAGCAAAAGGCTCCTTCCGGTATGCCGGAAAGAGCCTCTTTTGGATCGAAGCTCGTCGAATATTTAGTGTGTGCAGCGCGGGAACAACGTAACCAACACCATCAAGTCAGACAGGGTAAATAGCCACTGGTCCGCCTGCTTGCCTGCCGCTTCCGCAGCCCGCGCAATAAAGCCCAAGTGGCGGCTCTTCGCAAAATTGCGGATGTGGTCGACGCAAATCCCCGTCAGGCTGGCAATTTCCGCGTCGGTAAAAATCTTTTGGCTCGATTTTACGGTAACCATGGCCTTGTCCCTCTTACTGTTTGCCTCACCGCGCGTCTACTTCTCGCTCCTGTTACGTTTGATGCTTTTTGCAGCGTACGCGATGCACTGTTTCTAGAGCAATAGTCGTTCCGTTCTCTCTACCTAAAACGAAAAGCCTAGTACTTTTGTTCCAAGCTCCTGTGTAAAAAGACATTATCTAAAACTGGGCACCCGGGAGGCCCCTGGTACGAATCGCAAAAAAGAGGGAACAGGAGGGAAAAAATGTCCTACTTTTGCAAACTCTCTATGGCTTTCGGTAGACTGGCCGCGATTTCTCGCATCTGTTTTGTGTGGCGTACTTCATGTGATGCGATGAATTGCATCCATTCATACGCGTTTAATGTTCCGAGCGCGGGATGCGCCCAGCAGTATTCACCCAAGTTCCGTCTCTTTGTTTCTTCCAGAAATGCCAGCAAACGCTCCCGCACAGTGCGCAATTCCGCGAGCATTTCCTCTTTATCGCGCAGCATGTCCGGCTCAACGGACACTGGCGACTTGCGGCGAATCCAGCGCGACTCGACAAGCGCCATCGGGATGTGAATTCTCTTTAACAATGAAACGCGCTTAGGCGGCTTCTGCGCAACCCGGTCTGCTTTTCCGATGACCGCTCGCTCCACCATCATCAGATGAGCGACCAGCTCCGCCGCCGACCATCTCCCATCGCTTGGCTTGGTCTTCCACTCGTTGGCGGGGACAGAATCGGCGGCGGACAAAAGCCCGGTCTGCGCTTTGGCCAGACAATCGATGACGGAATCAAGTTTTTGCGGCACGACTAACTCTCACTTCTGCTTTTCCAGTTCGGCTCATCAGACTGAGCCGCCGCCGGCCTGCTCGAACGCGTACGCCAGTTGCAGCACTGTGGCCTCGCCGAAAGCTGGCCCGAAAATTTGCAAGCCCACTGGCAGTTTCCCGCAGATTTTTCCACAAGGAACAGAGATGCCCGGAACTCCCGCCAGCGATCCCGTAACTGTATATATATCAGCAAGATACATCTGAAGCGGGTCGTTCGTTTTTTCCCCTAATCTAAACGGGGGGATCGGCGAAGTCGGCGTCACGATTACGTCCACTTTCGTAAAGGCGTCTCGAAAATCTTGAGCAATCAGAGCGCGAACTTTCTGACCCTTGAGGTAGTACGCGTCGTAATAGCCCGCCGACAAGACATAGGTTCCCAGCACAATCCGTCTTTTGACCTCGGCACCGAATCCCGCGCCGCGCGTCTTGCGGTACATCGCGAGCAGGGAATCGTCTTCCACGCGGAGGCCATACCGCACTCCGTCGTACCGAGCCAGGTTGGAGCTCGCCTCCGCCGTCGCGATGATGTAATAGGTCGCGATCGCGTAGTCGGTATGGGCCATGTGGATTTCGCGCAGCTCGCATCCGAGTTTCTTGAGAACCTCTATCCCTGCTTCGATCTTCGTGCGAACGCCAGAGTCCATTCCCTCGGCGAAATACTCCTTGGGAATGCCGATCCTCAGCCCTTTGACTGGCTTTTCCATCGCGGCACGATAATCCGGGACCGGCGCAGTGGTGGAAGTCGAATCATTCGCGTCGCGTCCGGCGATTACATGTAGGACTGCAGCGACGTCGCGAGTGTTCGTCGCAAACGGGCCAATGCGGTCCAAGGAAGATGCAAAAGCGACGAGTCCATACCGCGAGACCCGCCCGTAGCTTCCCATCATCGCGGGTATCCCGCAGAACGACCCTGGTTGCCGGATCGATCCGCCCGTATCCGTTCCAAGCGACGCCACGGCCATTCCAGCCGCAACTGCTGCCGCCGAGCCACCACTCGAACCGCCTGGCACGCGGTCCGTTGCTTCCGGGTTTCTGACTGCGCCATAGGCCGAGTTTTCGTTCGAGCTGCCCATGGCAAACTCGTCGCAATTGGTTTTCCCAAGAATCACGGCTCCTGCGGCTTCGAGGCGTTCCACCGCAGTCGCGTCATATGGCGGGACATAACTCTCGAGGATTTTCGACCCGCAGGTGGTGCGCACTCCGCGCGTGCTGATCACATCTTTGATTGCGATGGGTACGCCTGCGAGGGGGGGCAGGGGTTTCCCTGCCGCGACCAGAGCATCCATGCGGTTCGCCTGGGCGTAGGCGCGTTCTTCGGAGAGTGTTAGGTAGGCATTCAGCTCTGTGTTGCGTTCTCCAATTCGCTTGTAGAAATTCGCCGCCAGCTCGCGTGCCGAAACTTTCTTCGCGGCAAGCGCTTCTCTTGTTCCGTCAATCGTCCAGGTCGTCATAGTGGGAGGGGCATTTTTGCCTGTCTTCTCAACTCTTGCTTCATTTCTCGCCAAAACCAGGGAGACACAAGTGTCTGTCCTACTCAGCGCTCAATCACCTTCGGCACTCTAAAGTAGGGAGGTTCCGGATCAGGTGCCTGCTTTAGAATTTCAGCGGCAACATTGCACAGCACTGCCACGTCTTCCCGCAACGTCGCGTCAGCGGTCTGATCGTCTGCCAAAACCTGGGCCATTGGCTCAACGCCTGCTGTATCCAGTTCGTTCAATTTGCCGATGTATTCCAGGATTTCATCAATTTGCGTTCGGTACATCTCCAGCTCGGCATCGCTTAAATCTAGATAGGCCAGCTCCGCCACTCTTTGGACATCTTCCCGGCTGATTTTCAAAGTGATTTCCCGCCTTCATTCCATTTGCAACGCTGCAAAATTCTAGCATATCCGCGCAGATCGCCCGGGCTGCTACTGGATGACGTGAGCCGCCTTTGGATCGGAGATGAACACCACAAAATCGTAGCCGAAGATGACGCGCTCCAGCTCCAGATCAATTTTTCCATATTTTGAAAACCCATCGCGCAAGGCTCGCAAATCGTAGAGGGTCCAGGAATTCTCGACCTGTGCATCGAACAGAGGCTTGAGGAAGAGAAATGGCGAGTCTTTGTCGCCCGCCAGATCGAGCGGCGCGGCTTCCGCCGGTTTTCCGATGCCAACAAAATGCAATTGTTCACCCTTCACCCCCGCGATAAGTATGTGCACGGATTTCAACTGGTTGGCCTCGGCGGCCTCGCCGATCAGGTTGCCCAGTTCGCTTGAATGCAGCGGATTGATGCCGCGAAACATGTGATAGGCGCCGAACTTGAAAAAGACCTTGGGCAAGACGCCGTTGCTTTGCGAAGAAGCCGCAAAGGGCTCGGAGAAATTCTTTTTCATCAGCAAGGCGCGCTGCCGGTTGGATTTGTAATAGTCGCCGCTCATGTTTTCTTGGTAGATCTCGCGGCTCACAAGAAAAGCGTCAAATAATCTCTGCGCTTCGGGCTTGCCTTGTTTCTTTAGCAGATCCCTTGCGCGATCTAATTCCTCTTGCTTGGCGGTCATCATAAAAAGGTCGCCGGGGCTGCCGCTCTTTGCGGCGGCGACACGCGCTTCGATGGCTTCCTTCAAGAGCATCTCGACGGCGGCTTTCGCTTCCGGGCCTGGGTTCGTCGCCAGAACCTTGTCCGCCAGAAAGCCGGTCGCGCCCATGAATTCCTGATCCAGGCCCCAGAGCGTCATGTGTCCGGGCGAGGCCGCGCCCTCGCATTTTTGCAGCATGGCAAACTCTTCCTGCCAATTGTAGAAGGCGAGCGTTTCGGGGTATTTCTTCTCGAAGTCCGCCAGCTGTTTCGCGCCGTCCGCGCTACGCGCCATCTTTTCGAGATCGGAAGCAACATAAGTGCCGATTTCGAGTCCCATGTGGTGGAATCCGTGCGGCACAAGCTCCGCACAAAGAGCCGCAGTGAACTCGGTGATTTGCCGGATGCCGTGATCTTCTCCCAGCGCGACAAACTGTGCTTCTGCCAACGCGGTACGCAGAGTTTCCGCGCTCGGGCCCGCGAGCTTGCCACCCTGAACGCTGATCGCCCCGCGATTCTTCTTCAAAGCCTCTGTAAACTCCGCGTTTTGCGCTTGCGCGCAAGTCGCAAATAAGAGACCAGTGGCCAATGCCAGCGCAGCAGCGCGATGCATGTTCATTTCTTCTCCGTCGGTGAAGCGGAATCTCACGGACTGTATGCTTTACGCATTGTAGAGAAGAAAGGTTCCTCGTCAATCCTCAAGAGCGCCTCGCCGCAGGTCGCGCCCAATGTCACTCGTTCGAACGCTTCTCCCTCGGCATCCCGGCGGATTTCAGCTCAGCAATCGAATGATGCATGCTGGCCATGCGCCAATGTCCTTCTGACTTCTTGCACATGGCCATGCCGCGCCCATGCAGCTTGCCGCGCGCCGAATCTATCGTGAACTCGTACTCGTACCAAACCGCCTCGCCGATGGGATGAAACGCTCTTTCGAGGATTTCCAGCCGCGCCGCTGGTTCCTGATGAAAATAGCGCTGGCGGAAATACCCAACCACCTGCTCCCGTCCGTAGAGTTCCGTGTCCGTGGAGAACAGCACAATCTTCGGATCCAGGCAGTCGCCAAACTTCTGCTCATCGGAATCGTTGAATGCATCCACACAACGGTGCATCTCGTGCTGCATCGCGCTAACCAATTCCGCGCCGTGCACTTCGTCCGCTGTCGCGACATGAATCGTCTGCTCTTTCAGGTTGATGCTGGCTCCCAGTTTTCCCAGAAGATCGACCCCCAGGATGCCATCGATTTTTCGACCGCAAGCTTTTCCAATCGCCGAAAGATCGATGGCCGGCAATTTCACCTCGAGCAGTTTCGTACGGCCCACAGTCAAGTCAGGCAGTCTTACTTCCTTCGCGCTGGTCGCGAGCGTGCCGCTCCAAGACGTCACGTGGATGTCTCGCGCCTGGCCTGCCGCGAACGATTCAAGATTGAGGATCGAAGTGGCCGCCGTATCCACCAGAAACCACTTGTGCAGCCCTGCCACTTGCACTTCGATCATCGGGAGCACGTCGCAGCGCTCCAGCGGTAGCTCTTGCCCGTGCGCAATGCGTGGCGCGAATCCCTGGCCGAAGATCGCCGCAATAAGCAGAGCGACGCGAAGCAGAGGGGACGCAAGGAGGGGATAGAGGACGATGGCGTTTCCCATGGACACACCTCAGGCAGAAGAGCATACCATAGTAAACGAACGTTCGTGCTAATTTGTCCCTTGTGTTACAGTATTTTCATGCCGCGCGTTCTTCGCTCGAGTTCCCGCAAAACGCTTGTCAAAAAGCGAGTCAATAAGCGCGTCAATAAACCTGTGCTCCGACGCCAGGCCAAGGGCCTCCGCACTCGCGAAGCCATCCTTGCCCGCGCCGTCGACATAGCCTCCGCTCAGGGCCTGGAAGGTCTTACCGTTGGTTCCCTCGCTGAGCAGCTTGGTATGAGCAAAAGCGGCCTTTTCGCCCATTTCGGCTCGAAGGAAGAATTGCAACTGGCCACCGTCGAAATGGCTCGCCAGGTTTTCATCGATAAGGTGACGCGGCCGGCCATCGCCGCTCCCAAGGGTATGCCCCGGCTTTGGTCCTTGATTGATCATTGGCTGATCCTCGTCGAAAAGCGAGTTTTCGAGGGTGGATGCTTTTTTACCGCTGCTTCTTTCGAGTTCGACGGTCGGCTGGGAGTCGTGCGCGACCGCATCGCCGCGATCATGCACGAATGGATTGGCGCTATCACTCGCGCGGTGCAGGGGGCGCAAAACGCCGGCCACCTCGACCCGAAACTGGACGCGACGCGCCTCGCGTTCGAGTTTCACGCGATTGCCATTGGTGCGCATTGGGCGCATCAATTGCTCGAGGACCGTCAAGCCTATTCACGCGCGCGTCTGATGGCGCTCGAAAAGCTGCGCGGCGTTGCAACTCTGCAATCGCCTCGACTTCCGTAATCTAGATTTTTTTTTACAGGTCAACGACTGGCAGGAACAACTTCCGCGGTCTTGCGAGGATATTTTTTCGCGATGTAATTATCGACGAGCTTCTGGAACGCGGCAGCCAGCTCGTCGTACGTTCCTTCGAGCGTCACATCTTTCTTCCCGTCAATATAGATCGGGCACCGTGGCGCTTCGCCAGTCCCCGGCAGGCTGATGCCAATATTCGCGGCCTTCGATTCGCCCGGACCGTTGACGATACAGCCCATCACCGCCAGCGTCATTGTTTCCACGCCTTCGTATTGCGTCTTCCAGATGGGCATGCTGTCTCGGATGTAGTCCTGAACACGTTCCGCCAGTTCCTGGAAAGTTGTGCTCGTCGTGCGGCCGCATCCCGGGCAAGCCGTTACGCTGGGTGAGAAGGAACGTAACCCCAGCGCTTGTAGCAGTTCGCACGCAGCATAAACTTCTTCGCGACGGTCGCCGCCGGGTTTCGGCGTCAGCGAAATGCGAATCGTGTCGCCGATTCCTTCATAGAGCAAAACACCCAGCGACGCGGCGGACCAAATCTGGCCTTTCATGCCCATCCCCGCTTCGGTTAAGCCCAGATGTAGTGGTTGCTCGGTCTTGCTGGACAAATCGCGATATACAGTAATCAAATCCCGAGGCCGCGAAGTCTTGCACGAAATAATAATTTGATCGTGGCGCAGGCCGCACTCGAGAGCCAATTCCGTTGACTGCAGCGCCGAGAGCACCATGCAGTCATTAATGATTTCTTCGGATTCTTTGCCCAGGTTCTTGTCCGTGTTCTCCTGCATCTTGTGCATCACCAGCTCTTGATTCAGCGAGCCGCCATTGACGCCGATGCGCACGGGCTTGCCGTTGTCGCGCGCAATTTTGCAGATGGTGGAAAACTGCTCGTCGCGGCGCTGCCCCGCGCCCACGTTGCCCGGATTGATCCGGTATTTGTCGAGAGTCCTGGCGCACTCCGGATACTTCGTCAAGAGAATGTGCCCGTTGTAATGAAAATCGCCGATAATGGGCGCATTGCAACCGGCATCCAGCAGCCGGTTTTTAATCTCCGGCACGGCCGCCGCAGCTTCCGGCACGTTTACTGTCCAGCGCACAATTTCGGATCCGGCTTCCGCGAGCTCCAGGGTCTGCTTGAAGGTCGTCGCGACGTCCGCCGTATCCGTGTTGGTCATGGACTGCACGACAATCGGCGCGCCGCCGCCCACGAGCACGTGGCCAACGCGCACGCCGTAAGTCTTCCGTCGTGGCCGGCCGCTCGCAGCGGCATCTGTACCTCTGATCTGCGTAAGCATTACCCTCTCATTTTAGCCTGACTTGGTTTCGAATACGAAATCCCATGTGGGATTCACCGCGTACTACAAATCAACCGGGCTATGCCACTTTCTGCCTCATTTCGTTTCCCTGCGCTGCGCCGTCAATTCCCAATCCGCGTCTCTAATCGTCATCCTAATTGCGCCAGCGGTTTCCTCGAAGCGTATGAGTACTGCCGGTGCACCCCAGGGATAAAAGGTGCGATTTCCAAGGTGGAATAGAGGTCGTCCCATGGCGCCTTTCCGCGTCCAGGTAATCTGGCCGCGATCCGCCGTCACTTCAATTTGCTGGTTCGCGCTGAGACCGAAGACATAGGTCCCCAACAAAGCGACTGCGTCTTCCTCCGAGAGCGGAGCTTGCGGGTCCGCGTCGGCGCCGCTTTGCGTTTTTAGATATTCATAAACCGGACGCGCCGCTTCGCCGCCTGCCCGCGCGTGCGCCAGCAGACTGATGCTGTGTGGCCCACGGATGCGCTGCACGCCTGGCTGGGCCGCCACAAATGCTTTAACGACTTCCAGTTGCCCAAGCATCGTTGCGGAAAACAACGACGGGCGCGCCCCCTTGGAAATCAGATACTCGGCAATCGCTCTATTTCCCATGTGCGAGGCCCCACCCAACGCAGTTTCCCAGTCTCCAAAACCCCAATCCCACGCCGCACACGCCAACGAGGGGCGAGCCTCGACCAGATCCTTCACACGATTTAGGTCGAAATGGGCGACTGTAACCATCTCGCGGGCTAGCTCTGGCGGTTGCGTCGGAAAGAGATCAGGAACCGGCGGGTGGCTGCCATTCGGAATGTTCGGCGTCTCGAATCCGAACACATTCCGTTCGCACAAAGATGTAAGCAGCGGAAGTGCAAGCGTGGAAAACTTCAACAGAGTTCGGCGCGACCAGGCATTTACCATCGGGGACCGTTCCTCTCAGCGAGTTGTCGAGGGGAGGATGCGCTGCAAGGTCAACCAACGCAAATCAATTTGTCTCAGTCTCGGATTAGAAAAAGGTGAGGCGCTATGTGGCGACGACTCATTGGCTTGGCGCTGGCAGTAAGGAGGCACCGCTCGCGTCTTTTGCGACTCGAGGCGAAAACGCGGCGGCGACCTGTTGGGCGACCTCGGATTCGACCTCCAGAGGATTATCGAGGGTACTGTCCCTGCGCACCACCCAGAGATGTGCCTGGTCAGACAAGCGAATCAGGTGAGCGAGAATGCGCGTCTGGCTGCCGCTGCGTTGCACTTGTCCCAGCACGACATATTCCGCGCCCAATGAGGATGCAATGGCTTTCAAATCGCGCTCGTCTCGGGAACGCCGTAAAATTTGCGCGTTGCCAATAACGTTGTATTGCCCTTGGCTCATGGACGTGAGCCGCTCGACGACGCTGTCGGTGAGCCCATCACTGAAGCGCGTTATGTCTGGATTCGTGGTTTCGTTATCAAAGCGGAGGACAGCTACGACGGGTAGACGCTGCGGAGTTTGTTGAGTCCGCAAGCGGTATCCGGCAGCGAACGCAATTCCCAAAAGCACAGTCGCAACCAGCGCGCCCACTACCATTAAGCCGAGGGAGAGCTTCCGCCGCTTTCCAGTTGGCTCCGCTGGCTCGGCTACCGAATTCGCGGGCATTGCGACCGGCGCGATGAACTGGTATCCGTGTTTGGGGATTGTGCGAATAAATCGTGGAGCTGTGGCATCGTCGTCCAGCGCCGAGCGAATCTGCGCCATACAGAAGTTTAGTCCTCGGTCAAAATCGACGAATGTGCCTTCGCCCCACACCACTCGATGCAACTCTTTGCGGCTAACGACTTGCCCTGCATGTTGAATCAAGCATTCGAGAACCTGGGCCGGTTGAGCCTGTAGACGGACGAGCTGGCCGTCCCGGCGGAGCTCGCGGTTTGTCCCGCCGAATTCGAAAATACCGAAGCGAAAGCGATCTGATTCCATGTCAATATGCGCGATTGTCGCATCAATGCGAGCGCGCGGCAAAATAAATGACCAAATGGCTGTGACCTACTGTGGGGCCGGGCCTCCGGGTTTTGTCTTCCCCTTGCTTATTGACAGGAGTGCTTGCATAATCCCTGTCTGTAACTAAGGGGAGCCGCAATGACCAAGCCCACCGACCTCGTCCAAGGCACTCTCGATCTCCTCATCCTCAAGACCATTGCGCTTGAGCCGATGCATGGCTGGGCTATTGCTCAGCGTATTCGACGGGTCTCCAACAATGTCCTACAAGTGAATCAAGGCGCGCTTTATCCCGCGCTGCACCGTCTCGAACAGCAAGCCTGGATTCAGGCTAAATGGGGCGAATCGGAAAATAATCGCCGAGCAAAATACTATTCCCTCACACGCGCGGGGCAGAAATACCTCCGGTCCGAGGAATCGAACTGGGAACGCCTCTCATCGGCGATCGGGTTGGTACTGAAGACCGTCTAAGGAGGAACGCGCCATGCGCCGGGTTCAAAACGTTTTGAACTGGCTCCGCTCAGTTCTGCGAAGGAACACCGTCGAGCAGGAACTTGGCTCGGAGCTACGCTCTCACATTGAGTGCCAAGTCGAAGAAAATCTCGCCGCGGGAATGACGCGGGAAGAAGCGCGCCGCGGGGCACTGCGCGAATTTGGCGGCGTTGAACAGGTCAAGGAAGATTGCCGCGACTCCCGCCGCACAAATCATCTCGACAACTTGCTGAAAGACGTTGGCTACGGCTTGCGCATGCTGCGCAAGAGTCCTAGCTTTACTTTTTTTGCCGTCGCCGTTCTCGCTTTGGGAATTGCTGCGAACTCCGCAATCTTCAGCATTGCCGACGCTGTGCTGGTACGCCCGCTCCCGTATCGCGATGCGAATCGCCTGGTCATGATTTGGGAAGACGCTTCGGCCTATGGATTTCCCAAGGACACTCCGGCGCCGGGAAATTTCTCAGATTGGAGAACGCGCAATCAGGTCTTTGACGACGTGGCTGCCACCGGTTTTGGGGGTTCGTTCAATCTTATCGGCGAGGGCCTTCCGGAAAAACTCACCGGGCGAGAGGTGACTGCAAATCTTTTCTCCGTGTTGGGTGTGACTCCTGAGCTCGGCCGCGACTTTCGCCCGGAGGACGACGTTCCTGGCGCAACGCCTGTGACGATTCTCAGTCATGGTCTCTGGCTTCGAAGATTCGGCGGCGATCCGCAAATTCTCGGCAAAGAAATCTCGCTGAACTATGAGAAGTGCACTGTCATCGGGGTGATGAAGCGCGGCTTTCAATTTCCGGACCGCGAAGCGGAGTTGTGGACTCCTGAGCGGTTCACGAAGGAAGAGCTGGCCAACCACGGCAGCCATTTTCTCGAAGTGGTTGCGCGCCTTAAGCCTGGAGTCGGGCTGCAGAGCGTGAACGCCGATCTGGGGGTGATCGCCCAGCAATTGCAAAAGGAACATCCCAACTCGAACGCCAAGGTTGGCGCATTCGCCGTCCCCATCCGCGAAGAACTAGCCGGCGACGTTCGTCCCGCCATTCTTATGCTTGTTGGAGCCGTCTGTTTTGTTCTGCTCATCGCGTGCGCCAATGTCGCAAATCTTCTGCTTTCTCGCGCCACCGGGCGCAGGCGAGAACTGGCGATGCGTCTCGCGCTTGGTGCCACGCGCGGCCGCATTGTGCAGCAAATGCTGACGGAAAGCGTCTTGCTCGCGACGCTTGCGGGTATTGCGGGTTTGCTCCTCTCCGTCTGGGGAACAAAATTTCTTGCCACGTTGATTCCGGCGGGCATCGCGCCCATGACGGGGACCGGTGTTGACGGGCGCGTGCTGCTCTTCACGCTGGCGGTCACTCTCGCGACCGGCGTCCTGTTCGGAATCATCCCGGCATCGCGCGTTTCGCAATTTCATCTTGCGCCTTCGTTGAAACAGGGCGGCGGCCAAAGCGGCGTTGGTTTGGGCGGCCAGCGGCTGCGCGACGCTCTTGTTATTTGCGAAGTTGCTCTCGCCATCGTTTTGCTTGCCGGGGGTGCACTCATGATTCGCAGCCTCCGTAATCTCTATCACCTCGATCCGGGCTTTCGTGCCGATCATGTGCTCGTGATGCATACGCCTTTGCCGCACCAGAAATACGAAGCTTTCGCGCGCCGAACTGCTTTTTACGATCAAGTGCTTGCAAAAGTGGAGAGTCTCCCCGGCGTAGTTGCGGCCGGCTATACCACCTGGATTCCGCTCACGAATGCGGGTGGTGCGATGGGCGTCACTATCGAGGGCAAGCCGGAGCCCGCACCCGGACAAGCGCGCATTCCAAACGTGCGCATCATCAGCAAGGATTACGCGGCCGCGCTTGGGATGAAGCTGATCGAAGGCCGTTTATTCGAACAAGGCGACGGCTTCGGGAAACCTCTCGTCGCGCTCATCAATCAAACCATGGCGAGAAATTATTGGCCCGGTGAAAACCCCGTCGGAAAACGCTTCAAAACCGGAGGCTACAACGAAAAGTCTCCATGGATTACCGTGGCTGGAATCGTAGGTGACATTCACCAGGCTGGCCTCGATATTCCCGCGAGGGCGGAAATGTATTTTCCGTATCAGCAGCAGGATGATGGCTTTGACCCCGAGTATCTCGCCGTTCGAACTTCGGGTGACCCCATGGCGCTGGCGGAAAGCGCGCGGCAACAGGTGTGGGCCGTGGACAAAGAACAGCCGGTCGCCGGTGTAATGCCGCTCGAGGATCTCGTCGACGACAATTTGTCCTCGCGAAAAATGCAAGCCTCGCTGCTCAGCGGCTTCGCCGGGCTGGCGCTCTTGCTCGTCACGCTCGGAATTTACGCCGTGCTTTCCTTTGCGGTAACGCAGCGTACGCAGGAAATTGGAGTGCGCGCCGCACTTGGCGCACAGCCACGCGACGTGCTGCGCATGATTTTTGCGCAGGGCTTCAAATTATTTTTGATTGGCGCCGCGATCGGATTGGCTGCTGCCTTAGCACTGTCGCGCGCGCTCGTGCACTTGCTGTACGGAGTGAGCGCGTATGATCCCGCGTCGTTTGCCGGCGTGACGATTCTGTTGGCCGCCGTCGCTCTGCTGGCTTGTTACGTGCCCGCGCGCCGGGCCACGCGCGTTGACCCGCTCGTTGCTTTGCGCTACGAGTGATCCCGAATTAGTCCGTCTGGCAATTTAGGAGCCGGCGGTTTGGACGGCGATGTTGCCGCGAAGGCCGAGGGCGTCGGCCTCTTCGCGCATGGCGGAGATGCAAAATCCGATGTGTGCTTCGAGCGGGACGCCGAGTTCTTCTGCGCCTTTGCGGACATCTTCGCGGCTCACGCCCTTGGCGAAAGCTTTGTCCTTCAGGCGGCGCTTCACGGAATCCACTTCGAGATCGAGAATACTTTTCGACGGGCGGACGTACGAGCACGCGGTGAGAAATCCAGCGAGCTCGTCGCACGCGAAAAGTGTGTGCTCGAGAGGCGATTGGCGGGCGACTCCGGAATAATCCGCGTGCGAAAGTATCGCGCGGACGATTTCTTCGGAATACCCGTGCTCGCGAAGAATTTTCGCGCCTTCCGCGGGATGCCCCGCATCGGCAGCGTGCTCGTTGTTGGGCCAGCGCTCGTAATCGAAGTCGTGTAGCAGCGCCGTGATTCCCCAAAGCTCCTCATCGGCGCCTTGCTTGCGCGCGTAGGCGCGGACGCAGGCGTCGACAGCCAGCATGTGCTTGCGCAGGCTCTCCGATTCGGTGAATTCGCAAAGCAGCTTCCAGGCATCGTAGCGTGTAGGCATGCGTTTCTCCCAGTGGCGGAGCCAGTAGTGTATCGCAGGAGGCGCGACTCCGCCGAGAGTGGGGCGGAAAAATGCCGGCATGGTTGAAAGTTAACAGAATGTTTCAAGAGTAGATCGTCCGGCGGGCGTTGACTTATTCGATGCAGCAGTTGTGCATTGTGAGAAGAAAGGAGACGAACTCCAGAAGACTAAAAGATTGAGATTCAGGGTGGCCGCGAAAACGGTCCGTGCGAAGGAGAAAAATGAAAACGTCCCGATCGTTGGCCGTGCTTGGGCTTTTGCTCGTGACGGCTTGCTCTTCGTTTGGGCAGGTGCAACATCGCGGGATGTCGGCGCGACAGGAGTTTCTGTTGTGCGCGCAAAAGGTGCTGGGGAAAACCGTGCTGTGGCAGGAAATCTTCACTGGCCGGCTAGATACGATTACCGTGCCGAAGGTCGCTTGTCCGATGAGGCGCGACGAGTTTATTGCGGCACTCCAGAAAAATGAGGCAATTTCCGTTTTCGAAGACGGGCGATTCGCTTTCCTCGTCCAAACAGGCGAGTCACCCCAGCGACAGCCGAACTTCCTTTATGACTACAAATTCAAAAAGTTACCGATCCATTTCCAGGTGAGCCAGAGGCAGAGCGAGGGATCGCGGCAACTGACGAAACTGGAGCTGCAAGGAATTGCGGATGCGATATTGCGCGATACGCGTGGAGTGGAAGTACTTTGGACGATCGGAAATTCGCCCGAAGCCGATTGCATGACGACAGAAGAAGAGATTCAGATGCAGTTGGAAGTGGAAGCGCGCCGTTTGAGCAAGACGGGGCCCGAATCCGTGATTGCGGCATTGCGCGCGAGTCCGTGTGAGGATCCCGCTAACGCTCCGCAGATGTATTTCACCAATGTTGCGAGGTTAATCTACGGCGAGATCAAGGACGGCATTTATGAAATGAAGTGGGATTCACCACTGCTGTATGCGCCGAGCGATTGGATCTCTTATAAGGATTTGAATGGAGATGGGTTCAACGAGATCGCGGTATGGCCGCCGAACGGGGATGAAATCAAACAATGGAGCGACACGAACGAGTACGCGTATCAGGGAGGCGCCGTTGCCTTTGATCGGGAGGGGAACGAGCTGACGCGCGGGAAATTTTGCTCGCAATATATGGGGTATTCGGAGGACCGCGCATGCCCGATCCTGGCCAAGAAAGTGGAATTTGCTCCGGCGAGCGGCGGGCGTTTGGATATTGTAACGACAGGTTGGGTGGACGATCAGTGGCTGAGATACAAAGGCGCGACGCACTGGCTTCACCTGATCGATGGACATTACGTGCCGGAACCTACGCCGCCGATCCCGACCGCGCCCCTACATGTGGAAGTGCTGCCTGCGAAGGATGTGGGTTTATTGCTTGGGTTGAGGCTGGGCGGAGGGACGGCGGAGAACTATCAGGATTTTATGTATGGAGTCTACCGAACGCTTTGGATTACGCGGACGGGTGGGAACGTAAAGATAGAAGAAGCACCGAGTCTTTTGGTGCCGCGGCGAGATGGGTTTTGGCAGGCTGGTTCCACGTTGGGGTCGCGAGGTGCGAAGAAGGTTGAGTTTGTGTGGAGCGTTCCATTGGGGCAGACGGTGCAGCCTCGCGCGTTGAACGAAGAAGCCGCGAAGGGAATCGCCGACGGGACCGTGAGCGCGCATCCCATCGAGTTTATCTCTGGAGATTACATTGGAGTTGGGAAAACGGAAGACGGACAGCTGAGCGCTTTGTATACCTACAAGATGGATGATCACGAATTCAAGGAGCCTGTCGACATCTCGGCGGTCGTGGGAGCGGCAGGAGCGCAGGCTATGGACGACAAGGCGGAAAAGCCGGGCGATCTTGTTATGGGAATGCCGGTGTCCATGCAGGGGAGCTGCCAGCTCGAAGTGCCGCACATCAATTGGGTGGTAGCGCGGAACGAGGGACATTGGGTCGTAGAAGGGTGGGGAAGTTGGGGCGAACAAAAGTGTTCGGATAAATTGCCGGCGTTTCAGACGTCGGTCCGCGTGCCGGCAAAGGTCGGTGGGTTTGATGAGCTGCCGGTGACCTGGGATCAAGTTGTGAAGGCTTTTCCAGGAGCGACCGACGCATTTGGAGCGCCGACGTCGGGGCTGCTGATTGTGATCGTGGGGGACGAAGTCATGGCGTGCGGAATAACGAAAGAGGGAATCGGGAAGCCGGTTGCGCGATTTAGTTTGCTGGCTGGCGAGAAAGCAGTTATGGCGCAGTGGGCGGTAGGGAAGTTTGTGGAGTCGTGGGGAGAACAATTTGAGATTTTTAAGAGAAACCCCGGGCCGCACAATGAACCGCCGAGCAACTAGTCGAGAAGAAGGCGCTGCCGAAGCCGCTGGAGGGTTCGTCAGGAACTTGCGCGGGTGCTGTGGCGCGGGCCACCGGAGGGAATGGATTACGGCTCGTAGCAGTCGCGTCGACGACGGGAGCGCAGGCAACCCCGTGCGGCGAGGCGGGCATCGGAACAGCAAGTCCATTCAAACAACGGCGCGATGCCGGGTTCTCAGGCTAGATGGACGAGCCAGGAAATCCTCGTGGGTTTGGTGTTTTCTGGCGCGTGGAAACCTGAAAGAACTTGCCGCGGTTTGGCCTTCAGGAGACGGAAGATGAAAGCGATGAAAATGATTTGCACGGGCGCGATGGCGCTCGGATTGTGCGCAACGGGAGTTCTGGCACAGGGCAGTCCCGCGAACAGTGCGGAGGCGGGAGCAAAAGTTGCGGCGATTAATATGCGCGCGGCGATTGCGAACACGTCGGAAGGGAAACAGGCCGCGGCGCAGTTGGAGACGCAATTCGCGGCGCGGCGGCGTGAGTTGGAGGATTTGAACAAGAAGATCGATGATTTGCGGCAGCGGTTGACGGCGGGAACGGTTACTTTGAGCGACGAGGAGAAGCAGAAATTGACGGTGGAAGGACAGCGACTCACGCGGCAGTTGGAGCGCCGGCAAAATGAGTTTCAGGAAGATTTGAATGATGCGCAGAGCGACGTGATTTCGCGGATCGGGCGAAGGATGGTGGAGGTGCTGGGAAAATACGCGCCGAGCAAGGGATATGCGGCGGTGCTGGACAATTCGTCGCAGAGTACGCCGGTGATGTATGCGTCGGCGGACATTACGCAGGAGGTTGTGAAGGCATATGACGTGGCGTATCCCTTGTCAGGTGGGGCGGCGGACGGGAAGACTACTGCGAAACCGTCGGGGCGGTAATAGGAAGTCGACAATCGACAGTTAAAAGTCGAAAGTCGAAGGAAGAGTGGTTAGACGTCTCGGGTAGCGCGTCGCGGCGTTCAAGCGTTCGCGCGGCCGAGTCGATCGCGGAAGTAGTCTTTCCAGCTGTCGGGCAGCGCGGTGACTTGAAAGGCGCGGCGCAGAGCAGAGAGATCTTCATTGTTGAATCTTTTCGCGAGGTAGAGGCGGGTGATTTCCATGACGGGCACGGCTTGCGGGTCTCGCGAAATGGGAACCAGTTCGTCGCCGACGCCGACTTCGCCTTCGCGGGTGACCGCTAGGTAGAAACCGCCGCGGCCGCTGGCGAGGAAGCGCTTGACGATGTCGTCGGAGCCGAAGCGCACGCCGAGTTTGTAGCAGGGGAGGCGAGGCTGGGTGACGATGACTTCGGCGGAGCCGACGGAGAAGCGGTCGCCAAGGTGGATGGAATCTTCCAGCGGGCCGTCAACGGTGAAATTCTCTCCAAACATGCCAAGAGGAAGGTCGCGACCGGGCAGTTCCTTTTTCCAGTAAGCATAATGTGCGAGCGGGAAGCAGTAGACGGCTTTGAATTCGCCGCCGTGAGCCGTGAGATCCGCCTGGCGGTCGCCGTCGAGATTCAGTTTGCGGAGCTTGACGCGGCCTTGGACGGGCTCCTTAAAGATTCCGGTGGTGACCGTATGGCCGTGCCAGAGAAGGTCTCGGGGCAAACCGACATTTACGGAGACTAACTTCACGTGGCGAGCCCTTTCCGCGGAATAGTTTACAAGGCCAAGCCATTGGATGCGGGTGCGGAGGAATCGACTCGATCGAACTATTTGGGTTTGGCGATGAGGAGGTCGAGTTCGTCGAGGGAACGGGGCCAGTCTTCGCGGAGGAGGCGGGACAGGGCGCGGTCGGCGAGCAGTTTGCCGCCGGTTTGGCAAGCGGGGCAGTAGTTGGTTTCGTTGCTGGCGTAGCGGATGCGCTGGATTTTGGTGCCGCAGCGCGGACAGGGTAGTTTGTAGCGGCCGTGGACGGCCATGCCTTCGCGGAAGGCGGTCACTTTTTCTGGGAATTTGCCGGCGACTTCCGCGCGGAGGCGGTCGGTCCAGTGCGTGAGGCTGGTGCGGATGGCCTCGAAGAGGCGCTTGATTTCGGGCACGGTGAGTCTTTGCGTAAGCGCAAGGGGCGAGAGTTTGGCTTCCCAGAGAATTTCGTCGGAGTAAGCGTTGCCGATGCCGCTGAAGAGGCGGGGATCGGTGAGGGCGCGTTTGAGAGTGTGGTTGGCGGAAAGAAGAGCGGCGGCAAACTGCTCAGAAGTGGCATTGAGGACTTCGAGGCCGCCAGGATCGAGAGAGCGGAGGCCATCTTCACCGAGGACGACGTGGAGAGAGGCGCGTTTTTGTGAGCTTGCTTCGGTCCAGAGAAGGGAGCCGTTAGAGAAATCGAAGGCGGCTAAACACCGAGGCGGGGAAATTTTGGGGCGGGCCACACCAGGAACCGTGGCACGCCAGTGAAGGCGGCCGGCAATCATTAAATGGAGAACTAGCCAGAGGTCGCTTTCGAGGCCGATGCAGATGCGTTTTCCGAGGCGGCGAAGTTGGAGGACTTTTTTGCCGGAGGCCCCGGTGAGGGGCGGAGCTGCGGTGCGTAGGAGGAAGGGACTTACGATTCGGACGGCTTCGAGGGTTTGCCCGATTATGCGGGATTCGAGAGCTTCGATGTAGACAGTGATGTCGGGGAGTTCGGGCATGCAGTCCCTTACCCTGATGTTTCAAAATGGAGCTCCGACAATCGCACAACGACGAAGGCGTCCTTGTGGCGATGGCGGCCCAAAGGGAATGGTAGTTCGCGGAAGAGAGTACAATAGATTGTGGAGCTGGGAAAGAATTCGAGGGAGACTGGCCGGACGGACAGCGAAGGTTTTTCGTAGAGATGTGATGGGAAGAATTGCATATACAAAAATAGTTCAAAAATACTCTTGACAGAAAATGGCTACTCGCACGATACTCCCGTCGCGCCAGTTTTCTGCCTTCCCCTGAACGACGTTCCGGGGTTCCCCCCACTATCCGCACGCCGCACAAAGTCAGCGAGGAGTACCGGTGTCTGTGCAAATAGAAAAAGAAACGATGAATTCGTTCGAAATGGATAGGGAAGTCATTCGCTGTAAGACATGTGGTCTGGTCCAATACCGGACGCGCACGGGAAACTGCCGCCGATGTGTGCGCGCCTTGCCTCAGCGTTTGGAGTTCCTGATACCTCCACCGGCACCTCCGGAGGAAGCAGCCGCTGAGCCTACGTCCGAAAAGTTCGCCAACCAGCAGACGGTCGAGAATATCGGCCAGCGCATTCGCCAATTGCGCGAATCGCGCGCGATGACCCAGAGCCAGCTACAGTCGCGCTCAAAGGTCTCGCGGTCTTACTTGTCCCGCATCGAGAGCGGCCAGATGACGCCGAGCCTCGGCACTTTGGAGAAAATCTCCGAGGCGCTGAATGTGGGCTTGAACCGTTTCTTTATCCCGGAATCCGACGGCGAAGCGCTACTCGAGGATCCGTTCATCCAGGGATTGCGGCCGTTCCTGCGTCAATTGGATTGGGAACAATGGCAGTCCATTTTGAAGAGGCTGCAGGCGATCAGCGATCACGTCCATGCAGTGCCGGTTACTCTCCGCCCTATCGGTAATCCGGCGCGGATGCCGCAGCCCGCGTCGGCTAATGGCAACGGCAACGGACATATCGGCGCCGGCCATTCGAATGGGCATGCGCATACGCATTCCCATGGGCAGCCGCAGGGCTATGTGTTGCGGCGGCCTGGAGCGGGACTGGTATTTCAAAGACCTGTGGCGCGGTAAGTTTTTAGTTTCGAACGCAGAGCACAAATTGGCGCGGTGTGACCGTGAGAGGTCACACCGCGCTTTTTCTTTTGGGAAGAGGAGAAATCTCGTTTCGTATGGAATGTGGAGGTGCGTCGCGCGGTTTGGCTGGTATTAGAGATGGGAGGAGGTTTGAAAATTTGCTTTTAACGCAATCTGCGCAGAGAACGCAGAGAAAACTGAAGAGAAGACCGCACGCTAGTCCCGGATGACGGAGACTTTGGCGGTGGGGACTTCCAGGCGCATCATTCGATGATTCGAATCGAGGTACAGGTCGACTTCAAGGTCGGTGGTATTGACGCGGAAGCCTTCGTAGGACTTTCCATCGAGGGTTGCGGAGCCGGTGGATTCAGCCGTGATGGTGCCAGGCATAAGCTCTTGGGGGATGAAAACGGGGAACGTTTGCGGACCCCGTTTGGACCAATCATAGAGGCGCGCGAGGACGGCATACTGGTGGTAGAGGTTGTTGTCGAGGACGGCGATGATCGGAGTTCCGAACGTAAAGGTCTGATCGAAGGGGTGGGCACCCTGCATTTGCAGAGTCATTTTTGCGATACCGTTTGCGAAGAGGATGTTCGCGCTGTTGGTTTTTTCTGCTTGCGACGTCCATTCGTAACTGACGGGAGCGCCATTGGGCAGAAGTGTGAGCGCGCCAGACACCTTACTGGCGGCGCTTTGCGAAGGCTTGATGTCCGCGATGCCCTTGGCGAGCCATCCGCCAGCGGCAGGCGTGATTTCGAATTCTTCGTGGCCAACGGTCTGTCCCTCAAGCTTGATAGTGAGCTTGCCTTTGTCCTGGGCGAAGACGGAAGCGCCCGGTGCTGCGGAGTTCTTCTTTTGAGCGGCAGGGCCGGCGACGGCGCACGCGAGAATTAGCGCGACACCGAGGGAGAGAGAGAATCTCGGCCAAGGGCCGGAAAGTTTTTTGTTCATGGAATCCCCCTTCGCAGCAGACCGCGAAGCACGACATAAGATTTGCGGAGAATGAATCTCCGATGCTTATTCTAACGAAGGCTAGTCAAGAATTTGGTTTTTCGACGACGAGATGTGCTTCGCTGCCACCTGCCACCACAATGCCGCGGCGGAGGATTTCCGCGACGACCTGAGTGGGGTCGCCAGAGCTGTCCACACGATGATCCGCCAGTTGATACGAGGGAAGCCGCTGCGCATGGAGTGCGCGAAAGCTGGACTCATCGCGAAAGAGCGGGCGGCCGGTCATGGTCATACAGCGAGAAAGTAGAAGCTCAATCGGCGAATCGAGCCACAGAACAGGAACGCCGGCGTTGCGGAAAAAATCCGGGCAGCCTGGCTGAGCGTAAGTACCACCGCCCAGCGCGAGGACTGTGGCCTCCTTAAGTTCGGAAGCGCGGCCCAAGGCGGCGCGCAACTGATCCGCCTCGATCTGGCGAAAAGCCGGTTCGCCGAAGCGCTCGAAAATCTGGGGGATGGCGAGTCCGGCGGATTGCTCGATGCGTTCATCCAAATCGACGAAGCGCCACGCGAGCTGCCGTGCGAGAAGAGTGCCAACGGTGGTCTTGCCGGAACCCATAAAACCGGCAAGGCAAATAACTTGAGTGCGGGCCGCGGAGCCACGCAAAGGGGGCGGTTGAGTCACAGTTCTGTGTTGAGCGCGGCCACAAAGGGCACGCTATGTCTGAGCGCGAACAATTAGTCGCGCTTCATGATGCGGATTGTACCACTGTAGGAAGAGAGTTCGACTTTCGCGAGGCCCATCCCGACAGTGCCGAAGAGGCCGTGGGTCCACTTCGAAGCGATGTGTTTTACGCCGTGGGAATCGGGCTTCAGAAAGGCAACCGCTTGATTATCGACGATGCCGGTGGCGGTCTGCGCCTTCAGGTCAAAAGAATCGGTGCTTGAAAAGCGCACTTCCACGAGCCCTTTACCGCTCTTCATGGAATAGAGGCCCGTGCGCACGAAGTCTCCATCGAAAAGAACGTTTCCCGTCGTGGTCATCAGGTTGACATCGTTCAATTGTGGCTGAAGAATCTGCGCGTTTCCGCCGATGGAGCTAAAATCGAGCTTGCCGGCGCACTGCGTGCAAATCAGCGAGCCGCTGGTGGTCTTGACGATAATGTAGCCCGAAACTTCCTTCAGATGGACGTCGCCGGCATAGCTTTCGAGCTTCATGTCGCCTACGACCTGCTCGACGTAGATGAGGCCCGTCTCGGTCTTGAGCTGAAGTTCGGTTTCTTCCGGAACGGTGAGTTGCAAATTGGCTTCAAGTTCCAAAGGCCGGGCCGCTGTGTCCAGCACGTTGGCAGTAACGTCGATGCGGTCTCCCACTTGCTCGATATCGAAACCAATTTTGTTGGAAGTTTGCGTGCCGACGACATTGACTTCGGCATTCTTCCAGGATTTGACTTCGATTCGGCCATTGGCCACGTTGTGAATCACGACGACGGGGCGCCCCGTAACGTTGAATTGTTTTTCAACCCGCTGTCCGGTGCCAGCTGCGCGCGCAGGAGCGGCGCTCCACAGAAAAAGTCCGGCGCTCAGAACAGGGAAAATGCTCCTCTTCATCCAAGTAACCGGCCCGGCCACGGTGATCTCCATCATTCGAAGGCACATATCAGTTTATGCTCCTTCCGCGCTCAATCATCGCGGATAGTAATTCTGCTTTTTGCTGGTAAGCGGCCGACAAGTATTCGCGCGTCAGTTCGTCCTGAGGCTGTTCCTTGAGGTGGCGCTCGCACTCAGCAATAAATTCGTTCACCTTTTTCAGATTGTCGCGCAGCGACGCGTCGATCGGGGAGCTGCTCGTAAGAATCATGCCGGTGGCCACCGGCTCCTGATCGTCCAGGTCTCGCGCGGTGCGGTCAAACTCTCCGGATGGTTGGGCGACGGATGGCGCCGCGACGGTTGGTCCCGGGACGGGCTTCTCCGGGGGAGAAACCACGGGTTGGACCTTGGCGGTTTGGGTGGGTGGCGCTACACGTACGGTCCGGTCACTGCGAATCTGAAAAACAGCCGCAGCTGCGATGAGGATGCCAACCATGGCTGTGGTCAGCACGCGGTTGCTGAAGAACGCGCCAATCGATTGCCACCAGGAAGCCGATTCGGCAGGAATAACGTCCGCCGGAGTTCTGATGATTCCTTCTTCTTCCAATTGCGCGCGAAGAGAAATCCAAACTCGATCCGGGGGAGTAATTTCCGGCGGCAACTTTTTCGCCGCGTCCACGATACTGGTGAGGTCCGCGATGTAATTGCGGCAATCGCGGCATTCGGCCAAATGCGCGCGCGCCTCAGCGGGAAGCGGCTCAAGCCCTTCCTGCTCCAACACAAGTTCTACGTCTTTGCACTGCATGGCACTTCGCTCCGCGGCTAAAGACCTGGTAGCCTTCCCGCTCGACTACATCTTTGACTAGTAAGACGCTTCCCCGGCCCAGACAGTTGGCTGCATTCTAACTCAATCGCCGAGCCCCGCCTGCGTTTTTGCAGCGTGACGTTCCGCTCGAGCCTGGTCGCGTACATCTTCTTGAAGCAGCTCGCGCAGACGCGTCCTCGCTTTATGCAACTGCGACTTCGAATTGCCTACCGAACAGCCCATGATGCCTGCAATCTCGTTGTGCTCGAATCCCTGGACATCATGAAGGACAAATACGGTCCGATATCCCGGTGGCAGTTTTTCAATCGAGCGTTCCAGATTGACGCGGTCCACGGCTCCGCTGAGCCGCAAATCGGGTGCGCCAATGTCTTTCCTTGGGCCGCCAGTCTCTTCATCGGGTTCCGTCGTTTCTTCCAGAGAGGCCGCAGGAAGCGTCTTCTTGCGCAAGCGCATCAGGACTACGTTTACCGTCATCCGGTGCAGCCAGGTGGAAAAAGCCGACTCGCCGCGGAAGGTCGCGATCTTTCGGAAGAGCTGCAGAAATGCTTCCTGCGTCAGGTCTTCCGCATCGGACGGGTTGCCAACCATACGCAAGCACAAGGCATATACACGTCGGCTATGGAGCTGGTACAAAT
>DATFZQ010000119.1:0-5038 GCA_035314345.1 Candidatus Acidiferrum sp.
TGCGACCCTCACACGCGACGACCCCTCGATCGAATGCGAACTCCCTCTCGACGGATCCCGCTTCGCGGGCCAAATCCCGCCAATCGTGACGGCCCCGGTTTTTGCCGTGCGTAAACGGGCGAGCCGGGTATTCACCCTCGACCAGTACGTGGATGCCGGCATCATGACGCCACAACAAAAGAAAAGTTTGTGTGAAGCGATCCGAGATCATCGCAATATTCTGGTAACCGGTTCTACCGGGAGCGGCAAAACGACCCTTCTGAATGCATTGATCCATGCGCTAACGGATCAATTCCCGAACGAGCGCCTCATAATCATCGAGGACACCGCGGAGATTCAATGCGCCGCCAAAGACTTTGTCCAGTATCACACCAGTCCCGAAAGGGGCATGACGCAACTTGTGCGTATGGCACTGCGGATGCGGCCCGACAGGATTCTGGTCGGGGAGGTGAGGGGACCGGAAGCCTTGGACCTGCTCATGAGTTGGAACACCGGGCACGAAGGTGGAATCGCAACACTGCACGCAAACAATGCCGCGGCTGGCCTGACCAGGCTTTCAACGCTCGTGAGTATGCACCCGGACGCTCCGCGAGAGATCGAACCACTGATCGGCGAAGCGGTCGATATCGTTGTCCATATCGCACGCACGGACAAGGGCCGCGTCGTCCGCGAAATTCTGGAGGTTATTGATTTTGATCGAACAAATCGGATTTACAATTGGCGGCCTGTTAGTTAGAAAAAGCGGCCTTCGCACTAAATAACATAAATAGAGAAACATAACATAAATAGAATGATGTACAGGATGTTGGTTATTGTGTTCACGTGGTTAGTCTTAGCCCTGTCGGTGCACACGGCCCACGCTGCCACGGGCGGTGCAGGTCTGCCGTGGGAGACGCCGTTGACCACTCTCTCTAACAGTGTCACGGGGCCAGTGGCTTACTCGGTAAGCCTCATCGGGATCGTTGGGGCGGGCGGGATCCTTATTTTTGCGGGCGGGCAAGTAAACGAATTTCTCCGCGCCGTTTTATTTTGCGTACTGGTTATTGCTTTTATCATAGCCGCAAAAAATACTCTCACTGCTTTCGGATTCGCGGCGGGAGCCGAAATCACACAGTCGCAGAGTCTTACACATGGGGTTGTTTATGGCGCTACGTCGGGTCACGTTGCATCGAGCTGGGATTAGGCCGCATTTGTTTCTCGGCGGGGATAGAGAGCTGGTGCTCTTTTCCGGGCTGATTGCGTGCGTGCTCATTTTCGCATGTTTCCAGGTGGTGACCATCATCACGGGAATTGCCCTTTGGATGGTGGCGTTGTTTTGCTTTCGCCGGATGGCGAAAGCGGATCCGCGGATGCGGTACGTCTACATGCGACAGTTGCTGTACCGCCGTTACTACCCAGCCCGCAGCACGCCTTTTCGCGATAACCGCCGCCTCAACATTTCCGCATTCGCGAAGAAAGCCAAATGACTACTCTGACTGCTCTAATACTGACCATTTCTTTGGTCGGCTCGGTCTTAGTTGGGCTTCTGTATGTACGACTGCGCGAAGTGGATCGGACCCTGCAGCTAAAACGGCACCGCGCCCAAGACGAGGCTCTCTGCGATCTCCTTAATTATGCGGCGGTAGTTGATGACGGCGTCGTGATGGGTAAAAACGGCGCGCTCTTTGCCGGTTGGGAATATACCGGCGCGGACAACGCCAGCGTCACCGACCAGGCACGCGATGTTGTGTCGGCGAGGTTAAACCAAGCGCTCGCGCGTTTGGGCAACGGGTGGATGCTGCACGTAGACGCAGTCCGCTGTCCGGCAAACCCGTATAGCGCCCGAGCATTGTCGCATTTCCCCGACCCCGTCTCACGGGCAATAGATGAAGAAAGGCGAGCCTTTTTTGCGGAGCCGGGAGCAGCCTACGAATCCAGATTTGTAATTTGTGTGAGCTATCTGCCGCCTGATGGCGCGATAAAGAAACTGAGCGAGATAATTTACGACGACGACCAACACCAACGGGACCCGAAAGTTGAGGCCGCAAATACGTTGGCGCTTTTCGAACGCGAATTGGCCGCCCTCGAAAATCGGTTGTCCAGCAGCTTTAAGCTTCGGCGTTTGGGCGCGCGCACGGAGGTGACAGAGGATGGCAAAGAAGTCGTGTACGACGATTTGCTCAGCCATTTCCAGTATTGTGTGACGGGGATCCGCCAGCCTATCCGATTGCCGCGAACCCCGATATATCTGGATGCGATCATCGGAGGCCAGGAATTGCACGGAGGGGTACTGCCACGCATCGGCCGTAACTACCTCCAAATCGTGGCGATCGAAGGATTTCCTGCGGATTCGTTCGCGGGGATGTTAACCAGCTTAGGCGAGCTCCCAATCGAGTACCGCTGGAGTACACGCTACATTTTCCTGGAAGGTTGGGAAGCGTTGTCTCATATCGAGCGGTTTCGCAAAAAATGGAAGCAACAGGTGATTCCATTTCTCGCCCAGGTCCTCAATCTAAAAACCGATAATATAAACGAGGATGCGGCGTCGATGGTAACAGACGCTTCAGCCGCGAAACTGGGCATCAGCGGCGGGGTGGTCAGCGCAGGCTATTACACTGTGAATTTGTTATTTTTTGACGAGGACCGCCGCCAAGTTGAGCACAGCGCCCGCGTAGCCGAGAAAGTGATCAATAACCTCGGGTTTACTGCCAGGATTGAAACAATCAATACGATGGATGCGTGGCTCGGCAGTCTGCCAGGGCACGGGGTTGAAAATGTCCGACGGCCCTTGGTGAACACCATGAATCTGTCCGACCTGCTGCCTGTGTCCTCTATCTGGACCGGAGAAAACAAAGCTCCCTGCCCATTTTATCCGGAAGGGTCGCCCCCGCTCATGCACGTTCTCACGACAGGGAGCACGCCATTTCATTTAAATCTTCATGTCCGTGATATAGGTAGCACCCTCGTCTTCGGACCGACGCACACCGGTAAATCCAGCTTCCTCGGAGCCAACGCGGCGCAATTGCGCCGCTACCCCGGTATGACCCTCTATTGCTTCGATAAGGGTATGAGTATGTACACCTACTGCACGGCCGCGGGAGGCACGCATTATAACGTTGCGGGCGACGACGAAACGCTAAGCTTTTGTCCTTTGCAGTATCTGGACACCGACAGCGACCGATCGTGGGCCGCCGAATGGCTGGAACAAATCTGCGCCCTAAACGGCCTTTTAGTGACGCCGGCGCAACGCAACGAAATTGGAAGGTCAATTAAGAGTCTACATCAACGAAAGCATACAAGTTTAACGGATTTTTGTTCCACGGTCCAGGACAACGCAATTCGTGAGGTGCTAAACGAGTACACGCTGGACGGTTCTAAGGGACGATTGTTTGACGCGCAGGAGGACACGTTAGGTTTGGACGCCTTTACCGTTTTTGAGGTGGAGGAACTAATGAATCTTGCGCCGAAGTACGGCTTACCGATTCTTCTCTATCTTTTCCGGCGCATCGAACGTTCGTTGCGTGGTCAACCCGCCGCGATTTTTTTGGATGAGGCTTGGCTCATGTTGAGCCACCCGGTTTTCAGAGACAAAATTAAGGAGTGGCTGCGCGTTTTGCGGAAAGCGAACTGCCTGGTCTTGATGGCGACCCAGAGCCTTTCGGACGCGATTAACAGCGGGATCCTAGATATCATCAAGGATTCAACGGCCACTAAAATTTTCCTCCCAAATCCCAATGCAAAGGACGAAGACGGAGGAGCGCTTTACCGACGTTTCGGATTGAACGACCGGGAGATCGAAATCATCGCCGGGGCAACTCCCAAACGTGACTATTATTACAAGAGCGACGATCACCAGCGACTTTTTGACTTGGCGCTCGGGCCGCTGGCCCTCGCCTTTGTCGGCGTCAGCGATAAGGAGTCAGTGGCCCAAGTAAAGAGGTGCCAAGAGCGCTTTGGGAAGCAATGGGTGTACGAGTGGCTACGTCGCCGCGGCCTAACATTGAGTGAATATATTGGTGAGCGGGCACCAGACGAGGAGAAGGAGTTAGTGGAAGTATGAACATTTTCTCGCACAAAGAACTCGTGCCGACTGCACCGTCCGGGAATGGTCAAGTGGAGCAGACCGCGAATCCATATCTTGACGCTAGGCGACAATCGAACAGCCAGATTGATCGAGCGTTCGGTTCGCTTCATGTTTGGCAGTTGATCGCTGTCGCGTCTCTCTTGATCGCGTTAGCTTGCGTTGCCGGGATTATCTACTTTGGCAGTCAAACCAAATATGTCCCGTACGTGATCGAGGTGGATAAATTGGGGGAGGCGGTGGCGGTAGGGCCGGCGCAGTTAGCTGCGCCGGCCGACCCGCGCGTAGTGCGCGCGTCGCTAGCGTCGTTCATTGCCGCCGCGCGCCTGGTGACCCCGGATCTTGAAGTGCAAAGAAAGGCTATTTTTTGCGTGTACGGCATGCTGAAGACCAAGGATCCGGCGACCGCAAAAATGAACGAATTTTTGAACGGGACGCCGGAAACTTCGCCGTTTACACGCTCAGCCAAAGTCACGGTGAATACCGACATCTCAACGGTACTCCCGATCACGGAGAACACCTGGGAAGTCGATTGGCAGGAGACGACGCGGGACCGCGATGGAAGCTTAGTTGGACAACCAATAATAATGCGCGCCACCCTGGAGATTTACATCGTAGCTCCGAGCACCGACGCCCGACAAACTGAAATCCAGCGCAACCCTCTTGGGATCTACGTCCGCGACTTCAACTGGCAGCAGCGATAACATGAAAACAGTTCCTTTTCTTGTTTTTGCGTTTTTCTCCTTGTCAGCGCAGGCCGCGCCTCCAGCGCCCCCGCAGCAGAGTGTAGCACCCGCCGCCGCGGCCACTACACCGGAGGCAACGGCGTCGCCCGCGGCGAAGCCTTCACCGGGAGCGACGCCATCTGTACAAGGACCAACAGAGCCAACCGCGACCGCCAGTAAGTTCGACACGGGTTTGTTGGGTGGAAACAATCCCGTGTTGACCGAGGAAGAGCGGGCTGGCGTCGCGATCACG
>DATFZQ010000120.1:0-3642 GCA_035314345.1 Candidatus Acidiferrum sp.
AAATTCGGCAAGCAAACGCATGCACAACACGCCAAGCCATGAAGTTGCGCGGCGAGATTTCGAGTGGTCGAGTCTGTAGATCAAATAATAAGGAGGAGAAAGTTATGAACGTGAGAACGGGAACGAAAGTCTTAGCAGCTGTCGCGGCGGTGCTTGCTTTTGCAATCGCGCCGGCCAAGGCTGGCGGCAATGGAACAGCGGCTTTCGAGCAGTTGAAATCGCTGGCGGGTCATTGGGAGACTGAGGCATTGAGCAAAGAGAAGGCGACGCTGGACCTGGAGCTGACTTCTGGAGGAACGGCCGTGATCGAACGGGTCCACATGACAGAGCAAGGCAAGCCGGTTGAGATGATCACGCTCTATTACATGGATGGCGAACAGCTGAAGCTCACGCACTACTGTATGGCGGGCAACCAGCCAACCATGCGCGGAGTGTACGCGCCGGATGCAAAGACGCTCACATTTGAGTTCGAGGGCGCAACGAACCTGAAGAGCCCGAACGACGGACACATGCATCACGCCGTTTACACCTTCATCGATAACGACCATTTCAAAACGACCTGGACCTTCCGCAAAGATCAAAAAGACGCCTTCACGGAAGACGTGACCTACGTCCGCTCGAAGTAAACAGGGCGGAGTGAGAGCGCGAAGCAAGCGTGTGATATGGGGAGCGCGGATCGTAGTTCTGCAAAGGGCAGGCTCATGGCGGGCTTGCCCTTTATACTTGTGCCGCATGTAGAATGGCGTGCATCGAACTTGCAGGAGCGATGCGATGGGATTTGCGGCTTTTCGCGATCAAAAATATCTCAGTCTCGAGACATTCAAAAAGAATGGCGAGGGCGTGAAGACGCCGGTCTGGTTCGCCGCGGATCCGCGCACCGATCTTTCTGGAGACGAGGCGCGGCTCTACATCTACACGATTGGAAATACCGGAAAAGTGAAACGGATTCACAACAATCCACGCGTGGGAATTGCACCCTGCACCATGCGGGGCGAGCTGCTAGGCGAATGGATCGATGCCAGGGCCGAGATTGTGACGGGCGAAGAAGGGGCGTATGGCATGGGATTGCTCAACAAGAAATATTTTCCGTGGAAGCAACTCCTGGGTATTTTTGCGTTTTTCAGCCGGCGCGAACGAGTTGTCATGGCGATCCGTCCCGCGTGATGGATTCGGAGCTGGTTTGCCTCTGGTTTTGGAATCCAGGGCTGTTGTTCCGCAGCTCTCTTCTCTGCACACAAGCTGCATGCTGGCGAAACTGGTCAGGAGCACGGCACGTCTCTTGATATAGAGAGCTGCCAAGTCCTTGCTGTTACCGGAGGAAGCCATGCTAGACCTGACCCGAACGCGATTCCTTCAGTTATTATGTGCCGCGCTGCTGTTCGCCGTTGCAACAGGTGCTCAAGCACCGCCGCCTCCTCTCTCGTTAGCACCCGTTCCGCCGACTCTGCTGAATGCAAAAACAGTCTTCGTCTCGAATGCCGGGGCCGACAGCGGGCTTTTTCCGCATCCCTTCAGCGGCGATCCAGACCGTCCGTACAACCAGTTTTATGCGGCTATGCAAAGTTGGGGGCGGTACCAGCTTGTTGCGGATCCCTCGGAAGCTGACGTCGTGTTTGAGTTGCAACTGATCGCTCCTCCCGGACCTTCCAGTGGAAACAAGGTGAACGGCGCGTCCGACCCGGTGCCGATGTTCCGGCTCGTCATCTACGACCGGAAAACGCATTATGTGTTATGGGCGCTAACGGAGTCGATCCCGATAGCGGTTCTACAGAAAACGCACGACAACAATTTCGACGGAGCACTCTCGGCTCTCACAGCGGATTTGAAGAGAGTCACGAGCGCACCTGCGGCTACGGCATCAAATCACTGACGCGAGACTGTTCGCGTTTGGGTTCTTCGCAACACTTGGCCATTCGAATGGCTTTGTGGCTACGTTGGAGCAGCCACGGCTTCATTCGAATGGGATGCCCGTTTGCTTGGAGATAGAGCGGAGATCCTCGACAATGGGCATAATGAGTGGCACCCCGGTTTTGCGGCGCTCACGCTCCGCGACGCGCTCGGGATCGCCGGGAATGAGCGGGCCGTTGGTACCGGGAGCGGGTTTGGTGGCTCGGAAAGTGCGGACATAGTCGTCGATCTGGCGCTTAAAGTCATCGGCATCGATGAAGCCGTCAATGCGCATGGCCCCGAAGAAATGGCCGATGCCTTTGCCAACGCTGCGCTTCGGAATTTCCTGACGCAACGCAAAGGGCGGAGCGAATGGACCCCAGTTCGCGCCGCTGAGCACTCCGCACAAGACATCCACCATCAAGGCCAAGCCGTAACCTTTATGTCCGCCGCGTTCGCGGTCGGAACCGAGCGGCAGCAGACAGCCACCGTTCACGGGGTCGTCTGGATTTGTGGTGTTGCGACCCTGATTATCGATTCCCCAACCGATGGGGATTGGTTCGCCTTTGCGGCGAGCCATTTCAATTTTTCCGTAGGCGGCAGCGCACGTGGCCATGTCGATCACGATAGGCGGCTCTTCCTTGCCGGGGAAAGCTATGGCGATGGGATTGGTGCCGAGCATGCGCTCCATACCCCACAACGGAGTGACCAGACTGGTTGAATTGGTCATGGCCCAGCCGATCATGTCACGCTCGAGAGCTTCGAGGACGTAGTAGCCGGCAATGCCGAAGTGGTTGGTGTTGCAGACGCTGACCCAGCCGGAGCCGGCTTTTTCCGCCATCTCCATGGCGATGCGATTCGAATGAGGACCGACGACTAGACCGAGACCGTTATCGCCGTCGATGGTGGCCGTGCTCATCGTGGAACGGACGATGGTGATCTTTGGTTTGGGATTGATGTGACCTTCGCTTAGCATTCCGACATAGCTATAAAGGCGGGCTACTCCGTGCGAGTCGATGCCGCGGAGATCGGCCGAGGCGAGAACGTCGGCGGCCTGGATGGCGTCTTCTTTGGGAACGCCAAAATGGAGAAAAATGCGCGTGCTGAATTCGCGCAGGGCATCGATCTGAAAAACTTTGGCCTCGACGGCGGGCATGTGGGACCTTTCTTAGAGCGAAGGTGTGCGCGAAAGTTTCTGTCGCATTGGACGTTGCGACAGAACTGTGCAATTGCAATTTAAGCCGCGCGCAAAACCATAGGCCAGGCGATGGATTGCGTCAAGCGCGGGTGCAGTTTGCAGGAAGGCGCTCTCGGCAGAATGCGGGAAGAGCATCCCGGGTGGACCGCGAACAGGATTAAGCCATAAGGGAGGGAATCGAGACTTGGGCGGCTTGCTCGAAACGCCAGGGCAAGCTGGAGCGCAGCGGTGCTGCCCCCCTACAAGACCCGCGTTTAGCAATTTTTAACACGAAAACGCTATACTCGCGCGATGGAAAATCACACTCGATACGCTCGCAAACTCCATTTCCTGCGTGTTTCTGCAGTCTTGCTTAGCCTTATGGCGCCGGCGCTCTGCGCGCAGGATGCGCCGCAAAAGATGTGGCTGCCTAACGGCAAATTGCTTGGTGAAGTTCCCGGGGTGCCGCGGCAAGTCAACAATCTACCGACGGCAGCCGCGATATCGCCGGACGGAAGATTTGCTGTGCTGCTGCATAGTGGGTACGGCGCTTACACTTCTGGAGAGAAGCAGTCTCT
>DATFZQ010000121.1:0-45997 GCA_035314345.1 Candidatus Acidiferrum sp.
ATCCGGCGCTGCATCGGCTCGAGGACCGCGGCTGGATCGCCTCGTTCTGGGGGACCTCCGAAAACAACCGCAAAGCGCGTTATTACCGGCTGACCGCCGCGGGCCGGCGGCAGTTGGCTCACCAAACCAGCCGCTGGGAACAATTAGTGGGCGCGATCAACCGGGTCCTGCGCCCGGCCAAGGAGTAGTGCCATGGGATGGACCCGTTTCTTACGCCGTGCGCAATGGGATGAAGAACGAGAACGCGAGCTGCAGACGTACCTCGAGATTGAGACCGAAGAAAACATCGCTAGAGGCATGACGCCGGAAGTGGCGCGATACGCTGCGAGGCGAAAGCTGGGCAATCCCACGCAAATCCGAGAGGAGATTTACCGCATGAACAGCTTCACCTTTATCGAGTCGCTTTGGCAGGACGTGCGCTGCGGCTTGCGGATGCTGCGAAAGAACGCGGGTTTTGCAGTGGTCGCCATCTTGACGCTTGCCCTTGGCATTGGAGCTAACACCGCGATTTTCTCCGTGATTCACGCGGTGCTTCTAAATCCGCTTCCTTATAACGATCCTGACCGGATCGTCCTAGTTGTTGAGAGCAATCCCAGCAGAGGATTTCCGCAATTCTCTGTTTCGCCGCCGAATTACGTGGACTGGAAAAAGGAATCAACGGCCTTCGAGAACATGGCATCGATCGCCCGAGGAGATTTCGACTACACCGGAGGCGCGGAACCCGAACGATTGAGCGGCGCACGCGTGGCGTCGTCGTTTTTTGCGGTGATGGGGGCTACGCCGGCCATAGGACGAACGCTTTTGCCGGAAGACGATGTCCTGGGCAAAGCGAGCGTCGTCGTATTGAGCTATGGCTTGTGGATGCGGCACTTTGGAAGTGATCCGCAGGTTGTCGGAAAATCTTTGACGCTCGATGGCCAACCGTATCGCGTCGTGGGTGTAATGCAAAACGGCTTCCAGTTTCCGCGCGGCGTGGATTTGTGGCTCCCTTCGGAGTTTGACGCAGACGCCCTGAGCCCAGGGGCCAGGGGTGCTCACTATTTGCGGGTGATGGCGCGGCTCAAGCCGAATGTAAGCATCGATAAGGCGCAGGCGGAGATGGTTGGGATTTCGAAGCGGCTCGAGCAGCAATATCCGCGGACGAACACCGGGTGGAGTTCCAAACTGCTGTCGTTGAATGAGGCGACTGTCGGAAACGTTCGGCCGACGCTGCTGGTTTTGTTTGGGGCAGTTGGATTTCTGTTGTTGATTGCGTGCGCCAACGTTGCGAATCTTCTTCTTGCGCGAGCGACGGCGCGGCAACGGGAAATTGCGATTCGTTTTTCGCTTGGTGCAAGCAGGCTGCGTATTGCTCGACAGTTGCTGACAGAGAGCATTCTGCTGAGCGGGATTGCCACAGGTATCGGTCTGCTGTTGGCCGAGTGGGCGATTCGTGCGCTACGAACTTTGCCTCCGTCCAATCTCCCCCGTGCGGCGAGTATTGGTTTGAATTTGCCGGTGCTTGCTTTTGCCGCTGGAGTGGCGGGTTTGACCGGGCTGCTATTCGGTTTTGCACCGGCGCTACAGATCACGCGGGGCGCTCCCGCCGAGACGCTCAAGGAAGGTGGAAGGACCTCCAGCACGGGCCGCCAAGGGGTGCGCAGCGCGCTCGTGGTTTTGGAGACAACACTGGCGCTTGTGCTTCTGGTTGGTTCGGGCCTGCTGTTAAAGAGTTTTCTGCGGCTGCAAACGGTTGATCCCGGCTTTCAGTATAAAAACGTCGTGACCGCGGATATTTCGCTGCCGCGCTCGAAGTACTCGACGGATGCGCAAAAGATTCAGTTCTTTGATCAGTTGCTCGAACGGATTGAATCTATGCAAGGAGTCAGAGAAGTGGCTGCTGCGAGCGGCAATCCGATGGAGGGATCGAACCTCTCCTTTGCGTTTATGACGAAGGATCTGCAAGCTCTTTCGCCGGCTGACCAGCCTTCCGCAGGCTACTATGTGATCAGTCCGAATTACTTTCATACGTTGGGAATCCCACTTTTGGTTGGAAGGTATTTCACCAAGGAGGATTCGCTTGGCACTCCCCGCGTGGCCATCATCAGCCAGGCGGTCGCATACCAATTTTTTCACGATAAGAATCCCATCGGGCAGACGATTAACATCGGGATCGGCGCGCCCGTCGGAGCATCGATATGGCGCGAAATTGTGGGCGTCGTCGGCGATGTGAAGGATGACGGTCTCGGCGAGCCAGCAACGATGACCGTGTACGAACCTTATACGCAGATGGGCTGGGGTGACATGAATCTGTTCCTGCGTTCGGATTCCGATGCTTCGCAAGTGGCTACGACGGTGCGGAGTCAAGTCGTGTCTGTGGACAAAGACCAGCCAGTCGGGGAAATCTCCACGGGAGCGCAATTGATGGCGCAAGCCGTGGCGCAGCCGCAACTTCGCACGATGCTGCTCAGTCTGTTTGCAGGACTGGCTCTCGTGCTGGCCAGCCTGGGAATCTATGGAGTGATGTCCAATACGGTCGCGCAGCGAACGCACGAAATCGGCGTTCGCATGGCGCTGGGAGCCGGACGGTCCAGTGTGTTGCGGCTGGTGTTGAGCAGTGGAATGCGACTCGCAGTGCTTGGCATCTCGCTGGGCACTGCAGGGGCGTTCGCGTTGACACGTCTGATGAAGAGTTTTCTCTTTCATGTGACACCGACCGACCCTGCAACGTTCGTTGAAGTGGCACTATTCCTGTTTTTGGTGGCACTGTTGGCGAGTTACATTCCTGCGCGTCGAGCGACGCGGGTCGATCCCGTGGTTGCGCTCCGCTACGAATAACGCAACGCCGGATTTCAAGTAGGGTTTTCCTAGCGGCCTCGAAAATCGTCCATTCAATAAGAAGTTTCAGATGCGCGCCGTTAGGAAAGCTCGCCGAGGAGAGTTTCCATTTCGGAGCGGGCGTGCTGGTCGCCTTTTTTATCCGCTGCGACGATGCCGTTCGAAAGAACTTGGCGGGCTTCTTCGTTGCGCGACTCGCGCGCCAAAAGCTGTCCATACATTAAATAGGCCGGTATGTAGTCGGCGTTACGCTCCACGAGGACGCGAAAGTGGCCATCGGCGGCGCTCGGGTCTCCGCTGTTCATGCACTCCATCGCCAGACCGTAGCGGGAGAAGGCGTCGTCCGGCTTCTTAGCGACAAACTCTTCGAGCATCTGCCGTCGGGTTTTCTTTTGGTCGGGCATGGTTTGCTCCCGTATTATACGGGGAAAGAGACTGCGTTCCAAAGCAGCCAAGGAACGGGGAACAAATGAATCGCAAGCAGCTGGTGAAGAGTGAGATGAACTGGGAAGTGGCGTTGAAGGGCAAACTCGTCAGCGCGTCGAGGTCGGAGATGACGGAAATCGTGCTGCCTGCGCAGACGAACCCTTTGGGAAAGCTCCTCGGCGGGCAGGTGATGCATTTGGTGGACATGGTAGCCGCGATGGCGGCGCATCGGCATTCGAACAGTTACGTAGTGACAGCATCGGTGGACTACATCGATTTTCGTAACCCCGTAAATCTGGGTGAGATCGTGAATTTGAAATCGCAAGTAAACCGCGTGTTTCGAACATCGATGGAAGTTGGCGTCGAGGTCTATTCGGAAAACGCGATGACGGAAGTGCGGAAGCACACGACGTCGGCGTATGTCACGTTTGTGGCCATCGATGAGCACACCAGACTTCCCAAGCCTGTTGCGCCACTGATCTTGAAGACTGCCGAAGAGAGACAGCGCTTTCGAGAGGCAGCGAAACGGCGTAAGGTGCGGCTCGCACTGCGTTTCGGAAAAAGACACATCGTTAGCTGACGTTTCGCTGAGCCTCTCAGGTGACGTTGCCGGACCAAAGGATGGGAGTCGTGGGCCAACCGCTGCCGCCGGCCGGCTCCTCGGTGATGGCGATGGCTTTCGTGTTGTCCATGGACTCGGGCGGGGCGGAAACGTAAAGCATCAGTTTTCCGTTGGCATCGGGGCGCACCATCGCTGAAGGCATGGGCGGCGCGCCTTCCTTCTTTGGAATGAACCATACCTGCAATACGTGATTAGCGCTGGGCATCGGAACTTTTTCGCCCATGATGCACACGCCGAGTTGGGAATGCCATTTGGCTTCCAGCGTTTCGGGGTGTGCGTGTTCCCCCCAGAGAGCAATTTTGTGGGAAGCGGGATCCATCATGATGGTGGCCTGGCGTTTGGCATCGGCGAGTTGTTCTTCGATTTTTTGGCGTTCGATGTTTAGCGCGGCGGCGCGTTCGTTGGCCTCGCGAATTTCGCCTATAAGGCGGCGCGTGTTCCATGCGGAGTAAATTGAAAAGACTAGGAGCGCGGCCACGCCTGCCCAAAGCCAGAAAGGAACGACGCTCTTGCCGGGGATGACGTGCGGCTTTGCTTGGGATTGTGCTTCGGCGCGGACCGTTTGCATCAGACGGCCTTTGAGCATGTCCGAGGGAGCAGCTTCGGGAGCTGTGTAGGCGAGTTGGCAGACGAGCCAGCGTGCTTCTTCGACGGCTTTGGCGCAATCAGCGCAACCAGTCGCGAGATGCGCTTCGACCGCGGCGCGGTCTTCGGGGTCGAGCGCACCGAGAGCGTACGCTTCGATCAAGTCACGGAATTGGTCGCAGTTCTTCACGTTGTAGCCTGCAATCCTTCTTTCAGGCGAAGCAAACCGTTTCTTATCCAGCTTTTTACTGTGCCGAGCGGTTCTTTCAAGGCTGCCGCAATCTCCGAATGGCTCAGGCCTTCAAAATAGGCCAGCTCGATGGCTTTTTTCTGCTGCGGCGTGAGAGAAGCCATCAAGGCGCGGACGCGTTCAGCGCGTCGTTTTTCGTCGAGGGCCTTTTCGTAGTCGGGAGCAACGATGACGCTGGGCAGTTCTTCAGGTTGATCTTCACGCCGACGCTGGCGTTCGCTCTTCAGACGAAGGTGATCAAGGGCGCGGTTGCGCGCCATGGTACACAGCCAGGGAACAAAAGGACCGCGCGCCGCGTCGTACTGATCCGCGTTGCGCCAGAGTTGCAGGAAGACATCCTGGACGACTTCTTCGGAGGTCGAGGCCTGCTGGAGAATGCGCAGAACCAGCCCGTAAACGAGGCGCGAGTGGCGATCGTAGAGCTGTTCAAAGGCGCTCACGTCTTTATGAAGAAGGCGCAAGAGCAGCGTCGCGTCAGGCGACACTTCGCGGGGACCGCTGCTTGTGAAAGCCGCCAGGAACACGAGCGTCGGCTTCTTCCTCTCCTCAAAGACTATACGGCGGAAACAATGGTTCGGATGACCGTCGTGGTCAGCCAGAGCTTGCGTGCGAAACACTAGCTCGAATTTGGTCGGCCACGGCGAGGGCTTGTTCGATGCAGGCGCCGATGGCCGGTCCGCGGAGATAGTTTCCCACAAGCCTGAGGTTTAGAAGAGCAGAAGATTCTCGTTCGAGATTGGCGATCCGCGCGGTGTGGCCGATGTTGTATTGGGGCAGAGCGCGCTGGTAGATCTCGACGTTTGAGAATGTTGGGTGGTTGCGGATAGAGAGGATTGGCGCAATTTCTCGATGAACGATGGCGCTTATCTCTTCGGCGGAGAGCGATATAGCTTGGGGATCTGTCGCGCCGCCAATAAAGCCTGTGAGCGAAACGGAGCCTTGAGGGGCGCGATTGGGAAAGAGCGACGAATTCCAGACGGTTCCAAGCGTGCGCAGGCCTTCGGAGCGGGGGATGAGAAATCCAAATCCATCCAGTGAATGTCCTACATCCTGCTTTTGGTATCCAAGCGAGACCACTGCAATGGGAGCGTATTCAATTTTTCCAAACGAGGCTGCAACTGCTGGCGGGAGAAGATTTGCAGCAACATAGGTTGGTGCGGCGAGAACGAGACGGCCGGCGAGTATGTTCTCGGTGCCTGCACCCGTTCTGGCTTCCACCACAAATGGTTTGCCTGATTGGGGGCTTTCCGCGCCGCTGTTCTGAATCGTGGTTACTTCTACTCCACAGCGCAGGGCCGGTCCGAGATTTGCGGCAAGCGCTTTGACGAGCCTTTCATTTCCATCGCGAAAGCTTTGAAGAGTTGGCCGTTGTTTTGGGCCGGGTTTTGATTTGCCGACACGTAGCATGCCGCGGATGATGCTGCCTGCGGATCGTTCGGCCTCGAAAAGTTGGGGGAAGGCCGCGCGGAGACTTAGTTTTTCCGGGTCGCCGGCGTAGATGCCGGAAACGAAGGGGCCAACAAGTTTGTCGAGGAGTTCGGCGGAAAATTTGCGACGCGTGAAGGTGGCGACAGATTCGTCTATGTAGGGTGGAGCGCTGCGGCCGGTTGCGTCGCGGAGGACGCTCCATTTTGCTTTGGCACTGAAGAGGGAAGAGGCGAAGAAAGCGGGCGGGCTTAGAGGCGCTTGTTTGAGTTGGCCATTGAGGAGGAGGAATCTGGGAGCGCGGGGCGGGGCTTCTAGCAATTCGTTTTGGATGCCTAGTTCGCGGCAGAGTTCGAGGAGTTGGGTAGTGCCGCTGAAACTCTGCGGGCCTAGTTCGAGGAGGAAACCGTCGCGGCGCTCGGAGCGGATTACGCCACCGGGGCGCGCGGAGGCCTCGACTACGTGAGCGTCGATGCCGGACTTGCGAAGGTAGTGGGCGCAGGCGAGGCCGGAGATTCCGCCGCCGACGACGAGGACTGGAACTTGGGTGGTCATTAGCTCGCTTGGTTGCCGAGATGGGGCGCAGCATGCTGCGCCTCTATAATCGGCAGCCGGAACCCATCCTATCATTTTGAGTCGATGGCGGCGCTGTAGGTGCGGTGTGCTCCGCGTTAGCAGCTGGGGTGAGGTGGAAGTTTGCACAGGCTAAAGTCTGTGCCACCCTCCCCCGGTTTTTTGTAAACTTTGCATCTAAAGGGTTTAGGCTTGGCGTAAGTTCTTTAAATGCAACGGTTGCGGGAGGTGGATCGGCGTTGATTCTAAATGGGATTGGGGCGTGGACTGGACGGTGTGGACGGGTGGATTGGCGGGACTGGAGCATCGAGTAGGTCTTAGCGCTCCGGCGGGACCGGGGCAGGGTGGCGTTCACAGAGTTCACCGAGAAAGACGGGATGGGATGGGCAGTTGGCGACCGACACGTGCGAACGAGAAGGAAAGGTGGCGGCATACGATTGCGCTATCGGAAGGGTTCGCGTTAAGCAAAGAACGAGCCGGGATCGTTTGCTACGCTCAGGATGACACGGTGTAGGGCGGGGCTGGAAGGCGATGCTCACGGCGCACCTTACCGCAAGTTATGATCACTTGTCAAGTTATTTCTTATGTAGTAATAATTCGAATCAGATGCGCATGAGGCGCAAGTCGATAAGAGGACTGCCGGATGCGCGAGAATTTGGTGCGCGAAAAATGTGTCTGTTGAGACCGCTGGAGCCCTCCGGATTCGAAGGAAGTGAAGTCAAGACTCACGCCCCTAAGACCTTCAGGCCTTCAACATAGAGACCAGTTCTACTGAACTCGCCATCGCCGTTCTACGCTGCCCGCAGCCTTCGTTCGTACAGGACAAGTTGAGTGGACTCTCTACTGCTCGGTGAGGGCTTCCATTGGGGATATGCGAGCGGCTCGTTGAGATGGCAGCAGACACGCGGCTAGAGAGACCAGCCCTATGAGGCACGCAGCACCTGCCAGGATGGCCAGATTGAGGGGCTGTACGTGGAAAAGCACCGCCTGCATGGCCTGGCCTGTGAGCCAGGCTCCGATGACGCCTAGTATCGTTCCGCTGGCGAGCAGGCGTAGCGAGAGAGAAAGAAATTGGATGCGGATCTGTCGCGGTTGCGCCCCCAGCGCCATGCGCAGACCGATTTCGCGACGACGCTGTGCTACGGCGTAGCTCAACACACCGTAAGTGCCGATGGCGGTGAGCAGCAGAGCTATGCCAGAAAAGAGACCAGCTAGAAGCGCAGGGGAACGACGCGCGGCAAGGCTGTCGGTAATGCGAGTTTCCATCGACCGAAGGTCATTGACCGGGATGTCTGGGTCGATTTGCCGAACTTCCTTTTGGAGCGCCAGCCCGAGCGATTCCGGAGGAAGGCTCGTGCGAACGGCGACGAAGAAGCTGTCATCAATACGGAAGGCATAAGGATAATAAATCGCGCCCTGGGCTTCGTCTTCGGTGAGCCCCGCTTGTTTGGCCCCGCCAACAACGCCGACGACGGTGAATGCTTCGGCATCCTTCGCCGCTTCGGAGCCGTCCCACAGGCGCTGGCCAATGGCGCTGGCGTTCGGCCAGTAGTATCGAGCGAAGTCTTCATCCACAACGCAGACTCGCTCGGAGCGACGCGAATCGTCGGCGGTGAGGAAACGTCCGGCAAGCAGTGAGAAGCCCATAGCGCGAAAGTAGTCGCCCGCGACTCCGTAAGAATAATGCCCTCGGGCGGATTCGCCCGGACGGCGAACGTGCCCCATAACGGTAGCGGCGCTTTTGCCGTTGTGGCCGCTGAAGGGTACGTTGTTGACCACGCCTGCGGACAACACTCCTGGCATGTGGCTGAGGTTGTCCATCAGGCTTTCAACAAATGTCAGCCGGGCTGCGTCGGGGTAGGTTGCCCAGGGAAGCAGGATTTGCCCGGTGAGGACGTGGTCGGACTGGAAGCCCGGAGAAACGGCCATGGCACGCTGAAGACTGAGCCCGAGCAAACCGGCTCCCGCCAACAGGATGAACGCCAAGGCAATTTGAGAGACGATGAAGCCATGGCGCATCCTTTGAGCGGTGCGGCCGCTCGTTCCACCGCGGCTCTCTGATTGGAGGGTATTACCGAGATGGCGTCGAAGATTGAACCAGGCGATGGGCACCGCGAACACGATGCCCATGATGATGGCTGCGACCAGGCCGACCATTGCCAATCGCGCGTCAAAGGCGATGCGACCTCCCAAGGGCAGGCGATCAGCACCTAACAGGCGCAGAAGATGGATTCCGCCGGCAGCGACGGCGAGTCCGAGTAATCCTCCGACAATCGTGAGCAACGTGGTCTCGACGATCACTTCGCTGACGAGGTATCCCCGACTTGCGCCAAGCGCCTGGCGAACGGCTAACTCTTTAACTCGACTGCTGGCACGGACGAGAAGCAGGTTCACAAGGTTGACTGCGCCAATTAAGAGAAGGGCCATCGCGCCGGCTTGCAACAATAGTAGGGTTGGACGGATGGCGGCGACGTGGTCGGCATGCAATGGCACGACCAGGGAACGGAAGCCCGCATCAGCGATCATTTTGGCTTGGGGGTCGTCCAATTCCAACGTGGCGTTCTGCGCGTCGATTTGCGACTGGGCTTGGGCGAGAGTGGCGTCCGGTTTGAGGCGGGCGATCATTTGAATGACGTTTCCCCCAGAGTGCCGCCGCGAAGGCAAGCGATCCTCGGGGCGCGATGCAAGGGGAAGGAACAAACGGGTATCGGCAGAGAGAAAGCGGAAAGTGGGAGGCAAGACACCAATCACGGTTCTGGGAACGCTGTTTACACGAATCTGCTTTCCGAGCACGTTGGGGTCGGCGTTGTATCGTTGCCCCCAAAATGTGTCGGAAAGAATGGCAACGTGATCGGTTTCAGAAGTGGTTTCCTCGTCTGTGAAAGTGCGTCCGATCGCGGGGCCGAGCCCAAGCGTAGAGAAAAAATCCGGAGATACTCGCATGGTCTGCTCGCGTGCCGTTGAGCCAGGGTCACCGATAATCTCCGTGCTATAGCCATAGATCGCGAGCGAGGCGAAAGCGGAAATATGACCGCGGCGTTCGTAGTAGTTGGTCAGCGACGAGCCGTCGCGGTCGACACCTGCTTTCGGATACGTGTTGAATATCGTCATGAGCCGGCCGGGCTCGGGAAATGGGAGGGGACGAAGCAGCACCGAGTCGATCACGGCAAAAATTGTAAGATTGGCGCCGAGACAAATGGCGAGGGTCAGAAGAGCGGTAGCTGTGAATCCTGGCGTCTTTCGCAATAATCGGGCGGCGTAACTCAGCTCCCTTCGGAACTCATCGAACAGGTGAACGCCAAATGCTTCGCGGCAATCCCCTTTGACATTGGTAAGGCTGCCGAGCTCTTGCTGCGCTAGACGGGCCGCTTTTCCCGGAGACATGCCAGTGCGCACGAGTTCATCGGTGTATTGCTCGACGTGAAAGCGCAGTTCCTCGGTCATACCGTCTTCAAACTCACGCCGCCGAGTGAGCACACGAAACAAAGAACGCAGGCGCTTGAACATGTCACACCTCCTCCGACGTCGTATTCAAGGCCGCGGCAATCGCAGTCGCTAGCCGGTTCCAGCCCGCCGTTTCATCACGCAGACGGCGGCGCCCTGCGGCTGTTAAGGTGTAATACTTCGCCCTGCGGTTGTTCTCGCTCTGACCCCATGCGGCGGCGATGAGATCGTGATGCTCCAATCGGTAGAGCGCCGGATATAAGGATCCCTGTGGAATCTCGAGCGCATCCCCAGAGATCTGCCGGATGCGCACCAACACACCGTATCCATGCAGCGGCTTCAAGGACACCGCTTTGAGAATCAGCATATCGAGTGTGCCTGGGAGTAGCTCCGCGGTTTTGGTCACTGTGTAGTGGCCCCCTAGTTAGACTAGGAGTGTACTCGGTGCTCTCCTAGTTTGACAAGGGGAAAACACGGCGAGGCGGTTTCTCGCGAAAGTTGCAGAGTACCGCTACGAAACCCAGTTCTTGGAGGTAGCGCTATCGGATCCTGGTAAACGGCGTAATCGTATATGTGACCTGCAAGGTTCGTGGTTTTCAATGATGAGAATTGTGGCGCCATTTGCCTGTTAGACTTTTCCCCGAACCTCAACAGATATAATCGTGGGCAAGAAGGCTGCGTGGGTGGCAACGGAAGGAAACATGGCAGCGAAGACTAGCCCCGTAGCGGCGCGGGCGGGCGACGACGTGCTGACCGTTGTCGCCATCAGCCTTGTGGCGGAGATCCTTGGCGATGTGCTGCACGAAGGGTTGGGGCATGCTGCGGTGGCTTTGCTTACTGGGGCGAAATCGGGTGTTTTGTCGACTGTGGCGTGGTCGAGCGAGTTTGATTCGCGACTGGTTGCTGCGGGGGGAACGCTGGCGAACCTGGCGGCAGGGTGGGTTTTTTGGATTGTGCTGCGTGGAGTGACGCGCGGATCGGTTCGATTGCGTTTTTTTCTGCTCATAAGTCTTGCGTACAATCTTTTTGCTGGCACCGGGTATTTTTTCTTTTCTGGCGTCACGAATTTCGGCGATTGGGCGGCCGTCATAGATGGCTTGCCCGCGCACTGGTTGTGGCGGTCGCTGCTCGTGGTCGTCGGGATAGCTTCGTACTTCGGCGCCGTATTGGTGGTGGGCACAGGGTTGGTTCGGTACGTGGGAGTTGCGAGGAACGATCTACAGCGGCTGCGGAAACTCACGTGGATTCCTTACTTTTCGGCGGTGGTGCTTTTGAGTGTGGCTGGACTCTTGAATCCGATTGGAATTCAGCTGATGTGGCAATCCGCACTACCGGCAGCGGCGGGCGCGCATTCGGGGCTGCTGTGGTTGATGTACTACATTCCGAGAGGAACCGTTCCGGAGCGAGGATCGGAGGGCATTGGCAGAAACTATGCGTGGATCGTTGTGGCTGCAGTTTTGTCGCTGGCTTTCATTTTTGTTTTGGGACGGGGGATTACGGTGCATTTGTAAGCGCCAACCGTCGGAAACGTTCCATCTATCCCCGATTTCTAGAGAAGACGAAGAGAGATTTCTCTCTGCGCAGGCCGACACGTTTGCAGGAGCAAACGTGAAAGAAAGGGCGTCGGCCTGCTCCGTTCGAAATGACGGTGGGGTGGGTGGGGCGAAAAGAGGATGCGGCGCTAGGCGCGAGGATGCAGAAAGAAAAGGCAAGAGAGATTTCTCGCTGCGCTCGAAATGACGGTGGGGAGGGCCTGGCTGGGGTTAGAGGGTTTTGGAGAAGAGGGGCCTAGCGTTGAGGTGCTGTTTTTCGAGGTAGGGGTCGAAGACCATGGCTAGGTTGCGAATGAAGATGCGACCTAGTTGGGTGGTGCGGATTTCGTTGGGATCGAGAAGGACTAGGCCGTCTTCGCGGAAGGGTTCTAGACGAGTGAGTTCATCGGCGAAGTAGCTGTCGAAGTCGATTGCGAATTCTTTTGCGATTTCATCCTTGAAGACGATGGTGTGGCAGAGGAGGCGGCTGATGACCGTGCGGCGGAGGCGGTCGTCATTGGAGAGGTGGTAGCCGCGCATGGTGGCGATGCCGCGTTCATTGACGGCTTTCTCCCAGCTCGGGATGTCGCGTTGATTTTGGGCGTAGGCATTTTGGATGCTGCTGATGGCGGTGATGCCCATGCCGTAGAGGTCGGCGCCGGCTTTGGTGGTGTAGCCCTGGAAATTGCGGTGGAGCGTGCGGTTTTGTTGGGAGACGGCGAGTTCGTCGCCGGGTTTGGCGAAGTGGTCCATGCCGATGTAGAGGTAGCCGGCTTCTAGGAATTTGAGGAGGCCGGTGCGGAAGATTTCGAATTTTTCCATGCCTTCGGGGAGATGGCCCTCGAAGGAGTTTTGCTGTTTCTTGAGCCAGGGGACATGGGCGTAGCTGAAGAGAGCGACGCGGTCGGGGGTGAGGTCGAGGATTTGGTCGACGGTGTGGGCGAAGGTCTCGGCGGTCTGGTAAGGGAGGCCGTAGATGAGGTCGACGTTGACGCTGTCGAAGCCGAGGTCGCGGGCGGATTGGATTAGAGCGCTGGTGAGTTCGTAGGGTTGGACGCGGTTGATCGTTTTTTGGACTAACGGGTGAAAATCCTGGATGCCCATGCTTAGGCGGTTGAAGCCAAGTTTGCGTAGAGTTTCGAGATGTTCGCGGCTGGTGACGCGCGGGTCGACTTCGATGCCGATTTCGGCGTCGGGCGCGAAGGTGAAGTGATCGCGGGTGAAGCCGAAGAGATCTTCGATTTGTGGGGGAGTTAGATAGGTAGGAGTGCCGCCGCCCCAGTGGAATTGAACGACAGGGCGATCTTTGGAGACGCTGCGGCTAATGCTGGTGATTTCGCGTTTTAGGATTTCGAGGTAGGGGGGCGAAACGCGCTTGTCTTTCTGGATGATTACGTTGCAGGCGCAGAAAAGGCAGAGGCTCTCGCAGAATGGAATGTGCATGTAGAGCGAGACGGGGGACTTGGCGCGGTTGGCTTCTTCGTGGACTTTTTCCAGGTCGGCGGGGCCGAAGGAGTCATTCCAGACGGGGGCGGTGGGATAGCTGGTGTAGCGGGGGCCGGGACGGTTGTAGCGGACGAGGAAGTCTTCGCTGACGCGAAGCTCTTCGCGCATGCTTTGAAAAATTGGATTTGCTGGCGTCACGATGCGGTTCCATGCTTAGAGGGTAGGGCAAGCCCCGCAGCTACAGTTTCTTGCAGCAAAGTTTGCTGACCGGTTTCGATAAACAACTTGGCATTTTCGACTGGAGTATGTTGCAAGATGCCGTGGCCGAGATTCAGGATATGGCCGACGCCGACAAGCGCAGCCATAGTTTCTTGGGTTACGCGCCGAATCGCCTCGGGAGGACCGAAAAGCACGGCCGGATCGACATTTCCCTGTATGGCGAGGCGTGGTCCGAGCTTTTCGCGGAGGGCGCGCAGGTCCACGCGCCAGTCAACGCTTAGGACATTTGCGCCGGAGCGGGCTACGGCCGGCAGAAGATGTTGAGAGGCTTTCGTGTAATAGATGATGGGAGTCGCGCTGCCTAAACCAGAAATGATCTCTTGCGCGGCGGGAAGGGCAAACTCTTCGTAATTGAGCAGGGACAACTCGCCACACCAGGTGTCGAAGAGTTGGACGGCGGCGGCTCCGGCGGCGATTTGAGCTCTTAGGTAAGGAATGGTCGCTTGCGCGATGCGATGCAGGAGGTCGCGAAAAGTGGCCGGCTCGCTGAGCATAAAGCTTTTTACCGTGGCAAAGCCTTCTTTGGTGCGGCCTTCGACCATGTAGCAGGCGAGTGTCCAGGGTGCCGCGGCAAAGCCCAAAACGGGAACTGTAGGGCCGACTCCGCGGACGATGCGGCGAATGGCTTCAGGGAGAAACCCGGTGTCGATTTCTGGATCGAAGAGCTTCAGTTTCTCGACGTCGCGTTTGGAGCGAACGGGTTCGGGGAGATTGGGGCCGGCGTCACCTAGTTCGAGCTTGAGGCCCATGGCCTCGGCGGGGATGAGAATGTCGGAGAAGACGATGACCGCGTCGACGCCTAGGAGGCGGAAGGGTTGAAGAGAGACTTCGACCGCGAGATCGGGCGTCTTGCAAACCTCTAGAAAGGCGTGGCTTGCTCGAATGGCGCGGTATTCAGGGAGATAGCGACCGGCTTGTCGCATCATCCAAACGGGAAGCCGCGGAACGGATTCGCCTCGGCAAGCGCGGAGGAACAAGTCCTTTCGATTGAGAGGAGCGGAGGTATCGGTCATATTGCGCCAGACGAAGAGGATAGCAAATCCGGACGATGATTGCAGAAGGAGGCAAGGCTCGTGCGGGGCGGCTCTTGGGTGGGCTATACTCTGGGTAATGCGGAAACCTTTGAGTTCGACGGCAGTGCGGCCGTAGTTGCCCGGCCCGGCTGCGGAAAAATAGGCTTGTAGAGTTCATGAAAGGCTTGTTCTTTATTCTCACGGTTGTTGCCTACGGCGGGAGTCTGGCTCTCTATCTTCGCTTCCTGAGCACAGGGAAGGAGATTGCCGGGCGGCTGGCTACGCTGCTGCTCGGGCTCGGGCTTGTCGCTCACTATTTCGCGCTTCTGGAACGCTCGCGCGGGATGCACACCGTTCCCTATCACGATCTTTACGGGTCAATGTCGCTTTTTGGGTGGCTTCTTGCGCTGACCTATTTGGGGCTCGAGCTATTTCATCGACAACGGTCCGTCGGGGCGTTTGTCTTACCCTTTATCATTGTATTTTTTGTCGCGGCACATTTGGCGCCGGCGGATCGATTGTCTCCTGCGCCGGCCAAGGGAGTCATCTTTGCTTTTCACGTCACGTTGAGCATTCTTGCGTATGCAGCGTTTGCGCTTTCGTTCGTCTTTAGCTTGATTTTTCTGGGCGAGGAGCGCCTTTTGCGGAGTCGCAAGCTCAGTAGTGTGGTATGGCGGCTTCCGCCGCTGGAGCTTCTCGAGCGCATGAGCCGGTCTAGCGTGTTAGTTGGGTTGGTGTCGATAGCCATCGGAACGGCGCTCGGATTTGTGTGGGTTGACCGCCTGCGTGGACAGATTTGGTACTACGATCCCAAATATGTCATCACGCTGCTGGTGCTGCTTCTGTATGTGGTCTATTTTCAGTTGGCGCGTACGGCGTCTTGGCGCGGGGCGCGGGCGTCACGGTTGTGCATCTTCAATTTTTTCGTGGTAGTGATGAGTTTTACCGTGGTGAATCTGTACCTTTCGCAGAGTCATCGGTATTTCTAGGAAGAATGTGAATAGTGGATAGTGAATAGTGAGTAGCGAGGAGTGCGAACAGGTTGCCAGGCGACAGTTGAAAGCGTGAGCGGCGAGAAGACGGTAAGCGAGAAGCGGGCATCGGGTGGTAAGTAGGGAGCGGGATGGAAATTGTTCTCGTGGGGTTAAATCATCGGACAGCACCGGTCGAGGTGCGCGAGCGGGTGTCTTTCACGGCGGAACAGGCGCGGAAGGCGGCGGAGGAACTGCGTTCGCGGGGAATCCTGCAAGAGACGCTGGTGCTTTCGACGTGCAACCGCAGCGAGATTTATGGCGTGCCGCCGGAGAGTTCGCATGAGTGCGCTCCAGGACTATCTTCTTTTCTCAGCGAGTTTCATGCGGTGCGTCAGGATGTTCTCAGCGTATCGCTCTATCATCACTATGACCGCGCGGCGGTGCGGCATCTTTTCCGTGTTTCGGCGGGGCTTGACTCGATGCTCCTCGGTGAAGCGGAAATTCTGGGGCAGGTGCGCGAAGCGTATCGCTATGCGCACGAATATGGGGCTACCGGTCCGGTGCTGAACCGATTGTTTCAAGGAGCGCTCGAAGTCGGAAAGCGTGTGCGCTCGGAAACAGAGTTGGGAACGCGACCGATGTCTGTAGCTTCGGCTGGAGTAAAGCTCGCGGAGCGGATCTTCGGCAAAATGAATGACCGCAGCGCGCTTGTGCTGGGAGCAGGAACGATCAGCGAGCAAGTGGTCAACCAACTGAGAGATCGTGGCATCGCGCGGCTGTTCATTATGAATCGTTCGCGCGAACGCGCTGATGAATTGGCGCTGCGCGTTGGTGGGAAAGTCGTCGGCTGGGGCGAATGGGAAACGGCGCTGAGGGCGGCGGATGTAGTGGTCTCCTCGGTCGCCTCCGAAGAACCGGTATTGCGGCGCGAAATACTTCATGCGGCTATGTCTGCACGCGGCAACCGTGCGCTTTTCCTGATGGATTTGGGACTGCCGCGCAACATCGAAGCCTCTTCCGCGGAACTCTACAACATTTACATGTACAACATCGACGACCTCACGGAGATCGTGGAGCAGAACCGGCATGCGCGCGAGAGCGAAGTTCCTCGTGCCGAAACGATCGTGGACGAGCACGTAGGCAAATTCCTTTCCTGGCAGGCGAGCGTGGAGTTGGTCGGATTGGTGGACGCGCTCCGCGCCCGATTGCACGAGGAACGGGAGGCTTTCATCCGCGCGCGCATGGATTCCATGAATCACCTGAGCGCGGCGGAGCGGGAGCGCATGGAATCATTGATGGACGAATTGCTGGAAAAGCTTTTGCTGGAACCGGCGGAGCGGCTGCGCGGAGAGAAAGAACTGCGCCGCAAGATTCAAAACGTGGAAGCGCTACGCGATCTTTTCCTGTCGAACCGGGAGAAGCCGTGAGACACCTACGCATCGGCACACGAGGCAGCGTGCTGGCGAAATGGCAGGCGGAATTTGTTCGCAAACAACTCTTCGCGAGCGCTGGGGTGGAAACCGAAATCGTCATTATCAAGACCTCGGGGGATAAGCTGCAGACGTCTTCACTCTCTCAGGTCGGCGGGAAGGGAATCTTCATCAAGGAACTGGAAGAAGCGCTTCTCGATGAATCGATTGATCTTGCGGTGCATAGCGTCAAAGATGTTCCCACCGATACTCCTTCGCGGTTAATGTTTCCGGCAGTGTGCCGGCGCGCGGATGTGCGCGATTGCCTGGTTGGGGCGAACGGAGCGACGCTCGCGAGTCTGCGACAGGGGGCGCGAGTAGGCACTGGGAGTCTTCGCCGGCAGGCGCAGCTCCGCCACATCCGGCCGGATTTGGATATCCGCGATCTGCGGGGGAATGTGGATACGCGTTTACGGAAAGTAGAGAGCGGAGAGTACGAGGCGGTGATGCTCGCGAAGGCGGGACTCGACCGTTTGGGCTGGAGTGGACGCATTACGGAGACGCTGTCTCCCGAAGTTTTTCTGCCAGCTGTGGGGCAGGGCGCCATCGCAGTCGAGTGCAGGTTGAAAGATACAGAGGCGGCGGACATAGTTGGCGGGCTTGACGATGCCGAGACACGCACCGCAATTATCGCCGAGCGATCCTTGCTGGGTGCGCTTCATGGTGGATGCCAAGTGCCCCTCGGCGCTTGGGCGCGGATCGAGCGAGGCGAACTGGTGCTCGAAGCATGCGTATGTTCCGTGGACGGCCTGCAGTACGTAAAGCAGAGGGCAACGTCGGCACCGGAAAAGGCCGCGGAGCTCGGCGGGCACATGGCCAACTTGCTGATGGAGGCGGGGGCGCAGAGCATCCTAGAAGAGGTGACCCGTCAACGTGGCTGACGCGATCGCATCTCCGCTCTATGGAAAAGTCGTAATCGTTACTCGCGCCGCAGCGCAAAGCAACCAGCTATGCGAGGAGCTGAACGTTCGAGGCGCAATAGTTAAGCACTTGCCGCTGGTTTCGTTTGCGCCACCTGAAAATTACGATGAGCTGGACGCAGCGTTGGCCAGGATTGAAACATTTGATTGGATTCTGCTTACAAGCGCAAACGCGGTACAGGCTGTGGAAAGGCGCGGAGAAGAACTCGGCCGCAGTCTGGATGCGCTAGCGAAGTTGCCGCCTGCCGCGGCGGTAGGTCCAGCCACTTCGGGCGCGGCAGAAGCTGCTGGATTCTCCGTGGAGTTTGTGGCGGCGGACCATAGCGGAGCGGGACTCGCCCGGGAACTTGGTGCAGAGTTGCGCGGCAAGAAAGTTTTTTTGCCGCGAAGCGACCGTGCGAATGAGGATTTGCCAGCCGCGCTGCGACGGAGCGGGGCGCTGGTGACAGAAGTCGTGGCTTACAGGAACTTGCCCCCGAGCGGCACGGATCGGAGCAAGTTACACGAAAGCCTTAAGGATGGAGTTGATGGTATTTTGTTTTATAGTCCGAGTGCGGTGCAAAACTTTCTCGACCTTCTTGGAAGGGAACGATTGGTAAGTGTGCAGGGGAGGGCCGTGATGGTTGCCATCGGGCACGCAACCTCGGCTGCATTGAGCAGCGCTGGGATACAAAGGATCGCCAGGGCGACCGATACCACGACAAGAGCGGTCGTCGAAGCGTTAGAGGGACATTTGGCGCGCACGAAAAGACGGTCGGCGGTCGGTGCAAAAGACGAATGAGCTTTCCTACTCAACGGCCACGGCGTCTGCGGCGAAGCGAAGCGCTGCGCGGATTGGTGCGCGAGACGCGGCTTACGACCGGTGGATTGATCTATCCGATGTTCGTGTGCCCGGGCACAAAGGTCCGCAAGGAAGTCACCTCCATGCCGGGAGTGCATCAACAATCCGTTGATCAGATTGTGGAAGAGTGCAGGGAAGTAGAAGCGCTCGGCATACCCGGCGTGATTCTTTTTGGGTTGCCGGAGTCCAAGGATGCGCGCGGCACGATTTCAACTTCGGCGGAAGGCGTGGTCCAGAGGGCGATTGAAGCCATTCGAAAAGCTAATCTGAAATTATTGGTTATCACCGACGTTTGCCTGTGCGAATACACCGATCACGGGCATTGCGGTGTGATCGAAAACGGAGATGTTGCGAATGACGCGACTCTTCCCATTCTTTCGGCGCAGGCCTTGTCCCATGCGCGCGCCGGTGCGGACATTGTTGCGCCGTCCGACATGATGGATGGGCGAGTGGCAGCGATTCGGGAAACGCTCGATCAACACAAATTTAGCGACATCGCCATTCTCGCGTATGCCGCTAAGTACTGTTCGGGTTTCTATGGACCTTTTCGCGAGGCGGCGGATTCGGCGCCGCAATTCGGCGATCGTCGCAGCTATCAGATGGATCCTGGGAATGCGCGCGAGGCGCTGAAGGAAGTCGCGTTGGATTTGGAGGAAGGCGCAGACATTGTCATGGTGAAGCCTGCGCTGCCATATCTCGATGTGATTCGGCGCGTACGGGATGCGTTTGACGTTCCCGTTGGGGCATACAACGTGAGCGGAGAGTACGCGATGGTCAAAGCGGCCGCACAAAAGGGGTGGCTGGACGAGAAACGGGTCGTGCTGGAAATCCTGACGGGAATTCGGCGCGCTGGCGCAGACGTTATTTTGACGTATCACGCGAAAGACGCCGCTCGATGGTTAAGGGCATGATGGTTTGGATCGAAATTCCATGAGCGCGACACCCACTAAATCGAAGGTCGACCGGCGGCGTTCGCGAGAGATATTCGAACGCGCCGAAAAGATACTGGTCGGCGGCGTGAACAGTCCGGTGAGGGCGTTTCGTTCCGTGGGAGGCGAGCCGCTGATCATCGAGCGCGGCAGCGGACAATTTCTTTATGACGCCGACGGCAACGAATTGCTCGATTATGTCTGCTCGTGGGGCGCCATGTTGCTGGGTCACGCAAATCCATCGGTGACGGAAGCCATTGCGGACCAAGCGCGGCGCGGAACGAGTTATGGCGCGACGACGGAGCTGGAGGTCGAACTTGCCACGTTGATCACGCAGGCGATTTCATCGATCGAGAAGATTCGATTCGTTTCCAGCGGCACCGAAGCGACGATGAGTTCCGTGCGCCTGGCCCGCGGAGTGACCAAACGAGACTTTATCGTGAAGTTTGAGGGCTGCTACCACGGCCACGCGGACAGTTTTCTTTCGCAGGCAGGGTCGGGGCTTGCCACCTTGGGAATCGCGGAGTGCCCCGGAGTTCCGCAAGCGCTTGCGGAGCTGACGTTGAACGCTCCATACAATGATTTGGCCGCGGTCGAACAGCTCTTCTCTCAGCATAAGAATAAGATCGCGGCGGTCATCATCGAGCCGATCGCTGCAAACATGGGCGTTGTCGAGCCAGCCCCCGGATTTCTGGCAGGGTTAAGCGAAATGACCAAGCGCAACGGCGCGCTGCTTATCGTGGACGAAGTGATCACCGGATTTCGGACGCATTTCGGGGCGGCGCAGCAGCTTGCTGGAGTGCGGGCTGATCTGACCACGCTGGGCAAAATTATTGGCGGAGGCTTGCCCGTTGCAGCATACGGCGGGAGCGCGGAAACCATGAACCATGTTGCGCCGCTGGGGGCCGTCTATCAGGCAGGAACGCTTGCGGGAAATCCGTTAGCGATGCGGGCCGGAATTGCCACTCTTAAGCAACTCACTCGCCCCGGACTCTACGAAGGCATCCGGGACCAGTCTCAAAGGCTCGTGGCAGGACTGCGCCAGGCGCTTGCCGAAACTGGGATTCCTGGTCAAATCAACGCGACGGGATCTCTGGCGACGCTTTTTTTTACTGTGGAGCCGGTGCGGAACTACAGTGACGCGAAGCGGTCCGACACAAAACGTTATGCGCGATTTTTCCGCGAGATGCTGGATCGCGGTATTTTTCTTGCGCCGTCGCAGTTTGAAGCTGCGTTTGTTTCCGCGGCTCACACGTCGGAAGACATTTCGCGGACAATCGTGGCGGCTCGAGATTCCTTGAAGGCCGTTGCATCGGAACCGACAACCTAATTATCAAAGGAGACGCTGAACCATGCCTGAGGGTATCGAACTGCCGGAAGCGCATGAGGAACACGGAGACAACCCATTTTTGATTCCTGTTTCGGTCACCATTTCCATTCTTGCGGTGCTGGTTGCGGCGGTAACGTTGCTCGGCCATCGGGCCCACACGGAAGAATTGCTGCTGCAATCGCAGGCCACAGATCAATGGGCGTACTACCAGGCGAAAAACATTCGTCTGCATGAAATGCAAAGTGTAGCGGATTTGCTAAGCGCGCTTGCTCCGGCCGACAAGGAAAAGGCGGAAGCATTGCACGAGAAATACAAGAAAGAAGTAGAGCGTTACGAGGGAGAGAAAGATGACATAAGCGAGAAAGCCAAGGACTTAGAGAAGGAACGAGATTTCGTCAGCCGGCGGGCGGATCGCTTTGATGGTGGAGAGGGTCTGATCGAGGTTGGTCTGGTGATTTGCTCGATGACGCTACTCACCAAACGGCGCGGATACTGGATCGCTGGCATGCTGATTGGAGCTGGCGGCGTCGTGTTTGCTCTGACCGCTTTTCTTCTTCACTAGCAGAAGACTCTGATATCGCGCTACAGCTAGGCGCGCGCTGGAGGTTTCGAGCCTCTTAGCCGCCCGATTTCTTCCATGAGCTGTTCCATGTGGCGTAGCAATTCCTGGTGACGGATCTCTTCGGTCGCGGGCTTTTTCCCCACGAAAGATAGTGTTCCGCTCGGCTCGAGAATGCATTTATCGACATTCTCAAGGGACTCAAAGCCTTGTCTCCTTGCGGCGGCTTCGAGTTGCGGCATGGTGATCAACTCTTTCTTCAACCGCTCAGTTTTCACTTTTCCGTTCTCGACTAAGACGTCGGCGCGTCCCTCCACGACCTCCTCCAGCCTGCTGTGGCCGTAGAGAAAGCGCACCACGAGATAGTTGACGATTAGCAAGGAAGTGGCCCCGATCAGGCCGCCGGAGACGCTGTTATCGTCGCCGATGATAGCGTTTTGCACGGTGTTTGACAGGGTCAGCAGTACGACGAGGTCGAACGGATTGAGCTGTACGAGTTCTCGTTTACCAGAGAGCCGGAGGCCAACTACCAAAAACGCGTAAACGATGATGGGCCGAAGAATTTTTTCCAGCAGGGGAAGTCCCATGACGAACATGTCTTTCCAAATGTCATGTGTTGGCACATTGCCTCCTAACATCTAATGGATATTTTCTAGAATCCGCCGCGTCAAGGCACCATGACTTAATCAGAAGCGAGTGGGAGCGTAGCATGCTCGCTGCGGAGGGAAAAGCGGGCCGAGTTGGCTGTTCCGGCTTAAGCGGCTAACCTGTACTTCCGTACAGTCATGTTTTCGCAACACAACCTGTCCCAGGTCCTCGCCAGACGTCCCGAATCCGCTATGATTAAACCGTTTCGACAATCCACAGCCCAGAAGGCCGTTCTAGAACGCGATCGTAAGGCGGAGGAGTCGGTATCCACCGCGGTCCCTTGGGGTACGAAAACGTTTACACTAGCAGCGACCTTATGTCACAACGCCCTTCTCTCGAACCAAGTCTAGCGGCCACTCCGGAGCAGCTCTCGACACTGCTCGACTGCGCCCACGAACTGCTTGCCATTCTCAGCGCGGACGGAATCGTTCTTCATGCAAATGCGGGATCCATGGGCGCCCTTGGCATACGTCCCCATGAGCTTGTTGGCAGGAATCTCACAGACTTCGTGCACCCCGACGAATTGAATGAGATACGAAATCGTCTCCGCGGACTTGCCGATGTTCCCAACGGCGCCAAGAAAGGGCGTTGCCGATTGCGCAGCATGACCGGGTGGCGCTGGTTTGAAGTCACCATCAGCAGTTGTCTGAAAAATCCTTCCGTCGATGGGTTAGTGGCGAGTTTTTTGGATGTGACGGCGGTGCATCGCATGGAGGCCGAGCGCCAAGTCATCTCGGAGGTTGTCCATGCGCTGAATCAGACCGCCAACCTGGACCAACTGCTTGACGGCATCCACCAGGCGCTGAAAAAAGTCCTTTACGCCGAAAATTGCTTCGTTGCTCTCCATAATCCCAATGAAGACACGTTTCACTTTCCTTTTTTTGTGGATCAGTTTGATATAGCGCCTCCTCCTCAAAAAGTTGGGCGAAGCTGTACCGCGTTTGTTTTTCGCACCGGCAGCGCCATGCTTATTCCCCAGTCGGAGTTCGACCGTCTCGCGCAGCAGGGAGAAGTGGAACTGGTCGGCTCGCCGTCGCCGGCGTGGTTGGGCGTGCCGCTGAAAACGCCCCGAGCGACCATTGGCGTTCTCGTTGTACAGCACTATCAGAACGAAAGTGCTTACGACATGCGCGACCTCGAGTTTCTTGATTCCGTCGGTGGCCACATTGCGCTGGCTATTGAGCGGCGCCGTTCCGAGGAAGCCCTGCGCAAGAGCGAATCTGTGTTCCGGCTTCTTTTCTCTCACAATCCGCTCCCGACATGGGTGATGGACGACGAGACTCTGAAGTTTATCCAGGTGAACGATGCTGCAGTGCGGCAGTACGGCTTTGCACAGGAAGAATTTAGCCGCATGAGCATGTTAGACATTCGGTCAGAAGAGAAGAGCACATCTCTCGAGGTGCGCCCTCCCCAAAATGGGTTGGCCGTTCCTTACCAGGGCGTATGCAAGCATCGCAAGAAGGACGGAAAGGATTTTGAAGTCGAGTTAATTTCGCATCAGTTCGATTATGCCGGGCGGAGAGTGCGTCTGGTCGTGGCGCAGGACATCAGCGAGCGCCATCTCCTGGAGCAGCAGCTTCGGCAGGCGCAAAAGATGGAAGCCGTAGGGCGCCTGGCGGGCGGCGTGGCGCACGATTTCAATAATCTTTTGATGGTCATCAAGGGCCATACTGAACTCCTGATGAATGCGTTGCCTCCCGCTGACGGTATATCCAGAAAGATTTCTCAGATTGATCGCGCAGCGGACCGCGCCACGGCTCTGACAAAGCAACTTCTGGCCTTCAGCAGAATGCAGGTTCTCCAGCCGCGGGTGATGAGTCTGAACGGCGTGGTCGAGGATATGGGAAAGCTCCTGCCGCGCCTGATTGGCGAAGACGTCGAGTTAGGGATTCGCATGGCGCCGGATTTGGGCAAGATTCGCGCTGACGCCAGCCAGATGGAACAGATCATCATGAATTTAGCCGTGAACGCGCGGGACGCCATGCCATCGGGCGGCCGGCTCATCATCGAAACTTCGAATGCAGACCTAGACCGCACCTACAACAGCACTCATCCGATCGTTAAGGCTGGTCGTTATGTGCTTCTCGCAGTCTCAGACACAGGCACAGGCATGGATGCGGAAACGCAGGCGCACATTTTCGAGCCTTTCTTCACGACAAAAGAACCTGGCAAGGGGACAGGTCTCGGTCTCGCGACAGTTTATGGCGTGGTGAAGCAGAGCGGCGGCTTCATCTGGGTCTACAGCGAGGTTGGGAAGGGGACATCCTTTAAGATCTATCTTCCGCGTGTAGACCAGCCCGAAGATAGAGGCAGTGTGCCTCTGCCGTTTGCGGAAGCGCCGCGTGGCACGGAAACCATTTTGCTCGCGGAAGACGAACAGGACGTGCGCGAGGTAGCGCGCGAGTTTCTGGAATCCGGCGGCTACACCGTCATTGAAGCGCTCAACGGGGCTGAAGCGCTCCGCCTGGCATCCGAACACAGGGCAGCCATCGATCTGCTAGTGACCGACATGGTCATGCCCGGCATGACGGGCAAAGAGTTGGCGCGGCGACTACAACACCAGCATTCGGGAATTGGCGTCGTCTACATGTCAGGCTACAGCGAACAGACCGCGGCGGAAACTGCGCAAGCCGAGGCCAATATACTTCTCCTCACCAAACCTTTCAGCCGCGGCAGTATATTGCGCGCGGTGCGAGAGGCCCTCAACGTTCCGCGCAGTATTTAGACTGGGAACCTCGCTAAAATTGTCTTTGTGAAATTAAACAACCCTTGGATGTTTGCGATGCCACTCGGTGTGAAGCTGGAAGGTTCGCGCCGCTTGAATCACGGCAAAGTCGTCGCCGGCTCGTCCCACGAACTGCAATCCAACCGGAAGATTATTCTCGGTGAACCCGCAAGGAACCGACAAGGCTGGAAGCCCGCAAAGATTGCCAATCGCGCCGAGCGGATCCGGAAAAGTGAGATCGGTCTCCAGGTTAGTTTCCAGCGGCGTAGCCGGAATGGGCTGGGCGGCGGCCACTAGCACGTCAAACGATTCAAAAAGAGCTTCCATCTTTTTCTGCAAAATCTCTCGTAGGCTGAGTGCACGCAAATAGTCGGCAGCGGAGTATTGTTCATTGACGTAGCCCGCGATTTGGCCCAGAGGATCCGTCAACTCGCTCACGCGCCCGGAACGAATTAACGTTTGAAACGAAGCAGCGCACTCCGCGGCAATGATGACGTTGGCGGCATCTTCAAACGGCCCCTCGGGCAGTGACGCCGATCTCACGCTGCCAAAATATTTGCGCGCAACTTTCTCGGCCGCAAGAAGGGCTTTCGACATGCCCGAATCCAGTTTTTTCCATGCGTTCGAAAGCCAGCCAACACGTAATGGCCTCGCCTTAAGGTCCAAAGACGGCGAATAGGTGAAGGCGCCCTTGTCGATGGGCACCGTGCTGCGATCTTTCGGGTCATGCCCGGCAATCGCAGCGAAAACCCTCGCACAGTCTTCCGCGGTACGCGCCAACGGGCCGATTTTGTCCATGGAAGGCGCAAGGGCCATCGCGCCGTAACGGCTCACACGCCCATAAGTGGGGCGCAAGCCGCTCACTCCGCAGAACGCTGCAGGGCAGATAATGGATCCCCAAGTTTCGGTTCCGATGGCGAAGGCTGCGAGACCCGCGGCAACAATTGCGCCGGAGCCGGACGACGATCCGCAGGTCCAACGATTTACGTCCCACGGATTTTTCGCAGCGTCCTGCAGTGATGCCGATGCAAACCGGTAGCCCATTCCGCCAGCCAACTCAATCATCGCGGCTTTTCCGATGAGAATCGCGCCAACGCGATTCAAATGCTCGATCACGGTTGCATCGTACTGGAACACTTGATCGGCGTAGGGCTTCGCTCCCCACGTAGTAGGGATACCCTTGACCGCCAACAGATCCTTCGCGGCATACGGTATGCCGTGCAAAGGCCCGCGATAATGGCCGTGCTGAATCTCTTTCTCAGCAGCGCTTGCTTGTTCGAGAGCAATCTCTGGAGTTAACCGCGCGTAAGCGTTAAAACGGGGGCCTAGCTTCGTACTACGGTCGAGATAAATCTGCGTCAGCTCGACTGGCGAAAGTTTCTTCGTCTCGATGCGCTTGGCAAGCTCGCTCAACGGTAGGTAAAAGATCTCTTCGGCAGGCATCTGGTGTTCCCTTAGGGCTTTGCTGCGGCTTGACCTGCTGCGCGAGAAGTGGCGGCGGCTTCGGGCTTCTTTTCTTTCTCTACGAGAGGTTTAAAATACAGCGCCGGATCATCGCCATTTTCGATCTTGTACGAGCGAAGATGATCGAGTGGCTCCTGGGCCAAAAAACAGAGCCGCCGCAGATCGGTCTTCTGTGCTTCCGAGAAACGCGAACCGTAAAGGGCGAGGATTGCTTGATAGCGCGTTTGCGCTTCCGTCTGGCCTTCGGGGGAAAGCGCAGGCGTTCCCGGTGCTTGCGTCAGCCGCGGGTCTGCACTCGAAGAATCCGCCGGCAGGGCGCGAGCGGGAACCATGGATGCGGCAGAAACGATCGCCGCGCGCCTCGCAAACTCGCGTCGCGAAAGGGAAGTACCGCTCTTGCCATTCATGAAAACCCCCGAGCCAGCGAATGGTTACCTGAAGAGCAAACAGGGAAGTTATCGAATTGGCTTCCCAGCGTCAACTTTACGAATCGACGAGACAAACGATAAAGTGGCAATTTTGCTCGCGTCTAATCCACGCGTGTCAGAGTTTGTATTTGGAGTTCAAGCGCCTGCGTGTATTGCCGCTCGATCTGCATTTCCGTCTGCAATTTCTTGACGAGTAGGTCAAGCCGAGCGATCTCCGTACGCAGCTTTTGTATATCTGCGGCTGTCGGAGCCGGCCGGCCTAAAGGTGCGCCTGGCTGCTGCAAATTTTGTTGGGAAGCTGCTCCATCACCAGGACGCGGCGCGATGAACGCCTCAGCAAGGGCTCGTGGCCAGATCGACTCCGGAGTTCGCTGTTCGCCAGCGGGAGCCCCAGGGCCAGCGGGCCGCTGAGCCGCAGGGGGCGGCGGCGCGAACAAGCTATTGAGCGCACTCGGTGTTGCAGGATATTCCACGACGGGCGCATCGGCGGCGCGCTTCGGTTCCAGCAAGCTCTTAACACGTCCAATCAATTCTTGTGGCTGAAACGGTTTGCGAATCAATTCGTCGGCCTTTACGGCCACGGCTTTGTCCGCAACGCTCTTGTTCACCACACCAGACATCAGCACCACAGGGACACCGCTATAATCCGGATGCTGCTTGATCTGACTGCAAACGGAATAGCCGTCCTGATCCGGCATAATCACGTCCGTGATGACAACATCAGGCTTGTTCTGCTCAAACTGGGCGAGTGCGGACGCGGCGTCCGCGCAGGTGATTACGTTGATGCTTTCGCGGCGGAACGCGATCTTGATGACCTCGCGCATGGTTGCGCTGTCATCGATGAAATAAACCGTTGGTGTGCGCTTCGCTTCTGTTTCGTTCAGCGGTGGAACAGTCATCGCCTCGCTCATCGCGCCTCCCTATCCGCCATGTCGCGTTCTCCCTCGTCGAACTCGCGCATGGCATCAAGCATCAAATCGGTCGCCGACCGCAACACAGTGCGCTGCGGTGAAGTGGTCCCATAAGCAAATTTGTAAACGCCAGAGCCGCCTTGCACGCAACCCTTCAAAATGTGTATCACTGCCTCGTCGCCAAAGAGGCTGCCGCACTCCGCGTGGGTAATTTCCCCAGCGTCAAAAAAAAGCACGGCATCAGTCTCGCCGGCATTAATGTGCAGTGCGCCGGTTTGATGCGCGTGCCCCAGCATTTGCATGACGCCTGTGAGATCGTGGTGCGACAAACTGCCGCTGAGGCTGGTGTCCGACTGCGCCAGCATTTGCGTCGGCTGAAAGCCTTCCGATTTACTGACGATGATACTTTTGACGTGCGAGGCGATAGCCGCTGGCGCGGTTTGCCGATCGACGTAATCGTCGCAGCCCGCCTGAAAAGCTTCCATTAGCGCGCGTTGGCTCCCGTCGCCCAAAGCGATGATTTGGAGAGCAGAGTTCTTTGGATCCGCGTGAATGATTTTGGCAATCTCGAGAGCTCCCATCTCGCGCATGTTCGTTGAGCAAAGGATGGCGGAGGGAACGTCATACTCGATAGTTGTCAGTGCATAGGCAGCTTGTGTACTCGAAACGACTTCGAATCCCTCGCGTTTCAGCGCATCGCCAAGCCGCTTCGCGAAGTACACGTTGCTATCGATCAGCAGAATTTTTGGCCCACGTCCTGGAAGCGTCACAGCCTGGCCTCCAAAGCAGCGATAGGCGCGGGAGCAATGGGCAGCTCTTCTGCGCCGGGCGTGAGCGCATCCAAATTCAGGACTTCAATCACTTCGCCATTGTGCGAAATCCAGCCGGCGACGTGAGGAGCGTCCGCTTCTCCCGCGTTGGTCATTTCGGCGGCAATCAATTCGCAATCGCCAGTTACAGGTAGGGCTACCCACTCAGACTTATCTCCGTAATGGCGTACTGCTATGAGGTAAAAGCGCCGAGAAGTAAGCCCTTTGCCGAGGAGCTTTTCCGCGACGTCGCAGACTGGGACAATCCGGCCGCGCCGCAAAATCACGCCTTCGAGTTTTGGCGTGCGATGCGGAAACCTGAAAATGCGGCTCGGGGCCACCAGCTCGGAAATCTGCACCGCCGCCACGGCAAAGCGGCGTTCGCCAAGCCGCAGCAGAACGAACGATTGCGAAGTGGTCTCGACAGGCTGGATCATTCCGGCAAGGCCATCCCTTCGCCAGGGAGTTCGTCCGGCAGCGATTCGGGAACCAGCGAAGCGTCGAGCAAAGCAAACTCATCGGCGGTCAAGAATCCCTCGGGGTTTACGACAGGAATCACATTCTGATCCAGTGCCGTCAATCCGCGATACCACGTACGTTCTTCGTGGCAATAAGCGAGCGGAAGAGACTGCAAGCGAGTCATCGTGGCCATTTTGTCGATGCCATCGACTAATAGAGCGGTCCGAGTCTTGCGAAGAATGAAAACAAGCCCAGCCGCGGCGGCAGGCAGTCCAAAATGCGCGGCTCCGCTTACCACGTAGAGTGCTTTTTCGCCGCGCCGCACCACGTGCCTCACTTTTCGGATGGTCGGTTGATCAATTTCCGTGGCAGCACCAGAAAGGCTGTCCACGCTGCGGACCTCTTGCACGGAAGCGGAAGAGACGGCGAATGACTGTCCCGAAATGCGGAAGAGGATGATCTGCTCCGTCCTAGCGGCAGCGTGGGGCTTGAGAGGTGGCGCAGCCACACGCATTAGCGGACTCCCACAGGTGTTGTGCGGCAGATTCCGATGACGCGTTTTTCGATGGCCGGATAGATATCATCGATCCCTAGAATCTGATCGACGGCACCAGCCTTGATGGCTTCCGCGGGCATGCCGAAGATGACGCATGTCGCTTCATCTTGGGCCAACACCAAGCCGCCCGCTGTTTTGATGGCCTTTGCTCCGATTGCACCATCGTTACCCATGCCGGTAAGAATCGCGCCGATGCTCATGGCGCCAGCAAAAGCCGCGACGGATTCCATGGTGGCGTCGATGTTCGGCAGATAGCCGTTGATTCGGCCACTGGAACCGTCCAGCTGTATGCGGCCCGTTGGAGTCACCCGCAAGTGATGCCCGCCGGGACAAATGTAAAACGTGCCCGGTTGCAGAGATTCGTTTGGCTCCGCTTCTTTGACGCGAATGCCGGTGAACTCGGCAAGTTGCGCGGCATACTGCGTCGTAAAAGCAGCAGGCATGTGCTGTACCAAAATGACGGCGGCAGGGAACTCACGCGTAAAGCCTGGCGCCAGGCGCATCACTGTTGCCGGACCGCCCGTCGAAGCGGCCAGCACGACTACTGGGAATCGCTGATCCAGTCCTGAACTCGCCGCGGGACGTGGGGCAACGGTTGGGGCAGGCGAGGTTTGTGAAGCGCCGCTCGATTTTTGCACTGTCGTGGCGATACGGGAAGCCGTGCGCACGACGCGGACCTTTGCTGCCATCCGCACTTTTCGCAGCAAATCCTCTTTAACGCTCTGCATGTCGAGATCGATGCCGCTCGATGGCTTGGCGACAAACTCGATGGCGCCCAGCTCCAGCGCTTTCAACGTGCTCGCCGCACCGTCACGCGATTCGGAACTGACGATTACGATCGGCCGGGGATTCGTGGTCATGATCTGCGCCGTGGCTTGTAAGCCATCGACGTGAGGCATGTTGATGTCCATGGTGATGACATCGGGTTTGAGCGATTCGGCGAGCGCGACGGCTTCGCGGCCGTCTTTTGCGTGGCCGACTACCTGCAGCTGATCGTCGCCTGCGAAAATCGTTTCCAGAACCTTGCGCATGAACGCGGAGTCATCCACGATCAGCACTCGAAACTTTTTGTTTGCGCTGGCGGCCATAGGCGTCTACGCAACCGGTACGGTTGGTCGCGCCTCCGATCCCATGAGTTGTTCCACTGCGGCAATCAGTTGATCTTCCTGCACTGGTTTCGTCAGGAAGGCTGTCGCGCCCTCTTTCATTGCGCGATCTCGATGCTTCGCGCCCGCGCGCGAGGTCACAACCATCACGGGGATGCGCCGTGTGGTCGGGCTCTGCCGCAGCTGCACTATCAGCTCGTAGCCCGTCATGCGCGGCATTTCGAGGTCGGTGATCACCAGGTGGCAGCCATGTTGCGCCACGAGTTCCGCTGCTTCCATGCCGTCGGCGGCGAGTTTCACGCGGTAGCCATTCTTTTCCAGCATGCGTCCCACAAACTTGCGCACGCTGATTGAATCGTCTGCGACTACGATGAGGCGTTCCTGCTCGACGCGGTCGATCGCCTCGGCTGGAATTGTTCCGCGGGCTACAGCAGTCGAACCTGGCGCAAAGATGCGCGCCGCGCTGGCGCTGGCTTGCAGCGGACGGCGTTCCGTCGGTTCATTTGCCACCATGCGGTTCAAATCGATCAGCAGAATCAAGCTGCCGTCAGGCGCAATCGTCGTGCCGGGGAAAAGTTTTACGCGACGCAAGTATTCTCCGAGGTTCTTGATGACGATTTCGTCCTTGCCGAGCACTTCTTCCACTACCAAGCCAATCTGGCGATTTCCAGCATTGGCAACGACCATCCGGAAGTACCCATTGATTGGCTCAAGCGGTGGCAGGCCAAGATACGTATCAAGCCTCACCACTTCGGTCACTACATCGCGAACTTTGGTGAGGAGCTTTCCTCCCACGTCTTCAATTTCGTCCGCGCGCAGCCGCCTGATTTCTTCCACAACCGCAAGCGGGAGCGCAAAGTTCGTCACTCCGCAACGCACGAAAAGCGCTGGAGAAATGATCAAAGTCAGAGGGACTTTTAGCGTGAATTTCGTACCTTGTCCGCTGACACTTTGAATGTCAATTTCGCCGTTCAGCGAGTTCAAGTTCGCGCGCACGACGTCCAGACCCACGCCGCGCCCAGCGAGCTCTGTCTTAACCGGCGCCGTAGTAAACCCAGGATGGAACAGCATTTCGCGGAGGTCGCGCTCGGTGAGGCGATCCGCCGTCTCAGGGGAAACAAGCCCGCGTTCGATCGCGCTCAGCTTCACGCGCTCATAGTCGATACCGCGGCCATCGTCTTCCACTTCGATGTAAATATGATTGCCGCGGTGATAGGCGCGGAGCGAAACCTTGCCCATCTCAGGCTTGCCCGCAGTGATGCGATCCTCGGGCCGCTCGATTCCATGCGCCACCGAATTGCGCACCAGGTGCACCAGCGGATCAGAGATCTGCTGAATAATGTTGTTGTCGAGTTCCGTCTCGCTGCCCGAAAGATCTAGGTCGACTTGCTTGCCCGCCGATTTCGTCGCGTCACGCACCGCGCGCGACAGTCTCGAATATAGGGTGCCGATGGGAACCATGCGTGCCGCAGTGATTTCATCTTGAAGATGGTGGGCAAGTTTTGTGAACTCGTCGATGTCGCCTTCAACGCGCCCGATGAAACCTTCGAGCTGCGACAGGACTTCGTTCACATCCGCGGAGATTTCCGCCATGGACCGCGAAAGAATATTGAAATCATCGTAGCGGTCCATTTCAAGTTCGCTGAATTCCGACCAGAACGAAGTATCACCCGAAGCTGCGTTGGTAAGCGTGTGCCGCGCTGTAGAAGGACTCCATGGACCTGTCTGCCGCGTGGAACTGATGCGATTAAACTCGTACTTCTCCTGGAACTCTCCGACTTTTCCTTGCAGCCGTTCTTTCGAGAAACTCAGCGTATCGACCAGCTTTTCCAGTTCCGCCACGCGCCCAACCATCCGCGTTCGGTTAATGACCAATTCGCCGACCGTGTTCATCATGCGGTCAAGCCGCGACAAGGCGATACGCACCGATTTTGCAGCCGCGGCCGCAGCGTTCGCTGGCTTGGCTGCTTTCTTTACAGGCGCAGCAGTTGGAGCGGCCTCTTCCACTCCCTCAGCGGAAACTTCTTCCGTGCCTCCGGCAACCGCGACAGATTCAGAATCTTCCACTTCGACCGGCGCAAATTCGGCGATTCTCCCAAGCAGGGAATCGACACCAGCGCGCATGCTCTTTTCATCGGCCCACTGCCGGTGGAGTGTTTTCTTGAGCACGTCTACAGATTCTAGGCAGATATCGACGACGGCTGGTGACGGTTCGAGTTCGCCGTCACGCAACCGTCCAATCAGATCTTCCACGCGATGAGCGATCGCTCCAAGCCTACTCAGACCCACCTGCGCCGCGGACCCCTTCACGGTATGAATCGCGCGAAACAGCTTGTTGATCTCTTCCGGGTTGTTATTGCCCTCGAGCGAAATCAAGCAATCGCTGACTACCTGCAAATGCTCTTCAGCTTCCGGCTGAAAGAATTCGAGGATTTCGTCGGACACTTCTTCATCGGAGGGCAACGCGTCGAAGTACGACCCAGTTGCGGCGGCTACGACCGTTTCCTTTGCCAACGCCTTGGCCTGCTCCGCGTAGCTCTGCGACTGAGGATAATTCAGTGGGGGCGGTTCCGTCGGAAACGCAAATCGATAGCGTTCCTTGAAGGCAGCGATGTCATCGACACTCTCTTTCCCGGTATCGCTGATTTCTAGAAGATCCGTTTCCAGCAGGGAAATGCCGTCCGACAAAAATTCCGTCAACGGGCCATGCAAATCGTCGCCGAGCGGCGCATTGAGTGCGTACTGAAATACGTGCGCTAGCTTCGCGCCAATTTCCGAAAAACGCGGGAATCCGTAACTTGCCGAAGTCCCGCTCAAGGTATGCGCCGAAATATACAGCCGCTCAAGGTCTTCGCGCCGCGGCGAAATCTCCTGCAACACGCTGACGTACTCCCGCAAATACTGCAGGTGCTCTGCCGCTTCCTGAAGGAACATCTCGACGGCTTCGCGGTCCGGCATGCTCACGCGCGTCCCTCCGCCACGAGTTCGGGTTTCTGCAGCTCTTCCGCCGTGGGCTTGCGGTACAAAATGCAATCATTCAACACGATGGCCTGAAACTTAATTGGCATCTTCGAGATCGATTCCGAATGTCCAAGAAATAAATAGCCGCCCGGCTCCAGCGTGTCGTAAAAACGCTGAACGAGCGCACGACGCCGCTCTTCGGAAAAATAGATCAGCACGTTCATGCAGAAAATCATGTCCATCCGGCCGACATACACCGCCGAAGCCAAATTCATCTGCGCAAACGTAACGAGCTTGCGCAACCGCGGCTTTACCTGATGTCCGTTCTGATGTTTCGTGAAGTGCGCCGCCAATTGCTGGTCGCTGACACTGCCCAGGCTGCGCCCCGAGTACACGCCGCGTTCCGCATGCTTTAGAGCGTGCCGCCCCACGTCGGTGGCGAGAATCTCGACGTTCCACGAATCAGAAAATGATTGCGAATCCGAAATCGTAATGGCGATCGAATAAGGCTCCTCGCCCGTCGAGCAACCCGCGCTCCAGATGCGCAAAGTTCGGGGATTCTTCCAAAATTTCTTCACGTGCAATTCAGGCAGAACGCGTTTCTCAAAAGCTTCATAAACACTCGGATACCGGAAGAAGCTGGTCTCCTGCGTCAAGAGCCCTTCGAGCAAAGCTTCGTACTCGACATTCGATTTGCGCATCGCCCTTAACAAATCCGTCCCGCGTTCGAGCCCCTTTACGCGCAAGTGCTCCTTCACGCGCGTGGAGAAAAATCGCGCCCGCGATTCGTCAAAACAAATGCCCGTCCGCTCTTCAATTAGCATGCGGATCTCGCTCAACTCATGTTCACTAAGACCGTGCGCCGGTCCCTGCCGTTCGCTCATTACCGTCCCGCTTTAGCTCTGGCCTCTTGCCCGAGCAGAGAATCATTGCTTACCGCAGAGCGCCTGCTGGGACGGGCCGCTCGGAATCTTCCAAAACATTTCCGGACTTCGACGTCGCGCGGAATTGCGCCAAAGCTTCGTTCAATTGATCGGAAAGTTTCACAAGCTGGCTTACGGTTGCGACTGTTCCTCGCGTACCCTGTGACGTTTGGCGCGTGATGCTCGAGATAATCTGCATCGCGTGCGCCACACCTTCCGTTCCGCGCACCTGCTGCTTGGAAGCCAGCGAAATTTCCTGTACAAGTTCCGCCGACTGACGAACCACGTTTGAAATAGCGTCTAGCGCGCGTCCGGCCTGATCAGCCAGCGTTGCGCCGCCTTCCACTTCCTTCGTGCCTTCTTCCATAACCACCACGGCTTCGTTTGTCTCCGCTTGAATGGCCTTGATGAGTGCCGCGATGTCCTTCGTGGCGCTTCGGCTGTGTTCCGCGAGCTTGCGAACCTCATCCGCGACGACCGCGAAACCGCGTCCCGCTTCGCCGGCGCGTGCCGCTTCAATGGCCGCGTTCAAGGCCAGCAGGTTTGTCTGTTCCGTGATGTCGTTGATGACGTTGATGATTTCCGAAATCTCCAAAGAGCGATCGCCAAGCGACTTGATCTTCTTCGCCGTCGCTTGCACCGAAGCTCGAATGCGCTGCATGCCTTCCAACGTATCGCGCACGGCTCGGTTGCCCTGCTCGGCCGCATCCAAAGCCCGGCGTGCCGCTTCCGCGCTAGCTTCCGCGTTGTTGGACACCTGCTTCATCGAAACCGTCAGCTCTTCCACGGCGCTCGATGTATTGGTGATTTCCTGATCCTGTTGGGTCGCGCCGGCCTGCATCTCGTCGGCTGCCACAAGAATGTTGTTTGAGCAAGCTGTGACTTCCATAGCGGCTTTGCGCACGCGCTCGAGAACCTTGGTGAAGTTGTCGAGCATGTAGTTGATGGAGTCTGCGACGTTACCCAGGGCGTCGTTGGTGACTTTTCCGCGCAGAGTCAAGTCGCCGCGTGCCACCTGGTTGATCACGGTCAACAATTCCGTGATGCTGCGCTGCAAGGCGTCGTTCGCATCCTGATTGCTCGTGGCCTTGGAGACCTTTGCCACCGCGCGATTCAAATTCTCAGCGATATAGCCAAGTTCGTCGCCCGTGTTGACTTCCACGCGCGCCCGCGGATCACCGGCAGCGATACGCTCGGAAAACTGCGCGAGCTCTTGCACCGGCGTCAACAGCTTGCTGCCCAGCCGCCATGCCATGAAGATGGCCATGCCCAGCGCCAGCAAAACCGCCAGCATAACGGAGCCGCTCGCTCCGCTCGGCAGCGACCCGAAGTCAAACAGGGACGCTCCGCCGGATTGCCGTCCGGCGCTGTAAGCCAGGCCCAGCACGGCGAAAAGGATGACGCCATTCGTAAGGACCAGCGTCCAGATTGTGGAACTCAATCGCGATTTCATGCCTTCCTCCAAATCCCTACTGCGGTGTCCCCAGCCGCTTGCGGCCGAGCCCGCGCAAACTTACCCGTGCAAATTCAAATGCTCGGTCCGGGAAAAACCTCGAGCATTCTCCTAAGGTCAATGATCAGCGCCAGCCGGTCGTCGTGTCGAAGCATCCCGGTGCAATGTGGCACATTTTCCGGAGCTTGTTCCAGCAAGTCCTCGGCATTCACCGAATACGTCCCAATCACTTCGTCCGCGGCAATCCCAATCCGCAAATCGTCATGCGAACCCTCGCCGCGCAGCGAAGCAACCACCACATGCTTCGGCAGCAAACCAGGCCGCCGCCCTTCCGTGATAGCGATATCGATCAGCGGCACGATGGAACCACGCAAATTGAAAATACCCGCCAGATACGCTGGCCCAAGCGGCAGCTTCGTCAAGAGCGGCCAATCCAGGACTTCCTCGACATCCAACACCGGCAAACAAAACCGTTCCCGCCCGCTCCGAAAAACGCAATACTGCGATTCCGGCAACCGCTCTTCCATGGGTCCGAGCGCTTCAAGCAGATCATCCGCATCCGCGGGAAGCGGTACCAGGTGAAAGTCCTCGTTCATTGCCGCATCATCCTCGAATCATCCACAAACAATTTTCTACGCAAACCGCCGCACAGCCCGCAGCAACTCTTCCCTGGTAAACGGCTTGGTCACATATCCATCGGCGCCCTGCTGCGCGCCCCAATACTTGTCGCTCTCGGTGTTCTTCGACGTAACCAAAATCACCGGTATTGCGTTGTAGTCCGAGTGATTCTTCAATTCCCGGCAAACCTGAAAGCCATTCCGCTTTGGCATCACGACGTCCAGCAAGATCACGCTTGGCCGCTCAATGGCAATCGCTTCCTCGACACGTTCTGGGTCGTTGATACCCACCAGCCGGTAGCCTTCGTGCTCAAGAAAGCCCTGGATCAGCTTCACTTGCGAGGGCGAGTCATCGACGATGAGTACTTTTTTCTGCAGCATCGACATCTCCCCGTATTTCTCCGCAGACAAGAGGTGCACGTCAGCAGCCAGCCTGAGAGTTACATTGATCGGTTTGTTTATCTTGTATAAGAGCTGACTTTTGAGTGGTTTACGGATTCAGCGGCGCTGCTCAACGGCGCGTTACTGTGGATGCCGGTACTGCCTCCGTCTCAGCTTGAGATGCATTCTCAGCTTCCCTCATCTCGCTTGCCAGCGATGAGAATCTCTGCATGATCTCGTTGATCCGCAGCGCCATGCTATGAATGGTCTTAATTTGCGCGAGGGACTGCGAGGAGAGTTGGCCCGGCTCCAAAAGCAACAGTTCGGCATTGCCCAGCATGGATGTCAGCGCGTTGTTGACGCTGTGCTTCATGTCCATCATATACCGGCCCAACGTGGCCTGATTTTCGTTCTTCGCCGCTCGCCGCTCGGCTTGCTTGGAAAGCCGCAGGGCCTCCGCGCGGCGCAAGGATTCGCCTGCAACAAGCAGCAGCGTTTGCGCCCAATCTTCCCGCAAAGGGATGTGCACGAGACGAGGGTAGCGCGAACGCAATTGACCAAACTCCCGGGAATCCGTCGGCACGCAGAGAATCACGGCGGCGGCCGGCTCTAAAGATCGTAGGATGCCTGGGAGTTTGCCATCGAGGACCGGTCCAACAACTACGAGATCGTGAGGCGAAGCTTCATGATCTCTCCACAGCTCGCTGCTAAGGACAGTAATACCAGGCGCTTGCCGTTCTGCCTGCCAACACGCTGTCAACAGCCGTGCAAATTCCGTTTCGTCGGTCAGAATTAGTACGCTAGCGTTTCGCACAGAGGACCTGCTCCCAGGGTCGTCGCCCGTCATGACCGGAAAAAATCTAAAAAATTAAAGCTTTTCTGCCTCGTCCAAAGCCGTGAGTAATCTCTTCGTGCTGATGCCCAGGTTTACGGCTGCTTCCGTGTCCTTTGCCTGTTTCGCGATGTCCACACGTTCCTGTAGTCGCGAAACTTCTATTCGCGCTATCGACAGAGCCTTGTCCATCGACGTCGCGTTCCCTGTTTCCTTTGCGGATTCGACGGCGGCCGTCACCATTGCCCGGGCCACCACGGCCCGGCGCAAATCCTCGGCCGACGGTCCATCTTCGCTCACAAATGCCGTTACTTCCCACGAAGACAGCAAGATCCGCGCTGCGCCGATTTTCACCGTGGTCATCGAGCGCCCTCGTGTTGGCGGCGTTGCGATCAACTGTTCCCAGATTTTCTCCAGGCACCCTTCAAAATCGAGCGCTGCTGAGACCGCAGGCTTGCCAGCAGCTTCGCCGGTAGGTTTCTCCGCGCCTTTCTTGCTGGTCTCAAGCGCTGCGACATCACGCGCAGATTTGCCTGCTGGCTCCGCGCTGCGTGTATTCGAGGTCTGCTCCGAAACTGCCGCGCTCTGCGGCACTTTCGGCGCGACCTTTTCCAAAGCCCGTTCCACGTCCGTACGCAAGCCCAGCAGCTTTTCAAACGTCTGATTCACCGAGCGTTCCGTATATTCCTTCTGGAACGGCTGTTTCCATTCATCGGCAGCATCTCGAATTTTTGCCAGTGGTTCCTCGGCAGTGAGGCCGAAGTGGTGACAATCGATGATCCTTACTCCGGCCGCTTCGAGCTGTGATAGGCCCGATCGGATCGCAATCAGGTCAGCGTGCATCAGCTCGATAAACGTCCGCCGCAACAGAAAGTTGAACCGAACGAAGGCCAGCAAGGCCGGCGGGTCATAAAACATTCCGCCCGCCGTCTCTTTCACTTTGCGTCCCTGCTCGATGAAATTCGTCTTCAGGATTTCACGGAGGCTGCGAAAAGTTCGCAGCTTCTCAATCATCTGTTCAAGCGGTTCGCACCACTCCAGGGTTGAGTCGTCCACATCGCCCAGGATCGGTTTCATCACCTGCGTCACGTCGAAAAGCTCGATCTGTTTGTGGTAAATTTTCGCCGGAGCGCAAAGAGCAAAATATTGCACCAGCAGGAAGTCGACTTTGTCGCGGTCCACGTTGGTCTTCGAGGACTTTTGCAGATGGCGGTGGATAAGAGCGCACAAACTGATTTCATTCGCGTTCAACGTCGTCGTCTGAAGCAGCTTGCGCAATTCATGCACCGCAACGCGCTGGTCCATCTCGTCCAGCCAGGTTTCCACCTCGTCAAATAGCTCCAGGTCCGGCTTTTCCGGGAGATTCCTCTTTTCTTGAGGGAAGGGAATCTCGATTTCGAGCTGCTTCCCAAGCGCCAGATAGATTGGAAAAACCGAGCGATCTTCAGCCCACTTCGCCTGACGCAAGTTCGCGATCCGCGGCGCAGCTGGGGTATTGAGCGTTGGAGTCGTCTTGTTCACGGTTGTGTCACCCACACGCAGGGCCCCTGTAAAAACCGGACGGCCACCGCCTTACGTCCTTCGTGATACTGCACGGCAATCACTGTCGCTTCTGCCGTACCACCGTTCCGATCTCGTTCAATCCGCACCTTATCGTCGAATTCCAGCGGCAAACTCGAAAGAAAAATCGCGTGTTCCGAGCCGCCGAACTCCACCACGGTCGCTTCCCGCAAACGCGTGCCCCCCGCCCGCAGAGCGGTGATCTGCACTGGGACTCGAACAGGATTCGCACGCGGAAAAAAGCGAGCCAATCGTTCCGCGCAGCCCTGTTCGTTCGCGATGAGCGTTGTTTCGCTGGATGGTGTCACGTCGCCTCTCATCTCGCCGCAGTACTGTCGTACTAAGGATTGTGTCTCTGCTGCGGATTAGTACACCCATTCGCAATTGGACACAACGTCCCCGCGATAGAGATGCACGCTGCACGCCAAAGAATCGGAAAGATAGGAAGTCCAGATATTAAAGAAAGGGAAAGACTTAGGATTTTCCTGTTGGTTTTGTGTGGCTCACGCGTCTCACGCTGAAACGCTCTCGTCTCAGCGTCTCCTTGCTTTCGCGTCTCGCAACGCGGTTTGAGACGTTATTCCAACTGCTGGGCCGTCTCTTCGGAAGCGTCCTCAGCCTCTCCCGGCTCCGACCTGAGCGGGATATTATAGCGCTTGAGCTTCCGGTATAGCGTCGCCCGGCTAATCCCCAGCATTCGGCCAGCCATCGCCTTGTCTCCGTTGGCCTGCTCGAACACACGCAGAATCGTCATCCGCTCCATTTCTGAGAGTGCCGTTGTCGAAAGCGCCGCCGCATCTTGCAGCGTGCTGACGGAACCATCCGGTTGCTCACTACGAATGGCCGGCGGGAGGTCGATCACATCGATCACTTTACGGTCTCCCAGCGTAATCGCTCGGGCGATGCAGTTCTCCAGTTCGCGGATGTTCCCAGGCCACTCGTAATTCAGCAGACTTTTCATCGCCGCCGTGGTCACTTGCAGGTGTGAATCGGGTGCATAGCGGTCCAGGAAATGATGCACGAGCATAGGGATGTCCGACCTGCGGTCGCGCAAAGCCGGCAGGTGCACGGTCACGACATTTAACCTGAAATACAGGTCCTTGCGGAACGTACCCTCGCGATAGGCGGCCTCGAGATCGCGGTTGGTTGCCGCAATGACGCGCACATCCACATTCACCTTTTCATTGCTGCCTACGGGCCGTACTTCCTTCTCTTGCAACACGCGCAAGAGTTTGGCCTGCATCTCTAAGGGCAGTTCACCAATCTCATCCAGGAAAATCGTTCCGCCGTTTGCCGCCTGGAACAGCCCCGCCTTTGTCTTTATAGCTCCCGTGAAGGCGCCCTTTTCGTATCCGAAGAGTTCGCTTTCCATCAGCGTCGGCACCAGCGAACCGCAATCCACTGCCACAAACGGTGTCTGCGCCAGCGCCCCGCGGAAGTGAATCGCGCGTGCTACAAGTTCTTTGCCCGTCCCGCTCTCGCCGGAAATTAGAACAGGTGTGCGCGTATCCTTCAGCCGCGAAACCATTCGCAAAACATCCTGAATGTTTGCCGATGTCCCGATAATTCCATCGAGGTTGTCTTCCGTGCTGACGCGCTCGCGCAAAAACTCGTTTTCCGTGACTAAACGGACCTTTTCGGCCATGCGCTGCAGCAACAGCCGCATCTTCTCCACCCGGAAAGGCTTCTCGATATAGTCGTACGCCCCCAATTTCATCGCATCGACCGCAGATTCGATCGACCCGTGCCCGGTCATAATCGCGGTTTCCGCCCGCGGCAGTATCATTTTCGCTTGTTTCAAGAGTTCCACGCCGGAGAGCGTCGGAAGTTTTAAGTCGGTCAGGATGAGGTCCGGTGCATCGGCGTCCAGTTTCGCCAGCGCTGCTTCGGCGCTTTCTGCTTCCGTGCAGGAATATCCCAAGGTATTGCCTATAGTCATGCACAGCTTGCGGATGCTCTGCTCATCATCCACCACCAGCAATCGTATTTTTAAATCGTCACTCATGGTTTCCCAAACGTTTTCTCCACAATGGATATTAATTGGTGTACACGGAACGGCTTCTCGATGCAAGGCGTCCCGCTCCGCGCCAGCAGCGCCTGGGTCTCGCTGTTAGCAGTGTCTCCGCTAATCAGAATAATTTTCGACCCCAGCTCTGGCCGGTTTTTCTGGATCCAGTCATGTACTTCCGCGCCATTCACCGCTCCCGGCATTCGAATGTCGGAGATCACCCCGCCATATCGTCCGCCAGCAAGTTGCTTCAAACCCTCTGCTCCAGACGATGCGTTCACGACGGTGTAGCCTTTCCTCTCGAGCGCTGCTTTCAGAAAGGCAATCACAGACGGTTCATCCTCAATCAACAGAATCGGCGCAGTCTGGCCAACCGCCGCTTGCAACGTCATCTTCCGGCCTCTTTCGCAGCCAAGGCAGGCAGCTGCTCCGCCGCGATGGGAATTCGAACGACAAACGTGCTACCGCCGCCGTCGGCGTTGTTCCAACACTGAATCTCGCCGCCGTGCGCGCGCACAATCCCGTAGCAGATGCTCAGTCCAAGCCCCGTACCCTTGCCCGGCTGTTTCGTCGTGTAGAACGGATCAAAAATATGCTGCGGATCGGCGATCCCAGTACCGTTGTCGGTGACCACCACTTGCACGCTGTTCCCGCCCCGCTCCGTGCGAATCGAAATACGCCCCCGCCGCCCCGTCTCCTGCACAGCATCATAAGCATTATTCAGAATATTCAGGAAAACTTGCTGAAGCTGCTGCGCATCCCCTAGCGCCGGTTCAAGTGACTCGTCGAATTCCTCTGTCACTTCTACACCATGGCTCGCAAAATCATAGCTGCGCAGCTTAATCGTTTGCCGCAGCACGGTGTTTACCTGCACAGGCTCGCGCTGCACCGGCCGTTGCCGCGCGAAACTCAACAAATCCTGCACAATGTCTTTCGTCCTCTGTGTCTCCTGCAGAATAATCTGCAAATCTTCCCGCGCCGAAACTGGCACATCCGGATTCTCCAGCAGCAGGTCCGTGAACCCCAGAATCGCAGCAAGTGGGTTGTTCACTTCGTGCGCCACACCGGAAACCAATCGTCCGATTGTCGCCATTCTTTCCGAATGCGCCAGCTTCGCCTGCAGCAGCACCGCATCTGTTATGTCCGTCATCACTACCACCAGATTGTTCACCGCACTCTGCTCATCGCGCATCGGGCTTAGGCTGATGGAAAAGTGCCCCATCGTTCCATCGCTCCGTCTCACCTGTAATTCAAGATTCTCCACCTGCTGTCCGTTTGCCGTCGTCTCGAGCGCCGCCTCGAAATCGTTCTGGTGAGAAGGTTCCACCCAATCCACGAGCCGGTGCCCGATCAGCTCATCTTCCCGGTACCCCGCTTCATAACACCGGCGGTTGGCGTAGCTGATCAGCCCAGCGGTATCCAGCACCAGAATCATGCTCTGCGTGGTATTCAGAATCTTCTGATTGAAGTCCCGCTCGCGCTGCAACTGCGATTGAAACGACTTTTGCTCCGTCACATCCAGCATCAACCCGCGAATCTGTGCGATTCGTCCCTGCGCGTCGCGTACCGCCGTAATGTTTTGCAGCGTGTGAAGCAGCGCGCCATCCTTGCGCCTGAGCGTCTCCTCATAATTCCGCAGCACGCCGCGCTCGGCTAGTCCTTGCAAAAACCGTTCGCGCGCCGCCGGCGCAGGATAAAGATGGGGACTTACATCCGACCGCAACATTTCCTCACGCGAGGCATACCCCAGCATCCGCACCATGGCGTCATTCACATCCAGAAAACGCCCGTCAGGCGTCGCAAAAAAAAGGCCTTCCTGAATGCTGTCGAACAGCTCCCGATACTTCCGCTCCGCTTCCCGCCGGTCCGTAATGTCCTTCAGAACGTGAATCGTTCGCGTATCGTCCTCAACGACGCCCGGCGCTCTCGAAGTTGACACCAGAAAGATGCGCTCCGCCGATGCTGCCACGTACTCTTCGCGCGGCCGTTGTGTATCGCGACAAAAAGGGCAGGGAAGATCGCTCCCCGTTTCCGCGATTTGCCGCAACCCGCTCATCGCCTCGCCGACCAGTGCCACCGGTGGCACACCAAGATGCGACGCCAGCGAACGGTTCGTGCGCACAATCTTCCACGCGCGGTCGTGCACCACGATGTAATCGCTGATCGCATCTATATCTTCCACCCACTGTCTCTTCGATTTCTCGAGCTGCGAAAACCGCCTGAAATTTTCCAGAGACAACGCCGCGTGGCTTGCCAATGCGTGCAGCAGCTTTTTCTCTTTGGCGTCCAGACTCTTTCGCCGCCGTAGCAGGCAAAGCATCCCCAGCCGTTCTCCGTCGCTGGCGTTGATTGGTACGAAGACCGCGCCAGTCGCGACGGCGCTGCCTTCAGCGGGCCCAGCCTCGCCCGTCGGCAGTGGGCGGACAACCGCCGCAACCCGGTTTTCGCGAGCCGATGAGATAATCCAGCTCTTGAGCGCGCTGCTCACCGCCTTTTCATTCTCAACCGCGGCGTAGAGATCAGTCTCCCGCCCGCGAAACACCGCCACAGCCCCCCACGCCGCATTCAACATCCTCGCCGCCCGGCGCGCAAACCTCTCGAGGAATTCAGGAAGCTGCCGCGACTGTGCTGCGTCAACCGCCAACTCCATCAATTCTTCCGCTTGTTTTGAAGAGGGAGGCACAGGGGTAACCTTATTCAACCGAGTGGTTGAATGCGGACTCCGAATAGGTTTTGTTTCTCGCATCGCGGGTTGGGGGTGGACGCGCGTCTCAATTTGACTTCTGTCGTTCACAACTACCCTAGCGACCAATCTCATTCTGAGTCAATCGTCGTTCTCGAGCGCGTTGCCGAATCGTCCACCCTCGCGGGAACGTTCCTCGCTGGTCGCGTCTCAGCATGAGACCTGGCAACAAACAGATCACCCCGACTGAGACACGCGCTCTCTCTCCTTACGATACTCACCACAATAAGAAACCCTAGTAGCTCTTCATTCTAAGCCACTTGTTGCTCTCGCCCGTCCGACCCTCGTAGCGCCCGGAGTGATTCCCGAGGTGGCACCCGACGTGCCTTCTCTATCGCGGGGTTTCCCCATTGATGAGAGGGGTGGTGTCAATGATGTCCGAACGCAGATGGAGAAAATTTGTGCGCGGAGCCGCGACGGCCGCGGTCGGTCTTTGCTTGGGAAGCGCCACATTGGCGCAAACAGGGACCACAGACGAAGGAAAGCGCAAGGTCAAGTCCAAGGTATCTCCCGCCTATCCGGAGCTCGCGAAGCGTATGAGCGTCACCGGCAAGGTGAAAATTGAGGTTGTGATTACACCGGACGGCCGCGTCAAGAGCACTCGCGTGATTGGCGGTCATCCGCTGCTTGTTCAAGCGTGCCAGGATGCGGTGAAAGAATGGAAATTTGCGCCTGCGCCGGAAGAGACCACGCAGATCGTCGAATTTGAGTTCAGCTCCGCGGGGAACTAAGGGAATCGCAGAAAACGGCAGGAGCGGTTGAAACCAAACCGCGTCGCCGGGTGAGTGGAGGCATTTTGCAATGACGATCGGGAAAAGGCTTTACTTAGGGTTTGGCGCAATTCTGGTCATTTTGGGTCTGCTGTTCATCGTTAACATTGTCGCTGGCTTTAGGGAACAGACCGCCCGCAAAGACGCCACGGCCGCGCTCGAAAATGTTCGCACTATCGAGTCCGTGCGCTACCAGATCATGTTGAACCGCCACAACATGGACAATTTTCTACTCAGCGGCGATCCCCGCGACGAAGAAAAGGTCAACAAAGGCTTCACTGACATCAACGACTTGATCAAGCGTGGTCAGGCGCAAACCACTAACGACAGCGTCAAGACCGCACTCATTCAAGTCGAAAGCACCGAAGCAAGCTGGGCCGACAATTTTGCCAAACCTCTCCTTGCCAAGCGCCACCAGGTCGATTCCGGCGACGCTACCGTATCCGATCTTCAAATCTTCTATCTCCAGAAAGACCCGGCATCCTGGCTTACAAAATCCTCCGCTGTCCTCGATCAAACGAGCTCGGATATCACAAAGTCTCTGGATGAAACCTCAAAGTCGGCCGAACGTGCCAGTTATATTAGCTTCGGCTTTACCACCTTAGGCACGTTCGTCGCCTGTGTTGTCGGCATCTTCGCGGCTGTCATGACCGCCAAGTCCATCAGCGAGCCGCTCACTCATCTGATTACTGTCGCGCGTGAAATTGGCGATTCCGGCGACCTCGATCAGAACATCGATATTCATCGCAACGACGAAATCGGCGCTCTCGCCACCACCTTCAATAATATGGTCGCCTACTTGAAAGAAATGGCGAGTGTCTCCATGTCCGTCGCCGAAGGCGACTTGACCGTGGAAGTAGTGCCTCGCTCCAAGCGCGACACTCTCGGCAACGCTTTCCTTCGCATGTCGCACGGGCTGCAGGAGTTAGTCCGCACGACCCGCGATTCCGCTGGCCAAGTTTCCGCTGGCTCCAACCAGGTAGCTGGCGCGGCGGACGAATCCGCGAAGGTTAGCGTCCAAGCTTCCTCCGCCATTGAAGAAGTCACCAGCACGATGCACGAGATGAGCATCAACGTGCAAAACGTCGTGAAGAACACACAGGTGCAGGCTTCCAGCGTCGCGGAAACCTCCGCATCCATCGACCAGATGGTCACTTCCATTCAGCGCGTTGCGGACACTGCAAAGGTGCTTCTGGACATCGCCAATCG
>DATFZQ010000122.1:0-16020 GCA_035314345.1 Candidatus Acidiferrum sp.
CAAGCCTTCGCTTTGATAATCACGCAGGCGGCCCACAAATCCCGCGGGCTGTGCCACAGGTTCGACGCCGTGAAATCGTCGTAGCTCCTCGCGCACGCGTGCGAAGGTCTCATCGCAGCGGGCTTCTGGCTGCGCCGCCAAGAGGGTGTCAAGCAGTCCCGCTTGGCTCTGACGGAAGCGCACATGACCTTGCTCTGGCACACCCATTCCAGCCAGCGGGCCAATACGCCGCAGCCACTCCTCCGGCAGCATGCCATAGGTTCCATCATCGAGCCGCACCATCTTGTCCCCGCGGCGCAGGGCCCCGAGCAGCTCGGGCAGGCGCGCTGTAGTGTTTCCGTACTCGACCTCACCGTGCAGCTCGAACCAATCCACGCCACTCGAAACTTCGATGCGAAATGCGCCTGGGCGTCGAAAGATCTTTCCTTCGGCTTCGATGTCCCAGCCTGCCTCCACAAGCGAACCTACGATGCGAGGCAGCTTGCTCGGCGCCAACTCCCACCTCGGCGTGGAATCCGGGTAGGTGGGAGCGCGCTGCTTCAGGCCGAGCTGATCGAGAAAAGCGCAGGCGACCTTCTCCGCATTGGAATCCCGGCGTATGAAACGCCGTCCTGCAGCATCGAAAAAGCCTCGCGCCGGATCGAACGCGGCGAACATGCGGCCCTCGTAAGCAAAACACAGCTTCGCATCCAGGCGCTCATGCCGGTACGGGACACGGGTTTTGGAAATTGTCAAATGAGGATGGGGTGCCAGCGCCACCTCCTCGTATCGCAACTCCTCTGGCACCCTCAGCGGCGGCAAGTTCGGACAGCAGAGCAAAGTCGCCAGGAATTCATCGCGTTCCTCTTCGGGAACCGAGATCAAGCCCTGTTTACGAAGAGCGATAATCCATTCGATCGAGCTATCGCTGGCGAGAGGTGCCACGCGGTCTCTCGTGATTACCAGACCTGCCATGGCCAGTGCCGGGAATGTTGCTTCCCTGCGCTCTTCCCCCCGCTGGAAAAAGCCGGCGAGGGTACATGCTGTTTCGCCAAGCCGGTGCAGCTCAAGGAGGAAATTCCAGGGACCGCCTTCATCCCAAGCAAGCGGAAGCAGGTTGTCCGGTTCGTTCCGCGGCCGCAGAAAGCAACGTCCCGTGCGCGCCACCAAGGGCATGAGCATGCTGGCCAAAGCGGGCGAGAGCAGAGCGGATTCGGAGATCGGCAGATAAGTTCCCGCGTAACCGTAGCCGTAGATATACGATTGACCTCCCCTCAGAGCGGACAGAATTTCGCGATCCTCCGGCAGCGGGAGCTGGGCGATCTGGCCTTGGCTCAGAGAAAGAACTTTGGGTCGCGAGAAACTGCCATTCGCGTTCCGTTTGCGCGATTGCAATGAGAGAACCAAATCGCTGCCGTGCACGTTTTTGGCGACATCCACGACATACAGGATCTCCAGCTTGGACGGCCAAGCCGCGCGATCTCGAGGCGGAAAGACCTCACCGAGTTGTTTCCTCCAGCCCGGTGGTTTCAACTTTGCCGGATTCCAGAGGACCGCAGGAGAACGCAGCGAGAGGACCGGCGCCGTCCCGTCTTCCTCATAGAGTTCTTCGTCGCCATCGTAGAAGTCGCGGCCATTTAGGCCATCCGCGCCAAGAGCATCCAAGTCTAGGATGAGTTTGTCTGCCGAGGCGGCCGCGGTCAAATATTGATGCCGGTCAGCGGCAAGGATGGCGGCCCACACGTGCTTGCAGGGAACGCCCTGCTCCACAAAATGGGGGCAGTCGCACCAAACCGCAAGCTTGTCGTCTCTCCAGGCAAATTGCACCTCGTAAAAGCCCGAACCACGCACGCAGGCAGTAAGCTCGGATTGGGAACCTTCGTGGATCATGACGCGGCCCTTACAGTAGTAGTCATCGCCGCGCTTCCGAACATTCTTGGTGAAACTCGCTGCCAGCTTGGTGGAAAGACTCATGGACCCTCTCTACAAAACTCTCAGGATATTCTATGCAGGTTTTTCGTGATTTTCCATGAGGAGAAAGCTCCTCAAGATAAGCACCGAAGGCGACTGGCCGTCAGCAGCTAGAGGACTCTGAGTCCTTTGTACAGGTTGAATTTCTCATTGCAAGTGACCACCGGGATCTTTTCGCACACAGCCTGGGCGATAATTTGGCGGTCGTGCGTTCTCTCTTTTCGATCTCCCCCCCCACACCACCCAGACCCGTTCGATGCGCTGTATAGGCAGTAAGCGGGTTCAGATCCTCAACCGCGCGGCGTGCTTCCACTTCAGCAGGTCTAAGTTTGCCGCGAGCCGTTTTGCTAGTGATTTCGAAAAGGGGAATGCGCTCAGTCGGCATTTTGCAAAAGAGTGGTCGCGCGTTTCGTGAGTCGTTGTGTTGACTCAACTGCGAAGATCAAAACAACCTTGTCCAGGAGCAACCGCACCTAGTCTCGTCCTTCGACGAAGCTGTCGACTTCGCTGTCCGGCCTGGGCTTCCACCACTCCGGTTCGAGCACTTGAATCTTGCCTTTGAGGGTTCCGAGCAACCGCTTTTTGCGGCTGGGCTTTTGGTGTCATTCCAATCTCATGCAGTCAAAGACCAGCGGGCTGACTCACGGGGGAATCCCCGAGAGACCGATGGTGTGTATTTCTGGATGAATGAGAATCCGCACGGCGTCATTCAGGCACTCTCATCCAGATAGAAAGCTACACACTAAAAGTGTGTCTTTATCGGCTGATGTGAGAATGCCTATTCGTTCTGACCTGTCGCCTGGCTTTGCCTCTACTTTGGCCTGTCTTGCACACCTGCCGGAAATGTAATACAATTACTTCATGAAGAGCCTCACCGTTCGATTGCCCGAGCCACTGGTGGCGGACATTGAGGCGGAATCGCGCGGACGGAAGATCTCGAAGTCGGATGTAGTTCGCGAACGGCTCGAGCGTGCGCCCCGCGAGCGCCGCCGCACTGCCTCCCTCACTGCCATCGCGGACCTTATCGGATCGGTGGATGGGCTGCCGACCGACCTAACTGCACGGAAGAAGGAATATCTGCACGCCACGGGTTATGGCCAGAAACATCCTCGTTGACGCTGGATTTGTTGTAGCGTTGCTTAGCAGTCGCGACGCTCACCACCGATGGGCCGTGACGCAAGCCTCCGAACTACCTCCGCCTTGGTCCACGTGTGAAGCCGTTCTGTCCGAGGCTTTCCACCTTCTCGGAGAGCTTGGTACCCCCAATCTCGGCGAACTACTTCGCCGCGGCGCTCTGCTGGTCGCCTTTACACTTACCGAGAACGTGGAGCCAGTCGTGAAGCTGATGGAGAAGTATTCCAACGTTCCCATGGCCTTCGCCGATGCTTGCCTGGTTCGCATGACCGAAACGTTTGCCGATCCCATCATCCTCACGACCGACCAAGATTTTCGAGTTTACCGTCGCCACAGCCGCCAAGTGGTTCCCTGTGTGACACCCGAGTGATCTTGCCGACGCTCATTCCAGCCGAAACTGAAGCTGGCTTTTCTGCCCTCCCTGATTTTTTCCCTGTTACGACTGCGCCCTCCGCTGAGAGACGTTTGCCCTTCTGTGTCCAGCTCTACTAGCAAGACCGAAGTTTCGATCGGATAGCAACTGCGTTTGGCGTTGATCACCATACCGGCTGGAAATCTTCCTACATTCGCTGCCTGCTTACTCAAACGGTGGATTAACTCCTGGCACAGCTTACCAGGCAAGTGGAACCCATCTGTAAACAAAATCCGGCGGACGGATTTTCACTGAAGTGCACGATTTTAGTTCGAACCGGTGGTGAAACCTTGAACGGAGTACGTTTGGCTTATGAGATAGTCCGAGTACACGTCAAGCGACGGCAAGGCGGCAAAATATGGGCCAGCCAAGAAGATGTCAGTCTGTTGCATATACTCCAACTTTCCGTGAGTGCGGCCAACTCAATGACGCGCCCCACGCAAGTCCACCAACATTTTCTTCGCGTTGGGGTCATCCGGCACCAGCTGCACCAACTCCTCCGCGTAACTCGTCGCCAACGCAATGTCCCCCTTGTCTCGCTCAAACGCAATCAACCCTGTCAAAACCAAGCGATCCGCGGGACGCCTCTTGTGAGCTTGCTCTAAGATTTTGATCGCCTGTTCAACCTGGCCGCTGGATTCCAGTGCGACAGCGTAGACATAGCTATAACGAACATTGCTCGGTTGCAGCGCCGCTGCCTTGGCCAACAGGCTAAGTGCTTCCTGATAGTGCTTCTGCCTGACCTTGAGGAGACCGAGAGCGTGAATGGGCTCCGCTGCCGTCGGAGCCAGCACGATGGCCTTCTCCAGCCATCGCTGACCCTCATCATCGCGCTGCTGCGTACGATACAGATCGGCAAGGTTGAGCATAGCCGGAACGAAGTTGTGATCCAGCCGAAGGGCAGTTTGCAATTCGCTTTCCGCGTCGCCCGTGCGACCCATCTGTGCGTACAGCAGCGATAGATTCAAGTGGTTCTCTGGACGTTCGGCAGTGGCGGTCTCAGAGGCTATTAATTCAGAAACCGCCTGATCCAGGGCATTCTTTTGCGCCTCTTGCACGAGATTGGGTGGAATTCCAGCGAGCACTCGCGCCGCCTCGATGCGCACAGACCGAATGGGGTCCGTAAGCAGAGGTGCTGCTAAGCCAAGGCGCGCTTCGGGAGCTAACGGTTCCAAGGCGCGCACCGCCGCACTCCGCACAAGCGCATTTTCATCGGCAAGCCCGCTCTCGACCGCTGGAAGCGAAGTGGGAGTGAGATATTGCGGCAGCAAGGTCAACGCTGTGGCGCGCGCAATGGCTGGCTGTGAAGAGTCGGCGATCAAAGAAGTCAGCTCCTTTTCCGCCACCACTAAACCGCGGCGGCCTGCATCCAGCGCTTCGACAAATCGCGCTTCTCGCCTGCGGCTGGGGCCATACCACTTCGCGACTGCATCCGCTGCCCACTTCGCGGACTTGTCCTTGTGGCACTGGCTGCAGGCGTTGGGAGTTCCATAGGCAACGGAAAAATCAGGCCGCGGCACGCGGAAGCTGTGGTCGCGCCGCACATGCACGACCATATAGGTTCGTGTAGGCATATGGCAGTTCACGCAGAGAGCGCCGGGGCTCTGCGGCTTATGGTGGGTATGCTCTTCTGTCCCAAACTTCGCGAGCAGATGGCACTTGCCACAAGCAGAGTTCAAGCTTACCGGTGGAAGCTTGAGGTCATGCGGGTCGTGGCAATCCGAACACGTCACCCCCTCTTGGTACATCTTGCTCTGAACAAACGAACCATACTCATAATCTTCTTCCTGAATCTGGCCGTCGGCGAAATAGACGCCGTCCTCCAGAAGATTGGGCACATACGCATTCAGAAAATGTTCTCCAGGCGTGTAGACATTCGTGATTGGGCGACGGCGGGAATGACAGGGGGCGCAGGTTTCCAATTCATTGCGTGAGCGCGGCGACCCTTTCCAGTGCATCGTCACGTCGTTGGGTTCGGTGAGCCACCACGACCCGCTGGCCGGTCTCAAGTTGACAACGAGGCCTTTCGCGTCATCGCCTAGCTGGTAGGTGCCCTTCTTCTGGGTTTGCGTCCAGGTGACATGCTCGGAGCCAGGTCCGTGGCAGGATTCACACGAGACATTCATCTCCGACCAAGTTGTCGCGTAGCCGTCCGACGCCAAGTTGTAGTTTCTGCGCAGATCGGTCGAATGGCAATCGGCGCACATGTAATTCCAGGTCTGGTTTCGTCCCGTCCAGTGAAGAGGATCAGTATGCGGCATCTTTTGATCCGTATAAAGATCGAACCAGCGCTGACCACCGTGCTCCCTAAGTCGCGAGTCCCAGGCGATACCGAGGCTTTGAAGCCGACCGCCGGAAAATGCGACCAGGTACTGTTGCAGTGGGAAGACACCGAACGTGTAAGGAAGCTCAAAATCTTGGAGCACTCCATCTGGCCCATCCGTGCGTACGTGGAACTTGCCATCCTTCACATAGAAATTCGAGGTTACGCCGTCCTTCGTGAAGCGCGCGTCAGCGAAGTTGCCTAGAACGGTGGCGTCATTCGCTGGTTGCATAGCTTGAGCGTGATGCGATTCGCGCCAAGCTTCTACCTCTTGTGCATGACACTCTCGGCAGCGCTCTCTGCCGACGTAAATGGGAGATGAAACAGAAGACTGCTTGGTTTCTTGGATGCGGAGGCTCCCGTTCCGATGCCACAGAAACATGCCCAACGTGATTGCGACGATCACGCCAAGAATAATGAAGATGCGTTGTGACATGTAATTTGCAGAGCTGGACATGTCTTCACATCAACAAGGAGCAGGTACTCTCGTCGCGGCAATCACTCTTCCACAGAATCCTGACCACGGGTTACACAAACTAACCGGCAGCCAAGATTCGCAAGCCCGACTTGCACGAACCACGCTCCACGGAGTTAACGCTACCCGGATTGCTAGTGAGTAGGGCTGTTTAGAAACGCCAACAAGTGACTTAGATCGCCCTCCTTCAAGCTGGGCCAGCCCAGACCTAGCTGCTCTGCTTTCGAGTACATTCTGGGCCCATGAGACCACAGCGCTTGGGCGAAGCTGACTGGGGTAAAGAACCTGCCCTTCGTCTTCAGGTTTGGGCCGAACTCACCGCCCCGCGCATCTGTTCCATGACACCGGCTACACGTACGTTGGGTAAACAATTGCTGTCCCATAAGCGGCGATCCTCCAAGTTCGAAGTAGCGCACGCTGTAGAGGAACGCGATTAGATCTGCCATTTCTTGTCCCTCAAAAGTGGGGCGCTCGATACCTTTTGCTTTCATAGTAGCCCACATCTCTGGAGAGTGATTCCACATGCGACCTGCCATCTGGGTAAGCGTGCGGGGCAATGGGCGATCCGAGCTGAGGTCGGGGCCGACGGTCCCTCCTTCGCCGCGGATCGCGTGGCAGGAGATGCACCCTTTTTGTTGGAATAGGTCCCATCCTCGACGCGGATTCGCTGGAAGCAGCTCAGACTCCCTTTCCGGCCCCGCACGCTCTCGGCGCACGAAGGCGAGCAAATCGTTCATCTCCTCTCCCTCGAACCGCGGCCAGGATATCTTGAGTTCGCGCATGTGGACCTCCATAGCCGGCGCATGGTTCCACATTGTCTGCGACCAAAAAATCGGCGTATCGACCGGCCCGATATTCCTAAGGTTGGGTCCCACAGTGCCTCCAATTGCACCAATCGTGTGGCACCGAATGCAGCCCTTCCGGTTAAACAGTTCCGCACCGCGAGTTGGGTTCCCCGATTCATCGTCGTAGCAGGTAACATAGAGGTAGGCAAACAGATTTGCCATCTCTTCTGGTGTAAACCGAGGATAATTAGTTTTGCTGCTTCTTATCCGCTCCCACATGCGTGGCGCGTGATTCCACATCTGGGTGACCAGCTCATTCATGCTGGAACCTTGGGCTCCTCGCAAACCTAGATCGGGAGCGAGCTTCCCTCCAGCGCCGAGAACAGAATGACAATCGCCGCATCCTTTTTGCTGAAAGACCTCTGCGCCAGCGCGCGGGTCGCCAGCCAGAAAAGTATTCCATCGATCGGCGCTGCTCCCTCGTCTCCACACAAGAATGCCAACCACGATGAGCAGTGCCACCGGGCCAGCGACAAGCCATACTATCAAGTGGCGCCGAAGACTCATGTGCCCCCTGCGCTAACGCTTGGTCCGGGAGATCTTGTGAGCCGGACTCCAGCGTCAGTCCATCGCCAATGCCTTCCCCCGCTTCAGCTCTCATTCGGGAAAAGCATCGAGCGTTTTTCGCCTGCCATACCGGGAGAGATTGAGCTTCGCATGACCATCTGGCTATGACACTGGTCACGATCAATCGTGACCGACGTCACGTGAACCTGGTCGCCGATTTCCTTCGTTCTACAATCGCGCCGCTAGTTTGCTCACCGAAGACTTGGAATTCGTACAGCCAACAGACAAGTGCTGATTTTTGACAGGTCCGAGGCCGCCTCCGACCAGAGCAAGGTGTGATTCGCCGCCTCGGTTTTGTAACTGGATTCCGGTGTGACTTTTGTCACACAAGCTTGTGGTGCAAGTCACAGCCACGAATTGTTGATTCGTTCATCCTCATGACCAACCAAACTCGGCTTGCGACCTGGGTATCTTCTATGGCCAATCGAGTTAGTGCTGGGGGGTAATTGTGATGAACAGTGGGACTCGAACGCTCAGTCGGTTAGCAGTAGTCGCGTCGGTTGTAACATTGGCATGGGTAGTCTTGGCAAGTGCACCGAAGAGTTCCGCAATTCCTGCCTTTTCGCGCAAGTACCAGACTTCTTGCACCACCTGCCACAGTAACTATCCTGAATTGAATGACTTCGGAGAGGCGTTTAAGAAGAACGGTTTCAAGTTCCCGAAAGATGATGAACTTTTCGTGAAGGAACCACCAGTGATGCTGGGAGCCAAAGCGCAGAAGGAAGCATTTCCTGAGGCAGTCTATCCGGGTGAGATTCCTGGGAGCATACCGATTGCCTTCCGCTATTCAGGTAATTTCAATTGGAACGCCAAGCAGCCTCAGCCATTGGAAGCGTCAGCGTTTGTGCCGCGGACAGATCTGTTCGCACCGAATACGTTTACGATCATCAGCGCCGGTAGTTTTGGACAGAATCTGGCGTTCTGGATCGACAACGACATTTCCACTGCCGGCACGGGAGCGGGTGGCGGACTTGGAGATGGATACCTCAGATACAATGACATAGGCCACATTTTTGGTTTGCCGAAGAATGCGTTAAACGTCCGGTTTGGACAATTCGAGCTGGATCTGCCGTTCACGCAAGCGCGCACGATCTATCCCTCCGTGTATGACGTCTACAGTGAGACGTCTGTGGCCCAGCCCTCGACAACCACCGGCCAGACAGTATTTCAAACTACAAACAATCCGTTCGTCCTTGGGAGCCCGCAACGCGGCATCGAATTCGGCGGCTATCCCAACAACGGAAACTTCACCTGGTCGGTAGCCTTTGTCGACGGAACCAATTCCGCCTACGGACTAGGGCCTGCGCTTACTGCGCGGAACACCAAGGATGTCTATGTCAGCGTGACGCAAAAATTCAATCTGGAACGCGATCCGGAGAGCCGGAATGCGATACAGGCTGCGGGTCCAACCGGTCCGCGCGACCATACCTCCATCCGCGTCGGGGCTTTTTACTATTACGGGCAAAATCAATTGAACTACGGCGGTGCGCAATACACCTTCCTTGGGACGATTAACGAGCCGTTCTACAGGGCTGGGGGAGACATTCGGTTCAAATACCGCAAGCTGGAACTCTTCGGACTCGGAATGGTTGGTCACGACAACAACCACAGCGTGGACATAACGACCCAAACCATCATGGGTGCACCCGCTGTCACTTATACTGGAGGCTTCGTTGCTGCCAATTACTGGATTTTCCCCTGGTTGATCTCCTACATGCGGTATGACTTCGTGAACTCACCGACCGACTTTGCCAATGGCGTCTCCCAGTACAGGACGCGCAACCGCTATAGCCCGGGTTTCCAGATACTGGTTCGCGCGAACATTAAAGTCATTGGCGAATATCAGTATCACTGGGGACAGCCGTACCTCGATCCAACCACAAACAACACTCTGTATTTCCGGCCTAATTCGTTCGTGAGCGGCATCGACTACGCTTTCTAGAAGCTACGGAAATTTCATTGCACGTAGATCAAATACGAGAGGAATGTCATGAGTCTATCTGGAATCGCAGCAAAAGCGGTCGTTGCAGCAGGTCTCGCGTTGGCCTTGATTGGCGCGGTTAGCGCCAATGATATCAAGGGCAAAGTGAGTGTGCAGGGGATCAAGTCCGCGGAGAGTATCGCGGTATATGTTGATGTGATCCCAGACAAGAAGTTTGATGCCCCGAGCGAACACGTGGTGATCGATCAGCGCAAGATGTCTTTCATCCCTCATGTCGTTGCCGTAGAGCAAGGGACTACTGTGGACTTCTTGAACAGCGATCCCGTCGGCCACAACGTTTACTGGCCTTCGATCAGCGGCAACAAGAAGCTCGCCCACAATCTAGGCACCTGGCCGAAGGGAGACAAAAAGCCGTTCCAATTCAACGATCTTGGCACCGTTTCGCTTCTTTGCAACGTACACCCCGAAATGTCTGGCTATGTCATCGTCGTGCCGACACCCTACTTTGCCGTGACGGACAAAGACGGTAATTTCGAGATCAAGAACATTCCCGCTGGCAAATACACGTTGAAGACATGGAGCGAGGACGGCAAGCCAACCACGCAGGCAGTAGAAGTCACCGCAGCTAGTACAACTGTAGAACTGACGGTTAAGAAGTGAGCGAGAAAGGTACCCGGGACACCCCTCGTGACCAGCCGAACCAAACTCGTAGACCTTGAGTGGCTCGAGTCGAACTTCCCCTGCATGCAGGCCTGCCCCGTTCACACGCAGGCCGGACGCTACGTCTCGCTCATCGCAGAGGGGAGGTACGAGGAAGCTTACCGCTACGCCCGGGTCCCTAATCCTTTCGCCTCGATTTGTGGCCGCGTGTGCGGGCATCCGTGCGAGCCCGCCTGCCGCCGCGGCCAATTTGATTCGCCCATTTCCATTCGCGCTTTGAAGCGCTTTGTTACCGAGCGCCATGGGCCGGAATCGCGCAATCCCGTTGATGTTTTTCGGGAGAAGCCCCGAGCCTTTCGCGAAGAAAAGATCGCCATCATCGGATCCGGCCCTGCGGGAATGTCTGCCGCGCATGATCTCGCACTGCTCGGGTATCCCGTAACGATTTTTGAAGCGGCGCCGGTGCCGGGCGGAATGATGCATCTCGGCATTCCCGAATATCGGTTGCCGCGCGACGTCTTGCAGGCGCAGATTCGCGAGATTCTCGACCTCGGACCGGAGCTTCGTCTGAACGTGCGGCTCGGCCGAGATTTTTCGCTGGAAGACCTGCGCAGTCAAGGTTACAAAGCGGTGCTGCTCGCCTTTGGCCTGCACCGCAGCCGCGACCTCAACCTTCCTGGGCATGAGCTGGACGGCGTCGTAAAGGGCATCGATTTTCTTCTCAACGTCAATTTAGGTTATCGCTTTTCCATTGGAAAGCGAGTTGTCGTGATTGGCGGCGGGAACGTGGCTATCGACGTTGCGCGCACCGCCATGCGGGAGCAGCAACAAAAGCTTGTGACCGATATCGCCGGCGTCGTTCTCCCCGACCAGCTCAATTCAAGCGAAGCGGACGTCGCCATGAAGGAGTTCATGGACGTCTCTCGCCAGGCTCTTCGCATGGGCGCCCGCGAAGTCCATCTCGTATGCCTCGAGTCGCGCGAGGAGATGCCTGCCTCGGAAGAAGAGATTGAAGAGGGATTGGTTGAAGGAATCATGATGCGCCCGTCGCTCGGTCCAAAACAATTTGTCGGGCAGAACGGCAAGTTGATCGGCCTGGAAGTGATCAAGTGCACTTCCGTGTTCGACGCTCAGCATCGGTTCAGCCCAACCTTCGCTGCCGGCACGGAGACAGTCATTCGGTGTGACACGGTGATCCTGGCGATCGGGCAAGCTTCTGACCTGTCCTTTCTAAAGCCGTCAGACGGCATCGAAATCACCCGTCAAGGAACTCCCAAAATCGACCCTGCGACTCTGATGACGACCGCGCCCGGGATTTTCGCGGCTGGCGACATCGCTTTTGGCCCACGCCTGATCATCAACGCGGTTGCGGACGGCAAGAAAGCCGCCGAAGAAATCGACAAGTTTATTCGGGGATCAGAGTGGAAGCCCAAGCCCCAGTACGTACAAATCACCATACTCGATCATCACAAAATGGCCGAGCAGTACGACGAATATTCCCGCCTGGCCGTACCGGTTATACCTCTCGAACGGCGCACAGGCATCGCCGAGGTCGAATCGGGCTTCACCGAGGAGCAAGCCAGGCAGGAGGCGTCGCGTTGTCTTCAGTGCTGGATCAACACCATCTTTGAAGGGACCGAAGCCACTGGCAGTGAGTGCATTCTCTGCGGAGGCTGCGTGGATGTCTGCCCGCAAAACTGCTTGCAACTCGTGCCGCTCAGTGAATTTGATTTCTCGGGTGAGTTCGCACAACAACTCTCCGCCGCCCCGGAATCGCGGGTGAACGAACTTCTCCATCTTTCACCCGAAGAACTCTCGGCAACTAAAGGCTCGGTGATGGTGAAAGACGAAACGATTTGCATTCGCTGTGGACTCTGCGCGGAGCGCTGCCCGGTTCACACCATCAGTATGGAAGCATTCGAAGTTTTCGATCACGACCCGAATCTAGTCCAAATTGAGGAGATGGTTCTCGACGCATGAGTGACGCCAAAGTTTCTTCACATTCAGCAGCACCCGGCTCCGCCCAAACCGGGAGTGAAATGAACCGGCGTGATTTCTTAAATGAAATCACGCTCGGCGCTCTCGGGATTGCGGGCCTCGGCTCTGTCGCCGTGAGCTATCAATATTTCTCACCCAATGTATTGTTCGAACCGTCGACGACGTTCCGCGCCGGTAATCCCGATCTATATCCCGTTCATTCCGTGACGTTCCTTCAGGACCAGCAGGTTTATATCGTGCGCATGCCAGATGGCTTTTATGCGGTGTCCGCCGTTTGCACGCATCTTGGCTGCGTCACGCAGTGGAAGGCCGACGCCGAAATGATTGCGTGCCCATGCCATGGCAGCAAGTTTCAAGCCGACGGCACAAAAATCGAAGGCCCCGCGCCGCGGCCGCTTCCGCACTTTGCAATCTCGCTGACCGCGGATGGGGAGCTGACGGTGGACAAACTCGAGATCATCAAGTCGACGCAAGTTCTGAGAGTCTGAGGGAGACGATGGCCACGACTCTTAATTCCGCGCTGCAGAACCTTCGTGAGACGAAAGTCTGGAAGTCCATCTTTCGCCGTGGGCCGGCGAACACCAACCGCACGCGCAGCCTCGCGGTCTTCGGCAATCTCTTCCTGCACTGGCTGCCCGTCAAGGTTCGAGAGAAATCTCTGCGCGTACGCGCCTCGTATTATCTCGGGTCGATCTCTTTCATCCTCTTCCTCGTTCTGTTCATCACTGGAATTTTGCTGATGTTCTACTACCACCCTGCTGCGCCCCACGCCTACCGCGACATGAAGGATCTTCAATTTGTCGTCTCAAACGGCGTCTTGCTCCGCAATCTTCACCGGCTTGCCGCGCACCTGATGGTCTTCGCTGTTTTCTGGCACATGTTCCACGTCTTCTACCGCAAGGGCTACAAACCGCCCCATGAGTTCAACTGGGTGGTCGGTGTCGTCCTTCTTCTTGTGACTCTGTTTTTAAGCTACACGGGATATTTGCTTCCTTGGGATCAGCTTGCTTTCTGGGCCGTCACCGTCGGCACCAACATCATTTCCGCGATGCCCGTTGTGGGAAGCAAGATTCGCTTTCTCGTGCTTGGAGGAAATATCGTGGGAGAAAACGCGTTGCTGCGTTTCTATGTGCTCCACGTCGTGATCCTTCCGCTCGTGGCGTTCTTGCTGATCGGAATCCATTTCTGGCGCGTGCAAAAAGACGGCGGATTGACCGTGAAGCCAAAGGACGAAGATGGAAAAGAATAAAATCGAGACGGGCTTCAGTTCGGATGCAAAGAAAGATCCGCGGCGCATCGTCTTCGTCACGAAAAAGACCTCCGCTAAGGTTGTGGGTGACCCGGGCCCGCAACTAATGACCTACCCTCATCTTCTGATCCGCGAAGCGATCGCATTTCAGGTGCTGGTGATTGCCATGGTTCTCGTCGCGCTCTTCTGGGACGCGCCACTCGAACAATTAGCCAACCCATTGCTTACTCCGAACCCCGCCAAAGCGCCTTGGTATTTTCTCGGTCTACAGGAACTGCTGCACTTCTTCCCGCCATTCGTCGCCGGAATTCTGATTCCGACACTGGTGGTGATAGCGCTCGTGGTCATTCCCTACTTCCACGTAAATATTGAAGCGGAAGCGATCTGGAGCAGAAGGCCATCGCGAAAATTGACAACCGTCCTGATCATTGTGCTTGTCCTTCTCGCGTTCCTCGCGGCCTTTCATGCTTGGACGATCTTTGCTCCCACGGCTGTCGTTGCTGCTCTTCTCCTTTTTTCCTACACCACCCGGCAGGGCCAGAAAGGCTGGTTGCATGCGATAGCGACTAAACCACTCTCTTGGTGGGTGATGACCTGGTTCATCGCTGTAGCTATCTGCTTAACCGTGGTTGGGACGTTTTTCAGGGGCCCCGGATGGTCATGGATTTGGCCGTGGAGAACTCATGCCAGCTGAAGACATGGGCAAGCTCACGAACCGCACGCGTCTAATCTTTGCGGTCTCAAGTGTCCTGTTTCTGGCAGTGCTCGCCATCTCTCCGTTCAAGGATTTTCGGCGCGAATGGAAGCAGTACAAGCGCTCCTACCTGCGTTTTGCGCAAGGGCGCCCGGATACAAAAAAGCTGCTGGCCGACTTCCGCCCGGACATCGATCAAATCTGGCTTCCAGGAATGAATGTCGTTGACCGCTGCACGACTTGCCATCAGGGCATCACGCAGACAACGCTCTCCGACAATGCCGTGCCCCATCCTTTCCGCGCGCATCCGCCCATTCCGCACAATGTTCGCGATTGGGGCTGCACTGTTTGCCACCGCGGACAAGGCCCTGCCACGGAAGTTGCCGAAGCTCACGAATCGACGCTTGCCTGGGAACAGCCGATTTTGCCAACGCGCTTCCTCCAGGCCTCTTGCGGCACCTGCCATTACGCTGACATGCCGCAAACGCCTCAACTGACACGCGGCCGCCAGATCCTCGCCGAATTGAATTGTCAGGGTTGCCATCGCTTGCCGGGCATCGATCGCCCCGCGATGTTTGGCCCAGACCTCACCAACATCGGCACGAAGGTGAGCCGCGCGTGGATGTACAAATGGCTGAAAGAACCGCGCACGATGGTCGACAAAGACGGCAATGTCACGGTGAACGGTTACGAAACGGAAGAAGAACCGCGCATGCCGAAGTTTCGCTTAACGGAAACCGAGTTGCGCGCCCTGTCCGCTTACCTCAGTGTTCAGAAAACAAAAGCTTTCGCACCCTATAAGATCGATCCTCGCGTGGTTGCCGCCTGGAGCAAAAATCCCGAATTGGCCTCGCAAGGCGAACTGCGTTTCCGGCAAATGTTCTGCTCGACTTGCCACTCGCTGGCTGTTACCCGCGCCGGGGAAACGAAGCTGATCGGTGGCGACATCGGCCCGGAGCTCACCAAAGTCGGAAGCAAAGTCAATCCCGATTGGCTTGTCGCGTGGCTCCGCGACCCGCAAGGATATTTGCCGCATACGCGGATGCCTCGCTACGGATGGTCAGACGAAGATCTTTACAAAGTCACGCAATACATAAACACCAAACTTACCGATTCTGATTTGCTCACAGGAATTCCCGAACTTGGGCAGCCTGCGGATCAGGAGATTCAGCTTGGGCACCGCCTCTTCTTGGAAAAGGGCTGCGCGAGCTGTCATGTGATTGAGGGGCTCAATCCGCAGAAGGATTTTGGGCCGGACCTGAGTGCCCTCGGCGCCAAGAATGCCTCGGAGCTGGAATTCAGCAAATCAGATATTCCCCACAATCTGGTTTCCTACATCCAGGCAAAATTGCAAGACCCCACATCCGTCAACCCTGCGGCGCGCATGCCACAGTACAATTGGAATCAGTCTGATCTGGACGCGGTCACAACGGCGCTTCTCAGCATGAAGGGCGCACCCGCCACGAGCGCGTTGCAGAATCTGGTTGTACCCCGCAAGGATGTCGCCTTCCATCCCACTGGTTCCTTTGCGGAAGTCTACGATCGCTACAAATGTTCGACCTGCCACAAGTTCAATGGTTACGGCGGAGACCTCGCTCCCGACCTTTCCTACGAGGGCAGCCGAGCGCAGCGCCAGTGGATCGTGGATTTCTTGAAAAATCCGCAAACGTTGCGGCCCACTCTTGTTCTGCGCATGCCGCAATTCAACATGAGCGACAAAGATGCGGCCACACTCGCCGACTACATGGCCATGGTTTTGCAAAATACGGCG
>DATFZQ010000123.1:0-16175 GCA_035314345.1 Candidatus Acidiferrum sp.
CAGGATGCTGCCGGTCCCCTAGCCCGCACCGTTACGGACGCGGCGAAAATGTTAAACGTACTCGTCGGCTATGACCCTAACGATCCTGCGACGGCATGGAGCGTCGGGAATACCGAGGAGGACTACGCGAAGTTCCTGAAGTCGAATGGTTTGCAGGGAAAGCGCGTCGGCGTATTACGCAGTTTCTTCGGCACTGGACCCATCAACGACGAGGTCAATAGGATCGCGAACCAAGCGGTCGAGGATCTGAAGAAATCTGGCGCAACGGTAGTCGAACTGAACACCCCAGATCTCGATAGCGGAAAGCTTTTCTCTGATATCAGCGTTCATCTGTACGAATTTAAGCCGGCCATCAACGCTTATCTTGTCGCGGGCAACACGCCCGTTAAATCGCTAGAGGAGATCATCTCCTCCGGCAAGTTTCATCCGAACATCGGGGACAACATCAGGAAAGCACAAGGCCTCGAGATGGACGACAGCTATCGCCTGCGTCTTCAGAAGCGCTCCGAGTTGCAGCAGCGTGTCATAAAGATCATGGCCGACGAGCGACTCGATGCGATAATGTTCCCGCATCAGAAGCGGCTTGTGGTGCCCATTGGGGAGACCCAGGTGGAGCGCAACGGCGTTCTTGGATCAGTGACCGGCTTTCCTTCCATCGTCGTACCAGGCGGATTTTCTTCCCCAACTCCGACGGCCACGCTCGGCGTCCCGGTGGGCATCGAATTCCTCGGCAGACCATGGTCCGAGAAGCTATTGGTCGAGATTGGCTACGGTTACGAACAAGCGACCAAGCACCGCCGCCCTCCGCCAACCATACCGCCACTGCTCGCCGCCCCGGGGCAATGGCGACGATATCGAAAATAGAAATGAGGAGACTTCCATGCCAGAGCTTTCAAGAAGAGCGTTTCTGAAAAATGCCGCAACAACCGCTGCTGCGACGACCCTCTTCTCCGCAGGCGCATTCGAACTCCACGCCAATCCTCTCGGCCTTCCTATCGGCTGCCAAACCTGGCCAGTAAGAGAAGGCATTGCAAAAGACTTCCCCGGGACAATCAAGCAACTCGCCGCCGCCGGCTTTCAAAACATCGAACTCTGCTCGCCGGTGGGCTATGACGACTCCGGGTTTGGCGGCCTTGCCAAATACAAAGGCGCCGAACTCAAACAAATGCTGAACGATTGGGGAGTTACCTGCATCAGCTCGCACTTCGGTATGGAAGAGCTTCGAAAAGATCAGGCGGGCCGAATTGCGTGGGCCCAAGATCTCGGCCTCAAGCAGATGCTCGTTGCTAGCCTCGACGGTCCCAAAAAGCCCACCATGGACGACGTGAAACGGGCTGCCGACGAATATAACAAAATGGGCGAAAAGGCTGCCGCGGCTGGAATCCGCCAGGGTCTTCATAACGAGAATTTTGAGACGTCATCGGTTGACGGCAAACGAACTTACGACATCCTGATCGGCCTTCTCGATCCCAAGTTCGTCAATTTCCAGTTCCAAGTTTCGACCATCAGCGAAGGGTTCGACGCCGCTGAGTATTTCATGAAATACCCCGGCCGCTTTTTCTCCATGCACGTCCAAGGTTGGTCCGCCACTACCAAGAAAATCGTGCCAGTGGGACAAGGCACTCTCGACTGGAAGAAAATCTTCACTGCGGCAAAGACGGGCGGCGTCCAGAATTACTTCGTCGAAATGAATTTCGACATGATGAAAGCCAGCGTCCTCTACCTTCGCGATCTCCAGGTTTGATGCACTTACTCGGAGCGGTAGCCGGTTCATCGCGCATATCCTTCCTGCGCTTTCAGCGGCAGGCCGTGATTCCGACACTCGATGATGCTGTTATGTAATTCGCAACGACCGTTTCATCAGGCGGGCGACAACATCAATCCCAATACATTAGGCTAGAAGCCATGAATCCAGACCGCCGCGGTTTCAGGTTTTCGTTCAACGCGAGTGCCGAGATCGCGCCGGAAGGCTCGCCCAGTGCCACTGTCAACGTTCGCGCAACGGAAATCAGCCTTCACGGTTGTTATCTTGAGACACCCTCACCCTTCGCCGAACTATCGCCTGTGTTCGTGAAAATTTTCTATGCAGACGAATACTTCGAGGCGAAAGGAACGGTGATCTACGTCAAACCAGCGTTGGGTATGGGCGTGGAGTTTCGCGAGCTTAAGCCTCACTGCCGGATCGTTCTGCAAAGGTGGATTCTCGCTGCGCTACGCAACCAATCGAAATCGAAGTAGCGCTCCGGAAAAGCGTCTTGGCGCACTGGCTTATAAGCGATCCATGGCAGCGCCGCTAACGCAGAAAAAGGAGCTTCTATTGAAAGCATTAGCTGGCGAGGGCAGGGCCTGACCCCGTGCGTAAATAAAATGGAAAGCACCGCAATTCAGCTAGCTGCCAACGCGGATATGGGAAAAGGAACTAAAAAGTCCAAATACATTCAAGAGCCAGAGCACCACAACGATCACAACAACGGCATTCAAAATGGACTTAATCGTTCCCTGCATGGGAATGAATCGGTTAACCAGCCAGAGCAGAACACCCACGACGATCAAAACCGTCACTACTGTAAGTAATGGCATCCGTCAGCGACCTCCTTCCTCAGCCGGTTGGCCCGGTGAGTTTCAGCGGAATTGTGAATCGATGAGACGGCTCGCAACATAAAGGGAAGCGCGTAGAGGCTGAGGTGAGATGCGTTATTCCGGCTCTTGAGAAAAAGTTCGAGAGATTACAGCCTGCAAGAATCTGAACGAAATGGTGTGATTCGTCTTGGTTTGGAAGAGATTATGAATGTGTTTGCCGGAACTGACTGATTTCGAAGAATTAGTGCCCGGCGCCGCAGAGGCTTCGCGTTTGTCCCAGGACATCTGCGTCGAACTGAGCGCCCTGCCAGCCGTGTGTCGAGCAGACTTGGTCAGCGGTCAGCCCTAGGGCGCCGCGCATGTCTGCTCCCGCAATATTTGCACCGGTGATTTCAGTGCCGCGAAAAATGGCGCCATTGAAGAACGCACCACGAAGATCCGCGTTTCGCAGGTCTGCGTCCATCAAAATCGTTCCTTTGAATTGGGCGCCGGTCATGTTGGCCTCGAGCAATTTTGCAGAGGAGAGATCAGTCTGCTCGAGATTTGCAAACGAGAGGACGGCATGCTCCATTTTCGTGTCGCGCATGTCCGCACGTGACAGGTCGGAGCGCAACATTTGCGCATTGCGAAGATTCACGGCATAGAGCGAGGCACCGGCGAGTTTCGCGTTCGAAAGCAGGGCATTCTCGAGAGTGGCGAAGGACATGTCCGCGCCGCGCAAATCGGCGCCCGTGAAGTTAACGCGGGTGGCATTGGCGGAGACCATCACCGTTTTCGACGCTTGGACACGATCTAAAATCGCATCTCGCAAAACGGCTTCGCGCAAATTAGCTCCTCTTATGTCGGCTTCGGAAAGATAGGCGCCCTCCAGATTCGCACGCCAGAGTTTGGCGTTCACGAGATAGGCCTTGTAGGCCCTCGAGAAACGTAAGTTCATCTCGTTTAGCTTTGCTCCCGGCACGGACGCGAGCGCTTCTTCGCTCCAATTCCCGTGCGGCGGAGGGCCGGAGAGCGTCGCTTCCGTCAACTCCGCGTAAGGCCTGTAACCGATCGATTGCATCGCTTCCGAAGCCCACCTCAGCAAACTTGCCTGCGAGTGTTGCGTGGCAATGTTGCTGTCGGAGGGCAAACCGCGATTCACTCCGAGCGAGAAAATCAGCAATGCGCAACCGGTCAGTAGGGCCACGCGCGCGGTGGCAAAGCTCAATCGCAATAGATTTTTCGACTTTTGCCGCAACAAATCTCCCGGTTGCAGGACGCGCGCCACGATCGTCGGAACGCATGTCGCCGCGGCCACGGAAAGCGTCAAGAGAAATGCATGTAACAGCGTTCCGCGAAAATCCTGCCGTACCAGATAACGCAACCAAAACAAGAAGAGGGTGGCCGGTACTACCCAATAGGCCAGCACCGTCGCTACGATCGTCTCCAACACCCAAAAAGGCGAGCGCCCTTCGCGCATCCAACGGAAATGCCGTCTCACCAGCCCCATCAAATACCACGGCCCGTCTTTTTCCAACGTTTGCCCATCCTTGAAAACTGCGGGCAGGCCGGACATGCTTCCCCAGAGACGTAACAGCAAAAAATGAAACCGCAGATATAAGATGAAGAGTACGAGCGGAGCGCCCAGATAAAAACTCGTCATCGAAATAATTTTAGGGAAACGCGCCACGGGAATCACAGATGCGTCCACAATCAGCCGCACGTCCGTCGTCAATCCGATGAGGGCAATGCAGGCAAGACTGGATGCCAGGATCAAAAAATAAAACCATCGCGCGACTTTTGAGGCATCTGAGATTGCTTTTGTGCTGTCGAAGGCTGCGATTGTTTCCGGCAGGATGGCATCGAAAAGATTCGTTCCGCCGAGACGCCCGACCCACACGCCTTCCGCGCCATAGAGATTCGCGCCCATCAAATTTGCGCCTCGGAGCTCAGTCCCCAAAAGATTGGCTTCGCGCAAATCCGCTTGTACCAGGCTGGCGCCGCGCAAATTCGCCATGGACAAATCGGCACCAATCAAATTCGCACGCTGGATGAAGGCACCTTCGAGATTGACTCCTGTGAGGTCAGAGTGGGAAAGATTGACCCCGCAAAGATCGGCTTTTACGCCGGATTCTCCGCCCGTTTCCACCCAGATTTTGTGTTGATCGAGTATTTCCGCCAGATCAAGAAGCGAAATCGCCCCGGAGGCCTCTTCAGCAGAAACCTGATTAGAAAGTTGATTCTGCGTATCCCGAATATCCGCGAGCATCTTGAAACTTTCCCCCACTCGAAAGGATGGCGGCCAATTTTCCGTTCATGGCGCCCACACTGAGGCCCACAGTCGCCGAGTGTGACCGGTCGAATCGCCGGCTTGCTTGTGCTGATTCGCTGCTGGGCGAATTCCATCATCCCCTACAACAGACACGAAAATCGCCTGCCCAAAAGGACAGGACGCGTACAGATAACTGTTCTGTGGAAAAGCGAGCAGTGAGTAGTAAGAAGCCGCTGGGACTTCATTCTCAACTGGCCGGGAAGAGTGCCCGTCGGTCCCCTTCGGTCAGGAGACGTCCCGTCTTTCCCCGTGTCTCCGTCCATGTTTCCAAGTTTCGTCCCTATGTTTCGAGGGGGTGCGCAATCCGGCTAATTCTCCTCAGTCATGCTTTCTTGGTGGAAGCTGTGAGAGAATTTGCGCCCAACAGACACAAGCGATGTGACGCGTGGCGGACGTTGCGGTGGAAACTGGCTTGGAAACACCTGTCAGCCGGTTCGAACCGGTAGCCAGTGTGGTCCACACTCTCTTTCTTCTTATCTTCTGCGTTGTTGCGCTTATCGGATACTACTCGCTCCATCGCCAAGGGGCCGTGCACCAGCCAAATCATCTGTTTTTTTACCTCACAACCATAGCGTGGGAATGGCTCCTCGTAGGCTACATCTATTGGGGACTGCGCCGCCGTGGAAAATCCATGCAAAACACCGCCGGAAGCAGATGGAACAACGTTTCCGATTTTTTCATAAATATTGCTATTGCATTCGGCTTTTGGATCGCCGCAATTGTTGTGCTCAGTTTGGTGGCTCGAGCCGTCGGCGCGAATGGAATGAGCCAAGCGGCGCGCCTTCTTGCTCCCGAGGGGCCGTTCGAATCGCTCCTCTGGATCGCCCTTGCTGTGACCGCCGGCATCTGCGAAGAACCCATTTTTCGGGGTTATTTGCAGCGCCAGTTTGTTGCCTGGACCCGGAGCGCTCCGGTTGGCGTGCTTCTCTCGGCAGCGCTGTTTGGCGCCGGCCACATTTATCAGGGGGCGAAAGCGACGATTGTGATCGGCGTGTATGGCCTGTTGTTCGGTATCCTTGCGGGAGCACGGCAGAATTTGCGGCCTGGGATTATCACGCACGCGTGGCATGATGCAATCACCGGCTTGGTTGTTCGCTTTTTGCCGAAATAAGATGACTCACAAGAACCCCGATCAGGGTTGAGCTGCTATTCGCGGGATTGAACTGCGGGATTGGGTGGCACTCGTTACTTAAAGCGAGGAATCGTCCCGTCTGTCCCCTTCGGTCGCGTTCTTATCGAGTGGCACCCGCAGGTTTCAAAGATAGAAGGTTGGGAGTGAACCGTAGCGAAGCAACAGAAGGAAAAGTCAAAACTCCCAGACGCAAACCCGGCGTCTGGGGCACCCCCCGGCGCACAGGGGCCTTCGAACTCGCGGAAAACAAGAAGGGTCAAAACCCGCGCCCTTAAAACCGAAGGGAGCGGCACCCACAATTCCGCTCTGGGGTTCTAAGCCCCGCCCAGCCGCCGTCCGCGCCGTCGCCGCGGCCGCAGGCCATTCGCAGGTGTGATAATCTACGGGCATGAAATTGACAGACGTTTTTGAACCCGCCAAAGAGGGTGGCTATACTTGTTTTGTGGAAGAGTTTCCCGCCGCGATTTCGCAAGGCGAAACCATCGAAGAGGCCAAAGCGAATCTTGCGGACGCGCTCAAGCTGGCGCTGCAATGCCAGCGCGAGCTTGCGGAAAAAGGCCTTTCCCAACACGCTGTGCGCGAGGTTTTCGAAATAGCGGAAGCATGAAACCCGCCCGTTTCTTCTAAGACCCACTCAGCCCTTCCTCAGCTCGATACCGCCGTTTGTTGTGGCGACCTTCAATTCGCGCCCTCCGCCGCCCACCGTGCCGGAGAGAGACTTGGGGCCAAACCTCCCCTGTACCGTAATCGGAAAGTCCGTGCGAATGCCGCCGTTGGTGGTGGCCGCATCCACATTGAATTCCGCGGAAGCCGGAAGCGTCACGTCCACACTGCCATTGGTGGTCTCCAGCTCCAGCTCGCCGCTCCACCTAGCGTTGCCCATAGACACGCGCACGCCGCCGTTGGTGGTCTTGGCGGAGGCCCACTCGCTCGTCGAGACTTCCACGTCGCCGTTGGTCGTTGCCGCGTGCACGACGCTGTCCAAATTCAGGCAATGGACCCTTCCATTGGTGGTCAACGCGTTCAGCCGCACGCCGCGCGGGACTTGCACGTTAAAGTTGATCTTCGCTCGACGCCCGTGCCACCAGTTGCCGGACTCCGACGACACTCCGCCGCGGTGGCAGCGCCCCGGCGTGCGATTCTTCGCGTAGACGGCGCAAACCGTGACCCCATCCGCGTACTCGACCACTTCGATGAACAGTTCGTGGTCGTCATCGCTGCCGCCGCGCATGCCTTCTACGCGTGCGGCATCCCCGGAAGCGCGGCCGGCTCCAATGTCCCCATTGGTATTGACCACTTCCAGGGTCTGCCCGGCCTTCAAGGATCCCTGCCAATGAAAATCGTCCGGCGCGAAGACCGAGCGCTTTTCGCCCTGCGCCCGCGCTGGAGCACCAGCCGCCAGGCAAATCACCGCCGCACAAACCGCACCCGGTAAGCAGCCTCGTAGCAAACTCTTGCTCATGTTCATGAAGTCGGCCACCCTAACGGTTGTCTGACGCTTGAACCGGCTCACCCGTCTTATGGTGTAATACGGAACCCGACCCCCTTTGGTTCCGAAGAAGCAGGCGCACCCATGCCGCCCCCGCCCGATTGTCGAAAAAGGGGGGTGGCGCGCCCGCGTTGAGCCGCTATTCGGGGGAGTGAAGTGCGGACTTGGGCGGCACTGGCTATCTAAAGCGAGGAAACGTCCCATCTGTCCCCCGATCCGGTTGACTGGTATAGATGATTAGACGAACAGACCCGGAGTGGCCCACCCTTTGCAAAAAAAGCGCAAAGGGTAGGCCACCCCCGGAAAATGCAAAAATCAAAATCAGCTTGATGGGTTAGTGTCGCCCACCTGCCACTCACCCCGAAACAGTTTCGGGTTATACTTTCGGCGTTCATGCCTTTACCGCAAGGTACGCAGTTAGGCCCGTATACCATCGTTGCCCTTCTTGGTCAGGGAGGAATGGGTGTAGTCTACCGCGCGCGTGACGAGCGATTGCGACGCGATGTCGCCATCAAGGTTCTCCCGCCCGGCCTCCATTCCGACGAACCCGCGAAAAGCCGTTTCCGCAAAGAAGCCCTCGCCCTAGCAAGGCTCAGCCATCCAAACATCACCGCCGTTTTCGATGTGGGCGAGCAGGACGGCATGGACTACCTCGTGATGGAGTGCGTGCTCGGCCAGACCCTCTCGCAAAAAATGCGATCGCAACAGCTTCCCGCCAAAGAAACCTTGTCCCTTGGCGTTCAGGTAGCGGGCGCACTTGAAGAAGCGCATGAGCAAGGAGTCGTGCACCGTGACCTGAAGCCATCTAACATCATGGTCACGCCCAAGGGTGAACTCAAGGAGCGGCTGCGAGCGCTGGAGAAGATGGCGTCGGGCAAGCTGCGGCCTGCCGTGATTACGGAAGGCTGACAGCAAGAGAGCCGAAGACGCGGGAGAAGCCGCGATGGGCTGGGGCTAATTTTCAGAAGAAAGAAAAAAAGCAGCCGGGGCACTCCGCTGAGGGGCCGAGGGACCCCGGCTTATCCTGCCCGCCTCCGCAGTGAGCGAGCAAGAAACCTGGGAGAAAATCTAGTCGTTCTGGGAGCGCCGCAGGCCGCGATCGCGGTTTCTACGACGATGCCATTGTTTCAAAAAATCTTTAAGCAGTCTTGCTACTCCTCGGTCCGGTTGCTGCGGGAGGCAGCTGGAACGCGAAACTGCGGCGGCGAGAAGCTGCTACTTCGAATCGTTTTCGCCGCGGAGAAATTCGTACCGCTCGATGGCGGCGACGACGCCAATGGCACCTTCGTCGCGCGGTTCGGTCCGCTGAACGCGGCCGAGGCAGCGCACGCGCACCGGACCGGCCAAGGTGATTTCGTTCGGCAGAGTCAGAAGAATTTCGACGGGCGAGCCTTCCCTCACGTCTTTGGAAAGAAAAAAATAGACGCCACGAGAACTGACGTCGCGGGATTCGGTGCTTGTCTCGCCAACCGCAGCGCCCGTAGTCCATCGGACGGTAAGCGGCAGCCGCATTTGGAAGCGTTGCGTAGTGCGGCGTTCTGAACCGGTCAAGGAAGACCTCCTGATCGAAGTCAGAGTGTATCTGGGAGCGGGCTAGGGAACAATAGGACTGCGGGTACAAAATCGATTCAATTCTGGAAGGTACGCCTGTACTAGGACGGCGCAGAGAGGACGTTTTGAGTTGAGTACCTAGACCGCAGTTCCGGGCATTTGTAAGAGCATGAATCCAAAGGGTTTGTAAGAGGCAGGGCTTGTAAAATCATGAAAATGAATGGGTTGGATGCTCTGTTTTTGGGCTGTTTTGCTCTGTGAGAACGGAGAATTGATATGGTCGGCTGAGGCTGTGGAAACGTGTGGAAAACGCGAAGGCCGCATTCTTTCCGCGACGGGAAAAAGGATGCGGCCTCGGGAAGATTCTTGTGAGGGGGCGAAGCGTAGAGCTCCATTTCGAACAGCTTCGCTATATCTCTTACGAATTCATTTATGCGGCGGGCATTAGATCCCAGACGCGCCAGAATTCTTTCATTTCGGGGGGCGTGCCGAAGGAGACGCGGACATAGGTGTTCATGGAGGGAAAGAGACGTGCGATTTGGATGTTGTTCTTTTTGAAATGTTCGATGACTTCGACCGCGGGGCGGTTGGTTTTGAGCATGGCGAAATTCGTGTAGGAAGGGATTCCTTGAACGCTTCGGACTTTGGCTTGGTTGAAGAATTCCAGGCGATCGGCGGCGTTGCGTTTCTCGCTCATCAGGACGTACTCGACATCATCGTAGGCAACGAGAGCGGCGCGGGCGCCGACGGCGTTGAGGCCTTCGGGGAGACGGCGGGTGGAGAGGGATTGGATTTTTTCTGTGGCGCCAACGGCGTAGCCGACGCGAATTCCTGCGAGGCCGAATACTTTTGAAAAGGTGCGCGCCACGATGACGCGGTCGTCGTTCATCGGTTTGTCGATGAAGGAGGTGTAATCCGGGGTCGCGCCTACGAAATGATGGTAGGCCTCGTCAATCAAGACAGTCGTTGTTGGAGGGAGTTTGCGGATGAATTCTTCGAGATCTTTGCGGGGCGTTAGGCTGGCGGTGGGATTGTTGGGATTGCAGATGTAGATCAAGGCTGTGGATGCGTCGGTTCGCGCAAGCATGGCCGCCAAGTCGTGAGAGTAATTCTTGTCGAGGGGAATTTCGACGACTTGCGCTCTCAAAGCTTTGGCGCAACGGCCGATGGATTCGAATGTAGGCACGGCGGTGATGAGGGTTTTGCCGGTAGCAAGAAAAGAGGAAGCGGTGATGCTGAGAATTTCTCCGGAACCGCAGCCGAGGACCAATTGCTCGGGCTTGACGGAATGAGATTGGGCAATTCTGTCGTGGAGAGCGTTTACGGCCGGGTCTGGATAGCGATTCGCAAAATGCAAAGCGTCCTGCATGGACGCGATCACTTTTTGCGAGGGGCCGTACGCGTTTTCGTTGCGGCTGAGAACGATTGGGCCGCTCGGATCGCTGGCGCGGGATGCGGGAACCAGGTCATTGAAGGCCAGGTCTGCTAGCAGCGGAAAAGCCGCGGCGGCAGCTGCACCTGCGGCAACATTTCGAAAGAAGTTTCGTCGTGTGGTGGACATGAGCACCTCGCTGTTTGATTGTCGTGTGCTGTTGATAGCAGAGAATGGTGTGGCAGGTCAATCAATCGCTGTCCTTCTGCATTCGCCAAGCTAACGGAGTTCCAGAGCGCGAGATTCCTCATTGCGCCGAAGTTGCTCCCAATTGTGCGAGGCGGATTTTGCCACCAACCCATGCTGTCGGGAGTGCGAGCACGACAAGCGCAACGGGATACCAATGTGGCTCGAAGGCCGGGCCGCCGTTCCACGTCGCTACAGCGCCGAGAGTGCTGACGGCAAACCCTAAAACGCCGAGCACCATGGCATGCAGCATTGGCCGATCAGGGGCGAGGCGCGCGGCGATGTAGCTGCCTAATACGCCATAGATGGTGCGATAGATCAAGGCAAGCAGGAGTGCAGCCTCGTAGCCGGCCATGGAAGCGCCCCACGGAGGGAAGACGTGGATGTTGTGAAGCAATAAGTCCGTGCCCAGCGAGAGAATGATACCCACGATCATTCCTGCGAGGACGGCGACGACGCTTCGGCCAATGTGCCGCGCATTGCCCTTTTCGCCGATAGACGCTTCGCTCATCACTGGTTCGCTCATGATTTGGCGGCTCCTTTCTCCATTCCCGCAGCTCCCGGCGATTCCACCAGTTGCGCCAAGCGATCATAGCTCGCAGCCACGCCGCTCTCCATACCGCTCTTGAGGACCCCATCCCGAGCTTCCCGCGACTGGTAGCGTACGGTCTGCGCAACAGTGGTCTTTCCGCCTACTTCAGAGAAGACGAGTGTGCCCAGAGCCTCGCCCGGGTACCAAGCCTGGTCGAACACCTCGGTGGAGACGATTCGTTCGTGCGGCACGATCTCGCGAAAAATACCGCCCATGCCCATCTCGCTTCCGTCGGAGTCCCGGCGCCACACGTAGCGGTAGGCGCCGCCCACCTTCAGATCGATTTCGCAGACTGGCATGGACCATCCCGGCGGGCCAAGCAGCCACTGCTTGACCAGTTCGGGCTTTGTGAAGGCGTCGAAGACCAGGCGGCGAGGCGTGTTGAACTCGCGGGTCATCACGATCTCCCGATCGCCTCGCGCTGTCACTTCAAGAGTTTCAGGATTCGTCATGGGGAATCTCCTTTAGCGTTTTGAATGCACATTTTTCTTTCCCTTGGGCTTGGACTCATGGAGCTTGAGCTGATCGAGGAGGGCGTCAAGGCGCTGGAAATTAGCTGCCCAGATGCTTCGGTACTTCTCGAGCCATTCGGTGGCCTCTGCGAAGGGCTTGGCCTCGAAGCGGCGGGGGCGCCGCTGGGCATCGCGGCCGCGCGAGATTAGGCCGGCGCGCTCAAGGACTTTGAGGTGCTTGGAGATGGCGGGCTGGGACATCGAGAAGGGCTCGACAAGCTCGTTGACAGAGGCTTCGCCGGAGGCGAGGCGGGCGAGGATGGCGCGGCGAGTGGGATCGGCGAGGGCGGCGAAGGTGGCGTCGAGCCGGTCGGACGAGGTCATTGCATAACCCATAGGTTGTACAACCATTGAGTTATATACAAGACGAAACCAGATGTCAAGTTCCAGAGAATTCCCTACCGCGCTTGCGCTTACTTGAGGTGGCTCGCAGGCGTGGAGGCAACTTTTTGTAGAGGAGGAAGAGCAGTTATTTTGGCGGCGAAGCGGCCTGTGTGCCTGGATTTGTGATTAAACTGAGTGCGGAAAAAAGCGGTAATCGCAATCGTGGCAACGAAATGGCCGGACAGATAGTTCAGCCAAAAAGGCCTCGAAAAATCCTCTGGTTTTGGATCTACGAGTCCGCTCCCTTTGACACCATGGACAACGAAACGGCATGACGGGGCCACTCCAGAATGAAGGATAAGGAGGAAAGCAGAGAGCCGTCCCAACCCGGGCTCTTCGATCTCTCGAAGAGTCTCGTCTCTCTGCTCTCATCGCTCGTCCACAATCGCGGATGGAGGCTTTCACGTCTATCCTGTAAATACTGTATAAAGCGGTCGGGTCATAGCAGGAGCCGACACCGTGACTTGCGGAGCGGTATTTACTTTGGAAAATCGCGAAGATATGCTCTGGCATGCTTAAAACAAAAGTATGTGCCCTGGCGTTTGCCGGTATCGCGGCTTTCCTGTGCGTTTTCGTCTGCGTAATTCCCTGTGGCGCGCAAGTAGCTACAACGGTGAACGCGTCGCCCAGCGTGCCCACGCCGGAATCGGTACTTGGCCACAAGCCGGGCGATGATTTCTATCTGGCAAATTACGACGAGTCTCGCGAATATTTCCGCAAGCTTGCAGCGAGTTCGAACCGCATCAAGCTGATCAACGTGGGCAAAACAACGCGAGGCCTCGATTGGGACATCGCGATTATTTCTTCGCCGGAAAACCTCGCCAGCCTGGACAAATATAAGGAGATTTCACAGAAACTGGCCGACGGCCGGGGCTTATCGGAGGCGGAGGCGCACGAGCTTGCGAAACAAGGCAAAGCCATTGTGCACATCGACGGGGGACTGCATTCCTCGGAAGTGGCGGGCGCGCAGCAGTCGATCAATCTGGCCTACAAGCTGGTTTCTTCGCAGAACGATCCCGAAGTCGACGCAATCCTTAAGAACGTAATTCTGATGCTGTGGCCCACGCTCAACCCCGACGGGCAGAACGAAGTGGTGGCGTGGTATCGCAAAAACTTGGGCACGACGTATGAGGTCAGTCCACTGCCGGACCTCTACCAGGAGTACGTGGGCCACGACAACAATCGCGACGGCTACATGAACAACATGATGGAGTCGCAGGATGTGACGCGGACCGAGCTGGAATGGGACCCCGTCATTTTCTATTGTCACCATCAAACGGCTCCGTTCCCGACGCGGATTTTTATTCCACCGTTCGTCGAGCCGATTTCTTCGAACATTCACCCGCTGATGGCGCGCTGGCTAAGCGTAATGGGAACGAGCATGGCGGCCTACCTGGATGAGCACGGCATGCCTGGCGCGGTGAATCGGGTGGGCTTCGACAACTGGTATCCGGGATTCCTGGATTTTACGCATATTTTCCGGAACAGCATTTCGTTTTTCACGGAGACGGCGCTTTACCGCTACGCGACGCCGCGATTCTATCCGGTGGATGAATTCCCGAAGGAGCAGCGCGGCTTGCGTTCGGATGTTTTTTACAGCAGCCCGTGGAAAGGCGGCTGGTGGCGGCTGCGCGACGCGGTGAACTACATGGAGGGCGCGTCGATGTCCGTGCTGGACACCGCCGCGAAATATCGCGAAGAGCTTCTCTATAACCGCTATCAGGCGGCGCGGGACAACGTTGAGCGTTTCCGCAAGGAGGCGCCTTTCGGATACGTCATTCCGAGGGAGCAGCGGGATTTGGCGACAACGGCCACACTGGTGCAAAGACTCATGATCAACGGCATTGAGGTGCAGCAAGCCACGAAGCCCTTCCACGCGAACGGCCGCGAATACGCGGCCGGGACGTGGGTGGTGCTGATGGATCAGCCGTTCTCGCCGTTGGTGAAGGAATTGTTCGAGCCGCAGATCTATCCTGATCTGCGCGAAACGCCAAGCAGCCCGCCGAAATTGCCGTACGACGTGACGGGCTGGACGTTGCCGATGCAAATGGGCGTACAGGTGGCGCCAGTCCTGCAACCTATCGGAACAGCGGAGCGCGGCGCGTTGCAGAAGCTCGAAAAGTTCACGCCTCCCGCGGGGAGCGTGAGCGGAACGGGCAGCGTGTACGTCTTGAGCCACAAATCCAACGCAAGCTTCAAACTGTTGAACGAAGTGCTTGCGAGCGGTGGCCACGCCGGTTTCGCGCCTGGCGAAACCGAAACTTCCGATGGGGCCGAAACTGGCGCGATTGTGGTGTCGGGCATCGAGCACGACAAACTCGACGGACTTTCCAAGGAAAATTCGCTGACGCTGAGAGCCGTCGCGGCGGCGCCGAAGGACTCCATTAGCGTGAAAAAAGCGCGCGTGGGCCTGTATCGGGCGTGGGTTCCGTTCATCGATGAGGGGTGGACGCGGTGGATTTTGGAAAATTTCAAGTTTGATCCGGTCACGTTGCGCAACGGCGATATTCAAGCCGGGAATTTGCGCGAGAGGCTCGACGCCATTCTGATTCCGGATGGTTCGCCAGAAGCCATTTTCAACGGCTTCGGAGCGGGCAGTGTACCCGGAGAGTACGTAGGCGGAATTGGCGAGCTGGGAGTGATGGCGCTGCGGGAGTTCGTACTGGCGGGAGGCACGCTGATCGCGTTTAACAATGCGTCGGTCTTTGCTGTGGATCAACTGGGCTTGCCGGTGAAGAATGTGCTGGCTGGGCTGAAGGATGAGGAGTTCTTCTGCTCCGGCTGCTTGTTGCGCGTCGAAGTGCAGGATATGGCGCATTCAGCGACGTGGGGGCTGCCACACGATCCGATCGTGATGTTTGAGCGGGGCCCGGCGTTCGAGGCCAAGGAGGGTTTCCGAGGGCGTGTGCTGGCGGCATATCCGAAAGACGAGAGCCCGCTGATGAGCGGGTACTTGCTGCATCCGGAGCGCATACAAGGAAAAGCCGCGGCGCTGGAAGTGCAATACGGCAAGGGGCGCGTTTATTTGCTGGGATTCCGGCCACAGTGGCGCGGGCAGTCGCACGGCACTTACAAGTTTTTCTTCAACGCGTTTTACGAATCGCAGGGACTCTCGAAGCCGGGAGCAGCGACGTCGGTAAAGAGCGGGGAGACGGTGGCCCCGCACCAAGAAGCCACGCAGACCAAGCCACCGGCGCAGTAAACGCAAGCGCGGACTGTTCGATTAGGCGGTGATGTACGGATATCGATGAGACTCGAAATGTGTTACGTCTGATCGATCAGGCGATGGTGGATGGCGTAGAGGGCGAGTTCGAGTCGGTCGGAGACGCCTAGTTTGTCGAAGATGTTATGCAGGTGATTTTTTACGGTTTGTTCGCTGATGAAAAGCTTTTCGCCGATTTCTTTGTTGCGGAAACCCTGGGCGACAAGCTGGACGATTTCCTTTTCGCGATCGCTGAGGAGGGGCTTCTCGCGGCGCGGGCCAGATTCGGAGGATTTCGAAAACGCTTTCATGACCTCCGCGGTCATACGGTTGTCGAGCCAAATTTCGCCGGCGTGAACCCGGTGAATGCTCTTCACCAAAAGATCTGTGGCTGACTGCTTGAGAACTACCCCGCGTGCTCCGAGGCGCATGGCGCGAACAACGTCGCGATCATCCTCGGCGGCGGTGAGGACGATGACGCGCGTGGGCAGCGTATCGAAATTGACTTCTTCAAGGACGGCGAGGCCGTCTTTATCGGGCATGCGGAGATCGAGCAAGAGAATTTCCGGCTTGAGCTTGGCGAGGAGCTTGATGCACTCCGCGCCGTTCTGCGCTTCGCCGACGATAGTGATGTCCTCATCGGAATCGAGAAGTTTGCGGAGGCCGTCGCGAAAGATCGCGTGGTCATCGGCTAGCAGGACGCGAATTTGTTGTTTAGTTTTGGCCATGTCAACCGAGCGGAACCTCGATAGTCAGTCGAGCGCCATGGCCGGGGTTTGACTCTACAGTCAACAGGCCCCCCAC
>DATFZQ010000124.1:0-122453 GCA_035314345.1 Candidatus Acidiferrum sp.
TAACCCGCTGCTTTCTTCGAAACTCAGCAGTGCTGCTGCGCTGGTCGTCATGCGCAGAACGCCGGGCGTCAGCGAAAACGATTCCAGCCCCAGAGCCCGGTCCCGCGGACAGAATCCGCTCTCGCATTGCTCACAGTGATAGTAAGCGCGCTGTAGGTGCAAAGGCCCCAGTACGCTTTCGAAGGTCTTTCCGTGACGACCATGATACTGGGCGGAACCTCCGCAGGGGCAGGGCAGTTGCGGTCCCACATGATCGCTGGTGTCCGTGTTGAGCCGTTGTTCCAGCGCACGCGCTGCCAAGCGCAAAGCCTGGCGCCGCGCCGCCATTTCTACCGCTTCGAAATCCAAGTCGGCGATCGACGGGCACCCTAAGAGTGTTTCGATTTCCCGGACGATTTCGTTTTGAAGGTCAGTTTGGAGCCCCCTTTTTCGGCCCCCTCTCTGGAAGCCGCCTCTGGCCGTTCCAGTTGGGCATCCGCCCATTGTTCACAAGCCTCCCGATACTGCTCCACCTGTTCCCGAAACTTATGCCCTTGCTCGATTTGCTGCCGCGCGAGCTCGGCTTGTTCCGGGCTTAGATACCGGGAGTGGGTTTTCCCTTCCATCGGCCGGGTCAAGCTGTAATAAGGGCCGTGACGCGCTTTGTGATCCTCTTGGCAGGGGCAGCCTGCTTTACCGCATTTCATGGTGCGCTCGGAGACGGACCCCCGGCGCATCGGTTTAGGTTGAGACAAAACTGCGGCCAGTGCACGTATGGACGAAGGTACTTCAGGAGGAATTTTCATGGATCTATCCTACGGCATTATATGCCGTAAGAAAAGATAAAAAAAGGCCGACCTTAGCCTCATACCATTCCTATGGCGTGCACCCCCAGCCACGATTCTATTTGAGGAGCGGGGCTTGATCTCCTATAATGGTATGTTTGCTTAGGACTCGGGGGATTCAGCAGATGGCTGGCAGCTCGGATAACACGCAAAAACTTTTTTCGCGCATCTTTCTCGGTGTGGTCGTGCTGGCTTTGTCGGGCGGCATGCTGCTCTATCTTGTGCCGAGCGGTCCGGGTGACACCCGGACGTCCACGGATGCGGTGGCCAAAGTGGGCGATCAGACCATCACGGTCGCCGAAATTCGCCAGCAGCTCAACCAGATCAAGCAGACCAATCAAGTGCCCCCGATGCTTGAGCCCTACTATGCCCAGCGAATTCTGCAGCAGCTCCTCCTTCAGAAGGAAATGGAATACGAGGCCGGCCAGCTCGGCATTCGCGTCTCCAATGATGAGATTGCCGACCGCATCAAGCTTATCTTGCCGGCCGCCTTCAACGGAGATTCGCCCATCGCGCCGGATCAGTACGCCTCTCTGGTCCAATCGCGCACTCAAATGAATGTTCCGCAGTTCGAAGAGATGGTTCGGCAAGGCATGCTCCAGGAAAAGTTCCAGAAGCTGGTGACCGACGGGATCAGCGCGGGCCCCGCGGAGCTGCAGGAAGAATTCGTCTACCGCAACCAGAAGGTAAAACTGGATTACGCTTACATCAAACCGGAAGATCTGCTGGCAAAGATTAACGTGGATGATGCCGAGGTGAATGCCAGCTTCGAAAAGAACAGGGCAAAGTATCAAGTCCCGGAAAAGCGCGTGGTGCGCTACGCCATTGTCGACGTGAACCAGATTCGCCAGAGCATGCAGGTCTCTGATGATCAATTGAAGGCCCAATACCAGAAGAACATCCAGGACTATCAGGTGCCGAACCGGGTGCACGTCGAGCACATCCTGCTGATGACCGTTGGAAAGCCTGACGCTGAAGTCGAAGAGATTAAGAAGAAGGCTCAAGATATTTTGAACCAGGCCAAAAAGGGCGTCAATTTCGAGGATCTCGCAAAGAAATACTCCGAGGACGGCGGTACCCCTGGGAATCCCGGTTCGAGAGACAAGGGCGGAGACCTGGGTTGGATCGTCCAGGGCCAGACGGTGCCAGAGTTCGAGAAGGCGGCGTTTTCACTTCCGAAGGGCAGTATCTCGGACCTGATCAAGACGCAATACGGCTTCCACATCATTAAGATCATCGATAAGGAAGCGGCCCACACCAAGCCTTTCGATGAGGTAAAGGATTCCATCCGCACACCGCTGCTTCTTTCCGAGGCCGATAAGCAAGCGAGCGGTATCGCCGACCAACTCTCCCAGGCCATCCGCCAGTCAAATAAGGTTTCGATCGACGACCTGGCCAAGCAGTACCACCTCACCGTGGGGGAAACGCGCCCCGTCGCGGCGACCGATCCCCTGGTCGAATTGGGAAACTCGCCGCAGACCAAGGTCAGCGATTCCATCTTCCGGTTGCGGCAGGGCGAACTGAGCCTTCCGGTGCAGACGGATCGCGGTTACCTGGTGCTCTCCATCAAGCAGATCCTTCCCGCACACCAGGGATCTCTTGAAGAGGTACGGGATAAAGTGGTGGCCGAACTGAAGCAGGAAAAGGCATCGGCCGAAGCCCGCACCAAGGCGGATGAGTTGGCCAAGAGAGTAAAGGCGGGAGAAAAGTTCGACGCCGCTGCCAAAGCACTAGCCCTGGAGGCCAAGACGAGCGAGGAATTTGCTCGCGCCGGGTCCATTCCCAATGTTGCCAGCGGCAAACAGCTCGCCGCCGCGTTTCAGTTGAAGACCGGCATCGTCGGCCCGCCGCTGAACCTCGGTGCTAATTGGCTCGTCTACGAAGTTGTGGACAAACAAGAGCCTAACGCCGCAGATTTTGAGAAACAAAAGAAGGAAATCACAGACGCTGTACTGCAAAATAAGCGTTCAATCGCCTTTGAGGCCTTCCGGACGGCCCTGGAAGACCGCCTGAAAAAAGAGGGCAAGCTACAAGTGATGCCGGAAAAACTGAAGGGTTTTGGCGATCTTGGCTAGTCTAAGTAATTGAAAATAAATAACTTACAAACTTTTTGTAGCAAGCTTGTCTTTCTCTTCGCACCTCGGTAGCCTATTGCTGTCTCCCAAGTAGCCGATTTCAGGCTCGCGTCTGCGCCCGTTCGAATACACGAGCGGCGGGAAGCCAGCCGAAATCGGAACCGAATCTCCCATGGCCCCCCAGGCCCTAGACCTCAGGACTTTATGAATACGAAGAAGACTACCTCTCGCACATCTTCCACTGTCCGCAATGACTACCGCTGCAGTATGGAAAAAAATCAGTCCGGTAAGTATTGTGTTCGCATCCAGGTCTTCTACCCTCGCCACGCGTGGAATCTTGGGGTTTTCTTTCTGGCGTCCTCCTTTGACCGCGCCATGAAGAAGCTTGAAGAGTCTCTGGATTTCCTGCAGCGCCATGAGGAGAAGCTGTGGTTTTGGGGTGTCGACCGCGCCGAAGATATGGGCTTTTCCGCCGAGTTCCTCCGTGAGGCGGGAATGAAGCTGGATCATCGCACCGAGTTTCCGCGCCGGGCCACCAATCTTTCGCTGGCTCCCGAACGCGAGGTCCCGGCGTTTGTGCTGGGGCCGGTCCGTCGCGGGCTGGCCGAATCGGTGGAAACCGCACGAAGCGCGGTGGTTGGCGACTGATTGCGTAAGCTTGCTCGCGCGAGACTGCCTTCAGCGGACAATTCCTTGAACCGAAGTCTCACTGTCCAATTGGCCAGCGAATCTTACCCTCTTCCATATTGACTTCATCCGTTTTCTTCGCCATCATGCCGAAATTCGAGCGAGCCCGCGTTCCAGTGGGCACGCAATTCAGCGAGAAGCAAAACGATGAAACGCGATACCAAGAAGCTGGCTCTGGCCCTGCTCGTGGCGTGCGTGTTTTTCGTTAGCGGCGCGGAGTTGATCGCACAATCGCCGCAATCGAGCGGTTCAGACAAACCGCAATCGTCTGCGTCTGCCTCGAGTGCGCCCGCTGCCGCAAAGCCAACGCCTTCGGCTTCTGCTTCTCCTTCCCCAGCTTCGGCTTCTCCAGCGCAAGCCTCTGCTACGCCGGCAAAGACGCAGACGCCTCCGGCGAACGCGGCAGGCGTGGTGTGGATCAACACCGACACTGGCGTTTACCACAAGCAGGGAACGCGCTGGTACGGAAAGACGAAGCACGGCAAATACATGTTGGAGGCGGATGCCATAAAGGCAGGATACAAACCGGCGAAGTGAGAGACTCGCGCCGGAAAAACCATAGTACGAACAAAAAGGAGAGAACGAAATGACAAAACGACTGAGCAGGACGATTTTGGCGGCTCTGCTTTTGATTTTGGGAGTGAGTGGCGCGTATGCGCATGCGCAGACTGCGGCCGCGCAACCGAAGCCAGCCGCTGCGCAAGCCGCGCCCAAAGCAAGCGATTTGATCGATATCAATACAGCGACCAAGGATCAGTTAAAAGCGCTGCCGGGCATCGGCGATGCGTATTCGCAGAAAATCATCGACGGCCGGCCGTACAAGACGAAGACCGATCTGCTGAATAAGAAGATCGTTCCAGCGGCAACGTACGAGAAGATCAAGGCACTGATTATCGCTAAACAACCTAAATAGGCTGGGCCAAACAGCCCAAGTCTTAGAGCTTCACGATTGGCAAAAGCCTGAGCTGCGAGTTCCGCACAGTTTCGTTCGCCCGAGATTTCAGCACGCTCTAAAAATCCATGTTCCTTTCTAAAGGCCCGGCGGATTTTGCTGCCGGGCTTTTTCCTTCGCGTGTTATTTTTCGCGGAGGATAACTTCGCCTTGGCCGACGAGCTGGTCGTTGAGCCAAAGGCGGTACTTGTAGGTAGCGCCCTTCAGACCGACGCGGGGCGGGCCGCTCAGCAGGCGCATGCCTGCAGGGGCTTGGAAAATATTCGAAGAAAAAGGGCAGCGGTTGACGTCGAATTCGACGCGAAGATTGCCGGCGTCGGAGATCCAGGAGATTTGATCTCCGGGGTCGAGAACGACTACCTGGGGTACGAGTCCAACGAGTACGGGGCGTTCTGCCATTTTTCCTCTGCTCCCTGCAAAATCTCCGGATGCGAGTCGAAGCGCGAAATCGAGAAATTCTCTTGCAAACGGACGATAGCACATCTGCGAGAAGAGTTCTTCTCGGGGAATGAGCGTTGCTGATTAGCAGCGCGAGAAGCGAGCTTGTGTGCAATTTTGCACATCTCTCCTACCTGTCCTTCGGTACGTCTTGACCGGCGCGATGCGCGGCCCCAGACTGAATGCGGTGAGCCATGCTGCCATTCTTTTTAGGCGCCGGCAGGATTTTTCGCGCTCGCAGAAAAGTTGTAAGAGCGTCTGCCTGACGCGAAGGAAGTCCCCGAATGGCCTCACGCGCTTTGTCCATACCTTTGCCCAATGGCTCCCGCATTTCACTTGTTTTGGCCCTTCCGTTTGCGGTGATTCATCTCCTGGCTCTTGGCGTATTTTTCGTGCATTTTCGCTGGTCGTATCTTGCAGCGTGCTTGGCGCTGGTGGCGGTGCGAATGTTTTTCGTTACCGCGGGCTATCACCGTTATTTCGCGCACCGTTCGTACAAGACCAGCCGGGTCTTTCAATTCGTGATGGCGTTTCTGGCGATGACTTCCGCGCAGAAGGGAGTGCTGTGGTGGGCGGGACATCACCGGCACCATCACCGGCACTCGGATCAGCATCTGGATATGCATTCGCCCACGCTCTTCGGATTCCTTTGGGCGCACGTGGGTTGGTTTATTACCGATAAATACGATGTTACGCCGCTCGAATACATCGGCGACTTTGCGAAATATCCCGAATTGCGCTGGCTGAACAAGTATCACCTCGTGCCGCCGATCGTTCTGGCGGCGATTCTTATTCTGATCGGCGGATGGCCGCTGTTTGTTTGGGGATTCTGCCTGAGCACGGTGCTGCTGTGGCACGACACGTTTACGATCAATTCGCTTTCGCACCTTTTTGGAACGCGGCGCTACGAGACAAGCGACACGAGCCGCAACAACTGGCTGCTGGCGGTGCTTACGCTGGGCGAAGGGTGGCATAACAACCACCATCACTTTATGGCCTCGGCGCGGCAAGGATTTTATTGGTGGGAGATCGACATTACGTATTACATGCTGAAAATGCTTTCGTGGTGCGGGCTGGTTTGGGATTTGCGCAAAGTGCCCGCTCATTTGCTTGCGGAGCAAAGACTCGCCGTGTAGTTTCCTCTCAATCCTCATTGACTGTTCCTCGATCTTCTTAGCGTCGTTGGCTGGAGGGGTGTACCCCCACCCGGGGTGTTTTTGCAAAAGAGTGCGGAAATGATTGAGGGCAAAAGAGTTGACGGATTGCGCGATGCAAAAGAGTGCGTAAGAGTATGAAAACAAGGGGAGCGTAAGCCCGAATGATACTGATGTGCACTCATGCAAAGAGCGTGGGCGAGGCGCCGCTCGCCAACGGCGCTTGGGGTAAAGGGGAGTGACGAGTTGCAAAACTCGGGGGCGGGAAGGAGGGACCCCCTCCCCGGTTTTTTGTAAGCGTTGATTCTGGGGGAGTTGAAGTGGAGTGGAATCAGCACTTGTAGAAGTGCTGATTCTGAACGGGTTAAGAAAAGACGGCTTTTCAGAAGTGTCCCAACGTTTTGCGTCTTGCCTTCCGTAAATTATTGATGACAAACGTATAAGCAGCAAATTCTCTTGGTCTCGATTTGAACGGCGAAAGCCCATTCTGCCACCCTGCAAAGCGTAACTCCGTGGGGGTCATCGATGAACCGAGGCAAGCTGGTGTTTGCGCAGCTGATGCAGCATCTTCCGTTGACCACCTTCCGCCGTTGCGTCACCCGTTATCGGGGGCGTTCAAAGTGAAGTCCTTCTCGTGCCTGGATCAATTCCGGGGCGTAAACAGCGTGGTGCTCTGCTACATCAATCAAAAAGGGACACGCACGGCAGAATTCATGGAGCCGTCAGCGACTGGAAGTGGCACGAGTTGTGGCGAACCACAGCGCCTAGGGAGTAAGAAGACGCCCAGGTTGCCCGTTCGTGGGAGAGTCAAAGCCCCACACGTAAGACCGACGTGTGGGGCACCCCAACTCGCTAGCCCTCTCAACGTCTCGGCCACCCGCCGCGGGAGGCTGGTAAGAAAACGAAAGACCCACCCTTGCAAAACCAACCCGCAAGGATGGGCCACCCTCGGAAAAAGACAAAGTCAAAATCGTAGTGTGGCGCTAAGGCTGTCCCACCCGCCATTCAACAGTTCAATCATGACGTCGGATTGAGATAGCAATTCTCGCGAGTGTTGGATACCCCACAGACAACGGCCCTTTGCTATCGGTAGTCTTCGTGGCTTTTAAATTCAAACCGCGAGGTGGCCATGGGGCCGATGCGTCGCAAACTTGTATGGGTCGAAAGACCGAATTTTCAAGGGTGGGGTTGCTCGGAATGCGCATGGGTATTCAGCCCTCCATCATCGATCGTTGGCAATTCCATTGAGGAGATGAAGACGAATTTCGGACAGCAGCGCGACAAGGAGTTCGCATCTCACGTCTGCGCCGAGCATCCGAGGACCACAAAGAATCCCGCTTAGCATCACTCGCGGACCAGATGCTGTGTGATTCGCACGTTCATCCGAAACAACTACCATTCAAGGAAGGATGTTGAAGCGGCATTCAAGACTCTCAGAGTGCCAAGGCGCACAAGCTGAAGCTATTAGCGGAGAACCTTAGCTAAAAGGGAAGTGTTAATGTATATCCCACCGTTCGCGTCGAGATGGCGTTCGTACTTGATGAATCCATGCTTTCTGAACTTATTCATAAAAAAATTGACGCGCCCGCGTGTAACGCCGATCATCGCAGCCAGGGTTCCTTGCGATATTCCGGCAAATCCGTGCAGCTTGCGCTGATTCCCCTTCCCTCCGAGCAGCAGAAGAACGCGGGCGAGTCGCCTCTCGCTGGAGTGAGAAACCTGGTCGACTAAGTCCTCCTCCAGCCGAATATTGCGCGAAAGCAGATAAGACAGGAAGGCGTAGGAAAGCGCATGGTCAGCGTGGAGCGCTCGGACCATCTCGTTCCTTCCAATGACTTGTAGAGCCGTAGTAGCAATCGCGGTGGCGGTTCCCACGCGAATATTCCGACTTCCAAGGCACGTTTCACCAAGAAATTCGCCTGGCCCAAGAATGGCGACAATTGCCTCTTTGCCATTCTTCGAGGCCACGGAGAGTTTCACGCGACCTGCTTGAACGTACATGAGCGTCTCGCCGATATCGCCTTGAGAGAAAATAGTGCCTCCTGCCGCGAACCTTTCATTCAGCGTGACCACTCCGCCCAAATCGAATGAGATTTTAGGTAAGGCCTCCATGTTAGACCTCATGGGTTGATCGGACTCCCACTTCTGCTGGAATATTGTATGGCGTGCGGATTCGGCCATCGGCGGGATTGCCATTTCGTTCTTGACTCCCGCTAATGTGGTTTCCCAAGACTCTTTCCGCGCGCTCTTCGTGAGCATCTCCCATGGGGATACGCGTGGGAGGCGGGATGGGACGGCGATTCAGTACGAGCACTCGCTGATTATCGACTCGATGCTGGGGCAGATCAAAAAGCTGCAGAGCACGGAGTATCCGGTGCGGTTTGTGCTGCAGTCGGGGGACGCGGTGCAGCACGGGCAGAACGCGAAGGAATGGAACGTGAGCTTCACGCCGTTGATTGACCGGCTGACGACGGAAGAGAATGTGCCCTATTTTCTGGCACCTGGGAATCATGATGTTTCTTCGGCGTTGACGGTAGATGCGGCGCAGCGCGGGCCGGCACTGAAGAATTATTTTGATGTGGTGTCGGAGTTGATTCCGCGGGATGGCTCGGCGCATCGGCTGGCGGGGTACCCAGCGTTTTCGTTTGGATATGGCAACACGTTCGTGCTGGGATTCGACGCAAATATTGCGGGGGATGAGAAGCAGTTTGCATGGGTGAAGGCCCAGCTCGCGGGAGTGGACCGGAGCCGGTACACGAATATTATTGTGTTCTGCCATCAAGCGCCGTTTTCCTCTGGTCCGCATGGGGGGCCGACGGTGGAAGAGCCAACGGTCGAGCTGAGAAACAAATATATGCCGCTGTTTCAGGCGAACCACGTTCGGGCGGTGTTTTCAGGTCACGAGCATTTGTTTGAGCATTGGGTGGAGCACTACACGGATGCGAGCGGCCTGCATCGTATGGACTTGGTGGTATCGGGCGGCGGGGGTGCGCCCATTTATGCGTATACCGGCGAGCCGAATCTGGACGAGTACTTGAAAGCGAATGAAGCGAGCAAGGTGAAGCTGGAGCACCTGGTCAAGCCGTCAGTAGAACGTGGACTGAATCCTTATCACTACCTGATCGTGCGGGTGGACGCGGAGAAGCTGGAGATGCACGTGGTGGCTGTGGATTGGGGGACGAGATTTCAGCCGTATCGGACGAATTAGGTGGCGCTGGGGGATGAATGAGAAGTATAGACTCCAACGTGAAGATACACGCACGATAAGAAATCGATTTTTTGCACGGTGCGACTTTTTGGCTTCCTTGAGCGCGCGAGAGTTTGTGAGCTTGGCGGGGCCGCCGAAACAAAAACGATCCACACCCAGAGCGTTCAGTCCGTTCCCTGAGTTTGTGAAGCGGCAGTCCTAGCTTCTCTTCCAAAGCAAGAAAGGGGTTAACCAGGGTTAGCGTCGAAGCCCTGCCGTCCGGTTGCAGTGCTAGAACACTGGTACTTCGGGGCTATTCTCTTTGTTCATTCCGGGACAATACTGTTTAGCTGAAGCTGCCAGGCGAGCGGGGCGGTGTGTCCCTGGCGACTAGACTACGGCAAACAAGGGCTAAATTGAGACTTCGTACAAAATTCATGGTGTCGCTGGCCGTGGTGATTGCCGGCCTGACCTGGGCCACCCTGTTTATCGTGCGGCGGACCGCTGAAGAGAGGGTGCAGCGGGAAATCCAGGAAGAATCGCAGAATGCGATGAAGACGTTTCAGGTGTTGCAGCAGGGGCATGTGATTGCGCTGATGCATAAAGCGGATTTGTTGGCTTCGCTGGTGACCTTGAGAAACGGGGACCCCGCGTCGATCGAAGATGTGGGAAAGGATCCCTGGCAATCGGACGAATGCGATTTGATGGTGCTGTCGGACGCAAGCGGGAAAATTGTCGCGCTGCACACGACAATGGAGGAATTTCCGATGGCTACGGCGCAGGAAGTTCTTAGCCACGCGCTGAAAGAGCGAAATACGACGGGATGGTGGTACAGCGGGACACGTCTTTATCAGGTGGTTTTGAAACCTTTCTATGCCGGTACGCCCGCGAGGAACAATCTACTGGGCACAGTGATTGTGGGCCGCGGGATCGATCCGGAGGCGACGGAACTTCGGCGGGTTTCGTCGAGTCACGTGGTGTTTCGGTATGGCAACGATATTGTGGCCAGCACGCTTTCTTTGTTCAAGCAGCAGGAATTCGCTACAGAGTTGCGGTCGGGGAATTGGAAGGAGCAAGTCACGCTGGACGGCGAGCGATTCTTTGCGAGTTCCAGGGAACTAACGAGCGGCGCGAAGTCCGTAAGCATTATTGTACTGAAATCTTACAACGATTCATTGGCGTATCTGGAGAAGCAGAACCAACTGCTTGGCGGGTTGGGGATATTAGCGGTGGTGTTGGGAGGCGTACTCGTTTTTGTGATTTCGGATAGATTCACGCGGCCGCTGGCGCGTTTGGTGGAAGGCGTTCAGGCGCTGGAGAAGGGAGACTTCTCGTATCCCGTGGAGGCTAAGGGTTCGGATGAAGTTGCGCATGTGACGAGGGCGTTTGACCGGATGCGGAAGACGTTGAAAAGCGATGAGTCGCAGAAGCATCAGTTGGAAGAGCAATTGCGGCAGGCGCAAAAGATGGAAGCGGTAGGGCGGCTGGCGGGCGGAGTGGCGCACGATTTTAACAACCTTCTTACGATCATCAAGGGACACGGCGATTTGATGCTGGATAAGTTGCAGGCCAGCGATCCTTTGCAGCGAAATGCGAACCAGATCGAGAAAGCAGCCAACCGCGCGGCGTCGCTGACGCGGCAGTTGCTGGCGTTCAGCCGGATGCAGGTGCTGGAGCCGAAGGTTTTGGATTTGAATGCGTTGGTGGCGGAGATGTGCAGCCTTTTGAAGAGGCTGGTGCGGGAAGACATTTCATTTACGTTTAGGGCGGGGGAATCGCTGGGGCGAGTGAAAGCAGATCCGGGGCAGATCGAACAGGTGATCATGAATTTGACGGTGAATGCCTGCGACGCAATGCCAACGGGCGGCAAGCTGGTTGTTGAAACACGGAACGTCTGTGTGGAGGAAGCGCTGGCCAAGACTCGGCCGCCGCTGCTGCCGGGGAACTACATCCGACTTACCGTGGAAGATAGCGGACACGGAATGGATGCGGCGACGAAAGAGCGAATTTTCGAGCCATTTTTCACGACAAAAGAGCTGGGCAAGGGAACGGGTTTAGGACTGGCAACGGTATACGGCGTAGTAAAGCAGAGCGGCGGATGCATCTGGGTGGAGTCGGAGTCCGGAAAAGGCACACGATTTGAAGTGTATTTGCCGGTGGTGCAGGAGGCGGAAGAGAGTGCCTCGCCGGAAGAGGCGCGGAAAAACGGCACTCACCATTCCGGGGCGGTGTTGATCGTCGAGGATGAAGAGGCGGTCCGGGAGTTGGCAGCTGAATTTATGAAGTCAGCTGGGTACAAGGTGCTGACGGCTAGCGATGGCCAGGAAGCGCTGGCGGTTGCCAAGCGTTCCGGGCCTATTCGAGTACTGGTGACGGATATAGTGATGCCTAATATACGGGGGCCGGAACTTGCCAAACTTCTGAAAGCGAGCCGCAAGGACTTGAAGATTGTTTACATGTCTGGGTACCTGGAATTCAACAAAGGCGATGGCGAGTTCCTGGAGGGAAGTTACTTTCTGCAGAAGCCTTTTTCGCGAGATAGCCTGGTTAGCAAGGTGGACGAGGCTTTGAAGCAAAAACGCGTGCCAGGTGGCGCGGTTCAACAATTGGTTTGAGGTCTTCGTCGGATAGACTGACTACTTCAGAATTTGAATTCCGGATCTCATATTCACCGGGCCAGAGTGCGTTGAGAGACTGCGCGAGTTGCACCGCCTCCTGAAGGTCATCGCGCGAGGCAACGTGAACGAATTCGCCGTCTTCGAGTCGTTTGAGTACGACGTACATGGCAGCCGTGGCTCCCGTCTGCTTGATGCATCCACTTTATTTCTAAAGATACTCCCGCTAGAGGCGAAGGGATGTGCCGTACATCACAGGTTGGTGTGAGCGGAAGCATACGTCGGGCTCGGCCAGTCCAAGGGCTAATCTCGTGCTGTTCATAGTTCGGGGAATTACTGCAGGTCTGTCCGAGACGGCTTAATTCACATACTGAAAGTAATCGTAGACCGCGCGGGCGATTGTGCCTTCACGCTGCTTCAGGTCAATCTCAGGGACATCTTCGCTGCCGCGCAGCCCGAAAATGGTGGTGACGATGTGCTGGTTGCCCTCATAGATGATGGCGGCATCGTTGCGGGTGTAGCCGATTTCGCCAGTTTTGTGGGCAACGACTGTGCCTTCGGGAAGGTAACGGGGGATGCTGTCGTTGAATTGCTGGAGCTTGAGAATTTCAAGCATTTCGCGACAGGATTTTTCGCTGGCGGCATCGTTGCGGAAGATTTTGACGAGCAGGTCGGCCATGCCGCGAGGAGAGGCATGGTCGCGCGGGTCGTCGAGAAAAAGCTTGTCGCTCTTTTCCATTTGCTCGCGCGTAAACGAAGCAAAAAACGAGGGATCTGAGACCATTTGAGCCAGAGTGAGTTTGCGGATGCCGGGAGCGCCGTAAGCGAGCCAGTCCGCGATGATGTCGGAAGTGGAGCGATCGACACGAACGTCCTTGATGGCGAGCGTGGCCAGCATAGCATTGACATTTTTCGGCCCAACTATGCCGAGGAGTCTGTCGGTGGCCGTGTTGTCGCTCACGACGATCATCATCGTTAGCAGGTCGTGAAGCGTAGGCTTCAGGCCGGGAGTCATGTACATGAACAAGCCACTGCCGAGGCGTTTGTCGGCTTCGGTTAACTCGATGCGATCGGTCAAGTTGAGGCGGCCCGCATCTACCTCGCGAAAGACCTGCACCATGATGGGAATTTTGTAGACGCTGGCCATGGGGAAGCGGTCATCGGCTTTGTAGGAGACTTCGGCGCCAGTCTCGATGTTGCGGGCGTAGATACCGATGGTTCCGGGGAAACTGAGGGCCAGTTCGGCGACACGCGACTGGAGGCGGTCGAGACCTTTGTGTTTTTCGCTTTGAGCGCTGGACGAAGAGATCACGATGAGCAAGGCGCAGAGTGCGGTTATTGTCCATCGGCCGAAGTGGGAAAGGCGTATGCAGAGTGCCTCTTTCGATGAGCAGAGACTAGCCAGGTAAATTCTGAAACATTTGTTTCAGGTGGTGGAATTTAGCGGAAGGAGGGCAGCCTGTCAACTGCTCGACGTGGCGAGCAGCGAATGAATCGGTTGCGCGCAGTTCAATTTCGGCAGAAGTGCTCGGATAAGCAGTGAGCCAGGAGAAATCAGCTCGCGAGCGACGATCTTAATGCGGGGTGCCCAAGGATGCGTTGAGAGTTTCCGTCGATTCCTCCGCCGGCACAGACCACACATTGTCGTGTCCAAGGGATGGCTTGGAGGCGGTTGTTGGGGATTGTCTTTTCACAAGTGACGCAGACTCTGTATTCGTTGCGGGCGATACGCTCCAATGCTTGCTCGATTTCAGAAATATTGCGAATCTCACGGTCCATCGTAAGAATGACAAGGTCGCGATTTCCGTTCCGAGTTGCTTGCGTGGCTTCATCATCGATTTCCTCTTCGACGACCAAGTCCTGGCGCAGTTGGTCCAAATGGCTTTTCAGTTCCGCCAATCTGGACCGCAGCAGATTCTCGAAATTGTTTCTAGACTTCAGCTGTTTACTGTTGTTATTGGTCCGCATTACTTGCTCTCCCTAGAGTTAGCCGCATCCACTGCCAGTCTGCGCTGACATGCGGAATGGACAAGAGGACGTTCCTAGCATCGCGAGTTTTGCGCTACTTGCGTTATTGCGCCATACCAGAATTCACCTAGTGGGCCGATCGCATTTCCGGAGAGGGTTGATCCACTGGCCACAGGACCTCTGATCCGAGAGGTCTCGGAAACGGGCCTGCGCCGCTCAGGGATCGCTGTATAGCGAAACGGAGATTTGTGAGTGATTATCGGGGCCGAGCAGTACCTTTAGAACTGATGCAGTCACACGCAACCGAAACTGGAGCACCTAGGAGTTCACGACACGGGCATTTCCGCCAGCGAGAGTCCTGACACGGAATGGAGCGCATCCTATGAGCGTAAAAGCTAAAGACGCGGAAAACCCGACTGAGAAAGCAACCGTAACTCTTCCAGGAACTGTTGAAAAGATTATCCCTCCGATTGATCCTGATGAACCGGAAAAGGCGCAGATTGTTGTGGGAGGTGCGGAAGAGCTGTACCGGGAAATTCGAATCGAGAATACGCTGCAAGATGAAACAGGTAATGCGGTAAGTCTAAAAAAGGGCGCCGAGGTGGAAGTCACAATCGCCGCAGAATCGGAAGCAACGACGCCAAAGAAAGAGGCCGAACCAGAAGACCTTGTACCTGGAACCGAACAAGGGAAGGAAAAGAAAAATAGCTCATCGAGTTAATCGCTGTATAGTCCGCCGGATACATCAATCAGTGTATTGCCCGGTCAAGTTCCATCGGTAGTCTTGAGATTGGTGTTAGGCCGATGGCTAGATGGGCTCTGAAGTGCAAAAACTGTGAGCAGCTTTTCACGCAGTCCGAAATAGGGAACACGCTGGCTGACTATTTCATTCCCAAGAAACCGAAGTTGCCGCCAGAAGGTATCGAGATTGAGTGCCCCCATTGCAAATCCAAGGCTGCCTACCAACCAAACGAACTAAGGTACCGGGAAGGTTAAGAGTTCGGCGGGACAGTGGGAGTTGCTGCCGCTGCCGCAGCGAGGAATTGCTGACGTGTCCAATCATTGCGCTGCGGACTGGGGCCGTTGCGAAGGCACTGAGTGGCGGCCCCCGCCCAATTCTGATTTTGAACATAGCTCATAAAGGTGGGAAAGCCATTGAAGAGGCCAGTCACCCCAAGGTTGTAGATCATGTCGAGCAAGCCAAGCTTTGCCGCGTTTGGAAACAGGGAATAGTTGGGGAAACGCTGGTTAAGATGGGTGTCAAAAAAGGTGAGATGGTGTGCGAGGAGCGCGTCTACCGCGGGATGCGGCAAAGTCGGCGAGAATGGGGAGCGGTAAAAAGCAGCGGGAAATTTGCCGGGGGGAAGGGCGGAGACCCGAGAGTATTCGGCTTGAATGGCCGCAGGGGTGGAAGGTTGGTTGTTGGCATCCACGAAGGCGAGAGCAAGAGCGTTTGCAGGAGTTGCCAGAAGTTCGCCGACGGCCACGGTAACAAAACCTTTCGTGTCCAGGTACATCCAAGGGACGACTCCTTCGAAGATTTCCAGATGGGCGAGTGAATCCTGCAGGTAAGGCATGCATTCCCTCTGAGGCGAGCTGGGCTCCTTCGGCATTGGTATACACGGTTCGCGGGCGGCCCTCAATGTCGAAAATGGGGAGTGAGAAGTGCGGCGTACGACGCGTGGAATCAAGACTGGGGTGGTGGAGGCGGCGGCTGGGAGGCGCATCGGTTGGGGAGATGCCGAGGGCGTCGTTAATGGCTTTGAGAAGAACGGGCACGTCGACAGGCTTGTGAATATAGGCGATGGCTCCGGCCTTGAGGGCGGCATCGCGGTTGCCGATGGGGGTACGCGAACTGAGGACGATGACTGGGATGTTGCCTGTGTTGATCAGCATGCCAGGCGCTGCAGGACGACGAAGCCGTCGCCGGCGGGGATGCCGAGATCGAGGACGATGAGATCAGGCTGTTCTTTGCGGGCGGTGCTGATAGCAGTCAAGCCGTCGCGGGCCGCGACAACTTCGAATCCGGCAGTTTTGAGGCGGCGGGCAAGAGCGGTGAGTTGAACGACCTCATCCCAGACAATTAAAATTTTCTTTCCTGCCATTGGAACGCGCAGCCTCTGCCTTCGTTGAAATAACAAATGTTGCGTGCCACGGAAGCGGAGCAGTGTTCCGTTCTGTCCTGAGTATGCGTTTGTCGGGCGGAGATTACCAGACAGATAGCAGAGTCAGAGAAGGTGACAGAGCAGGAGAGTAACGGTGCCAAAGTGAAACGTCGGGTTCAGAATTGTAGTGCGGAGACGAATACCAATGCGGGACCGGGCATTGTACAATCCGGCGCACGGCGGAGGTCTGGATACGGATCTAGAAGGAAAGGATGAGGGATGAAAACTGGACGTTGGTTGACGGGGATCGGGAGCATTGTTTTGTTTTTGACAGGGATCGGGCATGGGACGCGAATCACGCAATTGCAGAAGATGATTGTCGACAGCGGAATGAAAGCGCCGCTGGACGCGATCTTGAAAGGCTGCTGGCTGGTGTTTTCGGGTGAGATGGTGGCGCTGGCGGTAATAGCGATGGTGGCGAGCGCGATGTCGGGCGGAGGGCGGTTTGTTTTGATTTGCGCGGCAACGATGATTTTCAATGCGGGGCTGCTGCTGCACTTCGTGGGGCCTTTCTTTGGTGTTTACGTGTCCGCTGTCGTGGCGCTGTTTTATCTCGCAGGTGGATTGATGCAGGTGAAACAGTCAGCGTGAGTTTGGTGCTGCTGACGGCTACGGACGATGGCTTCGGCCAATTTGTCGGTTGCGATGACCGGGGCGTTACGAGAAAATTGAGATTCGGGCTGCGCGACCGAGTGTCCGCTTATTAATGTGACTGCGGGCGGCTCTGGCGGCGTTTCGGCAATCCGGTGAAAGAAAAAGAAGGACAAAGACAATGACTCAACACATTGGCGAACTCAATCCACCCTACCGATTGATGCTGACGCCGGGGCCGTCGTCAGTGGACCCGCGAGTGTACCGTGCGCTGGCGACGCCGCTGGTGGGGCACCTCGATCCATGGTTCAAGACGTGCATGGACGAGACGCAAATTCTGTTGCGGCAGATATTTCAGACGGAGAATCGTTTGACGATGCCCCTTTCGGCGTCGGGCTCAGGTGGGATTGAAGCCTCAGTGCTCAATGCGCTGGAAGAGGGCGATGAAGCGATCGTAGCGGTTAATGGAGTTTTTTCCGAGCGGATGTTTGAGATTGCGTCGCGGGGCAGCTCGAAGGTGATCAAAGTTGAGGCGCCGTACGGCTTGCCGGTGGATCCGGAGGATGTGCGGCGAGCGGGTAAGGGCAAGAAGATTAAGCTGATTGGGTTGGCGCAGGGGGAGACTTCGTCGGGAGTGTTGACGAAGATTGATGCTTACCGCAAGGTTGCGGACGAATTGGGAGCGCTGCTGGTGGTGGACACGGTGGCGTCGCTGGCAGCAGTGCCGCTGCACGTGGATCGCGAACGGATTGATATTTGTTTTAGCGGGTCGCAGAAGGCGATTAGCGCGCCGCCAGGGATGTCGCCGATAACGGTGAGTCCCGCGGCGGAGGAAGTCTTCCGGAAGCGTAAGACGAAGGTGCAGAGCTGGTACTTTGATTTGACGACGGCGATGAATTATTGGGGGAAGGAACGGTTGTATCACCACACGCCGCCGATATCGTTGATCTATGGGTTGCGGGAGGCGATGCGGATTGTAGTTGAAGAAGGCTTGGAGAATCGGTGGGAGCGGCATCGCGTGAACCAGTTGGCGCTGATTGCGGGCGTTGAGGCGATGGGGATGGGGTTGCTAGTGAAGAATCCGGCCGACCGGTTGCCGACGGTTACGGCGGTGATGATTCCGAACGGAATTGAGGATGTGAAGATGCGGAATCAGCTTTTGGATGAATTTAATATTGAGATTGCTGGCGGATTTGGGCCGGTGAAAGGGAAAATCTGGCGCGTAGGATTGATGGGTTATTGCAGCCAGAAGCCGTTCGTGCTGTTGTTTCTTTCGGCGCTCGAGAAAGTGTTGCAGGATCAGGGGTACCGTGCGCCGGCGGGAGCGGGAATGGCGGCGGCGATCCAGAGTTACTCACATGCTGAGAATGCAGCAGCGGTGAGCCGGTAATAAGTAAAGAAGCGATAAGGAAGAGGGGAATTGTGACGACACGGCCGGTACTTGCGAATGCTGGGGCAATGAGCCAATTTGTCGGGGCATTTGAAGTTACATCCAAATTGAGCGGGAAGGTGTATCACTGCCGGTTTTCGCATATGTGGAATGGGGTGGCGACGCGGCATAGCGACACGATCGACACTAAGTTTTTTGTGGAGGGCGGGGCGCACGTGGTGGGGTTGGCGCACACGGCGTTTGTGAAATTCCGCGAGAAGACCGGGCGAGATTTGACGGACCGGGAAGCGAGCTTTGTTGCGGCGGAGTATTTGCGGGAGAGGCTCGAGGAAGAGGATGAGCGACCTTTGTATGATGTTCCTGAAGCGGACGTGCTGAGGCTGATCGAGATGATAGGAATCAAGTAGTTGGCGGGGGCCGCTGATAAAGCTAGTCGCAGGGTTCGACGTGGAAGGCGGCCAGGCGGGGATGATGCAGGCCATCGCGACGGACGAAATAGATCACGAGGAACATCAACAGCGAACCGCATACCATAACGGCGACGGCTACTTGCAGGCCAAGCTGAAGGTCGCTGGCGTCAGAGATTTTCCCCACGAGCTGTGGTCCTAAAGCGCCTAAAAGCTGAGTGACGAACATGTAGACGCCGATGGCCGTAGCGTGGGCGCGTTGTGGCGTCAAATCACATAAGACCGCGGTCACTGGGCCGTGATACCAGGACATGAAAAAGCCGCCGATGAAGAGAGCGGTGAGGAAGACCCACTTTTCGTCTGATTGAATGGCGAGAAGCACAAAGGGAGCGGCAAACAAAAAGGCGGCGGCGATGACGAGGATGCGGCCATAGGGATATTTTTTCTGAATGCGGTCGGCTAGATAGCCGCCAGTGAGGACACCAAGCAGAAGAGAGAGCAGAGCGACGACAGCGAGAGAGAGCGCGGCCTCGCGAAGACTGAATTCTTTGTAGTTGACGGCAAAATCGGTGCCCCAGGTAAGGAGCGAGACGCTCGCGAAGGTGATCATCGTGCCCGCGACAATCATGGCAAGATAGGCCGGGACGCTGAGCAAACTGGAAAATGGAACGACTTCCGAGCGGGGCCTACGCGGAGGCTCGGGCAATCTGAGTACGAGAAGCCCGGGTATAAAGCAAACCAAGCCAACAATAATAAATGTAAATTTCCATCCGTGTAGTTCGCCCATGATGCCGCCAAAGGCGAGGCCTGCCGCGCCGCCAAGAAGCATGCCGGAGGCGAAAATAGACTGAGACATGGCGCGGCGTTGATAGGGGAACGAATCGGAAATCATGGACTGAGCGGCGGGAGCGTAGGCGGCTTCGCCGACGCCGATCAAGGCGCGGGCGATGAGCAAAAGCATAAAAGAGGAGGCGAAGCCACAGGCAATGGTGGCAAGGCTCCAGACGGCGACGCCCGCTGCGATGATTTGGGTTCGGCTTGCACGGTCGGCAAGGAGGCCGCAGGGAATACTTGCGACTGCGAGGACCACGAGAAGCCAGGTTTGCAGAGAACCCAATTGCGCGTCAGACAAGTTCATTTGCTGGCGGAGGAGAGGCAGAAGAGGGACAACGACCTGGCGATCGGCGAAGTTGACAAAATTGATCAAAGCAAGTACAGCAAGAAGACGAATTTGGTAGGAAGATAGCGGAGTGGGATTTGACGCCATAGTTGGTTTGCTCAACTGGCCAAGAGAGACCTGGTTCGAAAGGGTCTGAGAGATTATATACCGCGCATGAAAGCCGTCACGCCTACGAAGACTACAACAAGTAGCCAGTTGACCACCGTACTTTCTTACGGAGCGATTCTGCTTTTAGGGTATTTCGTGTTTTTGATTGTGGAGCCGTTTCTGGTGCCGCTGGCGTGGTCGGCGGTTCTGGCGATTTTCTTTTACCCGCTGCACGAAAAGGTTCAGCGGAAAATGAAGCCCACCGCGGCAGCAATGACGAGCACTCTGGGAGTCACGCTGCTGCTGATTGTGCCGGCGCTGCTGGTTCTCTTGCTTACAGCGCGGGAAGCGCTGGTGGCGACGGCGCAGATCCAGAGCCAAATGGCGGTACATGGCCAGGGCCCGAACGAAGGGCTGGTGATGCACGCCGAGGAATGGATTCGCATGCGGCTGCCCCAATCGCTGCAGGGCATCGATATGTCGGATCCGGTGCAGCAAGCCGCGGAAAAAACCGCATCGTTTCTGGGGGCGAGATTTACGGGGTTGCTGAAGAATCTGGTCAGCTTCTTTGTAGATTTGTTCATCATGATTTTTGCGCTGTTCTTCATGTTCCGAGATGGCGAAGAAATTGTGCATGGGGCGAAACACCTGCTGCCGTTTGACGAAGACATCCAGACGGACATGCTGGAAGAATCGAAGGAGCTGATTTTTGCGAGCGTAGCGGTGGGATTGCTGGTGGCAGTGATACAGGGAGTGCTGGGAGGCATATCGTTTGCGATTACCGGAATTTCTGCGCCGATTTTCTGGGGAGCGTTGATAGGTTTTTTTTCACTTGTGCCGGTGGTGGGCTCGGCGCTGCTTTGGGTGCCAGCCGCGCTTTGGCTTGGATTCAACGGTCATTGGGGAAGGGCTTTGCTGGTGGTAGCGATTTGCGGTGGCGTGTCCACGATTGCGGACAATATCGTGCGGCCGATGTTGCTGCGGAACAGGACGCGGCTCAATGAATTGCTTTTGTTCATTGGCGTGCTTGGGGGGCTGGAGGCATTTGGGCTGCTGGGTCTGGTGGCCGGGCCGACAATCGTGGCGGCGGCGATGGGTGTGTTCCGAGTATATATGGAGCATCGGGAAGAATTGACGGCGAAAGACGCATGAAAGTAGCACTGAGGCCACAGAACAATAGAGATTTGCGCGCGGGCACCGGCGAATAGACCATTACAGGAGCAAGGTTTTCAAGTTGGGAAACGCTGACGGGGAAACTGCGGTCGGCGCGACACGGGTGTGCTAGAGTACCCGGCTCGGATGAGTTCCACGACACTAAAACCCGCTGCGACTGCTACAGAGCTGGCGCCGACGAAATTGCGATGGCGGTGTGAGCTGCCGCGCATACCGTTTGAGACTACGGCGCAGGCAGAATTGCGCGAAGGGTTCATCGGACAAGAGCGGGCGCTGCGCGCGCTAAAAATGGGCGTCGAGTTGTCGGCGCCGGGTTACAACGTATTTGTGTGCGGATTGGCGGGAACCAGCCGCGGCGGGACCATCGCCAAGATGATCGAGGACTTGCACCCGCGAACGAAGCCTTCCCTGGACCGTTGCTACGTCAACAATTTTAAGATCACGGACCGGCCGAGACTACTTTCTTTGCCTCGCGGGCAGGCGAACGCATTCAAGAAGGATATGCAGGCGGGAATTGATTTCCTACGTCGGAGAATTCCGCAAGTGTTCGAAGGCGAGCCTTTCCAGCGGCAAAAGGGGCGGATTGTCGAACGGTTCACGGTGCGTGAGAAGGAGTTGATGGACGATTTTACGCGGCGAATCGCGCGGGAGCAGTTTGCGCTGGGGCACATGCAAGTGGGGGCGGTGGCGCTACCGGAGATTTTTCCGGTACTCGAAGGGCAGATGGTGCCGATCGAAGATATTTCAAAGATGGTGCATGAGGGGAAGCTCGAATCGCCGGTTGCGGAAGATATTGAAAGAAAGTACGAGCAGTTCCGTCAGGAGTTCACCGTCGTTTACCGGAAGACGTTAACGCTATCGCGGGAGTTGGCGAGCGAACTGAGTTATTTGGAGCAAGAGGCGGCGTCGGTATTGGTCGACGGTGTGATCGAAGAGTTGAAGGAAAAATATCCGGGATCGAACGTCGCGGAGTACCTCGAAGAGGTGCGGCACCATCTGCTGGATAATCTTGATCCGTTTAAAGAGCGGGAAGGCGAAGGCGAGTCGGAGGGCGATACGCCCGATGGGTTGCCGAAAATGCCAGGATCAGGCGGACCGGAGCGCGACCCGTTTCGCGTGTATGGCGTCAACGTAATTTTGGCGCACGGCGATGACGAGGAATCGCCGGTGATTTTCGAGACGACGCCAACGTACGCGAACTTGTTTGGGACGATCCAGCGGGCGTATGACACGCGGGGCGGGTGGACGAGCGACTTCATGGACTTGCGCGGCGGTTCATTGCTGCGGGCGGACGGCGGGTTTTTGATTATGTATTCGCTGGAAGCGCTCTCGGAGGTTGGAGTTTGGAGGGCGCTGAAGAGGACGCTGAATCACAACCGGCTGGAGATTCAGCCATTGGAGATGTTCTATCCATTCGGAGGAAGCGCACTGAAACCGGAAGCGGTGGAGATCAACGTCAAGGTGCTTCTGATCGGCGACCGGCAGCTGTACGAAATGCTGTATGAGTACGAGGAAGACTTCCAAAAGATTTTCAAAGTGCGCGTGGAATTTGACGAAGAGATGCCGATGAGCGACGGCGTGATCGCCGAGTATGCGGGGAGGTTGCGCACGCTGTCCGAGAGAGAGGCCCTCTATCCCTTCGATCGTGGGGCGTTTGCGGCGATGCTCGAGTATGGAGTTCGAAAGGCCGGGCGGCGGAACAAGGTGACCGCGCGGTTTGTGGACATTGCGGATTTGGCGCGCGAGGCGCACTACGCGGCAGCCGCTGCGGGGGAGAGAGTTGTGCGTGCGGCGCACGTGAGGGACGCGCTGGCTTCGAAGATGGAGCGGCATAACCTGATCGAGACGCGCATACGCGAGATGATTGAAGAGGGCACGCTGCTTGTGGATGTGACGGGAGAGCGCGTAGGGCAAGTGAACGGGTTGAGCGTGCTGGAAATTGGTGGTTATTCGTTTGGGAAGCCAGTGCGCATTACGGCGTCCGCGGCTCTGGGCAAGGCCGGGATCATCAACATCGAACGCGAAGCAAATTTAAGCGGGCGATTTCACGATAAGGGTGTGCACATCATCTCGGGGTATTTGCGCAGCCTATTCGCGCAGGACAAGCCGTTGTCACTGGCGGCTAGCATTTGCTTCGAGCAATCGTATTCGGGAGTGGATGGCGACAGCGCGAGCTCAACGGAAATTTATGCTTTGGCTTCGGCGCTCTCGGGAATCCCACTGCGGCAGGATATTGCCGTGACCGGATCGATGAATCAGCAGGGCGATATTCAAGCTATTGGCGGTATCAACGAAAAGATCGAGGGTTTTTTTGACGTTTGCCGGATCAAAGGGCTGACCGGAACACAAGGCATCATCATGCCGGAGTCGAACGTCGAGGACTTGATGCTGCGGGAAGACGTGATGGACGCGGTGGCGGCGGGGAAATTTCATATTTGGCCGGTGCGCAGGATAGAGCAAGGGATTGAGATTTTGACGAAGTCGGCGGCCGGGCGGCGCAATGAGGACGGGACGTTTGAGCCGGGAACGGTTTTCGGATTGATGAATGAGAAGTTGAGCGAAATGGCGAAGACGCTGAAACAGTTCGAATAGCATTTCTTCAGGAATTCCAGACCGCAGAGAATTCAACGGATAAGAAATAGATAGATAGAAATGTCAGCCAAGCGAGAAAAGGCAGACAGACAAGCAAGCAAGAGTGTCTGTCCTACGGAGGCTCCGGAGGCGGAGCAATGTAGGCTTGGCGGTGATCGACGCGATAGGCTGCGGCGGTAGGTAGATCGGAAGCGGTACTCGGGGCGTTCGCGGGCGCTGAGCCGGTGACGCGAACGTCGATCGAATGGAGCTTTGCGTCGTGCGCGGCGGGAACAAAGCCCAGGCTGTATTCGTGGCGGACGAGTTGTGCGATCTCCGTGAAAACCGCAGCAAAGTCCTTGGTGGTTCTGGGGAAGTAGGCGCGGCCCCCATTCGCTTCGGCAATGGCCTTTAGCTCTTCATCGGCCTCTGCAAAGCCTTCGGCGATGGCTTGCGCTTTTTCCGAAGGAGGTTGGTCTCTCTTGGAATGTTTTTTTTCGGGCGGCTGCCCAGCGCGCAGTTCGCCACCAAGAGAGATGGCTAGCACGCGGACATCGGTGGATTTCAGATGGGCAAGAAGATTCTGCGCGGCGGCGGGCGGGGAAGTATCGAACCCAGTCGATAGCAAGACGAGGGATTTTTTGCCGGGAATGCGGGCGAGGGAATCGAGTGCAGTGGCAAGGCTGGAGGCGAGATTTAACTGGCCGAATCCAACATTGAAGCGCAACTGGTCCAGCGCCGCAGCGGCGGTGAGCTTATCTGCCGCAAAATCCAGGATAAGTTCGGGAGCGTCATTGTAACGGGCGATGGCGACGCGGTCGCCAGGCGACAGACCATCGAGGAGGGCGTGGATAGCTTGAAGATGGCCGCCCTGAAGAAGATATACGGCTGGACCGGCTTCGATGAAGAGCAAAACCTGCGCGGGCTCGTCGAAAGCGAGGAAATCCGTGACGGGTTGCTCGACGCCGTTATCGAAAAGGTGGAAATCTTCGCGGTGAAGACCGCTGACGAATTGCCCGCGAGAGTCCGTGACTACGACTCCGACGTTGACGCGGTCCACGCTGATGCGGATGTTAGGAGGCGTCTGGACGGCCTGTTGGCAAAAAGTGGCGGGCGCAAGCAACAGAGTACAAGGGATAAAGAGAAATGCGCGGCATCGAGAGGAAAGAAACATAGCCCAATTTGGCATCGTAGAATGACGGTGAAGAAGACAAAAGCCCTGTCCCGCGCGGAGTTTCCAGAACGCGGAACAGGGCTTGCGATTTCTACGGCGGGAAAGCCGACGCTTGGGCTAGGAGGGTTTAGTCGGAGCCGCAGTCGGAGGTGCCGCCGGAGCTGCAGCAGGAGCGGCGCTCGCGCCCACGTCTTTTGGCGTAGAGAGATAACCAGTCGCTTGGTTCTTGCCAACGTCGAAAACTACGATTTCGTAGGGGGCCATTCGCGAGGCGCCTTTGACATAAAACTGTATAGGCTCTCCAGCGGTCTTGTCCTTCTTTTCGATAGTGCGGTCATCCACCAATACCGTTAAGGTGTACTTGGATTTTTTGGGGTCCGTCTTGGTGAGAGTAAGATTGGTCGGTCCAACCTTTTGGCCGTTCTTGGTTTTTGTGAGCGTGAATTCATAGTAGTTGCGGTCGCCGCGGCGTTTCAGCTCTTCGAGGTCGTCGTGGTTGCGAGCGATGAGGCCGCTCATGACGCCTTCATCTCCCGTGACGCGCTCGAGCTTGCCCTTGGTGATTTCGAGATCACTTTTCGTCGCTTCGATGTCCTTTTTCGCTCCGCCAACTTCGGTGGCTACCGCGCCAATTTGTTCCTGGCTTTCCTTCTTGACCTGCGACAACTGAGCGGTGAGCTTCTGATCCGCTTCCACCTGTTCCTTGCGGATGGATTCCGCGCGGCTCTTGGCCTGCGCCAGCTCGGCGACGGTCATACCCATTTTTTGTTCCGTGACCTCGATGTGACCTTTCAGATCGGCAAGACGCGCATTGGCCTGCTCGAGTTGTGCGGTCAAGACTTTGTCCTGGTCCTGCTCTTTGGCAAGGCTTTGCTCGAGCCGCGTGATCCCGGAGTAACCGACATAGCCAAGCGCGGCGATGACAGCAAAAAGCACGACGAAGAGCGCCGCGATCCAGCGCGGTGTTCCCGTGGATTCGTAGCGATACGACTCTTCTGGACTCGGCACATTTGGAGAAATGCTCATTCCCCCTCCTCAGTCATGGCTCCAGGCTGGGATCTGGATGCCGGTAAAATTATCTACCGCAATTCGCGCCGTGTCTACGGGCACTGTCAGCGGGACTTACTTCGCGACGCGCGGGTTTTCCCTCCGGCCTTGCGGCGGGGGGAGCGCTCCGGCCAGCGAGCGAAAATCGAGGTCGTCAAACCGCCCCGCGGCGTAAATTCGCCGCGCACCACGCACCATTCGGGACGAACGGCATCGACGATATCATGAAGAATCTTGTTCACGGCGTTTTCATAGAAGATGCCGAGATCGCGATAGGCGAGAAGGTACATTTTGAGGGCCTTGAGCTCGATGCAGTCCTTGCGCGGCATATATTGGATGATGATGGTTCCGTAGTCTGGCATCCCTGTTTTGGGGCAAACGGAAGTGTATTCCGGAAAACGCGTGGTGATGACGTAGCCGGGGTATTGGTTGGGCCAGGTGTCTAGCTTGGGTAATTTCGTTTCGATGCCCGCGCGGGCGTGGTCCGCTGTGTAGTCCGCCATGACGGCTCCTATTGTACGTTGTTCAGTGACTTACAGGCGACAGCCTCTTGCCGAAACGAGGTACATCCCCTATCCTCTAGCGAAGAGGACCCTCCAAAATCTTTCGATGAACTGCCCAGCGTGTCAAGCCGAGGCCTGCCGGCGATCGAGGCGGCGGTCCGTTTCCGAATACTTGTTCAGCGCTGCGGGCGTTGTTCCGTGGCGTTGCCCGGCTTGTGAGACGCGATTCCACGCGCGAGCCATACCGCTCCGCCGTATTTTCTACGCGAGATGCGGCATTTGCGGCAACCTGGAGTTGCAGCGAATCGCCGCGGAAAAAGTTCCGGGAATGACATCCGTGGTAGGACGCTGGCTGGGATTGCTTGCGGTGAGATGCGAGCCATGCCGGCATAAATTCTTCTCGTTGCGGCCGATGTTGCCAGCGGAACGGACAAGCGGAGTAGCAGCGAAATACTGATTTGGTACCCGCGAGTTCTACCTTTAGAGTACCCGCCCAAGACAATACCGTACCTCAGGCACCGTACTATTTGCAGCCTGCCCCCAAAAGGCAGACCCCTATAGCCTCATTGGGCACGGGAGGTGTTCATGGAAACGAGCATTCGTGTCCTTGGTTGCTAACGGTCCCCGGCTGTTCCGGGAGCTGGTGGTCTCAACCCTCTCGAAGCATTCGGGGATCAAGATCGTGGGCGAGGCGAAGAACGAGATGGATGTCCCATCGTTGGTGGCAGAGACAAGACCTAATGTTCTTTTGATTGCGCTGGATGAATCGCGGCGGCGTCCGCCCATGTGCGACCAACTGCTACATAAGTTTCCAGCGTTGCGGATTGTCGCGGTAGCGCCGAACACGAATTTGGGGATTCTGTACTGGGCGTCTCTTGAGATTCATTCGACAACGATGGGGACAAGGAAAAACGTCCTGCTGAAAGTGATGCGAGACAGTGTGTCGCGGACGGAGGAGGAACAACTTCATGAAAGGGACTTCATTCCGACCGCGGGGTGAGACTAGTAGAATACGCCGGCGAAAAAAAATTGTTGTTTGGCCGGCCCAACCTAGTCGATTAGTTTTCGTGGCGCTTTCTTGCAACAGCCTGCCGCGCGGAACGACGCGTCTTGATTGGCCTTGGTGCCGCAATTGACTCCCATGTAGGAAAAACTTAACAAGGTCTGCTCTGGATGCGCAACCAAGGCCTTGAATGGTTTTTCCGTCTTTCTTTCGAGCCGCACCGGCTCTGACGCCGTTACCTTATTTACGGAACGGAATTTATAGCCATGGTCTTGCCGGAATCTCTGGGCCTCAAAAAATCTTCCTAGTTCACACATTTGATCGGGCGGGCTTGGAAGTGGGGAGCTTAGCGTACAGACCGTTGCTTGCTCAAGCCCGTGGACCATGCGAAAATGGCAGTGCTGACTAGTCTGAACGGAAGCTTAGCGTTCACAATCAACACTTCGGCGCTATCGTCTAGGGGTCTAGGACACCGCCCTCTCACGGCGGTAACACGGGTTCGAATCCCGTTAGCGCTACCAACCTCATCTTGAGCTTGCATCGCTCGCTACGGAGTTTTAGGCGCAGGCAAGATCCAAACGGGAAGTTGACGGCAACTTAGTAAGTGCGTGCGCCGCCGCGGACGGCGCTTGCTGGCCTTCAATGGCACTATTGCTGGTAGTTCGAACACGTAAGGTTCTCCTGCAGTCCCCGTGGCACTCCCAAATGACAGGTAAAAAAGGGTTTAGTGCCTCGTTTTACGCGTTAGGCACTACGTACTATAGGGGTACTAGTACGGAACACTGTCCTTCCCAAAACGTGACAACCCTTGTTTCATTTCGGACACTGGAAGCATGGCAAGGCCTCTCTCAGAGCTCCCGGAGTCTGCGTATTCAACCAGGTCGTTGAATACGACGCCGGTCCGCCACACCCGGAACTCGGCAATCGTTTCCCGCGAAGTTGCCGGTGAGACGATAGTCGTACCCATTTGCCGAGGTGTGGGGGATCTCGATTCGGTTTACACGTTCAATCCGGTTGGTCGAAGCTTGTGGCGACTGCTCGAAGACGAACTATCAGCAGAGGAATTGGCGAATTGGGTTGCCACGCATTACGAAGTGGATGCGAAACAGGCCTTGTTAGACGTTCAGAGCTATCTGGCTGAACTCCAGGAAATAGGCCTGGTTCGTACGGTTTAGTCGGTCCCCTCCTTCTCGGCTTGCCTTCACATAGGCACGACGCTCGAAGTGTGGGATGTTCGCATTTGCATTGAGTACTGAGAGTACTAGATTCTGAGCTAGAAAGAGAAAAGTCAGACGTGCAAACCGCAGGATATGGCGAATTAACGAGCCTGGTTCACCAGCGTTTCCTTGGGAAACGGGCGCCGCTGGAGGTGTCTATCGAAGTCACGCGCCGGTGTCCGCTTGATTGCCTCCATTGCTACAACAATCTGCCGATGAGCGACCACGCGGCGCGCACCGCAGAACTCACTTTCGAAGAGCATTGCCGACTGCTCGATGAACTCGTCGAGGCAGGGTGCTTGTGGCTGCTCTACACGGGTGGCGAGATTTTCGCGCGCAAGGACTTCCTCGAGATCTACACCGAAGCTAAGAAGCGCGGCTTTCTGATTACGCTGTTCACGAACGGCACGATGATCAACGAACGTATTGCCGACTACCTCGCCGAATACCGGCCTTTCGCCATCGAGATTACGCTATACGGGGCGACGCGCGAAACGTATGAAGCTCTGACCCAGATTCCCGGCTCCTATGAGCGCTGCATGAGAGGCATCCGGCTGCTTCTGGAGCGAGGGCTACCGCTAAAGCTTAAGACGGTGCCAACCACCATCAACCAGCATGAGACTTTCGAGATGAAGCGGCTGGCTGAAGAAGATTTCGGCGTCGAATTTAAATTCGATTCTCTGATCAATCCGAGAATCGATTGCTCGCAGAGCCCTCTCGGTGTGCGCATCTCGCCGGAGCAAGTGGTCGAGCTGGATTTCTCCGAACCGAAACGCAAGGAAGACTACCGGCGCATGGCCGAAGAGGAACTGTCCATGCCGTTGTCGGTTGAGCAAGCGGAAAGGCAGAAATATACCTGCGGCGGAGGAGTGGCGGGCTGCGCCATCGATCCCAACGGGACGATGAGCATCTGTGTGATCTCGCATCAGCAAGGTTACAACATCCGTGAGGGCAGCTTCCGGGAAGGCTGGGAGGGCCCTCTGCGCGAAATCCGCAATCAGCCACGCACGCGTCCATCCATTTGCGATCGGTGCCAGATTCAGTCGCTGTGCAGCATGTGCCCGGCAAACGGCGAACTCGAGAATGGCGATCAGGAATCTCCCGTCGATTTCCTGTGCCAGGTGGCGCATCTACGCGCCTACGCACTGGGCTATAGCGTCCCGGAACACGGGGACTGCAAATGCTGCGAAGCCGGCGAGCACCATGCAGACCTGCTCGCATCTGCTGAACGCCTAAAGGATTTTAAACCTCAGCCGGGTCTCCGGTTGGGAGGCAGGACCGCTTCTCCTGTCTTGAATGTTTTACAGCCTATGTCCGGAAACAACGGCGCAGCCTGTGGCTCATGCCGGACGCACCGATGAAGAAAGAAGTGTGATCGTGAACGACGAGAACGACAAGAAGCCACTGGGGCAGGGCGCGGACGGGGCTTACGAGCCTCCCAAAGTCATTCGTGTGAGTCTGCGGCCTGAAGAAGCCGTGCTCGGGCACTGCAAAGTGACTGGCGCAATGGGCCCGGTTGGAAGCTCCTCCTGCCGGTCTGTCATTTCCTGTAGGACGCTGGGTTCGTGAGAGGCCGGAGAACCCAAATGCTGCCATCTCAAAGAGAGTTCCCTCCAGCGAAGGATTTCAACGGACTTTCGTTCCCGAGTGCCACCCAGCTTGCGTATCGCATCGGAGGCATCACGTTCGGTTTGCATGCTGAGGGTGAACTGCTGCTGACACCCGAAAGGGAGCTTCATGCGTTCGCGGTCGAGCCGGGTTCTGCTGAAGTGAACCTGCAAGTCGCGTGGGCTGATTCGCTGCGAGTGCCAAACTCCACTCTTTTATTTCACTCCGGCGGGTTGTGGTCGCTCTTTGCCGAGCCGAGCGGATATCGATTCAGCTTTCTCTCGCCTCTCTTGGGGATGACTCCTTACAAGGAAGCGTGGCTCGATCCCGATTTTCGCTCCGGGCGCGTGCTGTTGTCGCGCAGATACTTTGACACGGATCGCCCTGTCTACCCTCTTGAGTATCCGCTTGACGAACTGCTCATGATTCATCGCCTTTCGCGCGGGGAAGGCGTGGAAATGCACGCCGTTGGGATTTCGGACGAAAACGGCCGCGGGCATCTTTTCCTCGGCCATTCGGGTGCGGGAAAGAGCACCACCGCCCGTCTGTGGATCGATCGCCCCGGCGTGCGAATCCTCAGCGACGACCGCATCATTTTGCGCGCCCATGAAGGCCAAATCTGGATGTACGGCACGCCTTGGCATGGAGACGCAGGGATTGCTTTGCCGGATTCCGCTCCGCTCTCTGGAATTTATATGTTGGCGCAGGGGAAGAGCAATCAGAAGTTCCCCCTCCCGGCGGGCCGCGCGGCTGCCGAACTCTTTACCCGCAGCTTTGTGACACACCATTCCGCGGAAGGCATTCAGTTCACGCTGGATTTTCTGGATCGCGTCGCGCGAGAAGTTCCTTGTTCCATTTTTCAGTTTGTCCCCGATGAAACTGCTGTGGAGGCCATCTGCCGTGCGTGAGCGTAAGTCCATCGTAAAGCGGAATTCCGCGCAGTTCGCCGCCATCTGCGATGAACTTCTTCATCGCGGCGCAAAAATACGCTTCCGGGCGAACGGCCTAAGCATGCAACCTAACATTCTTAATGAAGATGCGGTAACCATCGTTCCGGTGGAGCAGGAAGAATTGCGTCGCGGCGATGTGGCCTTGACTTGTGGCAAAGACGGCTTCCGCGTGCACCGTGTCGCCGTCGCCGATAAAGCGACTGGCAGTATCGTGACGCGCGCAGACGCCGGCCAGGAAGATGATGCACCCACGAATCGCGTCCTCGGAAGAGTCACCATCGTGGAGCGCAACGGCCAAACCTACTCATTCGCCTCGGCAACCCAGCGCTGCGTCCACGTCTGCCGAAGCCTCGCGTATCGACTCGCCCAGGCTGGGGTGGTTCGCACCGCCAGGTTCGCCTCGGCTTCTATCCTCTTCGGCTTGGCGATCCTGTCTGGAATGCTGTTCAATGCCGCACCGGCCGCCGCCCAGGCCGATCTGACGATGTCGCAAACCCCATCGGTCTCTGTCGTCGCCACCGGTGTAAATTTCAGCTACACGGAAATCGCAACGAACAATGGCCCTAATGCAGTTCCGACAGGTACGCTTGTCATTTATCAACAGACGCCGGCCAGCACCACATTTCAGAGCATCGCTGTGGACGCAAACTGGACCTGTACCACTCCGGCAGCAGGCAACTCAGGCCCTATCATTTGTACTTACAACTTGTCCTTGGCAAATGGCGCCACGACTGCCGCCGATCCGATTGTCATCACAGAAAGAGTAAACACCGGAACGGCCGCGGACACAACGATTCTGAATTCTGCCACGGTGACTTCTCAGACCGTCGATCCTGTACCAAACAACAACACTAGTGTTAGTACTGTGCTTGTCGAGCCCGCGGCGGATGCGGATTTGGCTCTATTCATGACCGCTTCGCCAACGCCTGCATTCCTGTCTTCGAACTTGACCTACACAATCCAAGTCCAAAATCTCGGGCAGGCGGCTGCCTCAACCGTTCAGGTCACGGACACGATACCCACAGGCACCACTCTTGTGTCTGCCACCGGCTCAACCGGATGGACCTGCTTAGGCACGACGGCAATCACTTGCTCTCTCAGTGGGACGCTGGCACAAGGGGCGATCGGGACGATCACCATTACGGTCACATCTCCTTCGACCTCCGGCCCCATCTCCAATACCGCGACGGTCAGCACAGCGACGATTGATCCCGTTTCCTCCAACAACAGCGCCACCGTGATTACCGTTGTGCAGCCTTTAGTCTGCGCCACGCCAGGCAATGACGGCGCGGGCGGCACCCTGACGGGCATTGTCAATACTTACTATCCTCCTAATGCAAATGGCACTGTCGCGGCAGGTGCGACTACCGTCACGTTAGGCACATCCTCGGGGGCGGCCAAGCAGATTGCCATTGGCGACCTTCTACTGATCATCCAGATGCAAGATGCCCTCATCAATTCCACGAACACCGGTGCCTACGGAGATGCGAGCCCTGGCGATCCAGCCACGGGGTCCACGAATTTACAAAACACTGGGCTTTTTGAATATGTCACCGCTACTAGCGTAGTTGCTGCTAACGGCACGCTGACCTTCAAGGGCACCGGGTCTGGCGGTGGCCTTTTGAATTCTTACGTAGCTACTGCATACACCGCCGGGACAAACGGGCAGCAAACGTATCAGGTCATACGCGTTCCTCAATATACGTCGGCCACACTGAGCTCAGGCCTCGTTCCTCTGGCGTGGAATGCCTCTGTGGGAGGCGTGCTTGCTCTCGATGTCGCCTCCCAACTCACTCTCGGAGGAACGGTGGCTGCGGATAGCCTCGGATTTCGCGGCGGGGGAGGAAGAATACTTACCGGAGGGGCGGGAGCGAATACAGATTACATAACCCTCGCCAGCGTGGCCACGAACGCCTCCAAGGGAGAAGGTATAGCAGGTACGCCACGTTATCTTGCCCCTGCCACCATCACCACTACCACTACAGCCACGAATACTGGGTCGGAAGGTCTCCCCAATGGAAGCTATGCGCGAGGCGCGCCGGGTAACGCCGGCGGTGGTGGTACGGACGGAGACCCCGGCGCTAACGATTACAATTCCGGCGGCGGTGCGGGCGGTAACGGCGGCGCAGGAGGGCTCGGAGGTTACGGGTGGAACAGCTATGTCGCGCTCAACACCACCGACGGAGGTTTTGGAGGCTCTGCGTTCCCTGCGACGACGAGCGCCATTGTGATGGGCGGCGGCGGTGGCGCAGGTACTACGAACAACGGCTCTTATTATATTTCGGCCGCGAACAACAATTCGACCTCGCTTAACGCGGGCTGCTCCACGGGGACGACCCCTACCTGCACCGGCATCTACAGCAGCGGAGGGGCTGGCGGCGGCATTGTCATCGTCCACACCGGGACGGTAGCAGGCACCGGAACGATCACCTCCAATGGACAATCCACGCTTAGCACGCTCAACGACAGCACTGGCGGAGGTGGAGCGGGCGGCACAATCATTTTCTTCGCCAATAATGGCGGACTCAGCGGCCTTACTGTCAGCGCCAATGGCGGCAGCGCAGGCAGCGCATGGCCGCTCCAAGCTCCCGGAGGATTTTCTGGCCAGCGCCATGGCCCGGGCGGCGGCGGCGGCGGTGGGGTGATTCTTCTTTCTGGCACGCCCACCAGCATGAGCGTCACTGGCGGCGTCAACGGCAACACCAACACAGTTCAGGACTCTTATGGTGCAACGCCAGGCCAAGCGGGTATCACCGCCGCGAATCTCCTCATCACGGAGACGCCAGGCACGCAGTCGGGCGCTTTTTGTGCCTCCGCCGATCTGGCCGTTACGAATGCAGGTACGCCCAGCCTCGTCCTTGCCGGCAGCAACATTACTTACACACAAGTCGTGACTAACAACGGTCCGCTGGCTGCCGTGAATGCCGTTTTCCCCGAAGCGATACCCACCAACACAACGTTCCAATCGCTCACTGTGCCCTCGGGATGGACTTGCACCACTCCCGCCGTCAATGGAACGGGGAACATCAGCTGCACGAATCCGAATGTGGCCGCTTTGGGAACAGGAACCTTCACGCTGGCCGTTAAAGTTAATGGTTCAACTTCGTGGGGCACTCAGATTGTGGATGTTGCTGACGTAACTTCTGGAACGTCCGATCCGATTCTCTCGAACAACTCAGCCATCGCTACGAGTTCCGTTACCTTGTCCACGCTGGCCGACGACGCGATCACAAACACTCCGTCATCGAGTTCGGTCCCTGCCGGGAGCAACATCACTTACACGCAAGTCGTGACTAATAACGGTCCGGCGGCTTCCCCCAATACCACTTTGACCGAGAACCTGCCTACAAATACGACCTTTGTCTCGGCAAGTGGGCCGGCGGGATGGACCTGCACCTTCATAACCACCACGACCCCGAACTCCATCACTTGTTCTTCGCCGACTGCGCTGGCTTCAGGATCGAATGCCACGATCACAGTGGTAGTAACCGTAGTCGCAGGGACTGCGAATGGGACAACGATAAGCGATACCGTCAGCGTTGTTTCGGGCGTCGAAGATCCGAACACCGGGAACAATAATGCGACTGCGACCGTAACTGTCGCATCCGCAACCCAGGCTGACCTAAGCGTGACGAGTACGGCTTCTCCCAACCCCGTCACCGATGGGAACAACATCACCTACACGCAGGTCGTGACCAACAACGGCCCCGCCGCCTCGGCAATTGGAAACGCCACCTTTACGGATACCATCCCGACCAACACGACTTTCGTCTCTTTCACTGTTCCAACTGGCTGGAATTGCGGAACTCTTCCTGCGGTCGGTGGAACAGGAACCATCACGTGCAAGAACACTGCCTTGTTTGCCGCAAATGCCACGGCCAGTTTCCCCCTCGTCGTCAAAGTGAATCAGGGAGTTACGCCCGGCCCACCCATGTCGCCCATTTCGAACACGGTGAACATCAATATTCCCTGTTCGGCGGCGAGCGACCCGAATTGCACCAACAACACGGTCACAACAAACGTCTATATCGCTACAGCTACGCAGGCTGACGTCGCCATAACGAAGACTGCTTCTCCGGAGCCTGTAAGTCAGGGCACAAACTTGACCTACACATTGCAGGTCACAAACAATGGCCCCGCGGTGGCGCAAGGAGTGACCGTCAGCGATAACCCGCTTCCTCCCGAAGTTTCGTATGTTTCCGTGTCTACGACGCAGGGCTCATGCACCTACACCGTGGCCACGACATCGGTCGGTTGCAATCTCGGCTCGATTAGCGTGGGCGGTCTGGTCATCGTTACGATCAACGTCACCGCTAACACCTTCAGTTCTTCGACTCAATCGACCAACACGGCGACAGTTTCCGCGACCACCACCGATCCGAACTCGACAAACAATTCCTCCTCGTCCATCTCGACCATCCTGAGCCCGACCGCCGTGCAGTTGGCTTCCTTCCGCGCCCTTCCGCGCCAGGGCGGCGGCGTTCTTCTTGAATGGAAAACTCGAGAAGAAATTCGCAACCTCGGCTTTAATGTTTTCCGCTTGGACGGCCCAGGTCGCCAGCGCCTGAACCCTTCCATCATCGCCGGCTCGGCATTACTAATTCGTGGTGGACGTCCGCAGCATGCCGCAAAGACTTATCAGTGGCTCGATCCGAACGGCACGCCACAATCGACCTATGAGCTGGAAGACGTTGATCTGAATGGCACGCGCATGGCGCACGGGCCTGTCTCCGTGGACGTGTTGGCAGCTCCACGGTCCGGCGCCGTCTCCCAGCCGCTTCTTTTGACGCAGCTCAATCGTGCAATCACGCAGCCCGCTCTTAATGGGCGTCTGCGGTTTCCCACGCCACGGCCGATTATTCCGGCGCCAGGCGGACAGCCCGTGTCGCTGGACGGGAACGCAGCCGTAAAGATCTCTGTCCAAAGCGAAGGTTGGTATCAAGTCTCGAAGGCTCAGCTTGTGGCTGCAGGGCTTGATCCCAACGCCGACGCGCGGACGCTTCAGCTCTATGCCGAGGGAATCGAGCAGCCAATGTTGATCCTGGGCCGCCAGAGTGGCCCACTCGGCCCCAACGACAGCATCGAGTTCTACGGAACTGGCATCGACACGCCATTCTCTGGCACGCGTGTTTACTGGCTGATTCACGGGTCGCGTCCGGGCATGCGCATTAATTCCATTCCCGCTGTGAATGCCGGACTTTCCGAGCAGCAAAGCTTCCCTTTCACTGTCGTACTGGAGCAGCGCACTACGTATTTTGCGACTCTGCTCAACGGCGAAAACAACGACAATTTCTTTGGGGCTGCCGTCACGTCCGAGCCGGTGGACCAGCAACTCACAGTCGCTCACGCGGATCCCAACTCCAGCATGCAAATTTCCGTTGACGTGACGCTGCAGGGCGCCACCGATCAACAAGCGCATAGCGTGTCGGTGTTCTTTAATGGCGCGTCCATCGGCGAAATGGATTTCGCAAACGTAGCCAACGTCACCAACACTTTTCCCATCGACCGCAGTTTGTTACAGGATGGCGTCAATACCGTCACGCTGACGGCCCTGCAAGGCGACAACGACGTGAGCGTCGTGCAGTCCATCGCCCTTCACTATCCGCACACCTACGAAGCCGATGCGAATTGGCTCAAAGCCACGGCCCCTGCGGGTAGCACGCTGCACATCACCGGTTTCAGCAACCAGCAGATCCAGGTGTTTGACATCACCAATCCTCTCGCCGTTGAGCAAGTTTCCGGCACAGTTGGTCTGGAAAGCGCGAGCTACGGCATCACACTCGGCTTGCCGCCCGCGGCTGGACAGGAACGCACTCTTCTGGTCTTTTCAGACGATCAGATTTCGGCACCTTCGGGGCTTGCCTTCCACAAGCCCGCTGCGCTCGCGGCTCGGAGCTTTGGCAGCCAGATGGTGATCATCACGCATCCCGATTTCCAGTCCGTGCTCGGTCCGCTCGTCAGCATGCACGAATCGAACGGTCTGAGCGTCCAGGTCGTCACCATCGACGAAGTCTTCGACGCCTTCAACTACGGCGAGCGCAGCCCCTTCGCTATCCGCGATTTCCTGCAAAACGCCGAATCGCAGTGGACTCGGAAGCCGCAATATCTGCTGCTCGTTGGTGACGCTTCTTTGGATCCGCGAAATTATCTCGGTTTGGGCGATTTCGACTTTGTGCCCACGCGAATCATTGAAACAGCTGCGTTCAAGACCGCTTCCGACGATTGGTTCAGCGACTTCAAGCAAAATGGATTCGAGACGATCGCTACGGGCCGCATTCCGGCGCGTACCGCGTCCGACGCAGCGCTTGTGGTCTCCAAGATTTTGAATTATGAAAAGGGCCTCGCAGGCGGTGCTGGGAATCAGCAGGCCCTACTTGTTGCCGATCAAAATATAGGCGCGGATTTCACGACCGCGACGAAGTTCGCTGCAACGGATCTCCCGTCATCGCTCCAGCCCACGGAAATCTTTGCAGATGGCATGGATCCCAACGTCGTCACGCAGCAGATTTTCACCGCGCTCAACAGCGGCCCACTCCTGGTCAATTACTCAGGCCACGGATCCGTCGAACAATGGTCATTCGCCGATTTTCTCGACGATACTTCTGTCGCCGCTCTCACAAATGGCGATCAATTGTCCGTCTACCTGCTCATGGATTGCCTTAACGGCTTCTTCCAGGACGTTTACTCCACCAGCTTGGCGGAGACTCTTCTGCTCGCGCCGAACGGCGGTGCTGCGGCTGTGTGGGCTTCGTCCGGATTCACCAACCAGCCGCCCCAGGCTTCCATGAACCAGGCGCTGCTTCAGATTCTCAAGACTAATCCGTCGACGCCAATTGCCGTTGCGATCGTTCAAGCGAAGACCGGAGTGACGGATGACGATGTCCGCCGCACTTGGATCTTCTTCGGCGATCCTGCAATGACCCTGCAATTCTCGCCGACTACTTCAGCGGGCCACCACCCTCCCGTGCGCGTAAACCCTCCCATTGTGTTGCATCCTTAATTTCAGTTCTGTCTGTAGCTGCTCCAAGCCGAATTGGCTGAGCCAAGCTAAAGGCGAGCTCTAAATTTGCGCAGGCATCTTCGGTATGCCTCAGGAGTGTCGAAGTCCTGATAAATCGCGCTTGTTCGCGCCTCGATAGCTCGGATGCGTTCAGGGATGCGATAGACAACCTCTCGCGCGGTCGATGCGCGACGAAGCTCGTCTCTCAATGCCGCCGAGAGGATGATAGGATGCCCATACTTGCCTCTGTGCCGCGGCATCACGATTTCCTCCGGCGCTTTGCGTTTCCGAAACTCCCGCACAAGCTGTGCGACGGTGTATTTTTGCAGGAGAGGATGATCCACCGGATAAATGAGCACCGCTGCGGATCGAGGAACGCGCTTCATTGCACAGAGAAGGGAACTCAATTGTCCCTCGCGCCACCGCCGATTAACTACCACCTGCGCCGCTCGCGGCACAACACTGCGCACTCGCCCGGAATCGCATCCGAGCACCACGATGGGACGTTCCAGGCGAGAACAATTCTCGACTGCGATCAGGAGAGCCGTTTTTTGCCCGAATTGTGCAACCGCCCTCGGCATGCCCAATTTTTCGGAGCTGCCTGCGGCGAGAATGATCGGAACAATCTTGGCGCGCTCAGTCATGCGGAAGAATGCGGCAGAATAAACGACGACGACGCGAATAGCTAGCGCCGATAGACCGCTCGAGTTCGCCGTCTTGTTTCGCTTACTTGCGGGAGCATCGTTTCACCTTGCCACTCCCGTTCATTCAAAATAGAATGCGTCGGGCATCGCGAATCTGCTCTGATCATCGATGAGCCGCGATCCGGACTCCACCCGACGCCCAGCGGTAACCAACGTGTATTCGATTCCTTTTTCCTATCATCGCGCCGCGACGCTCGAAGAGGCTTCCAAGCTGCTTCTGCAACTGGGAGAGGAAGCTCGGTTACTTGCCGGCGGGCAAAGTCTGATCCCGCTGATGAAAATGCGACTGGCGCGGCCTACTGCCCTGGTGGACATCAATGGCATTCCTGGGCTGAGCGCCATCCAACGTCAGAACGGTGAGCTGCGGTTTGGTGCGCTTGCGCGTCACGCCGAAATTGAAAATTCCGAAATAGCTGCGTCGATTCCGATTTTGCACGATTGCGCGGCAGGCATCGCCGACGTTCAGGTACGCAATCAGGGCACGATCGGCGGCTCCCTTGCTGAAGCCGATCCTAGCGGCGACTGGAGCGCCGTTCTTCTTACCCTCGAGACTTCGGTGCGCTGCGCCGGATCGCAGAGTGAGCGCACCGTACCCCTTGAAGAGTTCATCAAAGACGCCTACACAACCGTCCTCAAACACAGCGAACTCGTGCGCGAGGTGATTGTCAAAGTTCCGCCAAAAGGCAGCGGCGGCGCTTATGTCGCGTTCAAGAGAAGCGCCCCGGTCTACGCGACGGTGAGCGCCGCGGTTCAGCTCGTCCGCGACGCGAGGAACATTTGCAAGGATGCCCGCATTGTTCTCGGATGCGTTGGATTGACGGCTCTTCGCGCGAAAGAGTCAGAGGCAGCCCTGCGTGGCAAGTCCCTCGACGAAAAGAATATCCAAGCTGCCGCCGACGCGGCACACCAGACGGCCCAGCCGCAAAGCGATATGCGCGGTTCGGCGGAGTACAAGCGCGTCTTGGCTGCGGCCCTCGTAAGACGCGCTATCGGTATCGCCTTACGGCGCGCACGTGGTGAGCCGGCAGAGGCGGGACACGAATATGCTGGACGCTGACAAAATGCTCATTCGAATTCGCGTGAACGGCGAACATCGCGAGGCAACCGTAGAGCCGCGCACTTTGCTCGTCGAGTTTCTACGCGATCATTTGAACCTGACGGGCACGCACATCGGCTGTGACACCACGTATTGTGGCGCGTGCACTGTTCTGCTTAATGGGCGCACGGTGAAATCCTGCACGCTCTTCGCGCCCATGGCAGATGGCGGCGAAATCATCACCGTCGAGGGACTTTCGACGAATGGCGAGCTGCATCCAGTGCAGAAAGCTTTTGCGGACTGCCACGGTCTGCAGTGCGGATACTGCACGCCCGGGCTTCTCCTATCAACACTTCATTTGCTTTCTCATACGCCGAAGCCAACGGATCAGCAAATCCGTAAAGCGATTGCCGGCAACACTTGCCGCTGCACGGGCTACCAGAACATTTTCAAAGCCGTTCGCGCCGCCGCAAACGATATGGAGAAGCGCTGAGCATGGAGATCAAGTTTGGCGGAGAATTCGTGGTGAAGAAAAAGCCGGAGGACGTTTACGGCTTTTTGATCGATCCGCATCGTTTCTGCCCGCTGTTGCCCGATTATCAGAGCATGGAGCGGCTGGACGACAAGAATTTCAAGGTTAAGCTGAGCGTGGGAATTTCGCATATTCGTGGCATGGCGGCAGTGAAAATGTCGCTGGTGGAAAGTGAGCAGGACAAGCATGCGGTCTATCAAGGGAATGGCCAAGTTCCCGGCGGGTCCACGACCTTGCGCGCAGGCTTTGACTTGGAGCCCGCGCCGGACGAAAGCACAAAAGTAATTTGGAGCGGACAATCGAACGTGATGGGCCCCATCGCGTCGCTTGCTGGCGGAATGCTCGAACCGCTTGCAAGAAAGAATGTGCAAAAGCTGATCGACGGATTGCAGAAGGCCCTCAGTTAGGCACACGGCCAAGCTATGGCAAAAAAAGCGCACACAAAACGCAAAAAGGCGAAGCTGCCCGCTCCAGCCGCGCACAACGGCGCGCAAGCATCAGCGAAGTGGGTCGGCCAACCCATTCGCCGCAAAGAAGAAGACCGCCTCGTGCGCGGCAAGGGCATTTTCGTCGACGACCAGAAACTTACCGGCATGCTGCACATCCGCTTTGTACGTTCCTCGTATGCGCACGCAAAAATCACGCGCGTGGACGTTTCGAAGGCGGCCGCGTTGCCCGGCGTTGTCTGCACACTGACTGGTGCGGAAGTAAAGGGCATGGTGAATCCCTTCATTGAGATTGGCCCGGACGTCGGCCAGAAAATCGCCGACTATCCGATGGCGGTCGAAAAGGTAGTCTACCAGGGCGAGCCTGTCGCCGCTGTTGTGGCGGAAACGCGCATGATTGCCGAAGATGCCGCGGAACTAGTAGAAGTCGAGTACGACCCGCTGCCGCCCGTGATGACTGCCGAAGACGCCCTGAAAGACGAGAGCCTCCTCCATCCGGAAATGGGCACAAACCGCAACTGGCATGGACTTTTTGAATTCGGCGACGTGGAGAAAGCTTTCAAGCAAGCCGCTCACACCGTCCACATAGGTAGGCTGCATTTCCATCGTTTTTCCAGCACGCCCTTGGAAAACAACGCCATGATCGCCGTGTGGGATTCGCGCTCGGAGCGCATCGAGTATTGGTCGAACAATTCTTTCCCCTCGTTCGCAGCCCAATTTCTCTCTCCGGCGCTCGGCGTGCGCATCGATCAGATTTTGATGAAGAGTTTCGATATCGGCGGCGGCTTCGGAATTAAGATCACCAACTATCCGTACATGGCCGTGTGTGCGCTGGCTTCGCGCAAGGCTGGCGACCGTCCCGTGAAATGGGCGGAAACGCGCACCGAGCACATGCAAGCCAGCGCGCACGGAAATGAACGGACCTTTCTCGACACCCGCGTGGCCCTCGACAAAAATGGCGTCATCACGGCGATTGATTCGCGCCACGTTGACGATTGCGGCGCCTATCCTCGCTACGAGCCGCTGGGCTGCGTCATTTGGGCGCAAGTCCTCGCGGGCCCCTACCGCGTCAAGAATGTTCGCATCGACATGAATCAGGTCCTCACGAATAAGTGTCCCGTTGGTCCCAATCGCGGCTACTCGCGCATGCAGCAGCTCTGGTTCATGGAGCGCGTGCTGGATATTTGCGGACACTCACTAGGAATTCCCACGTACGAGATGCGCGTGCGCAATTACATTCGCAAGAACGAAATGCCGTACACCACACCCAACGGCTGCGTCTACGACTCCGGCGATTACGCTGGCATGCTCGCGATGGCAAAAGATCTTATTGGCTGGGACGACTGGAAGAAAAAACAGGCCGCCGCCCGCAAAGAAGACCGCTGGATCGGTCTCGGAATCGGGTCCACGCTCGACTCAGGAACAAATAACTTCGGACAAGCGCGCATCATCAATGCTGGCGCTCCGTTTTCGGGACAATCCAAGGCCGCCATCGCTAAACTGGATATCTACGGCGAGGTAGTGATCACCATGGGCTCTGTGCCACAAGGACAGGGGCACGAAACCACAGCCGCGCAAGTTGTCGCCGATGTCCTCGACATTTCTCCCGACCTCGTCAAAGTCAAACCCGGATTCGATACCGAACAAAATGCTTACACCGGGCACACCGGGACCTATGCCAGTCAGTTTGCGGTCACCGGAATTGCCGCCATTCACGGAGCGGCTGAGAAACTTCGCAAGGAAATGAGCCGCTTGGCCGCGTGGTCGTTAAAGACGAAAGAAAAAGACCTTGAATTCGGAATTGGCGCCCAAGGGCCCGAAGTTCGCGACAAGCGCACGAAGAAGTCGATCAACTATTGGGCGCTCGCAAACATCGTGAACGTTAACAATGCGGGTATGCCGGAAGATTTATGGGATGTGACGCTGAACTGCCGCCACGTCTACCACGCGCCATTCCAACTGCCGGACATTAATCGCAAGTATGGGAATCTCACACTCACCTACGCGGCGCAGATTCATGTCGCCGCAATCGAAGTGGACCGCGAGACCTACCAGCCGAAAATCCTCGCCTACGCCTGCGTGGATGATTGCGGTCGTGCCATCAATCCACGCATCGTCGAGGGGCAAGTGCACGGTTGCACTGCGCACGGAATTGGCGCTGCCCTCATGGAACATTGCGCCTACGATCCCGACGGCAACTTGCTCTCCTCGACATTCAGCGACTACACGCCGATCACCGCCATGAACATGCCCGACCTTCTCTACGGCCACATGGAATCGCCATCACCTTTCACTTTCAACGGCGCAAAAGGCATGGGCGAGGGTGGGGCTGCTCCGGTTCACACTATCTGCGCGGCTTTGCAAGATGCTCTCTATTCCAGCGGAGTCATCATCGATGACTCGCATAACACCGGCGATTCCATCTTTCGGGCGATGCGGCGAGCTCGCCGGGGCGAATTTGCTGGGATGGTCCGTGTCGAACACAACCGCACCGCGCGCTAGAATGTCTCTCTGCACAATTCAGACCTTCGTCTGCGAAAGTCTATGAAGCGCATTTGCATCATCGGTTGCGGCTCAATCGGCAGTCTATACGCCGCGCATCTCGCGCGGGTCGCAGAAGTGTGGGCTTTCGTCCGGCGCCCCGAACATGCCCGCGCCCTCAACGAAAATGGGCTGCACGTGACGGGAGGCCGTGAATTTCACACTCACCTTCGCTCCACGCACGATCCCGCGGAGTTACCCAAATTCGATCTCGGCATTGTCTCGTGCAAGGGTACGCAAACTGCCGAAGCTCTCGGTCCTGTAGCTCACCTTTTTGATAATGGTGCGATTCTTTCTACGCAGAATGGCCTCGGCGCTGAAGAAATTATCGCCGATCTCGCAAAGACGTACGTCATCCGCGGCACAACGTTCATGAGCGGAACGCGCCACGACGACACCCACGTGCAGTACGAACTCGACACCGCGACTTGGATGGGCCCGTTCGAACCCACCAACACGCCATTCTCTCTGGTTAAGGAAGCCGCCGATCTGCTCATCGCTTCTGGTTTGAAAGCTGTCGCGCTCGAGGATGCCCGCCCCGCCCAATGGTCCAAAGTGATTTTCAATTCGTCCGTCAATGCCGTGGCGGCGCTGACGGAGCTTCCGCACACGCTTCACTACACGCAAGAAAACCAGTTCTCCGATCTCGGCCATCTGCTGCATGATTTGATCGATGAAGGGAAGCTTGTCGCCGCCGCACTCGGTATCCAGCTCTACGAAGATCCCTGGGAAATGAACAAACTCGGCGCGCAAACCGATCATCCCCCTTCCATGCTCTCCGACATTCGCAATAAGCTGCGCACCGAAGTAGACTTTCTCGGCGGCGCCATCGCCCGCGAAGCGCTTCGCGCGGGCATTCCCGCGCCGTTGCACACCGCGCTCTATCGGCTCATCAAAGGCAAGGAAGCGTCCTGGAGCTACAAGGGCAAGGAGCGCGACGCCGGAAAGTAGGCGGGCAACGCATGGCTTACGCGATTGATCAGCAAAAGTGGCAGCGCGTGCGGCAAATGATGGAACGTCACGATCTTGATGCCGTTGTCGTTCGCGCGCCTGACAACGTTCTCTATCTCACCAACTACTGGACGATGAAAGGTTACGACCTCGCGATTTTTCCCCGCGAGGGAGATCCCACGCTGCTGGTGATCGAGCCTCAATTCTGCGAAGCGCAACGCACCGCTTGGAACAAAGACGCTCGCTTTTTCCCTTTCTACCATCCTAAAGATCCTCGCCCACCCATGATTCGCGCGGTTGAAATGGCCGTCGAAGTGTTGCGCGAGCGAAAGCTGGATCGTCGCGTTGGCATTGAGCTTTCGCAAACATCCCAGATTTGCGATCGCATGGTCGGAGAGCCGACCGTCTACTGGCAAGGATTCTACGATGCCTTCCGCGCGGCTTGCCGCGAAATTGTGGACGCCGCCCCGCTTCTCTCGGAAGTCCGCATGATCAAGACGGCGCAAGAAATCGAGCGCATGCGCCTGGCCAACGAGCTTGCGGCCATCGGCATAGAACACGCACGAGACAATATCAAGCCGGGCATGAAAGAAAGCGAAGTTGCTGCAATGATCGAGGGCCACATCCACGCGGTCGGAGTTGGCTACAAAGGGAAAGTCGAAATGGCTCGCGCTTTTACGCTGGTTTGGTCCGGCAGGGGCATCGCGACCTTCACAGCCACAAGCCACCGCCCTGTGATCGAAAATGAGCCCACGCTCGTCGAGATTTGGGTTTGTGCCGACGGCTATTGGACCGATTTGACGAAAAATCTCTGCCCTGGAAAGCTGACTACCGAATACAATCATTTGCTCGATCAATTGCTAAAGATATTCGCAGATGCTGTTGGTTGCGTCCGCAATGGCGCCCCGCTTGGGGAAATCGACCGCATCATTCGCGATGGAATTGACGCGGCCGGCTATCCGGGACAACCATCGCACCCGGTCGCTCACGGCGTCGGAGCGCGCGCTCACGAAGCGCCGTACTCACATCGCGTTGCTCCTGGCGAAATGCGTTCAGGGATGGTGCTCGCCATTGAGCCCGGCATATATTGGGAAGGCGGCGGGGGATTGCGCCTCGAAGACAATTTTCTGGTGACGGAAAAAGGATGCGAAAAACTGTGTACCTATCCCGATGATTTTCGCCGCTGAACGCGCCATGAAAAACCCACACGCCGTTCGGAGGTCTCTGTCTCAATGAGGGAAGACTTGGCCAACGCGATTCTCTCCCAAATTCGCGAGGACGAAATTGTGTCGATGGCCTGTGACGTCGTGAATATTCCGAGCCCCACCGGCGAGGAACTTGAAATGGGCCGTTACATGCGCGGTGCTCTTGGAGAGGCTGGACTCACCGTGACGTGGCAGGAGGTCGAAGACGGCCGCGCAAATGTCGTTGGGCTTTGGGAAGGCGCCGCCAACGGCAAAAGCCTATTGTTCAACGGCCATATGGATACCTCGAATTCAGGCCGCGAGACTTTTCTGACCGGTCTCGGGTATAAACCAAAAGCGGTCATCCGCGAGGGTATGATCTACGGTCTCGGCATCTACAACATGAAAGGAGCGTTGGTCTGCTACACGCAGGCTGTCAAAGCTCTGATGCGAGCCGGAATAAAGCTCGAAGGCGATGTGACCATTGCGGCTGTCGCCGGCGAAATCGAAAAAACGCAGTGGAGCGACGAGTTTGTTGGCAAAGAATATCGCGGCTACGGCGTCGGTTCACACCATCTCGTCACCCACGGCGTTTTGCCAGACATGTGTATTTTGGGCGAGCCTACGGACATGCGGCTCGTTCTTGGGCACTACGGAACGGTTTGGGTGCGCATTTCAACGCATGGCCACTATGTGCACACAGCCTTCACTCGCGGCAAGCAGGACCAAAGCTCCATTTTTCGACTGAAGGAAATTCTTCCGCCCATTTATGAATGGATTGCCGCTTGGGAAAAGAGAGCCGCCTACGACGGCCAGCCCGGTGTCGTGAATGTCGGCTGTATTCGCGGCGGCCATCCCTGGCGCGTAAGCCGGACACCGGATCGCGCGGATGTTTTCCTGGATGTCCGAGTCCCGCCAACGATGCCTCTCAAGGAAGTGCGCATTGCGGTCAAACAACTCGTCCTCGACTTGCGAATAAAGCATCCTGACTACGGTGTCGAGTACGAGACTTTCGTGTCCGTGCCCGGCGCGGAAATCTCAAAGGACCATCCGCTTGTGAAAACGATCGAAGCCTGCCACAAACGCGTCCTCGGCACAGCCCCGAAACACGCCACTGTCTTGTGGGATTCGGATGCTTCCGTGATGACACGTTACGGAATCGAGACACTCAATTACGGCCCGTCCAGCGGCCCGCGCGATACCGAAGGCGAAAAAGTCGCCATAGAAACGCTCGTAAACACCGCCAAGGTCTACGCGCTGGCCGCGGCGGAAATCTGCGGTGCATGCTGACGAGGGCCGGAGCCAACTTCGATGACCAGCCAAAAAGAAATCGAGCGCCGTTATAACAACATTCGCGCCGCCATGGCCGCTGAGAAAGTCGATGCCCTAATCGTCTGCGGCAATCAATACACGGGATTTGAAGGCGCCGTGCGCTACACCTCCGGTTTCGAAATCGTCCACCGTTATGTTTACGTCTTGATCCCACTCGCAGGCGAACCCGTTCTCGTTTTTCCTCGGGAGGCGCGCTGGATCGGAGACAAAAAAGCCCCCTGGGTTCAAGAAAAAGTCTGGGCGGAAATTCCCGGTGAATGGCTGCGCGACGAAATCGAAAAGCGCGGCTGGAAACGCGTCGCCGTTTACGGTATGGACTTCGTGATGGCCGTCCGTGATTACCGCGAACTGCAAAATGGTTCTTTCGAGCTTGTGCCGTTCGATTTTCAGTTCGACATGGCGCGCGCCGTCAAGAGCGAAGAAGAACTTGCTGGATTTCGCGACAGCATGGACATCATTCTCGATGGCTTCCATGCATTGCTCGCCGCTTACGAACCCGGCAAGAGTGAAGCCGAAATTATGGCTCCGGCCGTCGAACGATTTTTCGCGCGCGGCGCCGGCTCCCGCATGATGAACATCGTGCTGAGCGGCACCGGGGGCGAAGCGGAAGCCCATTTCAAGGTGCCTTCTCTGCGCAAAGTTTGCCTCGACGATCTGCTGCTCTATTCGCTCGAAATCGCGGGCGTCGATGGATACTGGGTGGAATTTTCCCGCGCGCTGATCCGCGGCAAAGTCAGTCCACGCACGCGAGCGATGAGCGACGTCTATCCGCAAGCCATGGAAGTCGCGCGAGAAAAAATGCACGAAGGTGCGCTGGCGAGCGATGTCCACAAAGCCGCGACCAGCATTTTCGGCAAAGCGGGTTTCAAACTCGGGCACCTCACCGGCCATTCGATTGGTATGACCATGCTCGAAAACCCCGCCATCGGCGCAAACTCACACATCGAGCTGAAAGAGAATATGGTTCTCAGCTTCCATCCGCAAGTCGTCGATCAGGACGGCAATGTCTGTCTCTACACGCAGGACACCTATCGCGTCGGCAAGAAAGAGGGCGAATGCCTCGCAAACGTGCCATGGCGCTTCTATACCGGCGTTGAGGCGTTGAAGACCGCATGAGCGTGAAGATTTGCATCGTCGGCTGCGGCGCAATCGGAAGTATCTTCGGCGCGCACCTCGCCCGGCTCGAAGGCGTTGAAGTCCATGCCTACGATATTTGGAAGGACCACACACAAGTGATCGATGAAGGCGGCCTGCGCATTAGCGGCGCAGCCGATTTCACAGCCCATCTTCATGCGACCTCCGATCCCAGCGAAATTCCGGCTTGCGATTTCGGAATCGTCGCGACAAAAAGCACACACACCCGCATCGCCATCGAACAAACCGCGCACATTTTCAACGAGCGCAGCGCCGTCTGTTCCGTCCAGAATGGTGTCGGCAACGAAGAGATTCTCGCCCAGCACGTGCGCTACGTCATCCGTGGTACTACGTTTCCAGCAGGCCACGTCGTTGCGCCGGGTCACGTGGGTTTCGACATCAACGGCGACACCTGGATCGGCCCATTCGAACCAACGAACACGCCCTACGCCCGCGTCGAACAACTGGCCGATTTGCTCAACCGCTCTGGCCTTCGCGTGATCCCCCTGCAAGATGCTCGCGGCGCACAGTGGACCAAGCTAATCTTTAACGCTTCAACAAATCCCGTGGGCGCGCTCACACTGCTGCATCACGGCGCCGCCACGCGTTTTCCGCCGACCGTCGCTCTTTTCAACGCCCTCATCGTCGAAGGTGAAGCAGTCGCGAAAGCGCTTGGCATTGAGCTTCACGGCGATCCCCGCGCGCTCGTGCAAAAAGGCGCCAACGCTCCCGGCAAGCACAAAGCCAGTATGCTCCAGGACATTCTTGCCAAGCGCCAAACCGAAGTGGATTTCATGAACGGCGCAATCGCTGATTGGGGCGAAAAAATGGGCGTCCCAACTCCGCTCAACCGTGCGCTCTGGCAACTCACAAAAGGACTCGAACATTCCTGGACCGATCCAGCGTAACGCGCAAATTCATCGGCCCATCTTCGCGGAGAAAAAGCAAAACGATGACCATGCCTTTCAAAATTGGCGTCTTGCAACTCAGCATGGAGCCGCTCGACGAAACAATAAAAATGGCGCAAGCCTGCGACGCCGCCGGATTCGACACTTTCTGGCTTGCGGAAGCTTATCCGTGGTGGCGCAAGCACTCGATGGAAGCGCGTTCCTCCACCGCAATCACTGCCATCGCCGCGCGCGAAACAGAAAAAATCGTCATCGGTTGGGGCATCATCTCTCCGTACACGCGTCATCCCGTCCAGATCGCCATGGAAGCGCGCGTCCTCCAGGAGGCAGCAGGTAAAGATCGCTTTCTGCTAGGCCTTGGCGCGTCGAAAATCTTCATGAAAGAAATCGGCGAAGGCGAAAAGGGGAAAGAAGTCGGTCCCGCCACGGTTATGCGCGAAAGCATCGAAATCATCAAGGCCATGCTCGCAGGCCACGAAGTGAAATACGAAGGCAAAGCCTTCCAGGCCTTTTCCCCCGCGCTAAAGCCCGACGCGCACGTTCCCCGCTGGCGCGTGCCGATCTACGTCGGAGCAACTGGCCCCGTTCTGCAGCGTTTCGCCGGCTCGCACTCAGACGGTCTGTTGACCGCCAGCATCACCACGCCGAAATTCGTTCAATATTCGCGAAAGCTGATGGAAGAAGGCGCGCATAAGGCCGGCAAAGACCCCGCGAAACTCGATCTAGGCTCAGTCATCGTCGGCAGCGTCGGCGAAGATCCAAAGACGGCCAGCGAAGGCGCCCGCGAAATGGCCGCCATGTATCTCGCCAACAAAGTGCAGAACATCCGCGGTTCGGCGGACACGCTCCTCGAATGCGCCGGGCTTTCGTTCGAAGAAATCCGACCCATCGCCGAAGCTATGGAAACTGGCGGCCGCAAAGCTGCAGCCCGCGAGGTTACAGACGCTGTTCTTGAAAAAGTCTGCCCGATTGCAGGCACTCCCAATCAATGCATTGAGCGCCTCGAAGAGTACCGCACAGCAGGCTGCACGCACATCATGCTGGAGCTTTGGGGAGACGATCGTCTGGAGCAAGCGCGGCTCTTCGGCGAAAAAGTTCTGCCACACTTCCGTAAGAAATAGCACGACTCGCTCACGGACTTCGGAAAAATAAGTCCGCTGCCGCCGATTCGCCGCAGTATTTCTCTTTGTAAGAAACCACCGGATTTCTAAGCACACCGATTTTCTCGATCTCGCACTCCACCACGTCGCCCGGCTTGAGGTAGAGTGATTTCGGGTCACCGCTGAACGCCGCAACCCCTGACACCGTTCCCGTCGAGAGCACGTCGCCTGCGGAATAACCCATCGGCGAATAGTGCGCGATGATTTCCGGTACCGTCACGGACATTTTGCTGGAGTGCGATTGCTGCCGCACTGTTCCGTTCACGCGGAGCTCCATTGCCAAATTGTTCGGATTAGGAATCTCATCCGCAGTCACGATATGCGGCCCGAGTGGACAAAACGTATCAATCCCTTTGCAAAAACTGAAAACGCCAGACTTCATTTCCGTGCGCTGAATATCCCGCGCGGTCACATCATTGAAAATCACGTACCCGCCGATGTAGTCGCCCGCTCGTTCCTCAGAAAAGTGCTTGCCGGATTTCTTCAGCACCACCGCAAGTTCAAGCTCATAATCCAGCTCTTCGGTCAGATGCTCGGGATAAACGATCTCCTCCTCTGGCCCGATGATCGCGTCCACATTCTGAAAAAACACAATCCAGGGCAACACGGGATGCGAAAACCCGGACTTTTGTGCTTCCTCATGGTGTTCGCGGAAATTTCCGGCCGTGTGAAAGAATTTCTTTGGTCTAATGGGAGCTTTGATTTTCACCGCGTCGCGCCGATAGAAAATCGCCTCGCCCGAGGCGCCTCTGATCTCCGGCCCTTCTTTCATCGCATAGTCAAGCGCCAGCCGAGCAGCGTCCAGCCCGCGATCACCATTGGCAAAGAGGCCTCGCATGTCAGCTGGAACGCGAGCGTCTGCGAGCGCGTAGAACGCGACTTCCCGCTCAACGTTCCGCAGATACAGCGCGTAAGCCGCGTTGAGGTCCACGATCAGTCCATCGGGCGTGAGCGCTCCGATGCGGTTCTCGCGCGCCTGCGAATGGAACGTGACAAGTATCATCGAGATTCCTTCAAGTCCTTGGACGCAACAATCTGTTCCAATCTCCAGCCGATCTCATAGCGCGAGTGGCGGCGTGGCTACCCTTTAATCGGCAATCCAGTAAAGCGAATCCCGGCGCTCTGCACCTTATAGCGAATGTTTATCCCCACCAGAAGCGCCGTGAGCGATTCCACAATCCGCGCGTTCTCAAGTTTTCCGCCGTTGAGCGCACGTGCTCCGAGAATTTTTCCCGCAAGCTCTGAGGCGATTTGTTTTGCGCGGTCGTCATCGCTGCACACTAGTATGTCGCAGTCGACAGCCTCATCCTTTGAAAGCAGTTCAGCGCCGAGATTTTGAAACGCCGCAGCAACACTAACTCCCGCAGGCAGCAATTCCTTAGTCTGTTCCGCCGCTGATCCTTGCCACACGCCCAGCATCCTCGTGGCAGCTCCCCCAACCGTGGCCGCCAGCGGTACCGTCGTATCGATCACCACCGTCCCAGGTTTCCAAACGTTTTTTAGTTGTTTCAGAAGCGCCGCACAACCGGAAAACGGAACCGTCAGGACCACAACCTCGCATTGCGAAGCCGTCGTCGTATTATCTGCTCCTTCAATTTTCGCCGAGCCGCCAATCCGTGCCCGCAATTGCGTCGCAGTGTCCTCCGCGCGCTGCGGGTCTCGTGAACCAATCACAATTTCTTCGCCCGCTCGCGCCCATCGGTATGCCAGCCCCGATCCCTCCGGACCGGTTCCGCCGAGAATCCCAACTTTTCTGCTCATGGCAATTCTGCTCCGCCCGGCCAATGTTCCACGCGCCCTCTGAACTCGAAACGAGCGCCACTGTGGCTGCTCCCCGCCTCCGCCTCTGGTACGATGGTCTCAGCTCCTCGCGCTCACGTCAGACCGGCGAGAGCAAACGATACCACGCAACTCGACAGGCCATTCATGGAAACTACAGGCCAGCCAGAACGCGCGCAACGCCTCACCGAAGAGCGGACAAATACGCCTTCCTCATTCCGCGCTCTCTTACTGCCCATCAAAGACTTGCGAAACGCGAAGCAGCGTCTCGCTGGTGGGTTAACTCCTGACGAGCGCTTCGGCTTGGCACAAGCGATGCTAGCGGATACAGTCCGCGCCCTTTGTGGTGTGCAGCGCGCGCACAGTATATTTGTGATCACAAATTACGCGCCGGCTGTCGAAACTGCCGCCCAACATGGGTGGGAAACATTTCGCGAGGAGCACCAAGTCTCGGAGAGCGCCTCGGTCGATTTTGCCTCGCGTCTATGCGCCGAGCGCGGAGTTGCGAGGCTTCTCCGCTTGCCTCTCGATCTTCCCCTAATACAAGCCGGAGATATCGACGATCTCCTCGCGACGGAATGCGCGGCCCCTGCAGCCGTCATCGTACCCTCACGCGACGGCACTGGCACCAACGCGATTCTTCGCACGCCGCCGACGCTTTTCCCATCGCATTTTGGTCCGAACAGTTTTGCCAAACACTGCAGTGAGGCGGAGCTAGCCGGTGCAAAAATCATTGTGCGAAGAAACGAGCGGCTAGAAATGGACGTCGACGACGAGGCAGATCTGCGCGCGCTGCTACGCTACGATCTATCGAATACTGCTACGGAGAAATGGCTTGAGGAAAGTGGGGTTGCGGCCCGCTTCAGAACTCGTGCCATCGCAGTGTAAATATTGAGCGAACAATCCGGGCCGTTTCTGCAAGGGCCGACAAACCCTTCACTAGCTTCTTACTTCGTTGCCGCGCTCCCATCGCGCCCCACGCCCAGCGCATCGGCCACCCGATTGATGTAGTTGAACCACGACGCGATCAGCGTAATCTGCAAAATCCCGCGGTCGTCGAATCCCACCTCGCGCAGCTTCGCGTGATCCTCCGGCCAGACTTTCGTCGCATCCTTCGTTAATTTCACGACATAGTCCAGCATCGTGCGGTCCTGTTCGCTGATCGGCGCCGTCCGGTAATCTTTCTTCAGCGCTTCCACCATCTCTTGATCCAACGTCACCCTACGCAGAAACTCTGCGTGTGATTCAATTCAATAGTGGCACCGGTTGGTCACCGAGACCATCGTCGCGATCATTTCATGCTGATGCCTCTTCAGAGGCAATTCGGGAGACATCAAAGCGCCGAACGTGCTGAACGCATGAAAAAGCACACCGGGAAACAGCGAGTGCGAGCCCACGATGCTCTGTTCAACTCCCGCAAAAACCGCCGGCACCGGCATCGCATATTCCGCCGGATAAAGCTTGCGTTCGTCTTCAATCGCCTTCTTGACGCTATCGTCCTCTTCCATTCGAACTGTCTTGATCCATGTCATGCTCGCTCGCCCCCAAAAAATTCCGCGACAAATCGGTGGTGTCTATCCTCACTCAAACCACAAGCATGTTTCCGTTTCGACCGTTGGTTCTTTTTTCGCCCTGGCGAGAATTTTCATTCTCGCAAACTCGTCTGCACAAAGAAAGGCGGCCGGATGCTGTGCTGGCATCCGGCCGCGGGTGCTTTGGGGTGCCTCCACGTCGCCAAATCTCGGTAAGGTGGGAAGCAATTTAATCGTTGCGTGAGTTATAGCGAGGTCTCAAAGACCTGGCAATAATGCAAAACGATTAGAAATCTATTTATTTTGTAACTCCTTTGGTTTCAACGATTTCATGGGCCTTTCCGGTGGCCAGGTCCTTGTACTCCTCACTCCTACCGCTCGGCCAGTCAATCGTCACCCGTTCAATCTTCTCGCTTTTCCCAACTCCAAACGTCACCGGCAGCTCGGATTGCGACAAATAGCTCGACCCTCCGTGCACCATTCTCCATTGGCTCCGCCCGCCGTTTCCTCCTGGGAAGATTCGGACAATTGCTCCAATCGCGTCGCGATTCGATTTTGTTCCAATAAGCTGAAACCGGATACTTCGATTTCCGCCAGTCTGATCATTCCGGTATAAATACGCCGGCCCGTTATTCGTTGTCAGCAACAAATCCAGATCGCCATCGCGGTCGAAGTCGCTATAAGCAAGCCCTCGTCCCACGATCGGTGTTTCAAAACCACCGCCGATCTCTCGAGCGACGTCGCGAAATTTTCCAGCGCCCTGATTCAAAAAAAGTTGCGGCGCCTGCGCATAACCCACATTCCCGCGAATGTTTCGCACCGTCTCGTCGATATGCCCGTTCGCCACGGCTAGGTCCAGCCAACCGTCCAGATTTGCGTCGAAAAAAGCGCATCCAAAACCAAGAGTGCTCCGCGAAGCCGCGCCCAGTCCGGAGGCTACGGCAATGTCGTCGAAAGTTCCCCCGCCAACGGAATGATAAAGCCCGATCATCTCGTTATCGAAGTTCGTGATGGCCACCCCAGCCCTGCCGGAATTTTCAAAATCTCCCGTGTCCACTCCCATGCCGGCTCTAGCTTTTCCTTCGTTGCTAAAAGCTAGGCCGGCCTCGACGCCCACATCCTTGAATTTTCCATTTCGCAGATTCTTGTAAAGCTTGTTGGGCTGTGTGTCGTTCGCCACCAGTAAATCTGGCCAGCCGTCCTGGTCGTAATCGAACATGGCCACGCCCAGCGATTTCGAGCTGCTGTCGAAAATCCCGCTCGAAGCTGTCACATCCTCAAACGTGCCATCTCCCCGATTGTGAAAGAGCCAGCAGGTGTCCCCGCGATACGCTTCCGGCGTGCAGTAGGATTTGTGCGTTCCATCCAAGCTGCAAAAAACATCATGCTCCGGCGACCAACGCACGTAGTTGCACACAAAAAGATCCAGCAAGCCATCGCGATCGTAATCAAGCCAAAGCGCCGACGTGCTGAACCCCTGGCGGCCTAACAAACCGCTCGCTTTCGTCACATCGACGAAAGTGCCCTTGCCCGTGTTGCGAAAAAGCCGGCTTTGCCCCACGCAGCTAATGAAAATGTCAGGAAAGCCGTCGTTGTTGTAATCCCCCGCAGCTACTCCCATTCCATACATCTCGCCGTCCAGCCCCGCGGCGCGCGTCACATCGCTGAATGTCCCATTGCGATTGTTCCGATAGAGCTTCAGTGTCGACCGTTGTCGCTGGTGGCCGGGCCAGTCCATTCCGTTGACCAGTAGAATGTCCTGCCAGCCGTCACGGTCGTAATCGAGGAAGGCGCAGCCCGATCCAAGCGTCTCCGGCAACAGTTTTCCGCCGTACGCCCCGCCGTTGTGTTGGAACTGAATGCCGGCAGCCGCGGTCACATTTGTAAGATGAAAACCAAGATCGCCCTTCGCTTGCGCAAAAATCTGTGCCGGTGAAATCGCCGCCGCCCCGATCCCCGCCGCGCATGCGTTCATCAAAAAATCGCGCCGCCTCAAGGCAGATTCACCAGGCCGTTGCGAATTGCGTACACCACAAGCTCCGCCGTCTTGTGAATACCCAGCGCATCCATGATGTTCGCGCGATGCACGGACACGGTATTCGCGCTCAGACTCAGCTCACCGGCAATCTCCTTGTTGGATTTTCCCGCCACGATGCGCTGCAGCACTTCAAGTTCTCGCGGTGTCAGCCCGCCCTCGCGTTCTCCCTTTAGCGCAGCCGGGCGCGCGACTTGCGGATCCAAAACCTTCTCGCCTTTAGCTACCCGCTTGACCGCGTTCGCAAGATCGAGGTCCATCGCGTTCTTCAAAATGTACCCGCGCGCGCCCGCGTCCAGCGCCTGCCGCACCAGCGTGTCTTCCGAATGCATGCTCAACATCAAAATTGCAGATTCCGGCCGTACCTCGAGTATTTTCCGCGTGGCCTCCAGTCCATTCATTCTCGGCATCGCGCAGTCCATGACAATCACCGCAGGCTTTTCTTTGCTCGCCAGACGGACTGCTTCCTCGCCGTTGCTCGCCTCGCCAATAACCTCAATCTCTGGATCATCTTCTAGGATGCGCCGGAATCCGTGCCGCACTAGCGCGTGATCGTCCACCAACAAAACTCTCAGCTTAGCTCCCATAGGTCTCGACTCTCTGGCGCTCGATTCGCAGACGAACTATCGTGCCTCCGCTTGCAGGCTGCAAAAGTTCGAGCGTCCCTCCGATGATCTCCGCTCGTTCACGCATCGCCACCAATCCAATCCCTCGCCCATTTTTCTCCGCCACGATTCCACTGCCATGGTCTTCCACTTCCAGTTCCAACGCATCAGACAAAAACTTCAGCCGCACCCAGGCTTCCTTCGCTCCAGAATGCCGGCTCACATTATTCAGCGCTTCTTGCAATACGCGGTAAACATGCACGCTAGCGCTTCCGTCGAGCGGAAATACTGTCCCTGATTTTTCATAGTGCAGCGCAAGCCCCGATTGGCGCTCCACCGTCGGAATATACCAGTCCAGCGTACTGACGAGTCCAGCCTCCTCGAGCAGCACTGGATGCAGCGCCTGCGAGAGGCTACGAATATTATCTAGCGTCGTTTGCGCAATCTCGCGAACCTCTTGCACTTCTTCTCGGACTTTCGAACCTTCCGGAAGATGGTTTCCCGCGCGTCCCAGCAGCGAGCCAATCGCCGTCAGCACTTGGCCAAACTCGTCATGCAGCTCCCGCGAAATATGCCGCAGTGTGGACTCCTGCGTCGAAATCAATTTTTGCGCCAGCTCACTGCGCTGCTCGGAAAGCGCCGCCAGTCTTGCAAAAATAATTCGGTTCGTGCGAATCAAATACAAACTCGTCAGCACGATCGTAATCAGCGTAGCTCCCAAAAACAAATAAAGCTGCCGCTGCACACCGTCGTAAATCGCCGCAATGCGCCCCGCCGCCTGCTCTTCGCCTTCATTGTTTTGCACCAACAACCGCGAAACCGCCGTGCTCAGCGATTCCTGCCGAGCCTGCAGCGTCAACGGGATTTGCTCGCGCGCCTCTTGTTCTTTGCCCGCAGCTGCCAGCGCAAACATGCGATGTACCGCGTCCCAGAATTGCGCCACGGACTGCGTGAGATAATTTCGCTGCTCCTCCGTGCGATTCGTACCAGCCAGTTGTTCTTCCAGATGCAACGCCGCATCCAGATCTTCGCGCATCCGCTCGAACTGTGCCGACCACGCCGTCAGCGGATACGGTTCACTTGCGTCCAGCATGTCCCGCATCGCCAACCCAACCGAATTCAAATCATTCTGCACTCGCAATAATTGCAGGGAATCCCTGCGATTCCGGTCCACCATTTCGCTCTGCAATTTCCGCAATCCGGAAAGCTGCACCGTAATGTAAAACGAATACGCCATCACCGCGGCAAGCGTGATGATTAGCCCGAAGAGAAGCCCGGTTGTTGGCGAGCGCTGCGCAGGCGTTTGCACGAAGAGAGGATACCTCAGGCAGCGGCCTGGCGCCGCACGAGGAGCAGCAGAAAAACCATCGCAACAGCGGAGAAAAGCGGCACCAGCAAACCGATGCGCAACAAACCACCCGCATGGCCCGAAACGAAACCCACGACCCCTGGAACGGACGAGGATCCGAGCGACGACATGGAGAACATTACGCCCCTTACAATCCCTGCTCTTGGCCCGTACCACCGCGAAAGCCAAGCAACGAAGATAGGAAAAACCGTTGCACAACCCAACCCCGCCAAGGCTAGACTTGCGAACGCTGTTTGCTGTCGTCCTGCGAGGAGGTACAACGTAGTCCCAGTTATAACCACAACCAGCGCTGTCATCACTAGCCCGTATTCACGGAATCGAGCAAGAAGAAAGGGTGCTACGGCGCGGCCGACCAAAAGAGCGCCATAAAAAAACATTGGAGCGAGCGTGGAGATGCCGGTTCCACCACCTGCGAGACGGTTATTGTAAGCAGCAGCCCAATAGCCAAGACTGGATTCCACTCCTACGTAGAGGAAGTAGAGAGCTGCCAGCACGATCGTCGTTATGAGCGCAACACTGGTGCCCGCTGCATTTGTCGTGGAACTAGTTGGTGCGTGTCCCCCCTCAGGAAACGTCGAAAAGAGAAACGAGACTGCCAGCAGGCACCCGAACCCTGCAAAAAAATACAACAGCCCAACGAGGGCTCCGTTTTTTAATGCGAGCAGGACAAGCGGGGAACTCGAGAAGGCTCCGACACCCCACGCTAGATTCACGAGGCTCACCAAGGACGCGCTGCGTACTCCCCCGATTTCCGCCACGGTAAGATTCGTCGGAGGTACCACTAAGCCGTAACCTATACCCAGAGCGGCCAGCGCGAAAAAGGCGACCGTCATCGAGGAAGCGTTGACCGTTGCCAGACCCGCGCCTACCATGACGTAGCCGAGAACGAGAGAAGTGCGCGTCCCGAAGTAATGCGTAATCAGGCTGGAGAGCCAAACGCCCGCAAGCGACCCTGAAAATTGCACAATGGAGAAAACGCCCGCTTGTGAATCGCTGAGCGACCACCGCGCAATAAACAGCGGCAGCATGGGTCCGGCGACAGTGATCTCCACGCCTGTCAGTACGAATCCGGCGAAAAGCAGGACCAGCAGGTAGCGTTGGCGAGCCGCAGCGCTAATGGCGATGGATTGCGTGGTCACTGGTTACTAACCATTTTGCAGGACTCCAGCGCCGCGAGCAACCCAGCGTTTCTCGTTTTCTTTTTTTGCCAGCGCAAGATGTAATCTGTCCTATTCAAAACTTGATATTTCTAGGCTCAGGGTCTTTGCTTCCGATTTCAAAAACTAGTCGCTCTCATTCCGCGATGCGATAGTATGGAGCGCCTTTTCGGATTCGTTTGTGACCGCTCCGCGGACGTTTTTATGAACCCATCTTCGTGATTGATGTTGGACTCATCGGATTTGGCCTTGCCGGCCGCGCGTTTCACGCGCAGGTGATTCGTGCCGTCCCTGGACTGCGGCTGGCGGCGATTTTGCAGCGCAGCGGCAACGAAGCTGCCGAGCAATATCCCGATGTTCGCATTGTCCGCACGCTGGATGAACTCCTTACCATCAAAGAAATTCGCCTCGTCGTTATCGCCACGCCAAACAATTCTCATTATCCGATTACCCGTCAATGTCTTTCCGCTGGACGCGATGTGCTCGTCGACAAGCCCTTCACGACCACTCTCGATGAGGCGCTCGCGCTCGTCGAGTTTGCGAAGAAACATGGCCGACTGCTGACCGTGTATCAGAATCGGCGTTACGACGGAGATTTTCAGGCCATCGTGCAGCTCGTTGCGAGCGGCGCGCTGGGACGAATCGTTCGCTTTGAATCAAATTACGACCGCTTTCGCCCGCAACTCAAACCGAATGCCTGGCGCGAGCGCTCCGGCCCCGGGACTGGCATCTTTTTCGACATTGCGCCGCACCTCATCGACCATGCGCTCTTGCTTTTCGGTTTGCCCGAAGCGCTGACGGCCGATATTCGCATCGAGCGCCAAGGCGCTGTTGCAGATGATGCGTTCGACCTCGCGTTTCACTATCCGCGTGGACTGCGTGCGGATTTGCGTTCCTCGATTCTCGCCGCTGCGACTCGCCCGCGTTTCATTTTGCACGGAACGCAAGGTGCATTCGTGAAGCAATCCTTCGATCCGCAGGAGACTAATCTGCGGCGCGGCTACATCCCCACGGATGGTGCTTGGGGCGCGGAGCCGGAGGAAAATTGGGGCCTGCTGACGCTTTCTGAGAACGGAGTGCTTACCCAACGCCGCGTACCCTCCTTGAATTGCGACTACCGTGACTTCTACGCCAATTTGCGCGACGCCATTCTTGGCAAGGCGGCGCTGGCGGTGACTCCTGAGTGGGCGCTCGATGTGATGCGCCTGCTGGAGCTGGCGCGCCAAAGCAGCAAGGAACGCCGAACGGTTTCAGTGCCGATGAAAGCGTGAGTATTCCCCGCGCGGTGTCCACCGCGGATGGCCAGATTCGCAAATGGTAGCCAATTTCCGAAAGTGAAGGGCGGCTCTCGCGTATAATCAAATTTCGTGCAAGCGGGAGGAGCGCTACGGTGGCTTCCGTCATTGAACTGGCACCCTCAATATTGTCCGCCAACTTTGCGCAATTGGGCGCCGAGGCGAAAGCTGCGCTCGAAGGCGGCGGCACGGTTTTGCATCTCGACGTGATGGACGGGCACTTCGTGCCGAACATCACCATTGGGCCGCCTGTAGTGGCCTCGCTTCGCAGAACCATTCCGGATGTGACGTTTGATTGCCATTTGATGATCGAAAACCCGGATCAATTCATTCCGGCATTTGCGGAAGCCGGCGCGAACTGGATTTCCGTTCATCAGGAAGCTTGTGTTCACCTGGATCGCACGCTCCATCTGATTGAGTCGCATGGGTGCAAGCCGGGCGTGGTGATTAATCCGGCGACTCCGGTACATTTGCTCGACGACGTTTTGGAAATTGTGCACCACGTTTTGGTCATGTCCGTGAATCCAGGATTTGGCGCGCAGCATTTCATTGCCAACTCGCTCAAAAAGGTCGAAGCGCTCGCGCGCATCCGCGAGTCACGCGGTTTAGAGTTCCGCATCGAGATCGATGGGGGCGTTGCGCTCGATACTGTTGGGGATATCGTTCGCGCGGGGGCGGAAATCCTTGTAGCGGGCAATGCCGTGTTTTCGCACGGCGACATTCGCGAAAACGCACGCAAATTGTTGGAAGCAGCGCGCACCTCGATGGTCAAAGCGCGAAAACGGCGAATCGTCAGCGTTTGAGACCCCGCGTTCCCGTCAAGGGGCGGAGTAACCGAAAAGCGGACTCTGCCATCATGCGCTCGGCGAGTTTGCATGCTGCTACTGTTCCTCATAATTCCACGTTAGGCCGCCATCCACAACGAACGTAGTTCCCGTCACATAGCTGGATTCTTCGGAAGCCAGGAAAGCGGCGATGGACGCTACATCTTCCGGTTTTCCGAGACGGCGGAGCGGAATATTTTCCAACAAGCTCTTCAGCTTTACCGGATCATTCAGAAGATTTGTGTTGATGGGCGTTTCGATCGCGCCTGGGGCGATGTTATTGATAGTGATGCCGAGCGGGGCAAGCTCGATCGAGAGATTGCGCGTGATCATTTTCAGGCCGCCCTTGCTGGCGCAGTAGGAAGTAAAGTGCGGGAAGGGAAGCTCTTCGTGGACGGAGCTGATGTTGATGATTTTTCCCGGGCGCTTGGCATGGATCAGATAACGGACCATCGCCTGCGTCACGAAGAACAGGCCCTTTAGATTTACGTTCAACACAAAGTCGTAATCGGCTTCAGTTACCTCCCAAAAATCGGCGCGCTTTTCGACGCCGGCGTTGTTCACCAAAATGTCCAGCGCATCGAGCTGCGAAACTGTTTCGGAGATGAAGCGCTGGCCGTCGGCGAGCTTCGTGACGTCGGCTTGGATAGCGATTGCTTTGCCGCCTCCGGTGCGGAGAGTCTCAACGACGCGCTCGGCGGCTTCCTCGTCCGCGCGGTAGCAGATCGCCACGGCTGCGCCTTCCAGCATGAAGCGCTCGGCGATTCCCAAGCCGATGCCCTGGTTGCCACCCGTGATGGCCGCTACTTTACCTTCCAAGCGTTTTGACACGGATCACGCCTCCATTTCCGCAAGGGCGTTCCCAAAAGGGAATGCACAACGGTAACATTTGGATGATGCGGCCCGGTTTCTGGCGCAGGGAAAATGGGCGAATGGGGCCCCTCCCCCTCCTCCTCCCCCTCCCCGGTTTTTTCGACCCTGCGGATTCTAAAGGACTTTAAGTGTGTTTTGGAAGTGCGGATTGCAAAGGGGTTACGGACGCATTTTTCGCATGTACGGATTCTGCGGGACTTAGCGGCTATATGAGAGCTTTCCAGTGACGTTGAGGAAGGGGACGGAATTGGGATTTCAACGTCCCGACCGGGTCGGGACAAGCGCCGGGCCCCCGACCCGGCCGGGGTAAACGCCGTACACGGAGAAGAGGAAGAGGTGATTGGAGGTGGTTGCCGACGATGACCATGGGGAATGGTAGCGGGATTAGTACTAATTATCAATAGTGTTGTTAGTTCCCTGTCTACTTATTCGAACGGCGCGGTGCGGATTCGAATGAGAGCGGCGGAAGTCGAGAGGTTACAAGGAGTTGGCGGGATTGAGACGATTTGATGAGACTGTGGAGATGTGTGGAAAAGTCCAAGTCGTTCCCCTGTTGGGACGTCGCAGAGGACGCTGTTTGACGTATTACGTGCGACGTTATATGCTTGACGTGTGATTCAGAGCTTCGGATCGAGGGATACCGAGGAGCTGTTTAGCTACCAGCACAGCAAGCGCTTCCGTGCCTTCGAGCGCGTGGCTTTGCGGAAGTTGCTCCAACTGCATGCCGCTTCGGAGCTTCGCATTCTTGCTTCGCCGCCCGGCAATCAATTAGAGACCTTGCGAGGCGACCGGAAGGGCCAACACTCGATCCGAATCAATGAGCAGTGGCGAATTTGCTTTGTCTGGCGCGGGGGACACGCGTATGACGTGGAAATCGTTGATTATCACTAGGAGGTAGAAGCATGAGGAAACGTGGAACGCTAATGCCGCCTGTGCACCCGGGGGAGATTCTGCGCGAGGATTTCATGAAGCCGCTGGGACTGTCGGTGAACAAGCTGGCGCTGGAGTTGCACGTGCCAGCTACACGGATTGGTGAAATTGTGCATGAGCGGCGGCGGATCACGGCGGATACGGCGTTGAGATTGGCTCGGTATTTCCACAACAATGCGGAATTCTGGCTGAATTTGCAGAATTTTTATGATTTGGAGGTGTCGCGGCGGTCGGGGACGGTGTCGGAGATTGAGCGGCAGGTACAGCCTGCGGCGATCGCCGTCTCCTAGGTAAAGTGAGGATAAGTAGAAGACCGAACCTCAAAAAACGAGTGGCCCTGCCACTGAGAGACAATTCTTGCGGCCATTGCTCGCGTGACGCGAATCAGTTTACGTGCGCCAGCGGAATGATCAAGCTTCCGATGGCGGCGGTGCTCGGATCTTGAACGAGGACGCGCAAGGTGGTCGCAGCGGCTTGAGGCTGTACAGATTTACGAAAGGTTATGCCTGATTTCAGTATGGCCGGATATTGTTTTTCGGTGAAGCGGAGATTGATGCGATTGGCTGACTCTCGGAGCACCTTTCCCGTCTCGTCTTGTTCAATCACGGTTATGTCGAGAGCGCCTGTGCGGATTTCGCCGCTCTGCACAAGCTGAAGATCGTGAATACCGATAGAGCCAGAAAGGACAATGGAATTCGGCGTTGGTTGATTGACGCGATCCACCTTGACCTCAAGCGGAATGGCGGACGAGTCCAGCGGACTCTTGATGGCGATTAGAAAATTGTTGTGACGATCGTCTTGGGTGGCTGGGACGTCCTTGAGGGCGAAATAGCCTTTTGGATAGCGGAGGTTCAACCCGGAACGGTGGCCCTGGACTTTTAGTTCATGGAATTTCCCGTCGAGCGAGTTGGAATCGATGTAAAAGCCCAGCGTATAGGTCACGGCGGAATCCTCGACGGCTTTGCGAATGGCGCTGGTAACGTCATTGGTGTTGACGAAGGCACGGCCTCCTGTATCTTCAGCTATCTTCTGCATCGTATCCACGCCAATGGGCTGGTCGGACTGGGCCGGGCTTTTATCGAGCCCGAGTGCGCTACTAAGTTTGGAGCCGGTAGCCACAACGTCGTTGGCCGAATCCGGCACTGCCCGGGGTAGAAGGCCGCGCGCGTCCACGGGATAGGCAGCGATTTGTGCAGGAACCAAAATGCGCGCGAGCGCGGCGCCGGAAAAAGGAAGATTGGAGGTTAGCCAAACAAGGTTTTTGCGGCCGGGAATGTTGGCAACGTGAGAGGCGATGGACTGCAGCGCTGCCATGGTTTGCATAGCACGGCGCTCGTTTGTAGCTGCAGCGAATTCCAGCGCTTGCGCGTCCATGTTGTCGTTGAATTCCTTGCCGGGCACAGGGGTGTGGTAAGCGCCGGGCTCGACGGCCTCGCGGTTGGTCTTTGGTGTAGTGTCGTAATTTTTCAAGACCGTGAGAAGGCGGTCGCGGTCGCTCGTGAAGTCGCACAGCACATGCAGAGTTTCGCTCAGACCGTAAATGGCCATGCGATCTTTCGGGTCGAGATTCTTTACGAATTCGATGAGATGCGCCTTCGCATTGGCCAGTGCCAGATCCTCCATCCACATGGGACCGCTCTCGAGTGTTTCATGGCCGTTACCCGAAAGGGTATTCAGGTTGTCGAGGAGGACGACGGTGACGCTCCTCGGAGTGCTGGCGCCGTATTGCGGAAGATCTGAGAACGTGTTTTGTGGCGGCTGTGCAGGCTGCGGCGCGGACTCGCTGGATTCGACGGAGAAAACGCTGATTTTCTGCGGTTTTCCTCGATCGAGCACGACGAAGTCGTCCTTCGTCAGACTCCCCACGGGGCCGTTGCTGTCGCGAACTATAATGCGAATCTGGACGAGGTGAGTGGATACGTGAATTTGGGGAGCCTGGGGCGTGCTGTGCGATGCCAAAGCCATCGGCACCAGCAGCAATGCGAGGACGATTACAATGCGGCCACCTATATGCTCAGCAAATGGCTTCATGTTCGCTCCCATTGCCGGCTAACACTTCCCGAGACTACCACGTTTTCCGTGAGTCGAAACTCCCCGCACCAATGCGGAACCCAATCTCCCGGTGTCGGATGGAGCCTGCCAGATGCCAAGCCCGTCTTCCGTCACTAAAGACAGTTGCGCTGCGCTCATCGATCAATAGCAACGCGGCGTGATGTTCCTGGGCAAGCTGAATAGCCTCTCGCTCGCCTGGGTCGAGTAAAGCGAGTGAAGGGTCAGCCCGGAATGCCGCCTGGCGTATGTCGATCCATTCGGGCAGGTGCAAGAGCCAACTGCTGACTACCGCTGGTGTATCAGGATGGGCAAGCTCTGCGAGAACCGCCGAAGGAACGATGATGCGCTCGTAGAGGGCTGGAAGAGTCGATTCACAGTTGATCTGAAGCAAGTAATTGAGGGGAGATGTATCCGCGACGACGATCATTCTTGCGGAAGGCCCCTGCTTTGAAGCAGACGCAACGTTTCCTCATCCTGCTCCAAGTCTTCAACGCTGTAAGCGTGCTCGAAAATGTTCCGCTGCTTCAAGAAACCATCAAACTGAAAGCGAGACAATCCGAGGAACTGGCTGGCTTGGTAGTGAGACAGCTTGCCGGAACGGTACCCTTCGATGACCAGAGCTTCAAGGGCTTCACGGCCCGGATTTTGATGCTGGGCGAGATCGTCTGGGAGTTTGACCGTTATCTCCATACACGGATTATACGCCTGCTGGACGAGAGCTTGAATAGATAGAAGGTCGCCGAGATTCTAGAATCGTTCGGCGGACGGGGCCGGTTGGAGGTGTGCAGTTCCGGGAAGTAGGCGCGGGATTAGTTTGGCGAGAAGCGGCATTCGATTACGAGGGCGAGGGCTGATTCCAGGCTTACGCCGGCCGCTACGAGGGGTTGGATCCAGAGGCGGTGGAAACTTTCGGGCTGATTTTCGGCTTCGGTGAAGAGGCAATCCAGAGCTTCAAGCTTCCAGAGGCGCTCGAGGTCTTCGCGGTTCAGGCGCTCGCGGTATTCTTCAATGAAAGTCTTGGATTCTTTGTTGTTCGTCTTGTTGCTCATCTCGCAATCCTTCCATTCTTTGATTCTTTAACCGGCTTCCAGGGTACGCAGTCGTGGTCTGTCTGTTTCCTAGCAAGAACGTCGCCAAATGATGGAAGGGATTAAGTTGGCGATGTTTTGTTTTGGCTACCGCTTCCGCCCCGGTGCTTACCATTTTGGCTGGCACCGGGAGGCAGAAGTGAGGCACTTGGTTTATGGACCGAGAGTTAGGCAGCGATGAAGAGTGTTCTGCCTTCGCGGTTCACGAGGAGCAGAGGGTCGGTGCCGCTCTTACTGATCGCCTTCTGGAACTCAGAGACGTTAGCGACGGGTTGATGGTTGACTTCCTGGATGACGTCGCCCTTTTGCAGGCCGGAGTCGGCCATTTTGCTGGCCGGGTCGATGCTGGTGACGACGACGCCTTTAGTCGTCGCAGGAATGTTCAGCTCGTGAGCGATGCTGGCGTTGAGGTTGCTGACCTCGACGCCTTCCAGCGCCTTGCTGCCGCCCTCTTGGTCGTCATTGGAATCGGCTTTAGCGGATTCTGTAGGCATTTCGGCTAGCTTGACCGTGGCGTCGCGCTCTGTGCCATTTCGGAGCGTCTTGAGCTTGAGCTCAGTGCCTGGTTGCATCATCGAGATGCTCATGCGGAGTTGGTTGCTGTCTGTGACGGGTTTACCGTTGACATCGAGAATGATGTCGCCTGTCTTGATGCCGGCTTCAGACGCGGGGCTGTTGGGAGTAACGTCGCCAACGACGATTCCTTCAGATTGCTTTTCGCCGAAGGCTCTCGCCATAGCGGGAGTTACGTCCTGCGGATAAATTCCCAAATAGGCGCGGGTAACGTGACCGTTTTTCAGAACCTGGTCCATAACCTGGCGAGCTAGATTAGCCGGGACGGCGAAGCCGATACCCTGGCTGCCGCCGGAACCGTGCGAGATGATCGCGGTGTTGATGCCGACGAGTTCGCCACGGTCATTGATGAGCGCGCCGCCGGAATTGCCTGGATTGATCGGGGCGTCGGTTTGGAGGAAGTCTTCGTAGTCCTCAATGCCGAGACCGCCGCGGCCGGTGGCGCTGATGATGCCCTTGGTGACGGTTTGGCCTACGCCGAATGGATTGCCGATGGCCAGGGCGACATCGCCAACTTGTACTTTGGAAGAGTCGCCGATGGTAATCGGGGAAAGATTCTTGGCGTCAATTTTCAGGACGGCGACGTCGGTCTTCGGATCGGCGCCGACGATGTGGGCCTGGAACTCGCGCTTGTCAGAGAGTGTGACGCGAACGTCCGTGGCGCCATCGATTACATGATTGTTCGTTAGGATATAGCCTTCTGGGCTGACGATTACGCCCGAGCCGAGAGCTTTTTCGCGAGAGTCGCGGGGGGCTTGGCCCCTGCCATTTCCATCCTGTCCGAAAAACTGACGGAAGAACGGATCCATCGGCATTTCTTCCGCGGATTCTCGGCGGTTGTGGACGACTTTCGAAGAGGAAACGTTAACGACGGAGGGCAAAACTTCTTTTACGAGGGGAGCGTAGCTGCTCTTGCTCGGCCCTTCGCCAGGATCCGCCAGTTTTAGGGTGGCGGGGGGATTCGAGGATAGTGCCTTTTCCGTAGCGTGGCCGAGGCCCAAGCCTGCCGCGCCCAGTGCAAAGCCAAGTCCGAGAACTGCCGGTCTCGACCTCAGCAGGGACGTAAGTGAATTCATTTTTCTCTCCTGTTTCGAATGCAAATCGCTGCAACCAATGGGTGACTGGTTGCTGCTGTTTTGGTTGCTCTTATTCAGACGCGATCGGGGAGGGTGATGATTCTCCCTGGCAGGGGGGATATTGGGAGCCTGTGATTGGGTAGGAGCGGAAAACCGCGCCAGGAGTGCATGCGGAGCAGAAGAGAAGCGATTTAGAGCTTAGGAGATGATACCTCGACGAACGGCGAAAAGAATCAGCTCGGGGATGCCACGGAGATTGAGTTTTTCCATGATGTTGGAGCGATGGGTTTCGACGGTGTAGACACTGAGATTCAGGAGGTTGGCGACGTCTTTATTGGATTTGCCTTCGGCGACGAGCTGGAGGATTTCGCGCTCGCGTGGGGTGAGGAGGTCGTAGGCGTCTTCGGCGCCGCTGCGTTTGAGCTTGCGGACGTAGTCGTCGAGAAGAACTTTGCTGACAGCTGGGCTGAAGAAGGATTTACCATCGGCGACGGCGTGCACGGCTTTGATGAGATCGGACTCGGCGGAGTCTTTTAGAAGGTAGCCTTTGGCGCCGGCCTTCAGTGCGCGCAGGACGTAGCTTTCATCCGAATGCATGCTAAGCATGACTACGGAGATCTGCGGATTGGCTTGAGTGATCTGCAAGGCGGCTTCGATGCCGTTTAGATTGGGCATGCCGATGTCCATGACAACCGCGTCGGGCTTTAGAGACTTTGCGAGGGAGACGGCTTCGCGGCCGTCGTTGGCTTCTCCGACTACCGTGAGTTCGGGTTGCTGCTCGACGAGGAGACGGAGCCCGCTGCGCATGAGCTTGTGATCGTCGGCGAGCAGGATACGAATTCTTCTCATGGTTGGTTCATGGATGGTTCAGGGGCGGATCCGCTTGGTGGAGCGGCAGTTCGGCTTTGACCGTAGCGCCTTTTCCGGGCGCGGATTCGATCGTAAGGGTGCCACCGAGGCGGCGGACGCGTTCTTCCATGCCGAGAATTCCCATGCCGCGCTGACGCTTCGGATCGAAGCCATGGCCATCATCGGTAATTTCGATCGTGATTCTGTCCGAGCCTTGTACGACAGTTACCTTCGCGTTTTTCGCAGCGGCATGTGTGGCGGCATTGTTGAGAGCTTCCTGGACGATGCGGTAGACGGTGACCTTCGTTTCGTCGCCTAGATCTTCCGAGACATTTTGCGAGTGAACTTCTACTTCCATATCGCTGCGGCGTGAAATTTCGCGCGCTTGCCATTCGAGAGCGGGGATCAGGCCGAGATCGTCGAGCATGGGGGGACGAAGAAGAAGAGCGATGTCGCGGATGGATTTGACGGCGGTCTCGGCGACAGATTTTATATGCGTGATTTGGGCTTGCGTGACGCGGTCATCGGGCGGGACTAGCTTGGAGAGCTGGCCCACCTCGACAAGGAGCGCTCCAAGGGATTGGCCGACTTCGTCGTGGAGTTCGCGGGAGATGGAGCGGCGCTCTTCTTCCTGGGCTTCTACGAGGCGGGCGGACAACCCTTCGAGTTCCAGGCGGCTGAGGGCGAGCGCTTGATAGCGCTGGCGAGCTTGGCGCTCAAGGCGGAGGATGTACCAGCCACAGATGAGCGACATGAGGACGCCGGCGATTAGCGCGAGAGAGACCAGCCAGATGAGGCGGGATTCCAACATTTGAAAACGCGTGGCGACGGCGAGATTTTCGAGGGCGAGCTTGCGTTCGTCCAGCGAAGAGATTTGCGTGGCGAGTTCGAACATGCGCGTGCGCCAAGGGATGAGTTGCTGGCCGATGAATTGGTACGCGCGTTGCCGGCGAAGATCGGCGCGCCAGGTCAATACGGTGGCGCAAACGTTTTCTTCATCCTGAACCTGCAGCTGCATTGCCTCGATGAGGACTTGCTCATCGGGATCAAACTCTCGTTTGAAACCCTCTAAGACGCCGTGGACTAGCGCGATTTTCCGTTGCACGTCGGACGGATCGGGTGCGGATTCTTGAAGTTGCTCCTGGAGCAGGTAGCGCTCGAGTTGGTCGTCGTAGACGCGAACGGACACAACGATGGTGCCGAGGACGTGATTGCGAGCGGCGAAGAGGCTGCTGACCCTCCGGGAGGCGACGTCGAGGCGGCGAACAGAGAAAAGAGCGTCGACGCCGGCGCCGATCAAGAGAGCGAGAAGCCAGCCGAAGGAGATAACAAGGAGGCGGCGGAGTTGTTTGGCATGCCGCTCCGCTTCGGAATCGTCAAGGCGAGCCGTTCGCGGGAGAGGCGGCGCGACGTTTTTGGCAGGGTCGGGAGGCACATATTAGAGAATATGACAAAGCTTAGAGAAAAGCGCGGGGTTAGAGCCCCGCATCCGCAAGGCCGCTTGCGCAGCCTTGCGATGCAGAGCGAAAAGCTGAGGGATTAGGCTACCGTGACGTCGGGGCTGAGGTAGACGTCCTGGATGGTATTGAGGAGTTGGACACCTTCGCTCATCCCGCGCTGGAAGGCTTTGCGGCCGGAGATTAAGCCGGTACCGCCGGCGCGTTTGTTGATGACGGCGGTGGTGACGGCTTCTTCGAAGTCGTTGGCACCAGAGGCGCCGCCGCTGTTGATCAATCCCGAGCGGCCCATGAAGCAGTTGGCGACCTGGTAGCGGCAGAGATCGATAGGATGATCGCTGGCGAGGTCGGTGTAGATGCGCTTGTCGAATTTTCCGTAACTGGAATCGCCCAGGTTGAGGGCCATGTAGCCGCCGTTATTTTCGGCCATTTTTTGCTTGATGATGTCGGCTTGGATGGTGACGCCGAGATGATTGGCCTGGCCGGTGAGATCGGCGGAGAGGTGATAGTCCTTGTCCTTCTTGAAGGCGTTGTTGCGGAGGTAGCACCAGAGGACGGTGGCCATGCCGAGTTCGTGGGCATGGGCAAAGGCCTGGCTGATTTCCACGATTTGGCGAGTGCTTTGCTCGGAGCCGAAATAAATTGTAGCGCCGACGGCGGCCGCGCCCATGTTCCATGCCTCCTGCACGGTACCGAAAAGGACCTGGTCGAAACGATTCGGGTAGGTGAGAAGCTCGTTGTGATTCATTTTGACGATAAAGGGAATCTTGTGGGCGTATTTGCGCGCGACGGTGCCGAGGACGCCGTAGGTGGAGGCGACTGCGTTGCATTGGCCTTCTATGGCGAGCTTGACGATATTTTCCGGGTCGAAATAATCGGGATTTTTCGCGAAGCTGGCGCCGGCGGAGTGCTCGATGCCCTGATCGACGGGGAGGATCGAGAGATAGCCGGTGCCGCGGAGGCGGCCGTGATGGAACATGCGCTGGAGATTGCTGAGGACGCGGCTGTTGCGATCGGAGAGCGTCCATACGCGGTCAATGAAATCAGGGCCGGGAAGATGCAGGCGCTCCTTCGAGATTTTCGGCGTTTTGTATCCGAGAAAATATTCGGCCTTTGCGCCAAGATAGGTTTCTATGTTTCCAGTGCTAGTCGTTGTTGCCATGGGACTCTCCTAAGTTATTCGCGAATTGCTCGCGTGAGCATGCTGCCGGCGGCGGAATCCACCAGCCAAAGCAAGGTGCCGTTCACCGGTTGAATCAACTGAGCCGGCAATTGATCCGGTTCGTAAAAGCGTTCCAGGACCGCGGTCAATGCAGGGGCTTTATCGGCCCCAGTCACCATGAAGATGACGTTGGCGGCGCTGTTGACGGCCGGGGCGGTGAGCGTGATGCGATCCATGAGGACTCTTCCTACCCAATTATGCACCGAAATGCGGCGATTTTCGCGCAGCGCTTTTGTTCCCGGAAAAATCGAGAGCGTATGGCCTTCGCTGCCCATACCTAGCAGCACCAAGTCAAAGCGCGGAAACTGGCCGACGCTCAACTTGAAATACGTTCGAATGGCCTGATCGTACTCCTTGGCGGCATCTTCTGCTTCCGGGTATTCGCCCTTAATACGAGTGACTTGCGCCGGTTTTAAAGGCGACTTCGAGAACATCGTTTCCCTGGCCATGCAAAAATTGCTTTGCGGGTCGTCCGGGCCAACATGGCGCTCATCGCCGAAAAACACATGCATTTTATCCCATGGTACTTGCGAGCGGAGAGCGGGATCATCCACGAGCCGGCTGTAAAGAGTTTTGGGTGTGGAACCACCAGCCAACGCCACGTGGAACGAACCCTTTTCCTTCACCGCGGCCACCGCAATCTCGACAAATTTGTGAGCGCAGCGCTCCGCGATTGCCGCGCTGTCCGGCAAGACTCGAACTTCGGCGGTTAATTTGTCTGCGGCCATGCGCTTTTCGCCCTACTTGTTCATCGCTCCAGCGCTCTTCAGATTTTCAGTGGCCGTCGCAGAACTCTTCGCGTCCTCTTCCTCTTCACCGATTCGCCGCCAGGCACGGCCGTCACGCTGCAAAAGTTCGTCGGCTTCTTTCGGACCCCAAGAGCCGGCAGCATAATTGGGGAAGCCACGAGCGGGGAGCGCCTTCCAGACGTCAATGATTGGCTCGATGGCAGCCCATCCAGCTTCGACCATGTCCGCGCGCTGGAAAAGAGTGGCGTCGCCCATCATGCAGTCGTAAAGAAGGCGTTCGTAACCGGTGCTATGCGACTTGCCAAAATCGCGCGCGTAATCGAAATCCATGTTTACCAAGCCGAGCTTCATGACAGAGCCGGGAACCTTTGCGGCAAAACGCCAAGAAATGCCTTCGTCGGGCTGGATGTGGATAACGAGCCGATTAGTGCGTGGATCTTTGATGGGAGTCTTTCGAAACAGCATGAAAGGCGCCCTGCGAAATTGGATGGCGATTTCCGTGACGCGCTTGGCCAGACGCTTTCCGGTGCGAAGATAAAAAGGCACATCGGCCCAGCGCCAATTATCGATTTTGAGTTTCAGCGCGACGAAGGTTTCGGTATTCGAATCGGGCGCGACGTTTGGCTCGTTCCGGTAGGCGGGAACTTTTTGGCCGTCCTCCGTGCCCTCGCCGTATTGGCCCCGAACCGTGTTATGCAAAACATCTTCAGGAGTGAGGACCTGCAAGGCGTGCAGAATTTCGGCTTGTTTGTCGCGGACGGCGTCGGCTTCGAAAGAGATCGGCGGCTCCATGGCCGTGAGCGTGAGAAGCTGGAAAAGATGGTTCGGGACCATGTCCTTGAGGGCGCCCGCGGTTTCGTAGAAAGCTCCGCGGTGTTCGACGCCGACAGATTCAGCGGCGGTGATTTGCACATGATCGATGTACATGCGGTTCCAGAGCGGCTCAATCATGCTGTTGGCGAAACGAAAAACCATCAGGTTCTGGACGGTTTCCTTGCCAAGATAGTGGTCAATGCGGAAAATCTGTTTTTCGGTCAGGATTTGTTTCAGTTCTTTGTTGAGTTGTTTCGCGGAGGGGAGGTCGTGGCCGAAAGGTTTTTCCACGATCACGCGGGTCCACTTGCCGTTTTCTTCCTTGGTGAGGCCAATCTCTCCGAGCTTTTGGACAATCAGCGAGAAAAAATTAAAAGAGACGGCCAGGTAGTGGAAGAGATTGCCCTGTGTGCCGTGATTCTTATCGGCTTCGGCGATCTGGTCTTTCAGGCGCTGGTAGGCAGCGGGATCCTTAAAATCGCCCTGGACGTAGTAAATGCGATCCAGAAACCATTGCCACAGCTTTGGGTCGACGGGGTGATCTTCGAATTTGTTTATTTCCTCGTTGAGGAGCGCGCGGAAAGATTCCGTGTTCATTTGGTCGAAAGCGAAGCCAACAATGGCGAACTGTTGCGAAAGAAGGCCCTCCTGCGCGAGGTTGATCAGGGCAGGAATGAGCTTTCGCTTGGTGAGATCGCCGCTCGCCCCAAAAATCACCATGACGCAAGGGGAGCCAGTGGGAGCTGCATCGGTCTGATTTGGAGTCATCCAGGTCGTCCTATCTCAACTGTCCAGTCGGCCGATGAAACAACTAGTGGCCGGATTTTTTTTCGACGTGGCCGCCGAACTGAAAGCGCATGGCGGAAAGAACTTTGGAGGCGAAATCGCCTTCGCCGCGCGATGTGAAGCGCTCGAAGAGAGACGCGGTGAGGACCGGCGCGGGGGCAGTAGATTCGATCGCCGCGAGAATGGTCCAGCGGCCTTCACCGGAATCGGAGACGCGTCCGGAGAAACGCTCCAGAGTGGGCTGCTCCAAAAGAGAGATGGCGGTGAGATCGAGCAGCCAGGAGGCGACAACGCTGCCGCGGCGCCAGACTTCCGTGACGTCCGCGAGATTGAAATCATATTGATAGTGTTCTGGATTGCGTAGAGGTGTGGTTTCCGCGTCGTTCTCGCGCTGAGTTTTTCCGGCGTTGGCATGCTTCAGGATGTTCAGGCCTTCGGCGTAAGCAGCCATGAGGCCGTATTCGATGCCGTTGTGGACCATCTTCACGAAATGGCCGGCGCCAGACGGGCCGCAATGGAGGTAGCCCTCTTCGGCAGTTCCGCCGACCTTTTCGCGGCCAGGAGTGCGATCGACATTTCCGCGGCCAGGCGCAAGCGTTTTGAAAATGGGGTCGAGGTGTTTCACGATATCCAATTCGCCGCCAATCATCTGGCAGTAACCACGCTCGAGGCCCCAGACGCCGCCGCTGGTCCCAACGTCACAATAATGAATGCCTTGGCCGGAGAGTTCACGAGCGCGGCGAATATCGTCGATGTAGTAGGAATTTCCGCCGTCGATGACGATGTCGCCGACTTCAAGCTTGCTAGTGAGTTCGTGGAGCGTGGCGTCCACGACCGCTGCCGGAACCATCAACCAGACGGCGCGGGGCTTTTGCAATTTCTTGACGAAATCGTCTAGTGAGTCCGCTCCCGTTGCGCCTTCTCCCGCGAGCTGTTTCACGGAGTCCGCGCTCCGGTCATAGACGACGCAAGTGTGGCCGTTCTTTTGCAGGCGCCGGACCATGTTGGCGCCCATTCTTCCCAGCCCGATCATGCCAAGTTGCATCGCCATTGCTCCTGTGAGGTAGTTTTGTGCGTCTTCAGCGAACTCTATCGATATTTATTTTATGCGAGCGCTTGATTAACGGCGTTTGTCAGCGTTGCCAGCCCTGCGGCGACATCTTTGCCAAGATGAACCCGCAACGCGCGCCTGCCGCGCTCCGCGAGAACGGCAAAATCACCGCGCGCTTGCGCCGCTTTCACTACGCCAAAAGTGTATTTCTGGCCGGGTACCAGGATGTCCACCGCATCGTCGCAGGTAATCTGCAGGAAAACGCCGGTGTTGGGTCCGCCTTTGTACGCTTGTCCCGTGGAATGAAGGAAACGCGGCCCAAAGCCCAGAACCGTGGCCACTTTTTTGTTGTCGCGCACGGCGAGGCGAATCACCTGGAGCGCCTCTTCATGCGTTTCGTTCATGGTGATGTACCCAAGGACGGCAAAATAATCGCCGTCACCGATGCGCGCGAGATGTTTCTTCAAAAAGCCCGGGAGCGTGGCCCCGCCCTTTAGAGCAGCGGCGTTTTTTAAGTCGGCGTAGAGCTTCGCGCCATCGCCGGTAAAGAATGGAGATTCGGGCGGAAGCTTACCCGTGGACTCATATTCGGCCGTCAATTTGCGCGTTTCCGTTTTGCTGGCTTCGACGTCGGGCTGATTGAAGGCGTTGATGCCGATGAGAGAGCCGGCGACGGCGGTAGCGATTTCCCAGCGGAAGAACTCCTGGCCGAGGGTGTAGACGTCCGGCAACACGATGCGGACGACGGGGTGCCCGGCCTTTGCGAGAGCGTCGACAGCTGCGGCTTGCTCCTTGTCCGGATCCGATTCGAGGCGCAGATAGGCAAAAATGCGATCGGTGCCGTAAGTATCCGGTTTGGCAATTCGTTCGCGATCGACAGGAATAATGCCTTTGCCGGATTTTCCCGTGGATTCGGCGAGCAACTGCTCGAGCCAGGCCCCAAGATCGTAAATTCCCGGCGAAGTGACGATCGTCATCTTGTCGCGGCCCTTGTCCGCGGCGAGGCCCAGAATCGTTCCCAGGATCACGCCGGGGTTTGTAACGGCATCCGAATCCGCGCCGCAGGCTTCCACCATTTTCTGCGTGTTTTTCAGAAACTTCGCGACGTCTATGCCCATAATTGCCGCGGGCACCATGCCGAAATTGGAAAGCGCTGAGTAACGTCCTCCGATGCTTGGCACACCCATGAAGACCTTGCGGAATTTGTCTCTCTCGGCGACGCGCTGCATTTTTGAACCTGGGTCCGTGATGGCAATGAAACGGTTGCCCACTTCTTTTTCGCCGACCTTGGCTTTCACGCGATCAAAAAAATATTGCTTGTAAATGTTGGGTTCCAGCGTGCTGCCGGATTTGCTGGAAACGATACAGATCGTGCTGCTGAGGTCCACGCTCTCTTCGGTGGCTTTAATTTGCGCGGGATCCGTAGAATCCAGTACGTGAAGGTCCGGATAGCTTGCGGCCTTGCCGAAGGTCATGCGAAGGACTTCAGGACAGAGGCTGGAGCCGCCCATTCCGAGGAGTAAAGCGTACTTAAAGCCCGCTTTTTTGATGTCGGCGGCGATCTGCTTCAGGTTGTCAACGTCCTCGATCTGTTGCTCGGTAATATCCAGCCAGCCAAGCCACTTGTCCTCGTCTGTGCCGGTCCAAAGCGAGGCATCTTTTTGCCAGAGCCGCTCTACTTTGCCGTTCTTCTTCCAATCCTGAAGCGAGGCGTTTACATCACTTTCGAATTTGTCCGGGAGAGTGTAGGTCTGGCGATTCAGGCTCACGCACCCACCCCTGCGCTTTTTCCCGTCGCGTCCAGGAGTTGCTTGAACGCATCGGCGAAGAGTTTGACGGCGTCCACCAGGAGCTTGTCCGTGACTTCTTTCATGGAGATGCCAGCCTTGGCGAGGTTGTCCATGGTCTTGCGGGCGCCATCTACGTCTTCCGTCAAACTATTGCGGAGCTTGCCGTGATCGCGGAAGGCATCGAAAGTTGCCGGTGGGATTGTGTCGACTGTGTCGGCGCCGATCAATTCTTCCACGTAGAGGACGTCGGGATATTTTGGATTCTTGGTGCTGGTGCTGGCCCAGAGCAGGCGCTGCGTTTGCGCGCCTTTGGCCGCCAAAGCATTCCAACGAGCGCCGCTAAAGAGTTCCTGATATTTCTTGTAGGTGAGCTTGGCGTTGGCAATGGCGATTTTGCCGTGGAGACTGTCAAGCAAAGCCGTTTGCGCCGAATCAGAGGTTGTTTTCAGCCTTTCGTCAATCTTGCTGTCGACCAGCGTATCGATGCGGCTGACAAAGAAGCTGGCAACGCTGGCGATTTGACTGATGTCTTGGCCCTTGGCCGAGCGAGCCTCGAGAGCACCGAGAAATGCTTCAGAGACCTTCTCGTATGCGGACTGCGCGAAGAGCAGGGTGATATTGATGTTCAGACCCTCTTCGAGCGTTTGACGAATCGCCGGAATGCCTTCCGGCGTGGCTGGAATTTTGATCATGACATTGGGACGGTCGACGGATTTCCACAGGCGGCGCGCTTCGTCGATGGTGCCCTTGGTGTCGTTTGCGAGATAGGGAGAGACTTCGAGACTGACGTAGCCGTCACGGCGTTTGGACTCGGCGTAAACTGATTTGAAAATGTCGCATGCGTCCTGAACGTCGCGAATGGCGATTCTTTCGAACAGACCTTTGGCATCGAGTTTCTTTGCATCTGGCGAATTTAGGATGTCCGAGTAGACGTTGCTGCCGGTGATGGCTTTTTCAAAAATCGCAGGATTGGAGGTCATGCCGCGCAGCCCATCGTTATCGATGTACTTTTTCAGGCCGCCGCCGGTGAGCAGGTCTCTGCGGATGTAGTCCATCCAGGGGGACTGCCCGTAAGCTAGTAGTGCCTTCAGGGGATTCGCGCCTTGCGCCGTACCGAGGTTTGGCATTGTGGTGGTTGTTGTCATGATGATTCTCCTCTAGCGTTCGTAACCCGTTGAACGTCTATTGTACTCCTTGGGCATGCAGTCCTGCCGGTTACGTACACATCGGCCAACGATGGCTAATGCCACCTGGGGCTTAGGACCCGGGGCAGTACTTCGTTTCAAGGGCCTTCACTTTGCCAAGTCGCCGCACATGCCGCTCTTCATTGGTAAATTTGGCGCCCATAAACGCCCGTACCAAATCCTGGGCGAGTGCGATGCCAACGACGCGCGAACCGAGCACCAGCACATTGATATTGTCGTGCTCGACGCCCTGGTGAGCCGAATAGGTGTCGTGGCACATCCCCGCGCGAATGCCGGGGAGCTTGTTGGCTGCCACACTGGCGCCGACGCCGCTGCCGCAGACGAGGACGCCACGCTCGGCTTTGCCATCGAGGATGGCGCGGTCCACGGCTTCCGCGAAATCGGGATAGTCGGAAGGATTTTCGTTGAAAGCCCCGATGTCGAGGACGTCGTTGCCCATCGAGCGCAGCAGGTCGCCCATGGCGTTCTTGAGTTGAAAACCGGCGTGGTCGGAACCAATCACAACTTTCATGCGGGGCTCACTTTCCCAAGACTTCTTTGGCTGCTACAACCACGTTTTCCACTTCAAAGCCGAATTTTTTGAGCAAGTCCTTTAGCGGAGCGGATGCTCCAAACGAGCGCATGCCGATGATCTTGCCTCTGGGGCCGGCGTAGCGGTCCCATCCAAAAACGGATTCCATTTCGACGGAAACGCGCGCGGTTACGCTCGCGGGCAAAACGCTCTCTTTGTAAGCAGCATCCTGTTTTTCGAAAAGCTCCCAGCTGGGCATGCTGACCACGCGGGCTTTCACACCTTCGGCGGTCAATTTTTCATAAGCTGCAGCGCAAAGACCAACTTCGCTTCCGCTGGCGAGCAAGATAAGGTCTGGCTTGCCGCCCGCGGCGTCAGCGAGGACGTACGCGCCCTTGGCGACACCCGATGCGGGAGCATATTTTGCGCGATCGAAGGTGGGCATGGCCTGGCGAGTGAGCACGAGCGTTGAAGGACCGTGTGTGTGCTGGAGGGCAACCTTGTAGGCTTCGACGACTTCGTTGGCGTCGCCGGGCCGGAAGACGAGCATGTTGGGCATGGCGCGGTAGGCGGCGAGCTGTTCGACGGGCTGGTGCGTTGGGCCGTCTTCGCCAACGCCGATGGAATCGTGGGTGAAAATATAGAGCGCTGGAATTTCCATCAGCGCGCCGAGACGCATGCTCGGGCGCATGTAGTCGCTGAAATTGAAAAAGGTAGCGCTGAAAGCACGAAGCTTAGACAGCGTCATGCCGTTGACGATGGCGCCCATGGCATGTTCGCGCACGCCGAAGTGGATGTTGCGGCCATGATAGGCGTCTGGGAAAAAATCGCCGGCGCCTTCGAAGGTAAGATTCGTTTTATTGGATTTGGCCAAATCGGCCGAGCCGCCGATGAGCCACGGTATGTTGACAGCGAGCGCATTTAGCGTTTTTCCAGAGCTCTCCCGCGTGGCCATCCCTTTGGGATCGGCGGGGAAGGAAGGGAGGTTCTTGTCCCAGCCTTCGGGGAGCTGGCCGCTCTGCATGCGGTTCAGTTGATCGGCGAGCTGTGGAAACTGTTTCTTGTAGTCAGCGAATTTCGCGTTCCACGCGGAATGGGATTCTGCGCCGCGCTTGCCTACCCCGTTCTTGAATTGATCGTACACGCCATCAGGCACGAGGAATTTCGCGTCTTCCGGCCATCCGTAATTCTTCTTCACCAATTTCACTTCGGCTTCGCCGAGCGGTTCGCCGTGGGCCTCGTAGGTGTCTTGTTTGTGCGGGGAGCCGTAGCCAATGTGGCTATCGACCACAATTAGAGTAGGACGGCCTACGGTGTGCTGGAACACTTCGTATGCGCGGCCCAGCGCATCTAGATCGTTCGCATCTGCGATATGCGTAACGCTCCAGCCGTAACCCAAAAATCGTGTCATGACGTCTTCGTTGAAGGACCAATCCGCTGGACCGTCGAGCGTGACGTGATTGTTGTCGTAAATCCAACAAAGATTCGAGAGCTTCAAGTGGGCGGCAAGCGAGGCGGCTTCGCTCGCCACGCCTTCCATCATGTCGCCGTCTCCGCAGACGGCGTAGACCTTGAAGTCAAAAATGTCGAAGCCGGGCTTGTTGAAATTTGCGCCGAGCCACTTGCTGGCGATAGCCATTCCGACGCTGTTGCCTGCGCCTTGTCCAAGCGGACCTGTCGTGGTTTCGACGCCGGTGGTGATGTGGGATTCGGGATGGCCAGGAGTCTTGCTTCCGAGTTGACGGAATCGCTTGATTTCGTCCATCGAAACGGCGAGCGAGTCCAGGATTTTGCCGTCTTTGGTGGCTTCTTTGACGCCCGCAAGATGAAGCGTGGCGTAGAGGAGCATGGAAGCGTGGCCAGCAGAAAGAACGAAGCGGTCGCGATTGGGCCATGTGGGATCGGCAGGATCATAACGCAAGTGCCGCTGCCACAGTTCATACACGACTGGCGCCAAGCCCATGGGCGCGCCAGGATGGCCGGAATTCGCCTGTTGCACGGCGTCTATCGCCAAAGTGCGGATGGTGTTGATGCTCAGCAGGTCGAGATTCGGCTGGCTCACATTGGCTCCTGTGGCACGGAGGAAGGGCTCCCGCGGACCACTCGTTAAGTTTTGATGCACCGCGTTTCAGAACGGCTCACGTGATTTTACGCCAAGGTGAAAGCAGACGCTCGCTCGCGCTGAATGTTAGTTTGAGAAGTGCCGCGTGCTTGCGCTAGGCTCTCCTCAGAGAGGGCCGGCCATCCAGAATGGGCAAGAAAAATTACCGCGCCCCCCAACGCTTGTCAATCAAGTTACAAAGCATTCACAAAAAGTGGCACGTCGTTCTGCGCAACATACGGAAGCGCCCAAGCGTTGAGCGCAGCGTCCATCCATGGTATTTTTTGTAGCTATCCTGCCCGGGTGGCGGAATGGCAGACGCTGAGGACTTAAAATCCTCCGGGGTTTTACCTCATGGGGGTTCGAGTCCCCCCCCGGGCACCATTTTTCCCATCGAGTTGTGGCTCGCTGGAGCGCTTGGAATTCGCGTCAGTCAGCTGCCTACTCGGCGAAAGGGCGTCCGCGTTTTCGCAGGCTAGTTGGAGAAATCCGCCTCGTCGTAAACCTTCTCACCTCGCAGTACGTCGTCATCGCCGTCGTCCCAGCCCTGATTGGAAGACATCGTGAAGGAAACCGGTGCGTCATTGTCCGGGTTGGCAAGTACGTGGAATTGCTCGCCGTTGAAATAAGTTTGGCCGGGAAGAAAGCCGCTGATGAGATTCGTGCCGTCAACGGTCGCTTGAAAGTCGGCGATCAGGCTCGGGCCTCCGACCGGAACGCTCAGGTCGTAAATCACTTTGACGTTGGCGTGGTCTTTCTCAAATTTGATGTGATAGGTGATGGGATCAGCGTCCATCGGCATGCGGGGCTCCTTTCGATGCCACCCAACGGGGCTGTTAAGGGCACCTACAGTACACGGATTCTCGCTCTTGGGCCATCATCCAAAAGCTGGGGCGCTGGCCCTTTTTTTCGTTACCACCTTTTTCATCTTGACAAAAATTGGCACCTGTCTTATAGTATCTTTTGGGTAATATTGTGGGCTTTCTCGATACCGCCGGTGTTCTGCCGGCTCTAAGTCATTCATCTTCAACACTTGCAGAATTGCCAGGCGGTTTGCACCATTGCGGTGCGATTGATTCTTTCCCATTAAACGCTTTAGAATCAACACTTGCAAAAGTATAGCAAAACAGACCACTTTATCTGCTTTTAGAATCAACATTGATGCAAAAGCCCGAGGGGAGCCTCCTCCGAAAACTTGCGCGCCTGCCAGCCACGATTCAGCACAGACTCCGCAGGAACTTGCCGCTCCTTCCGCGCTCTTCTTCTACACTTCCTGTGACCCAGCTGATTTGTTCTTGCTTTGCCAGCTTGGTGGCCGTGTCATGGAAAGTGCTCTCAGGCACGCGCGGCGGGAGGTTTGTGTGACGAGTACCGAGAATTTCGACCTCATTGTGATCGGCTGCGGCCCTGCTGGAGAAAAGGCCGGTGCGCAGGCCGCTTACTTCGGTAAGCGTGTCGCTGTCGTCGAGCGCGCCGAGCACATGGGTGGAAGCTGCATCAACACGGGCACGGTTCCCAGTAAAACCTTGCGCGAATCCGCACTCTATTTTTCTGGACTCAAGCAGCGCGGCCTCTATGGAATCGATTACTCCCTCAAAGAAAATCTCACTGTTCACGATTTTATGCACCACGAACGGGAAGTCGTCGAAATGGAGCGCCGGCGCATCCTGAAGAATCTCGAACTGCACAACATCCAGCTCGTTCGCGGCCAGGCGGAGTTCGAGGACGCGCACACCGTCTCGGTCACGGGTGCAAATGGCGGGCGCCGTCTTCGCGGAGAGGTGATCCTCATCTCCACCGGTTCGAAGCCGCATCGCCCTTCTGAAATTGCGTTTGACGACGTCCACACTTTTGATTCGGACACGTTTCTGCAAATGGACCGCATCCCGAAAAGCCTCGCCGTCATCGGCGGCGGTGTCATCGGCTGCGAATATGCGTCCATCTTCATTGCACTGGGAGTCGAAGTCACTCTTGTGGATGGCCGCGACCGCCTGCTGCCGTTTCTTGACGGAGAAATCTCCGACCGTCTCCGAGACCGTCTCACCGCCCTCGGCATGCGGTTCTTGTTCAACGAGCGTCCCGTTAAGGTAGAGAATTCGTCTGCTGGTGTTCGCCTTTCGATGAAAAGCGGCAAGACGCTGGAAACGGATGCCACGCTTTTTGCTGCCGGCCGCCGCGCCGCGATCGATGGCCTCGCCTTGGAGAAAGCCGGGCTGGCCATCAACGACCGCGGCTACATTCCCGTCGATGACAACTATCGGACATCTGTTCCAAATATTTATGCGGCAGGCGACGTGATCGGATTTCCCGCGCTCGCCTCAACTTCGATGGAGCAAGGGCGCGTGGCGGTCTGCCACGCCTTCGGCTTCAAATACAAACAGCGCGTCGCTTCCATGCTTCCGATGGGGATTTACACCATTCCGGAAATTTCGGCCGCCGGTGAAACGGAAGAGTCCTGCAAGGAAAAAAAGATCGACTACTGCGTAGGACGCGCACTCTACGAAAACAACGCGCGCGGCCACATTATCGGGGACACTGCCGGAATGCTTAAGCTCATTTTCGCGCGCGCTGACCGCAAGCTTCTTGGCGTGAGCCTGATCGGCGAAAGCGCCACGGAGCTCATCCACGTCGGCCTGATGATTCTGGACAACGGTCAGTCCATCGACGAATTCATTGAGCAGGTTTTCAATTATCCGACGCTCAGCGAAACATACAAATACGCGGCTTACGATGGCCTCGGCAATCTCGCCGGCCACAAACTCCGCGAAGGCTAGCCGCTGCAAGTCTCTTCTGGCATGCTGTATGCCGTGAGCAAAATAAGGCCCGGCCTGTCCATGCTGTCCATCTCTTCCATCGCTGCCGTGCTGATCCTCTTTTCTTGCCGAGCCAGCACCCAGCCCAGCTCGCAGGAGCAGCAAGCGCCGCGCGCCTATCTTGGCTTCGATCTCAACATTTTCCCTGGCAAGGATGCGCTTCCAGCTTTGCGAAAAACATTTGCTTTCAGCAGCTACTGGCTTAGTCCGCCTAACGGCGAAAAGAAGAACACTTGGCTCGGCCAACGCGACGTTTTGCGCTCGCAAGGATTCGGCTTTTTGCTCCTATATCTCGGCCCGCTGAGCCGCGAACTCAAGAGTGAAGCGGCAGCGGTGCAGAAGGGAACTCTCGATGCGCGTAATGCGTCTTCCGTCGCGAAGAGCGAAGGCTTTCCAGCGCAAGCGATCATTTTTCTTGATATTGAAGAAGGCGGCCGCCTGCCCGCAACCTATCACGCTTATTTGCGCGCTTGGGCCAGCGCGCTAACGGAATCAGGTTACGGTTCTGGCGCGTACTGCTCCGGAATCCCCATCAAGGAAGAACCGGGCGGCACGATCACCACCGCGGACGACATTCGTGCGCATGTTCCCTCGGCGGATTTCGCTTATTTCATTTTCAACGATGTCTGTCCGCCTTCGCCTGGTTGCGCCTATCCGCAGAATCCGCCGTCACCAGCGGCCGGCCGCATACCCTACGCGTCGGTCTGGCAATACGCGCAGTCGCCGCGCCGCATGGATCGCACCACGCGCTGTGCGCCGGGCTACCATACCGACGGCAACTGCTATGCACCGGGCGACACCGCGCACGCCTGGTTTCTCGACGTGGATACCGCGACCTCTTCCGATCCTTCCAACGCAGCCGGTGTGCGCAGGTAGAATTGCAAAGGCGAGGTTTGAGATTTTGCGCAGAATTAGTCGGTTGGATTCCGCGGAAATTTGAAGTAGGGCAGCCGAACACCATTGATCGAAATCTGGTCCGCGCGGATATTTGTCGGCGCTTCAAACCCTGTTGTCCCGCCGTTCGTGACGTAATCGTCTTCATCCACGCCGTCTCCGCTGACGCCCAGCCCGCCTACGAGCACCCCGTTGCGATACAAACCCGCGCTTCCTGGGAAGAATACGATTCCGCTTTTGTTGACGTTGACGGGCCCCGCCTCCATCCCCTGCGTGCAAGGATTCGCCACGTCCTCCAAATAAAGATTGAAAAATGGCCCGGCAGGCGAACCGTCAATCCCCGGCGGAAAAAAAGGCTGCGCTCCAAAACTGATCGTGCGGTTTGTGACGGCCGTGCCCATGGGAACCTGATTCAAATCCGCGGCCGTACGCGCGGAGCTGTTGAAGTACACCATGTTTCGCGCTTTGCTCGCTGCGACGTCAATACTGAAGACCGTCGAATCCTTCATTCGCCGCAGGCCGATCATCGTGCCATCGAGGTCGGCAACCGCAATTACCATGCGAGTTCGCGAGCCAATCGGCAATCGAATCGCGGCGCGCGTGACGTTTGCGGTGGTTTCCGCATTATCCAGAATGGTCTGAACATCCGTGGCGCTCAATCCCCCAAGCGGCCCCGTCGCGGGGGTGATCAAATCGCCGTCTGGCGGCTGCCCGGAGCTGTTCGTAGGCGCAACGAAATACGTTCCCGCGCCCGCAACCGGTCCAGCGGAGACACTCGATGGCAGCGACGTCTGTGTTACGAACGGAAGTGCGACGCCGCCGATGAAAACGATTCCCGGAGCAACTGGTGTCGGGCCAAACGAATCTGACGGCCCCGCGCGCTGCGTCGTCGATCCAACAAATGCCGCGTACTCCGCGACGTTGAGATCGCTCGAAGAGGTAACTACTCCAATTCCGCCCATCACGACATTTTGATAAAAAATCGGCACTCCGCCGGGATTCACCGCCAGAGGACTCGAATCCATCACATCCGCTTTGCCGGTTAGTACTCCGGGTCCAAATCCTCCGCCAAGCGCGAGCGATGGAGGAATCTGGCTCTGAAAGGCAACAGCGTTGACCAGCGTGCATCCGCGATTTGTGTTTTCGATGCCATACAGATCCGCGGGGGGCGCGTTCGTCACGCCTGGCGGAAAATGAATGCCGCTGATAAAGCGCACGGTGCGCGAGGAGAGCGGCGCTTGGTCGTTACTGAAAAACGCTGCCGTCCGCGCCAGGGCTACCGCCACGTCATTTGCGTCGAGTGACTGCCCGAAGTTCCCGACTGCTGTGGCTGGGGCGTTTTGCGTGCGAAACACTCCAAGCACAAAACCCGCCCGGTCCACCATCGCCACGACCATATCGACATTTACGGAACTCACCGCGGCCTGCACGATGTTTTGCACGTCGGCGACTTGCAGCGGCTGCGCCGCTGCAGCCGAAGGCGGGGACATTTGCGCACTGCTCACGCTACCGCAACCCACCAACAGCAACGCCAGAATTGCCGCGATCCCCAGCGCCAGCAAAATGCCCATCGCCAGCGTTTTTTGACGCTGTTCCAGGGCGCGCCGCGCCGCGACCGGCCTCCGAATCGTGTGTTCTTTTTGCATGAAGGGTATCTCCCTTAGTAACACGCCTGCTCATACCCCTCAATCATTCGCGAACGGCGCGGTTCCTATCGGTGAATGCTCGCGACGCGTAAGAATTGTTATCGCTTGTGTTCCTCTTTTGCGGAAATGGGTTGCCCGTAGCGGCCCGATATTGTTAGCTAGATTGCGATCCCTTTTCCTTGCGCAAATTCTCCCAGGCCGCAGGCATGCTCGCTCTCTCTTCGCGAAGCTTTCAAAGCATCAGTGGCTCGGCTCGCGCCGCACTCGCGCTGTCGCTCGTCTTGTGCGCAACGGGGAGTGCATCTGGCGCACAACAATCTGCGGCCGGGCAGCAACCCGGCGCCGGCGGGCAAGCTACGGTCCAAAAATCCAGCGAAGCAGCCACTACGCAGCGCATTCCACGCCAGCAGGCCTTGACGACCGCGGCCGTCGACGGCGTCCTGCGCGAAGCCACTTCCACGAACGAAACGCGGCCCGTGGCCTCAGCTCAACTCATGCTTCGCCACTTACAAAGCGGACAAGTTGTGCACGCCAACTCGTCTGTTGAAGGTGTCTTTCGCATTCTCTTGCTTCCGCCCGGCCACTACGAATTTCGAGTCGAAGCCGAGGGATACGCTCCCTTCGTAATCACTGATCTCGCGCTCAGTGCCAACGAAGTCACCACGCTGGAAATTTCTTTGGTCAGTATCACCAGCGCCGAATTTAGTTCGCGTCTTCCGCGGCTCCCTGAGCTCGGTCCCGCCGTCGTGCCTGGTCCCTCGCCCGCGCCCGGCAGCTATCGCGGGCTTCGGCATCGGCTCGATTCCGATCCCAATTACATTGCGGAACTCGCTCCGGAATACCTGCCACCCGTCGCAGATATTTACAACGTCGTCCCCAATCGCTGGGCCCTCAACCAACCGGACTATCGCCGCTATCCGCAGAAAGGCGAATACCCTTACTCTAAGCCGCACTGGTACGACCCATTCAATCGCAACCGATTCAAAGGCGATGAACCTATCTGGCCCAAAGTTTTCGGCCAGCAGATTTTCTTGAATTTCACCGCTTCGTCGGAAACTTTTTTCGATGGCCGCCGCGTTCCTTCGCCCAGCGGCGTGAGCACCGCGGAGCCCGGCAGCTCTGTTTTTTTTGGCCGCGGTGAGCAGGCTTTCTTCGACCAGACTTTGCGCTTCAGCTTCGATCTTTTCCACGGCGACGCATCGTTTAAACCTGTCGATTGGCGCATTCGCATCACGCCGGAGCTAAGTCTAAATAATCTCGACGTTCGTGAGCTCGGCATCGTCAGCCCCAACGTGCTCGCTGGCACCGACCGGTTCGACAATCATCTTGGCCTCCAGGAAGCCTTCGTCGAAGTAAAGCTCCACGATCTCAGCGACAACTACGATTTCGTTTCGGTGCGCGCCGGTATTCAACAATTTAATGCCGACTTCCGCGGATTCCTCTTCGTTGACGAACAGCCGGGCTTGCGCATCTTTGGCGACTGGAAAAGCGACCGTATCGAGTACAACGCCACGTATTTTCAATTCCTCGAGAAAAATACCAACAGCGGCCTCAATACGTTCAGCCGTAGGCACCAGCAAGTTGTGTTGGGCAACGTCTATCTTCAAGATTTTTTCTTTCCCGGTTACACCGCGGAATTTGTCGGCGCTTGGAACAAGGATGATCCGAGCATTCATTACGACGACAACGGTTTTCTCGTGCGCCCCGCGCCCATCGGCAATGTCATCAATCAAGGCCCTGGAGGCGGTCCTCTCGCGCACGGCATTCGCGTCGGTTACTTCGGCTGGCTAGGAAGCGGCCACATCCACCGCATTAATCTCACGCACGCTTTTTATCAGGCCGTCGGCGAGGACACCTTCAATCCCGTCGCCGGGAGGCGCGTCACGGTTAACGCGCAGATGGCCGCCGTCGAGCTTTCCTACGACCGCGACTGGATCCGCTATCGCGTTTCCACGTTCTATACATCGGGGGATGCCAATCCTCGTGATGGCCGTGCCCGCGGCTTTGATTCGATTGACGATCTCCCGAATTTCGCCGGCGGCATCTTCAGCTTTTGGAATCGCGAAGACATCCGACTTCTCGGTTCCGGCGTTCAACTCACCACCGACGGCAGCCTGATTCCGTCGCTGCGTTCCAGCAAAGAAGAGGGCCAGGCAAATTTCGTCAATCCTGGAATTTTTCTGGCGAACGCCGGCGCGGATTTCGACATTACTCCCAAGCTTAAAGGATTCGCGAATTTCAACTACCTGCGCTTCGAACGAACCGAGCCGCTCGAATACATCTTGTTTGAATCCCCCATCCGTCACAGCATCGGCGAAGACTTCGGAATCGGCGTGACCTACCGTCCGCCACTCACCGAAAACATCATTCTCACAGGTGGCGCCTCGGCCCTGCAGCCCGGCGACGGGTTCAAAGATATCTACACGAGCCGCACACTCTTCTCGCTTTTCGGCTCGGTGAAGTTTACTTTTTGAGGAAACGCAACAGATGACCTCGTCGCGCACATTGAAAAGCTTCTCTCTGCGAGGCCTCTGCGTCTCTGCGTTATCTTTCCTCTTGGTTTTTTATTCTGATTCGTCCTCAAAGCTCCACGCGAGACAAGACTCTCCGCCAGTTCGTGGCCAGTCGCTGCAAGATGCCGCTCGCAAATCGTCCGGTTGCATTTCCTGCCACACTTCGACCGACGAACCAACGATGCATCCCACTAAAACTGTTTTCCTGGGCTGCACCGACTGCCATGGCGGCAACTCTTCCATTTCTGTCGCCGCGAGCACGCCGCCAAACTCCGCCGAGTACAATGCCGCCAAAGAGAAAGCCCACGTCCAGCCTCGCGACGCGAGCTTCAAAGACCGTTCCGCTTTGCCGGAGCGCACATACACGAAATGGCTCAAAGAATCACCCGAATTCATCAAATTTGTGAATCCCGGCGATCTACGCGTCGCCCCAGAAACGTGCGGCGCCGCCGGCTGCCACGCGAAAGAAGTCCGCGCCTCCTCGACCAGCATGATGACCCACACCGGCCTTCTGTGGGGCGCAGCTCTCTACAACAACGGCGGCTATCCCACAAAGAACACGCACTTCGGCGAAAGTTACGACCGCGACGGCAAGCCCCAATCCATCAAAACATTTCCGCCCCCCACGCCAGAAGAAACTCGGACCAAGGGTGTGCTCCCCGAACTCGATCCACTTTTCCGTTGGGAGATTTCTCAACCGGGAAACGTCCTTCGCGTGTTCGAACGCGGCGGCCAGAAAAAATCCGAACTAGGCAATCCCAATCGCGAAGAAGATCCCGGCAAACCCGACTCCAAACTGAGTGACCGAGGCTTTGGCACGGCACTCCGCACCGACCCCGTCTTCCTCGGCTTACAAAAAACGCGTCTGGTTGATCCCGTCATGTCGCTGCCCGGCACCAACGATCATCCCGGCGACTATCGCGCGAGCGGCTGCACCGCGTGCCATGTCATCTACGCAAACGATCGCGATCCTTCTCACTCAGTTGCTTATGCGGAATTCGGCCAGGCCGGTTTCAGCGCCTCATCGGACCCGACGATTCCCAAGAATGAGCCCGGCCACCCGATCAAGCACGTCTTCACGCGCTCGATTCCCTCGAGCCAGTGCATGGTCTGCCACATTCATCCCGGCACGAACATGCTCACCACCTATTTTGGCCTCACCTGGTGGGACAACGAAATTGACGGCGACAAAATGTACCCGCCGCGGCAGCACAATCCGACGGAAGAGCAGCGCTACCAATCTTATTTGCGCAATCCGGAAGCCGCTGCGGCCCGCGGCCTCTGGAGCGATGAGAAATTTCTCGAGAACCTCGGCAGTCCCGAATTCAACGCAAAATTAAAGACCACCCAGTTCGCCGATTTCCACGGCCACGGCTGGGTGTTCCGTTCCGTCTTCAATCACGACCGCAAAGGCAATTGGCTCGACAAAGACGGCAAGCAAATCGCGTTCGATGATCCGGACCGCTTCGGCAAAGCCATCCACCTCGCCGACATCCATCTCGAAAAGGGAATGCAGTGCAACGACTGCCATTTTGCGCAGGACAATCACGGCAACGGAAAAATCTACGGTGAGCCGCGCGCCGCCGTCGAAATCGACTGCGTCGATTGCCACGGCACGATTCGCAACAAAGCCACGCTCATCACTTCCGGCCCCGCCGCTCCTGAGGGCGGCCGTCATCTGGATACTCTGCGCACTCCATGGGGCCTTCGCCGGTTCGAATGGCGCGCCGACGGAGCTGTAATCCAGCGCTCCATGTCCGAACAAAATAAAGAGTGGGAGATCGTTCAGACCGCCGATTCCGTCACTCCCGGCAACGTGCACTTCAGCATGAAATCGTTTCGCTCCAAGTTAATGACCAAAGACGGCACCGTGGCGCAACAAATGCCGCAAGATGACGAACATCTTGCCCACGCCAATTCCTCAATGACCTGTTATTCCTGCCACACGTCGTGGACACCCACCTGCTTCGGCTGCCATCTGCAAATGACCGCCAACGCACGAAAGCCCATGCTTCACAACGAAGGCCTCACAACACGAAATTACACCAGCTACAATTTTCAAGTTCTTCGCGACGACATTTACATGCTCGGCATCGACGGCACCGTCACCGGCCATCGCATCGCGCCCGCGCGTTCTTCCTGTGCGATCCTCGTCAGTTCGCAAAATGCGAACCGCGATTGGCTCTACTACACGCAACAAACCATCTCCGCCCCGGGTTTCTCCGGCCAAGCCTTCAGCACCTTCGTCCCGCACACCGTTCGCGCCAAGGAAACCAAGCGATGCAGCGATTGCCACGTCTCCGCCAACAACGACAACAACGCCTGGATGGCTCAGCTCCTTCTGCAAGGCACGAACTTTATGAATTTCATGGGACGCTACGTGTACGTTGCCACGGGCAAGAAGGGTTTCGAAGCCGTCGCCGTCGCCGAGCACGACGAGCCCGAAGCTATCTTCGGTAGCGACCTCCAGGGCATCGCTTATCCCGACAATTACAAGAAGTTTGTCGACCACGGCCGCGAGCTCTCCCTCGCTGCGAGCCACGAAGGCAACGTCCTCGATATCCAAACCCGCGGCGAATACGCCTATGCCGCCACTGGTCCCGGCGGCCTCCGCGTCTTCGACATCGCCAACATCGACAATAAAGATTTCTCCCAGCGCATGATCACCGCTCCAGTCTCTCCAGTTGGCCAGCGCTTTTTCCTCCCAACCAAAAACGCCGTCGCCGTTGCTTCGCCGACAACGCTGGGCCTCGATCCACTCCGCCAGCGCCTCCCCGAGAACGAAGAGCAACCCATCCATCTTCTTTACGGTTTTCTCTATGTGGCTGACAAAGAAGAAGGCCTAGTCGTCATCGGCAATCCCGATCTGAAATCCAACAGCCCCGGTGTCGGCACGCTTCTCGATGGCAATCCCACCAACAATTTTCTCAAACGCGCCCTGGCGTTCAATCCCAACGGCATCCTGACCGGCGCGCACCGCATCACCATCGCTGGCACCTACGCCTACATCCTTACCAATAAATCTCTAGTCGTCGTCGATCTCGATAATCCGCTCGCGCCTCGCGTCACGGCAACGATCGGCGCGCCAGTACTCAACGATCCTCGCGCAATCGCAGTGCAGTTCCGCTACGCTTTCGTTGCGGACCACGGGGGCCTCAAGGTCCTCGATGTTACCGATCTGGCGCGACCTAAACTCATCTCTAACACCCTGGTGCCTCTGGAAGACGCGCGTAACGTCTACGTCGCCCGCACCTACGCCTACGTCTCTGCAGGAAGGCAAGGCCTCGCTATCGTTGACGTGGAAAGACCCGACGCCCCCAAGCTCGATCAGCTTTTCACCGCCGAAGGCCAACTCAACGACGTCAACGACGTGAAAATCGGCATGGTCGCAGGCAGCGCGTTCGCCTTCGTTGCCGACGGAATAAATGGCCTTCGCGTACTGCAAATCGTGTCCCCCTGGGACGATCCCGCGCATTTCTCCGGTTTCAGCCCGCGTCCTACACCGAAGCTCATTGCCACAGCGCGAACTCGCGGTCCAGCCCTGGCCATCTCCAAAGGCATCGATCGCGACCGCGCCGTCGACGAATCCGGCAACCAGCTCGCCGTTTTCGGTCGCCGCGGCGCTCGTCCTCTAAATCGCGCTGAAATGCAGCGCCTTTATCAACACTCCGCCAACGGCGCGTTCTATTCCGTCACCGACGACTCTGCCGAGTCCCCACGCTCAGCTGTGTCTTCATCTCCAACATCCATCTTCGCCCGCGCCCACAGTTGGCTCAATTCTCTTTTCTGAGGTCATGCGATGAATCGCCGCAAATTTCTCGACTCGACGCTCAAAACGATATCCGCCGCCTCATGCGCCCCGTTTTTCGCGGGCGCACTTCACGCGCTCACCCCGCCTCAAAGCGCAACGCCGCAACGCCTTTCGAACGCCCCGCGCCCCCAGCTCGCTATTACCATGGACGACCCTCGACTGAAACTCGACTCCAACCTCCGCTGGCCTGACGCCAACTCCCGCATCCTAAAAGCTCTCGACAGCCGCAACATCAAAGCAGCTCTCTTCGTCTGCGGCATGCGCGTGGACGAGTACGACGGCTCCAAACTTCTCTCTGCTTGGGACCAAGCAGGCCACCAAATCTGCAATCATTCCTATTCCCACCTCAACTATTGCGGCCTCACTTCTTACACAGACTTCGCCGTCGATTTCCTGAAAAATGAAAAAATCATTGCTCCTTATCACAACAAAACTCTTCTCTTCCGTTACCCATTCCTCAAAGAAGGCGACACCGCCGACAAGCGCGACCGCTTTCGCACTCTTCTCAAGGAAAGCGGCTATCGCGTCGGCCACGTCACCATCGACGCTTCCGACTGGTACGTCAACGAGCGTATGGCCGATCGCCTCATCAAAGAACCCAAGTTCAACATCAAGCCTTATCGCGACTACCTCATCGCGCATCTCCTCGATCGCGCGTCCTTCTACCGCCAGCTCGCCATCGACGTCCTCGGCCGCGACATCCGCCACACCCTGCTCATTCACTACAACACGCTTAACGCCCTCGTCCTTCCCGACGTGATGGCTGCTTTTGAGACCGCTGGCTGGCAATGGATCGATGCCTCCCTTGCCTTCCAGGACGAAGTTTTCCACAGCGCCCCCAAAACGCTCCCTGCCGGAGAGAGCCTGGTATGGGCCCTGGCCGCCGAAACCGGACGTTTTAAGGACCGCCTCCGCTATCCCGGCGAGGACGACATTTACGAGGAACCCAAGATGAAGGCCCTCGGCCTTTAGGCACCGGCCCCTCTGATGTTACGGAGCAATTTTTTCACTTTTCCTTCGCTGTCGGTATCTCCTTCTAGACACGTCTTTTGTCCCATTTCTGCGCTCGAAAAGGTACCATCTCCTTTCCTTTGTATCTTTTAACCTTAGGGCACATCTAATCAAGGTATAATGGTTCGTTCACGTTTTTAACGCATAGCACCCATCAAAATAATTCGTGGGGCCCCCCCCGGTGATAAGGCTATTGTTGTAAGTGTAGGGGGTACTGGCACCGCACTCAGGGCGGGCCACCTCGCCAAAGGCGAGCATACGTCTCGCTTCGGGCGAGCAAATGACAAGAGAAGCAAGAAGGAGTACTAGAACATGGTTAAGCACTATTTACTGGCGAGCGATTTTGACCAGACCTTGAGCTTCAACGACTCGGGAGTCGCTCTTTCCGAGCTCATCGGCTTTCACGGGTTCCACGACAAGGTCAAGGGCCTTGCGGAAATGAACCTTGTCCAACAAGGCGCCGAACTCAGTTATCTGATTCTGCACGACCCGGATTTCCGGCGCGTTCGCCGCGATCATTTGGTTGAGACCGGCAAGCGCATCCGCTTGAAGCACAACGTCGCTTTATTCGCGCGCGCGTTGGCCAATCTGGCCGAGGGCTACAAGTTTCATTTCAACGTGATCTCCGCGGCTCCGCAAGAAATCATTCAGTCCGCGCTCGAAGGAATCGTCCCGCCGCAAAACATTTTCGGCACGCGCTTCCGCTACAACGAGTCCACGGGAGAAGTCGATTCCATCATTCGCGCTTCCGCTGGTTGGGGCAAAATCACCGTTCTTGAAGAGCGCCGCGCAGAACTCAGCATCAGCCACGATCACATCATCTACATGGGCGACGGCAGTTCCGATATTCCCGTGATGATGCACGTCAATCAACACGACGGCCTCACGATCGCCGTCTCCGAAGCCAAGTTCATCACACGCGTCGCGAAGCGCACCGTGCTCAGCGACAACGCCATGAGCGTCCTCGTCCCCGTGCTCGAAAAAGTTCTGGGCTGGGACTCCGCGCACATTCGCAAGCTGTTCACGTCATACGGGCTGAACCTGCTGGAGTGGGACAAAGTGCGCACAGACATGCTCACCATTCAGGATTCGGCCGAGCCTGTCGTCGCTTCTCAAGCTCACGCGCACTAACTGCAATCTGGTACAAAGAGAAATGGGCGGCTATCCCTCGCCAGGATAACCGCCCGATTTTTTTACGGAAGTGTTTCAGCTCATTGCGGGCTGAATTTGAACTCGATGATCTCCGTCGTTTCTTTTGGCCCCGGCTCGAACTCGCTTTGCAACGCGGCTTTTTCTGCTTCCGTTGCCAGGACGGGGTGCCCGCCGACAGTGTGCGCCCTCTTCACCTTTCCATCTGGCCCAATCGTAACTTCGATTTTCACCAGTCCTGAAAGGCTCAGCTTTTTTGCAAGCTCGGGGTATTGAGGCCTAACCAATACCTTTACCTTGCGCCTCGTCTCTGAGATGTCGCCTACTTGAGCCCGCAGAGAGATTGCCCCACCGCTTGCCAAGGTGAGGACGGCGAGCAAACACACTGCCAGTATTCGCTTAGCCTTTGTCACGATCATGTCCTTGAGGCCGAAACATCCGGCGAAGTAAATGCCGGGTTCTAATTGCACTTGCCTCGCCAGACTCCGGGGAAATTGGCGCTGGCCCACACTTTCTGAGAAACCACTTAGATTCATGGACTTACGGTTGTGAGGAGGGGATGCTGGTTGTCGTTCAAGGCATTACTCTCTCGCGCAAACATCTCATGTTCAATCGTTTTAATGCTCTCTGTCTCGTTTTGAGACAGCATCCAAATCGACCATTGTGTTTCTCTGGTGTTCACATGATTCAACATTTGTTTCACTAGGCTGCGTTGTCTGCTTCTCCAGGATCGCCTACACGTTTTGCGCATTCCGAATCGTCGGTTACAATTTCTCCCCGGAGGCCTCATGTCCAAGAAATCCATTCTCATGCTCATTGGCGATTACGTGGAAGATTATGAAGTGATGGTGCCGTTCGAGGCGCTACAAATGGTCGGCCACACCGTTCACGCCGTGTGTCCTGGCAAGAAAGCCGGCGAGTTCGTTGCGACCTGCATCCACGATTTCGAAGGCGATCAGACGTACACCGAAAAGCGCGGCCATAATTTTGCGTTGAATGCCACTTTCGATCAGGTCAAGCCCGAAGACTACGACGCGCTCATGATCCCCGGCGGCCGCGCGGTCGAATACCTCCGCCTCAACCCAAGGGTCATTGAGATCGTCCATCACTTTTCAAAAACCAATAAGCCTCTCGCCGCCATCTGCCACGCGCCACAAGTTCTCGCCGTCGCGGGAGTTCTCCAAGGAAAAAAGTGCAGCGCGTATCCGGCCACCGGCCCCGACGTCACGCTCGGCGGCGGCACCTACGTCAGTCTGCCCATGACCGAGGCCCTCGTCGACGGCAACCTCGTCACCGGTCCGGCCTGGCCCGCGCTCCACTCCTGGCTCGCCAAGTTCCTCGGCGTCCTCGGCACACAAATTCAACCTTAATTTGAAGGTTAACGCGCGTTTCTCGGTCACGCCGCCGTATATTTCTAGTTCGATCCGCACTTTCTAAATCTCGGCGGTCCGTGGATAATTGTCAGTTAACTATTCCTCGGAAGGGGCTCTGCATCATGGCAAACATCAACACCAAAAAAGGCGTCATCGGCATTCTCACCGGCGGCGGCGACGTCCCCGGTCTCAATCCCGCAATCCGCGGCGTCACCACGCGCGCACTTCATGAGGGCTATCAGGTCGTCGGCTTCCGCCATGGTTGGGCCGGCCTTGTTGAGATGGTCCGCGAAAAGGATTACGACAATTCCGATAATTTCCTGGTGCTCACGCAGGAAGTCGTTGACCGCGCGGCACGCACCGGCGGTACATTTCTCCACTCCTCGCGAACGAATCCCGGCCGCGTCAGCAAATCCAACGTCCCGGCACATTTGAAAGACAAATTCACCGCCGAGAAAAATGATCTCACTCCCGAAGTCCTCAAGAATCTCGCTTGGCTAGGCATCGACACCCTCATTCCCATCGGCGGCGATGACACACTCAGCTACGGCGTCCGCCTCCACAAAGAAGGCTTCAAAGTCATCGCCATCCCCAAGACCATGGACAACGATGTCCCCGGCACGGATTACTGCATCGGATTCAGCACCTGCGTCACCCGTACCCTGCAGCTCGTCAATGACCTGCGCACCTCGGCGGGTTCTCACGAGCGCTTCATGGTCATCGAAGTTTTCGGACGCTACGCCGGGTACACCGCTATGCTCCCCACCATGGCTGGTGCCGCCAACCGTTGTGTCATTCCCGAGTACAAATTCAATATCGAGCGCCTCACTGAGTTGCTCGTCAACGACCGCGCCAAGAATCCAAGCCGCTATTCCACGGTTCTCGTTTCCGAAGGCGCGATGTTTGAAGGCGGAGAAATGATTTTTGAAGGCGAGACAGCCGACGCCTATGGCCATAAGAAACTTGGCGGCATCGGTGACATCGTCTCGGATAAAGTAAAGGAACTCTCGAAGAAATTTAATAAGGGCAAGACCATTGAAGTGGTCAACCAAAAGCTCGGTTATCTTGCCCGTTGCGGCGACCCAGACGTTGTGGACTCCATCGTCCCCATGGCTTACGGCAATATCGCCCTCGAATTGCTCTTAAAGGGCGTTCACGGCCGACTCGTCGTTCTCCACAATGGCAGTTACGGCAACATTCCCATCGAAACGATCACTTCCACCAAGAAGGTTGTAGACATCAAGGAGCACTACAATATCGAGCGTCTCCGCCCGCAATTCTCGAGCTTTGAAGCCAAGCCCTTGTTTCTCATGGGCAGCTAAACTGCATCTTTCACAATGGTTCGCATGCAAACATCTCGTAGAGGCACGGCATGTTTACCCTGAGTCTCGAAGGGCCGTGCCCGCTCTCGTTCTCTGAAGCGGCCTGTTCAATGGCCGTACTTCCAGCCTTAATCACAATCGAAAGATCTTCGGTCTGAAAAGATTCCTAGCGTCTAAAAGGCTTGTCCCTACGCTCTTTTAGCCATTCGAATCACAGGAAGCGACAACCCGCCTTTCAGCGGAATCTCGATCTTCTCCAGAGCGGCGTAGCCCTTCACGCCAAATAGCTTTGCTCCCGTCAAGGTCGCGCCCATTTCATAACTCTTAAAACCAGCAGTGCTGGCCGCAATTTCGCACGCCTCTAGAATTCTGCTTCCGATCCCTTGCCGCGCCCACGCCGGATGAATAAAGAACGCCCTGATCTTTGCCGCGTCGCGCTGGGGATCCAGCAGCGCATCCTCTCGCCCTGTCCAGTGATCGCTGCCATAAAGCGTTTTGCGCTTGCTCCAGCCGCCGCACCCGGCGATCGTCCAGCTTGCTCCGGTATTTTTCGCTCCGCCAGTTGTTGCCGTTCCGGACGGCGCATCTACAGGCTTGGCCTCCGCAACAAAGTAAGTCCCATCCGCGATGAGCTGACTATCCACGCCAAACACGGTTTCCAGCGCGCCCTCCATCTGCGCAGGCGTATAGTCTTGCGCTTGCAACTCCCGCACAGATACCTCAATCAATTCCCGCAGTACCGGAATCTCCGCCACAACGGCCTTCCTGATTCGAATCTTTGCCTTCTTCATCCCGTTTCGTCTCAAGCTATCTGGTGAAAATCGGCTTCTTTCGCGCCATGGCCGTCTCTTCCCCTACTCACCACTCACTACTCGCTAATTCCTACTCACTATCCCTTCGCCTTCCCCTTCAACATCTTCGCAACTTTTTCAATCTCCTCAGTCTTCTTGTAGATCTGCACGGAGAAAACTTCCCTCGTTAGCGTCTTGTTGACTTCTTCCTTTAGTTCGCCCGCCAGCTGATACAACCGATTGACACCTGCACGAAATTCTTTTTCATTCTGCTGCAGCGCCACTCTCTTCGCGTTCTGAGGATCCGATTTGTCCGCTTTCGCCTCCGCCGGATTCTGAGTCTCCGCGGACGCCGGCGGATTTGGAAAGGGCTTGTCGCCGCGTATTTGCCCAAAGGCGGAGCTATTTGCCGCCGCAGAACAACTCGCCGCTGCGGCCAGTGTCATCAAAAATCTGCGCCTCGTTTCCCCCATGGCATCCTCCCTATCCGCCCTTCTGTGCCCGCACCCATTCTGTCACTTGTTCCCGCAGCGTATTCAAGCTATTCGTGATGCGATCCGCCTCCACATTTACAAGCACATACTGCTCCGTTCGCGAATCGCCTGCTTGCAACAGCCTTTGGTGGTCTTCGCGCAAAGCCGGAAAATCCTTCGTCCGAACTTTCTCTCCTCCCAACATTTTGGCCAGCAGCTCCAGCGTTTTCTCCACGTCTTCCGCAAACACTCCAAACTCCGCCATGGGCCGCGACGGAGGCGTGTGTCGCCATCCTGCCTCGAGCGCCATTACCGCATTCATGAAACGGTGCGAACTCACAAGTATCGCGTTCAGCTGGTTCATCTGTTCCGCAGTCGTTCCCGGCTCCGCGCTCACCCGGTCTATCGACGCTTCCAGATTTGACCGCGCCCGCCGCGCCGCCAATCGCTTCTCGTCCAGAACGCGCGACTCGTTTAACTTGGCCAGCACTCCGCCCGCGCTCGCGGAATTCACATATTCCTGAGTCAGCGCGTGGAAGTATTCCCTGTATGCGTCTAGCACTTGCGCGATCCGCCCGGACCCCCCGCGCGTTCCCAAATCGGCCAGACCGCGTAAACGAGCAGCGCGAGGCAGCCGCCGGCCACCATATTTAAAAGCAGCACAACTCCCACCGTATTTCGCAGCGCCAGGTACGGTTGTAATCTTGAGGAATCAAATCGGGTGAGGATTCGCCAGAAGCTCTTCGCAGCCCCTTCGTGCGCGCGAACCTGCACGCCGACTATCGCAGCAGGAGCCGGAATCACATTTTTCGCTTCGGATGCCACAATGCATCCTAGAATAATCGGCTCGCGCGTCTTCCGGTACTAAACGGCGGCTCTCGCGCCTGCGTGCAGAAAATATAGCCACATTCCCCGCGCCACATCAAACTCTCAGCGCTCGCCCGTGCGCAGCGCGGGCAGAGTAAACGCCGGCTTCACTTCCTTTCGCTTCGACCAATCGTGATATGTGTGGCACTCAAAACACCGCGACTCCGCATGCTCCGGCCCCGGTGCGTGGCACGTCTTGCAAGTCGCAATCCCCGGCAAGAGCACGTCGCTTGTCTCCGTGCTGCTCAGCGCTTTTTCGTGGCAGCTCGCGCACGCGAATCCCCGATGCGCGTTATGATCGAATCTCGCATGGGGCATCCACTTCACGGTCGTTCGCGCCGCTTCCACAACAGGCAAACTATCCTGCCTCGCTCCCGTCGAGAGCGCATGACACTGTTTGCAAGTTTTCCGCCACAAAAGTTCCTCGGCATCCTTGATCCGTGCGCCAACCCACTCATTCGGCGTATAAACTCGCACAACCGCCTGCACCGGCCTTCCCGACAAATCGCGCCCAGGATCACGCGCCTCGCGCAAGTCCCCAGGATGCGCCGCAATATACTCGCTAAATCTCTTTACCAGAAACGCGTGCACCACCTCCGGCTTGTCGTGCGGCACGCCTTCACTGAACTGCTTGTCAAACGCCAGCGAATGGCATCCCGCGCACGCCGTCGCAAATTTCACCGGCGCCATTAGTTCACGGCCACTCTCGTGCCCCGGACGCGAAAGAGTCCCATCCTTCGGCGTAAGCACTTCGTCTCGCTCGGAGTAAGAAGTGTTGCCTGAGATGTAGTTCGCGTCGGCATATTTCCAATCCGCTGAAACAGCTTTGGGTTGATGACAATTTCCACATTCCAGCTGCACATTCGGCCCGTTAGGTCCGCGCCGGATCGGTTTCATATGAATGGCGTGATTCACCCGGATCGTTTCAGGATCGCGCGCATTGTTGCGTAGCGCGGCAAATTCAGGATGCCCGTCCTCAAAACTTGCAATATGCACAGCGTAATTTGCCACGCCGTTGCTAGTTTTCAAATCCCCGTGACACTCCGCGCAACTCGCATTCTTCGCCGAAACGAGGTTCCCCCGCCCGCGATGCTCCGTATGGCACGTCGCGCAACTAAGCGCGTTAGTCTGCGCAGCGTGGTGGACTGGCCCATCGTGGCACGCCAAACAAGCCGCATCGCTGGCCTTCGCCGAAAACATCCCCGCCGTCTGTACGTGGCACGCCGCACAATCCGCCTCCAAGACCGCGTGCGCCTCGCTCATCCTTCCGCTCGAATACACCCGCGAGTCCCGCGAAAATCTTTGCCAGCCAATCCAAACCAGTGCGATCGCAAGCAGTCCCACGCTCAGCCAAAACTTCGCGCGCTTCAGCCCAGTCGGCCTCTTGAAATAATTCAGGTCGATCCGCTGCGCCAGCTTCTTGGTTGTTCGTGTTCTCGCCACTCGTTTACTCTGTTTACCCTGAGCCGCGAAGGAAAAGAAGCCGAATGGTCACTCACCACTCGTCACTTCTTCAAAAGCGAAGCGCCATCACCGCATGCACCGCGCCCAGCAAAATCAAAGCCAGCGAAATCGGTATGTGTACCAGCAACCATCCATGCAACAAACGATGAAGCTGCTCCTGCCGCACCAACTGCCGCGCTTCATCGCAAATATCTTCCAAGTCCTGCACCGTCGCCTGCGCCGCTTGGGGCATCAACGTCCGCAACCCGGAAAACGCACCATGCGCTTTGTCCGCATCGCCAAGCCGCGGTCCGTGCAACTTCGGTCGCTCGAGAAAAGGCCGCATCTCGCTCAAATAAAACTTTTGTAAAGGCGCGCACTCCTCCTTGCTAAGCACAATCGTTTCCGCGGCAGCCGCCACTGCTGCTCCAATGCTCGTAGTAGCCATACCCCGTGCCGCGCTAAGTCCACCCGCGCGCAAAACTTCTCCACTCGCCGATTTGCCGACCCCCAGCGGCCCGCAAATCGCTTCGACCCCTCGATCCGCTTCTTCGCGCAATAGCTTCCGCACATTTCCAATTTCGTCATAAATCGTTTCCAGCTTCACGTCCGTCGTCATCACCCGCGGCACGTAATGTTGCAGTGCCGCCCCAAACACTCCGCTCACCACGGTAATAATCAGCAGCAACATAAGCACGCTCGTCAGGATCCCGCCAAAATGAAATCCCCCATGAAACAGAATCATCGGCAAGCTCAACAATCCCAGCCACAAGTGCCCGCGCATCCAAGTCTGCGCGCGTCCAATCCGCCATGTCGGAACCCGTTTTCGCGCCCCCAGCAGCGCCGCGAAAATCATGAACCCGAAGCCAATCACCCCGAAAGCCAAACCAAGCGCGCTGCCGCCCCTGGGCTCTTCCGGCGCTTGCACCGCGTATGCCACGTACGCTGCTGTGAACACCGCAAGTGTCCCCAGCGATGCAATCGCCCACCCGTGATGTGTTTTGTCAATTCGCAAGGGAAAATCCTCGCACCTTCATTTCGCTGCTCCCCCGCCCAGCATCTCCGAAAAAAATGTCCGCGGATCCACACGGTGCGCCGCATCGTGCGGACAGGCGTAAACACAACTCGGCTCCTTCAAATGCGTGCACAAATCGCACGAAGTGGCTTTCTGCTTCACCACCGCTTTCTCTCTCCCTGGACGCTCCAGGTCTTCCACCATCACGTCAAAAGGATGCAAGTTGATATTTCCGTACGGACAATTCCGCGCACACAAACCGCACCCGATGCACCAATCCTCGATAATCACTTCCAACGAATTTCGCCGCCGGATCGCTCCGACCGGACAACCCACCATGCACAGCGGATCGCGGCATTGCCGGCAAGAAGTCGCCACCAGATACTGTTCGAACCGCAAGCCCTCCCGCACCAGCCGCGTAACTCCGTCATGCGCATCGGCGCAGGCGTTCACGCAAGCATCGCAGCGCGTGCAATTGTTAAGGTCAAGAATCAGCAAACTCTGCGCTTCCATCAAACCCTGCGAAAGAAATTGATCGATGGGTACGCTTTTTACCGTCTGCATCCGTTGCTGATTCTGCGCACCACGTTCTGCCGCCACTGCTTCCAGTCCCTGCCGCACGCTTGGGAAGCGTTCCACCATGTCCCGAAAATCATCGCCAGAGATACGCACCACTTCCACGTGATCCAGCGCTGTACAAGTCGCTGTGCGCACTCCTCCGCCGAGCAACCCGATCTCCCCGAAATAATCTCCGCGCGAGAGATACGCCAGCACGAGTTCTCCGCCGGGATACGTCTCCGAAATCTTCACGAATCCGATGCGCACCAGATAAAAACTGTCTGCGGCATCGCCCTGGCGCGCAATGATCTGCCCCGGCGCAAACCTCTGCAGCTCCACGCTGCTCTTCAAATGCTCGATAAAATCAGTCGAAAGATCCGCAAACATCGGCACGCCGCGCAAATGGTTTTCCAGCGCCCGCTTGCGATAATTCTGGTCGATCTGCGCTCGAAACGATTTGTTCTTCATCATGATGTCGAGCACGTTCCGAAGCATCTCAAACGCCTCGGCATCCGTCTCCGCAATCACCGTCGCCGACCGCGGATAAAAATTCATGCACGTCATCTCTCCGAACAAATCGCCAGGACCGAGTTCGGCCACCGGATTTCCATACGCGAGGTCTACGGACGCATCGATTGGAATCGTTCTGTCGCGAGTTTCCTCGGTGCGGATGTCCGTATCCCGCGCCGCAAGTGTGCTGGTGAGCTTCTTGAAAAGGCCCTTCGCGCCACCCTGCGTTTTCACGTGCGCGATCGGCGACGAAAGCGAAACCCGCGCTTTGCCCTCGAGAATGTAAAACGCCGTCGAACCAAATTCGCCCTCGCGGCAAATAATTTCTCCCGGGCGGAATCGCCGTTTGACGATTGCGCCGCGGTTCAACTCCAAGAACGTCCCCGAAACTCCTTTGAACACCGGCAACTGCAAGAGCTCTTCCGCTTCGAATCCTTGGGCGTCCGGTCCAGCAGTAATAGACGTGCCCACAACGGTCTTGTTTGTCAAAGCACCCGTCGGACACGACACCATGCATTCCCCGCACGAAATACACGTCGAATCGCCTATCGGCGCATTCAAATCAAAAGCAATCCCAGCCGAATACCCTTTCCCCATCCTCCCGAGTACAAAATTATTCCTAATCTCGTCGCAACCGCGAATGCATCGATCGCACAAAATGCAAGCATCGTGATCCACGGCAATCGCCAAGGAAGAATCATCAATCCCGCGCGAGACAGTCCGTCTCGCGAATCGCGGCTTCGTAATTCCCGCGGCATGCGCTAAAGTCTCCAGCTCGCAGTCGCCCGATTTTTCCTGCCGCGCGCACGGCGAAGGATGATCCGCCATCAAAAGTTCAAGCAGAGTTTTCCGCGCGAGCAATACTTTCTCGGAATTCGTCACTACCCTCATGCCCGGCTCGACCGGCCGCACGCACGACGCCGTAAGCACACGCGCCCCCGTATCCACCACGCAAAGCCGGCAAACCCCCGCCGGCGTTTCATTCTGCAAATGGCAAAGCGTCGGAATCGGCGTCCCATTCATCCGCGCCGCATCAAACACACTCGTCCCCGGAGCCACCTGCACAGGTCGCCCGTCGATCGTGATCTCCACAAGTCCCGCCGGTGTCGTCGCTGTACTCACAATCCTCGCTTTATCTTTTTCTTCCTTTCTACCTTCTCTTCCTTTTTTCCCCTTCTCTTCTCTGCGTCCTCTGTGCCTCTACGGCCCTCTGCGTTAAATCCTTTTCTTCATTCTTTGCTCTTCTTCTTTCTTTTCTTCTTTGCTTCACTACCTCTTTACTTCACTTTTGCTACGGTCGAATTCCCACCCGCTGTGCCTCTCCAGCCCGAGCCTCAGCAGTAAAACAAATTCCGCTCGGACACTGGCCTTTCAAAACATGTGCGTCCACTTCCTCCCGAAAATGTTTCAACACCGACAACACTGGCGCCGGAACAATCTGCCCAAGCCCGCAAATCGAAGTCAGACTCATCGCCTGGCAGAGTTCATCGATCAACGACAGATCCGCGCGATACTGTTCTTCCGGCAACCCGCTGTGCGTCCATCGCATTAGCAAATCCGTCATCTTTTGCGAACCCACCCTGCAAGGCACGCACTTTCCGCACGATTCATTGCGATAAAAACGCACCGCGTTCAAAGCCATGTCCAGCATGCATGTCGTATCGTCGCAAACCACGATCGCGCCCGAGCCAAGCATCGAACCAGCCTCGGCAAGCGCCTTGAAATCCAACCGCACATCCACCATCGACGCCGGCAAATACCCGGAAGACGGCCCCGAAGGCGCAAACGCCTTCAACTGCCGCCCCCCACGAATTCCTCCTGCGTAGTCGAACACAACCTCGCGCATCGAGATCCCCATCGGCACTTCGAAAACACCGGGTTTTGCGGCATGTCCGCTAACTCCAACAAATTTCAACCCACGGGATCCTGACTTTCCTTGCGTCTTGAACCACTCCACCCCGCGCGCCAAAATCTGCGGCACATTCGCGAACGTCTCCACGTTATTCAGCACTGTCGGCTTTTGCCACAGCCCCGCCTGCACGGGGAACGGCGGTTTGTTACGCGGCTCCGCACGCTTGCCTTCGATGGCTTCAATCAACGCGGTTTCTTCCCCGCAAATGTATCCGCCCGGACTCACGAAAATCTCCAAATCAAACGCCAGGCCGCTCTTTAAAATACTTTTTCCCAGTAAGCCCTCGTGATAGCACCGCCGCAACTCCTCACCAAGAATTTCTTCCTGCAAGTGATACTCGTGCCGAATGTAGAGAATGCCCCGCTTCGCTCCGGTAACCAGCCCCGCCACGATCATCCCTTCGACTACGAGATGAGGAAGATGCGTCATGATGAATCGGTCTTTGATGGTTCCGGGCTCGCTCTCGTCCGCATTGCAAACGACATACTTTTCCGCCCCCGGCTCCTTGCGCACCAAATCCCATTTCATACTCGTCGGGAATCCCGCCCCGCCCATCCCGCGCAATTCCGACGCCTTTAGTTCCGCCAGCACCCCGTCCCAATCCTTCGTCGGAGCCAGTCTCCGAACAACACCGTATTTCTCGCCATCGCCGTAGGGATCGCACGCGCACTGCACTCGGGCATGCTCGGGATGCGGTTCGGAAACCTCTTTGCCAAGAATCGCGCTTCGCGCAATCGCTTCCGCCGACGCTGCCGTCACACTCGTGAAAATCTCATCGTTGATGGAAACTGCTGGCGCCTGATCGCACCGCCCAAGACACGAAACATCGCGTATCAGCACATCGGCTGGACCGCTTTTGGCAAAGCGCTCTTCCAATTCCGCGCGCAATTCGCAAGCCCTATTCAAATGGCAGCTCATGTCCGCGCAAACACGCACATCCGCCTTAGGCGGCGGCACAAGCTGAAAATGCGGATAGAAACTCGCGATGCTATGAATCTGATAAAGAGGAATGTGCGAGCGCTGGGAAAATGCTTCGAGTTCCGCCTTGGGCAAGAAGCCGTAACGAAGCTGAATAGCTCGCAGGTCGTCGAAGATCACGGCTCGGCATCTCGCATCGAAAGGCGCCGGTCAGGTCGTGTCGCCGGCGGCGGTGTAGTACGAATTCTCTTGCATACTACTGGCGCCCTCCCACCCTGTAAATAGAAGCCCCGTTGCCTTTTCGCGCCACGCTGCGAAAAAGACAACGCGTCCAGCGCATCTTCCACCCGATAATTGGGCGAACGATCGTCCGTCATTGCGAATGCAAATCGTCCCCCAATTCAATTGGCTGCGCATCATGCTGTGCGCCGCGTTCCTCCTGCAGCTAGCCTTTGCCGTTCGAATAACCGCAGCGAAAAACGGCCCTGCCGAACCAGCAACTTCCGCCGATTCGGCCCCCAAACTCGCAAGAACGGCTACTGCGCTTACTGCCAAGCCTGCCGATTTGAACGGCGAGCCCGTAAAATACATTGGTCCCGGCTCCTGCGCCGCCACGAGCTGCCATGGCAGCGTCAAACCCGTCGCTGGCAGCCGCATTCTGCAAAACGAATATTCGACCTGGATCGTAAAAGACAAGCACAGCCACGCGTATCAAGCGCTGACCGGAGAAATCGGGGAACGCATCGCTCGCATTCTGAAACTCAATTCGAGAGCAGAAGAATCGCCGAAGTGCCTCGCGTGCCACGCGCTTTACACAACGCCGGAGCAGCGCGGCCGCCCGTTCGAACTGGCCGAAGGCGTCTCCTGCGAAAATTGCCACGGTCCTGCGTCTGCGTGGCTCGGACCGCACACCACGCACGATTGGCCCCACGAAAAAGCCATCGCGCTCGGCATGCGTGATATACGCGACGTCATTCACCGCACAGAAAAATGCCTCGAGTGCCACCTGGGCACGAAAGAAAAACTTGTCGACCACGAAATGATCGCAGCCGGTCATCCGGATCTCTTTTTCGAGTTGGATTCTTTTTCCGCGGTGATGCCGCGGCACTGGAAATCGCCGCGCGAGTCCGCCCCTGGCAAACCCGTCGAAGATGCGGCGTGGGCCGGAGTGCGCGATTGGAGCGCGGGCCAGGCTGTGCAACTGCGAGCCGAAATGGAGCGCCTGACGTGGAGAGCGAAGAGCGAGCGCTTCGACAAAAAAGATGTGTGGCCCGAATACTCCGAGCTTTCTTGTTTTGCGTGCCATCACGCGCTCGCGCCAGCAAAAGATAGCTGGAGGCAGGAGCATGGTTTTGCTGGCCGTCGTCCCGGCGATCCCGCGTGGAACGGTTCGCGCTACGTCGTGTTCCGCTTGTTGGCGGCGCAAATTGATTCCGCGGGCGCGCAAGAGCTAGACCGAAAACTTCTCGAGGTCTCGGACGAAATGTCCAAGTTGAATCCCGATCGCAACGCGGTCGCTACTTCAGCTTCCGCGGCTGCGCCGGCTGCGCAGCGTTTTGCGGAGCGGCTTGCGGCGATGCAATACGATCAAGCGCTCGTGCTGCGCCTCTTGCAGCGGGTTTCGGACGACGCGGAAACTATTTCTCTCGCCGACGAGCGTGCCGCCGAACAAGCGGCCATGGCCATGGACTCGCTGTACATCGCGTACAGCAAGGACGCGAAGCCTAGCAACGCGGAGGAAGTTCGCGCCGCCATCAACGAACTTTTCCGGCAACTCGAGAATCCTTCGTCGTACAACGCCGACCAATTTGCGGCTGCGCTGCGGCGAATCCGCCCAATGCTGCGATAAGCAGTTGCGATAGCTAAAATTTGTGAAGGCCTGCGATAATCAATCTCTGAAAAACTAGCTCCTCCTTCAAAAGCGTGTGGCAGCGTTTTTTCTTGCGCGGCAGATTGGACGTGTTTCTTTGAATCGGTTCGAGAACTGGTTTTGCGCTTCGTCCATCTGGCGCAAGATGACGCGGAAGGGAGTGCTTCCCTGGATCTTGTCCGGTGCGGAATTGGGCGAGCACGTTCTTGAAATTGGCGCAGGGCCGGGCGCGGCGACAGAAGAATTGCGGAAATGCGCGGCGCGAGTGACGAGCCTCGAATACAGTCACGCATTTGCGCTGGGGATTGCTAGGCGAACCCAAATGACAAATGGCGCGGTGTTGCAGGGCGATGCGTCCGCGCTGCCATTTCCAGAAAAAACATTCTCAGCTGCGATCGCAGTTCTGGTGTTGCACCATCTGAAATCGCGAGCAGCACAGGAACGTGCGTTTGCAGAGATCTTTCGCGTGCTGCGCCCCGGCGGCGTTTTTTTGGCCGTTGAAATTCAAGACGGCTGGCTGAACCGCATCGGGCATATCCGCAGTACGTTTGTACCGGTGGCCCCAGCAATGGTGTCCGAGCGGCTTGCGGCGGCTGGATTTGCCGACACTTCCATCGATTTTCTACGCGGCGCATACCGCATACGTGCACTGCGCGCGCGGACTTCCGACAATTCCTCACGCTAGATGCCCCGACGCTCGACGCGTTGACGCGGCTGTGCCCGGCATTTAGCATGGAATTATGAGCTCTGCGGCGAAGCTCAAGTTTCCTCCCGGTCCTTCCACGGGGCTCAAGCGCTGGTCGCTGGGCCCTCTGAACAACGGCGATCCGCTGAAATATTTCACGGGCCTCATGCGCGAGTACGGAGATCTTGTCAGCCTTCGCGTACTGAATTTCCGCATCTTGTTGCTCAATCATCCGGACCACATCGAAGACGTGCTGGTAAATCACCCGCGAAAATTCATCAAAGGCCGCGTGCTGCAAGCTAACAAGCGTGTTTTCGGAAGAGGCCTGCTGACGAGCGAAGGAGATTTCTGGCTGCGGCAGCGGCGCCTGGTGCAGCCCGCGTTTCATCGCGCGCGCATCGCGGGCTATGCCTCGAGGATGGTGGAGTACACGGAGCGGCTGCTGGACGAATGGCAAGACGGGGAAGAGCGGGACCTTCATAAGGAGATGATGCGGCTCACGCTGCAAATCGTCGGTAAAACATTGTTCGATGCCGACGTGGAACGAGACGCGAAAGAAGTCGGCAAATCGCTGGAACTGTTGCTCGAACTCGGCGCAAATTTCCGGCGCACTATTTTTATTCCACACTGGCTGCCCACACCGACGAATCTCCGGCAGGAACGAGCTATCCGGCAAATCGAAAAAGTGCTCTACCGAATTATCGCGGAGAAACGCGCATCGGGCCGCGATTCAGGCGACCTCCTCTCCATGTTGCTGGCCGCGCAAGATGAAGATGGCTCAGGCATGACCGATCAACAGCTTCGCGATGAAGCCATCACGCTTTTTCTGGCCGGGCACGAGACCACGGCGAATACACTCTCGTGGACCTGGTGGCTGCTGGCGCAGAATCCCGCAGTGGAAGCGAAGCTTCACAACGAACTGAGAACGGTGCTCGCGGGACGCGCACCCACGCTGGACGACTTGCCGAAACTTGTTTACACGAATCACATCATCACCGAGTCGATGCGGCTCTATCCTCCCGCGTGGGGAACGGCGCGGACGGCCATCGAGGAGCACGAAATTGCGGGCTACGCCGTGCCCAAAGGTTCGGGTGTTTCGTTTGCGCAGTGGACGGTGCATCGCGACGCGCGGTGGTACGACGCGCCGGACGAATTTCGTCCCGAACGTTGGGAGGGCGACCTGCTGAAGCGGAATCCAAAATTTGCGTACTTCCCATTTGGAGGAGGGCCGCGCCAGTGCATCGGCAACACCTTCACGCTGATGGAAACGGCGCTGACGCTGGCAACGATCGCGCAGCAGTACCGGTTCCGGCTGGTCGAAGGGCATCCTGTGGTGCCGCTGGCGTCGATCACCTTGCGGCCGCGGTACGGGATTCGCGTTGTGACGGAAGCGCGGTCGGCCAAGAGCCGCGTCGCTGCGGGTGAAAGTGAGAGCTGACTTCCAACCATAGGTCCCCCTCCCCCCCTTTTTTGTAGATGCGGATTCTAAAAGACTTTAAGTGCTGTGTTTTGGAATTGCGGATTCCAAAGGGATTACGGGTGAGTTTTGCGAAAGTGCGGATTGTAAAGGACTTAGTGATTTATGACTGGTACCTCATGACTGGTGGAAGAGGGACGCAAGCGCTGAGACGATGGGGTCGTCGGGAGGGGACAGCGCCTCACATTCACAAGGCACGATAGCATGATAGTTACCGACTGTCAATAGGCTTGTTTCGTGTACTTCATGGTTATTCGAACCGGGAGGGGCGGATTCGAATGAGGGTGGCGGAAGTCGAAGGATTTGAGGGAGTTGGGCGGGGAGTGATGGATTTGTTACGGCTGTGGAAATGTGTGGGAAAGGGGGGAGAGGAAGTGAATAGTGGGTAGTGAGGGTGAGTGGAAAGACGGGAGGGGTAGAGGAGTCACCCACCGTTTGCAAGAAACAAAATCGCAAACGATGGGGCCACCCCAGAGTAAAGGCGCTGCCAGCCGCCCTTGAAAAACCACAAAGGTGCGTCTGCTCCACTCGCTGTTTTCTTGACGGCAAGTAGCCGGTCTATCTTACAATCGCTCGATGCCACGAAAAGTCATCCTGGGATTCGGAATCAGCCTGGACGGTTATATTGCGCGGCGCAACGGCGACCTCGATTTTCTGGTCATCGACAAAGAAGGGGAAGCACTGATGGCAGAGTTCTTCTCCAAGATCGATACCACGATCATGGGCCGCAAAACCGCAGAGGCAACGGCGAAATTGCGCGAGAATGGAGAGATGCCCGAGACGCCGGGCATGGCGAATTACGTAGTCTCCCGGCGATGGAAGCCGGGGAAGCATGAGGGATTCGAAGTGGTGAGCGGATCTCTGACAGCGTTCGTGAAAAAGCTAAAACGCCGGCCAGGGAAAGACATCTACCTGGGAGGTGGGGGCGAACTATGCCGCAGTTTCCTGCAAGAGGACTTGGTGGACGAACTCTATATCGGCGTTGGTCCCATTCTATTGGGCGATGGTATCCCCGGCTTCCCCGGCAAGTTCCCGCAGCGCGACTTCCGGCTGACAGAATGCAAGTCCTACTCGAATGGATCGGTTGGGCTGCGGTATGAACGGATTCGGAGTGAGTGTGAATAGGGAATAGTGAATAGGGAATAGTGAGTAGGGACTAGTGAGTGGAACAACGAGAGAGCAATTGCCACCTCCCGGGGCTAGTTTCGGTTCAAAAACCAATTTTTCACACGTTCATGTCCCCCGGTTCCAAGGAAAAGTCAAAATCCCCACGTATGAAAGCGATACGTGGTTCCAAGCGCGTCTCTAAACTGGCGGTAATGGTCATGCACCTCAAGCCGGAAACGGAATTGCGTCTCAAGGAACTCGCCGCGACCACTAGCCGCGCGCCGGAGGGTCTCGTCGAGGACGCCATGTCGGGGTACCTTGCCGAATTGACGGAAGTGCGCAAGATGCTCGATAGCCGCTACGACGACATCGAGAGCGGCCGCGTTGCACCCATCGACGGGGAAGACGCCTTCGCCCGTCTGCGCCAGATGAGCCAGGACCGCCGTCGTGCATGAGCGGAAAGGATCAGCCATGGAGCGCAATAGCAAGCTCACGATTGCGATAGCCGCGGCAGTGCTCGCCGTCCTCGGCGCCACGGCCGTTTACGCGCAGGACAAGTACTCGCTGAAATCGCCGAGCTGAATCGCGTTCTCCGACTTCAGAGGATACGAGGACTGGGCGGTGGTCTCTTCCGCCCGGACCGACGAAGTGCTCAAGGTGATCGTCGCCAATCCGACCATGATCAAGGCGTACAAGGCCGGCGTTCCGGGCAACGGCCAGCCTTTCCCGGATGGTTCCATGATCGCGAAGCTCCAATGGAAGCCGAAGAAGAGCACGGAGGCCCCCTTCGTCGTGGATGTGCCAGACGTCTTTACCCAGGCTTTCGTCATGGAAAAGGACAGCAAGAGATTTCCGAAAAGCGGCGGATGGGGATAAGCGGTTTTCAACTACGAAGCCGCATCGGACAAGTTCACGGCCGATGCTAACTAAAAGCCCCTCAGACTGCGGACACACGTGCCATGTGGCCGTGAAGGCGAAGGACTACATCTTCCACCTGTGCCAGAAGCGTTGAACCGCGCCTGCCCCCGACATCAAGTACCCCGCGGAGCTCTACCGGAACCGCTGCCTTACCATGGTCTGAGTGAACTCGGGGAATTGGGGACAGGAACATTCCCGCTTTCTGAGAAAATCATCGACCCTACACGAAGCTCGCATAATGCAATAGAAAACGCCCCGTCTGTCCCCCGGTTCCCCCATGGATGGGCTTAGGCGACTCGAGACGGGCGAATTGGGGCCAGGATTTTGTAACCCAATTCGCCCAGCTCAAATCCCACACCAGCTTTCTAACACCATTCCTTTCGATACTCAAAGCCAGTGTCCCGTGCAAGACGTCCTGCTGCTCTTCCTCCTCCACCTATACGTAACCGCGCTCATTTAGGTTCCCAACAGGTAGCTTGCCATCGCTCCTTTTGGAAAACAACAGGAGAGCTGGCCGAAACAGCACTCTTCCTCAGAAACTGGGGATTCCCTTGTTTCGGTCCACGCACTCCTGCGATTGGACCATCGCTCTCTCGGCGGAGCGCTAGGAAGTCGCGGCTATCTGAACCTTACGCTTTTTCCTCAAGATCCCAGCAGAAGTCAACGTGATCAGTAGTCCTACGGGGAAAGGCTCCAGGAATGTGAGCGCCGAATTGTAGAGGGGATTCTTGTAGTTTTCCTTGAGCTGGTTAAATTCGTTGATCTTTGCTTGAATCACTTCTGCTGTCGCCCCGGCCGCTCTCAATTTTTCTATCGTGTGCGAGCCATAGTTATCCATAAAGTCCGGCATGAACTTGAAGTAAATGATTTCCCATGTAGCCACATAGAAGGCGCACGAAATCAATGTGATACCAATTCCCACCAAAAATGCCCTTCCGAACGTGATTTCACCATTCCCGACATTCTCTCGATAGGACCGGATTCCGAAAAACACGAGCATGAACGAGAGCACGATGGCCGTATAGCCAACAATCGCCCCTTTGGCGGTTCCTATTTTGTGGAGGAACGGTATCGTCGACACCATCATCAGCGACGAAATTGCTCCCGATATAAGTCCAAAGATGAGAATGGTTCGTTTCATTGCTTGGTTCCTTTAAGTCCGTGGGTATGCATGAATTCAGGCGCACCATACCGCATCAGGAGAGGGGCTTGTCGTCACCCTTTTGGATGATTTTGCCACTTGCAGCGAAAATTCACTCTTTCGTAAGACATTTCTAGGGCAACAGCCCGAATTCCTTACCTAACTGAACCGCCTGTGTCCGCCGTCTAGCTCCCAATTTATCGAAAACCCGGCTCGAATGCGTCTTCACCGTGTTCTCGCTTACAAACAGCTTCTCTGCAATCTCCCGATTGCTCATCCCCTGCGCAATCAGCTCCAGGATTTCCATTTCCCTCGGAGTAATCGCCAATTTTTCCCTTTTCGCTTCATTGGGGCAAAATGGCACGGCCATAGGCACCGGCACCGTAACAGGCACTTCCTTCACGACAATCCTTTCCTGTTTCCGCGTCAGCTTCAACCCCAGCCAGATCCCCACCGCGGCAAACGTCGCGGCGATTAGCCCGCTGTAGATTTCGATGGAATGGTCAATGACCAGGAATCGGTATTCGCTCCATTTGAGCGCCGCAATCAGAATTCCGCCGATTATCCCGTACAAGAAAATATGTTTCGCCGTCGCTTTGGACATCATCTGTCACCACTGCCACGCCGAAGAGTATCCCGCTCAATCGCCATCGGCAAGCTTCTCTTGGAGAAACCGAGGACAGACGGGACGTTCCTCTCCTAGCGGGAGTCCCTTCGCCATGGTTCCTTGTTAGAATGGCGGCGTTGATCTGAATAGCGATCATCAAATAGCGGGACAATCAGCCGGTCAGGCGCAGATATTGCCTTCCTGGGTTGCCGCCGGGATTTCGGCTAGGAGAGAACGACCATGGCAGGACAATCACAAACGGTGCATTCCGGCGAGCCATCCTTGGTCGTTCGCCGAGCCTCTGCGGCGGACGCCGAAGTGTGCGGAAGAATTTGTTTCGAGGCGTTTACCGTGCTTGCCAATCGTCACAATTTTCCTCCTGACTTTCCGGCGCCGGAGGTCTCCATTGCAGTGCTCTTGGCGATGTTCTCGCACCCGGGGTTTTATTGCGTGGTGGCTGAACGGGACGGGAAAATCATCGGTAGCAACTGTTTGGATGAGAGGACACCGATTGCCGGTGTTGGGCCGATCACGGTGGACGCGTCGGCGCAGAATCGCGCGGCGGGACGCGCGTTGATGCAGGCAGTGCTTACACGCGCCGTGGAACGGAAATTTGCAGGAGTAAGGCTAGTGCAGGCGGCATACCACAATCGGTCGCTGTCGCTATACGCGAAGCTTGGTTTCGTTGTGCGCGAGCCGCTTTCCTGCATGCAGGGGCCAGCGATGAAGAAAATGCTGCCGGGGTACTCGATTCGGCCTGCAGTGGCTCGAGACCTAGCCGCTTGCAACGACTTATGTTTGAGAGTTCACGGCCACGAACGTGGGGGCGAGGTGCAGGATTCGATTCAGCATGGCACGGCAACTGTCGCCGAGCGCGATGGGCGCGTGACTGCGTATGCCTCTTCGATGGCGTTTTCCGGGCACGCGGTTGGCGAGACGAACGAAGATTTGAAGGCTTTGATTGCCGCAGCGGCGGCTTTTCAAGGGCCGGGCATTCTTGTCCCTAGCCGAAATGCTGAATTGTTTCGTTGGTGCCTCGAGAGTGGGCTTCGCGTCGTGCAGCCGTTGACGTTGATGACGATGGGACTTTACAACGAACCGGCGGGGGCTTATTTGACTTCCATTCTGTTTTGAAGGGAATACGCACGTGAGCCGGGCATGCCTCACGTCATCGCGGGCGGTGGTCCTTACGCCGATACTCGCCGAGGAGATCAGCGAGAATCCATGCTGTTCCGGCAATTGCGAAGGTCTCAGCGGTTTCGCTCCAATTCGTATGACTGCGGGGAGCCGAAAGAAGCAACGGTAGCCATACGAGTAGCCCAAAGATCACGAGCATTATCGTCAGCAGGCGAGCCGCGAGAAGCGCCATTCGATTGGTAAGAAGAGCCACGGCCGCGAGTGCGAAAGCAACAGTCGACGCTACCGCCCAAAACATCTGGCTTGGCGGAAGCCACTTCGGAACAAGACTGGCGGTAGCGGAAAGATAAAACTTCTGTTCGAGGGTAAAGGAAGCGGCGCAGAGGCCCACAAGAATGCGGCCGATCCGATTGAGCGTTTCCGGCGACCCTGCCGATGACAAGCGCGCAAAAACGATCGACGCTCCGGTCACGAGAGAGAACTGCTCGAAGAAGTTGCCCCAGCTATTGTAGATCTTCGGCGCGGCGACGATTCCTGGCACGCACTGTAGGGCGAAGACAAGATAAACCGCACCAAGGACAGCGGCGCCCGTTTTCGCGGTCCGACGGAACTGAATCGCAGCGCCGCCGAGAATCAGGGCAGCGGCGGCGGCGTAGACAAGGTAACGCGGTTGATGCCAGCCGTTGTAGTCGTGCCAGGCCAGCGTGATGAGGCCAAAGGCCAAAGCCGCCACTCCAAAGAGATGACGGCCGAGGTTTGAACTGGGCGTTAATACGGTCATTGTTTTTCAATCCCGATCGCGCAGGTTTGTCACGATACGGGACAGCCGATTCGTCGGCGTTCATTTGAGCAACCGGAGGATATTAAACGATGCGCCGAGCTCGATACAACGGGCTTTATACAACGGGATGGATCAAAGGTGTAGTGCCACATTGCTGATTGCAGCGCCTCTGACACGGAATGCGCCATAACTCCCGATTAACGCGGACAAGTGGTGAAAGGCCGGCCAAGAGTTAACGCGGTGCCAGCAGCCGGGGTTTCCGCGAGGGCTTTCCGAGATAAAAGACGACGGCCGCCGTTGTCCTGAGATTGCTTTGGCCCCGAACCACGAGCGAAGAATCGTAGAATGAAGTTCTCAAATAGTCCGCACCCGTGCGAATGGCCATGGAATCTGTCGCCCAGTACTCAACGCCGCCGCCAACTGCCCAGGCGTAGCCAGTCGTCCATCCCCCGAGCAGGATGGTCCCGTCATTGGTAAGAACCGGACCACCCACTTTGGCGCCCCCGACGAGCGCATGAACGTAAGTATCAAACTTACGGTGCACCGTGTGATGAAAAACGGGACCCGCGAGGTAAGTAAAGAGCGTACTATTGCGCCCCGTACCCAGTACGTTGGAGGCTCGCGCATACCCCACATCAGTCGTTATGCCGAGTCGAGAAAAATTGATCGTGAAGCTGGCATCCGCGCCCTGTAAGCCCAATCGATTGGACTGGTTCCCGGGTTGACTTACGTAGGAGTAGCCCACTCCGATTTCTACAGTCTTACACTTGGCCGTCGCGATCGGAGTTTTGCTCCTTATGGGTTTTACGGGCCTTATGGGGGCGAGCGGAGTTTCAGCACTTGCGGTGTCGGGAGCGTCGCCATTTCCTCCCGCGATTGAGGATTGTGCTGAAGCAGGTGCAGTGCACAGCAGGGAACAAATTAATGCGGGGAAGAGGATCTTCATGGAGAAATGCACCGCCCTTCAGTTCTGTGGGGCGGGGGCACTGCGTTTGTCATAGGTCTTAGCCGGCAACTTTGTGATGATGCGACAGGAAACATAAGCGCCGAATCGCGCATCGTGTCGCGCAGCCGCTTAGCGAATACAGGACGAAGGCGTGGACGTGGCTGATGATCCAACCATATTCCTGTATGCAGGCCGATCGGAACCGTGGGCTCTTATAGAATCGCGTGTCACCGATGAAGAAATCCCACTAGGCGCCGGCTGACCATCCACGGGCGCATCCTAAAGACTCTCCAGGATATGCGCTGTACACTTTTGCACAATCAGCGGAGATATCCTGGCGGGATAAGCCTCGGCATGAAAAAGAATAAAAAAGCAATTTAGAAAGACTGCCCTTACTCCTTGAATTTCTTGCTGGGGGTGGCTTGTTTTTGGTTTTGGAGTTCGATGATGTCGGCGCGGGTGTCGGAAGAGCCGAGGAGCCAGCGAGCGAAGAAATCACCGCGGGCCACGTCGACGTAGCTGACGATCGGCATGTAGGAATGGCGCATGCCGGGATAGATTTGGATTTCGAAGCGCTTGTCGGCTTTGATGAGGGCGTTGGCGACGCGCATAGTGTTGACCATGCTTACGTTTTCGTCCATGTCACCGGTGGTGAGCATGAGATGGCCTTTTAGATTCTTGGCGAGGTCGGAATTCTTGTCGATTTCGTAGATGAATTTTTCGGTGCCGTCTTTGAGCAATTCTTCACGGACGCCGTGGTATTTTTCGCTCCAGTCACGATTGTAGACGTTGTTGTCGTGATTGCCGGATTCGGACCAGCCGGCTTTGTAGAAATCGGGATATTGCAAGAGGGCTGCGGCGGTCATGAATCCGCCGCCGGAGTGGCCCCACATGCCGACGCGCGCGAGATCGATGTACGGGTGGATGGCGGCGAGGCGCTCGGCGGCAACTTTTTTGTCGGCGAGGCCGTAGTCGCGGAGATTGCCGTAGCCGTAGCTGTCATACCATTTGTTGCGCTGAGGACTTCCACCGCGCGCGCCGACTTCAATGACGATGAAACCGAGTTGCGAGAGCGGGACGTTGGGACCCTTGGGTGAGAAGGTTTTGTTCACGCTTTCGGTTTGCGGACCGGGGTAGACGAACTCGATCAGTGGATATTTGCGGGCGGGATCGAAATCGAAGGGCTTGTAGAGGACGCCGTAGAGATCGGTGATGCCATCTTCGGCCTTGACTTTGAAGACTTCGGGGAATTTGAAACCGGCGTTGAGGAGTTGAGAGATGTCGGTGGTTTCGAGATCGAGGAGCTGGGCGCCTTGCGCGTCGAGGAGGACGGATTTTGGGGCGGTGTCGACACGGGAATAGGTGTCGGCAAAATATCTGCCAGAGTCCGGAGCGCTGAAGGCGTGAGAAAAATTGCCGGGTGATAGGAGCTGCAGGCCAGCGCCATCCAGACCGATACGATAAAGATGCGTGTAGTAGGGATCTTCGCCGCGCTCACGGCCGTTGGCGGTGAAATAGAGGGTGCGGGATTTTTCATCGAGAGAAATGACTTGATCGGTGACGTACTCGCCGGAAGTGATTTGGTTTTTGAGTTTGCCGGCGGAGTCGAAGAGGTAGTAGTGCGCCCAGCCGTCGCGTTCGGACCACCAGATGAGTTCCAGGCCGTTTCCAGTGAGGCGCAGAGGCTTGGTGCTGAGCCAGACGTTGGAGCGTTCTTCGATGAGCGTTTTTGAGGCGCCGGTCGTAGTGTCAGCGACGCAGACGTCGACTTTGCGAAAATCGCGGTTGATGCTAGTGAAATAGAGCTTGTCGGACGTGTCGGAGAGCCAGCGGGGGCTGACGCGCGTGACGGGCATCTGGCTACCCTCCTGCATGCCTTCCTGTTCCTGGCGGAGCTCTTCGCGATCGCGCTCGAGGGCTGGTGCGTCGGCGATGCGGAGCTGCTGCTCAGGAAAATTTTTGGCTTGCACGACGACGCGTTGTTTGGAAGCGACGTCGAGAATTTCTAGTTGCGAGCCTGGCATGATGTCCTCGCCGGGGAGCGGATAGGGATAGGCTTCGAGCGTGGGGCGGGGATTCGCAAGCGAATGGATGACCCAAAAGTCGGGGACTTTGCGAAAGTCGTCACGCGTGACGGCAAATTTTTTTGAGTCTTTGGACCAGTGGATGGTGATAGCAGGAGCGCGGATGCCGGCTTTGTTTGTGTCACCCTTTTCTTCTTTCTTTAACTCCTCTTCTTGCTCAGGAAGAATGCGGCGGGCGTAACCGAATCTTTCGACGCCGTCGGTGGTGAGCTGGGTCTCGAGGATGGTGGCGTCACCGGCTTTCTTGAGAGCCTTGGCGTAGTTGTCAGCGTCCATCATGTAGAGATTCTGGCCGCGGGCGAAGACGAAGATTTTTTCGTCTGGGGAAACCGCCGCCCATAGCGGTTTTTTGCGCATGGGCTCAACATTATCGAGGCGCGTGACTTTTGCGGTGGCCAGATCGTATTCGAACGAGAGAATGCGCGGTTCTTCAGGCGCTTCCGGAGATTGGCCTGGGCGTGCGGCGCGCTGGCCCTGCTGCTCGGTTTGCTTGTCCTCTTTCTGCTTGTCTTCGTTCTGCTTGATTTCGCTTTCGTTGCCTTGCTGGCTGCCATCGTCCTGGGATTTTTTCTCGGGCTCGTTGGGAACGACGCCGTCTTTGCGAATTTCCACTTCGAAGCGCATGCGAGTGTCTTTGTCAACGAGCCTTAAGCGCTTGATAGGGAGATGTTGCGAGTCGTACGGGAAATTGGTGAGCGTTGAGAGAGCGGCGGCTATCTTGGCATTGTCCCAGAGAAACGACTTGGATTTTTTGAGAGGGTCGACGATGTAATACTTCGTGCCGTCGGTGGTTCGGTAGCTGTACCAGAATCTGTCGGAGAGCGTGAACCAGTGGGGCGTGACGGAGAGGTCGAAGACGAGTTGATTCACGCTGGCTGGGAGGAAGCGGGCTTCGAGAGCATAGTTGGGAGTGGTAATGGGGGCAAGGGATGCAGGCGTTGCGGCATCGGAGGAAGCTGCGGCAGCCGGGGACGCGTTTTCCGAACGGCCCGGCGTTTGCGCGCTTAGGCCCACCACAAAGATCGCCGAAGAAATGAGCAGCGTCGGCGAGTCCCAACGGACCCAACAGGGATATCTAGACGACAAGGATTTCCTAGCAGTCGCCGATTTCATGGCTGCGCCTCCTCCAATCTGTTTGGTGAGTCGTGCTCAGGCTATCTTCCCCACGGGCGGCGCATTATAAACCAAATGCGAGAGACATTCTTAATACGGACTACATACGGGCTAATGGAAGGACGTGAACGAGGGAAGAAGCGTTTCGGCGGATTGGGAGGGGCACGGGCAGACAAATACCGTCGCGCAGAAAATGCGGCTACTCTTGAGTGTTGAGGTATTGGGCCGGGCTTCTCGAATCTAGCTGAGGGCGTGTCTAAGACGCTTGCTGGTCTTTGCCAGTTGGCGCTTGAGGGCGTCGACCTGCTTCGTAATATCTTGAAGCTCTTTTTTGGCAAGCGTTCCAGCCCGCACGACTTGATGAGCTTTGCGGTCCGCTTTGCCCAACGCGCCTCCGATTTTCGCTGCAACTTGATTGAACTTGCTCTTCTTAGCCATTCGCGACTCCTTAAATAAATACAGAACTTGGGTCCACAACCATCGTATACCTAAGATGAATTTTGGAGGTAGGAAGATACGGAGAAGAATCAACCAGCGAGAACTGACGAACCGTTCCCATCACACGGCATGGAATGGAACGGTCTATTTGCTTGCGGCGCCGAAAGAGAGCGGGCCGAGTTCGGTGCGCGTTTGCATGACGCGGAGGATGGAATCGCGCGAGACCATGCCGATGATTTGGGCGGCGCCGTCATCGGAGCCGGAGACGATAGGCATTTGGTTGATATCAGCGGAGAGCAGGCGTTCGAGAAGGCCGAGCAACGGCTCGTCGGGAGTGGCCCAAAGGATGCGCTCGCGGGGAATCATTACGGCTTGGACCGAATTGTGAGCCCATTCGTCGCGCGGAACGGAATTGAGGGTGTGGACGTTCATCATGCCGACGAGGCGGTCGTCGGTGATGACGAGGTGGCAGCGGCGGCCGGTGCGTAGGACTTCGGCGCCATAGTCTTCGAGGGAGATAGCGCGGCCGACGGTGGGGACTTCGTTGCTCATCACGTCGGCGGCACGGAGGCCGGAAAGAGTTTCGCGAATCGCGGCTTGCGCGACGCTTTCCTGCGCGGCGTTAAGGAGAAAGAAACCGATAAAAACGCTCCACAGTCCCGGGGCGAGGTAGCCCCTGAAAACGCCGAAGCCGCCGAGAAGGATCATGGCGTAGGCGATCAAACGGCCGCTGGCACCAGCGACGCGCGTGGCCTTGGAAAAATTCTTGGTTGCCCCCCAGATGATGGCCCTGAAAATTCTGCCGCCATCGAGCGGAAAGCCAGGAAGAAGATTAAAGATGGCGAGCATTGCATTCGTCTTCCAGAGCCAATCCGATAGTGCCGCAACGGTAGCGTTTGACGGAAAGAGCAGATACATGACGAAGAAAACTCCAGCCAGAAAGCCGCTGGCCAGTGGTCCGGCGATAGCAATGTTGAACTCTTGAATGGCTTTGGAAGGATCGCGTTCGATGCTGGCGACTCCGCCGAAAATGAAAAGAGTGATGGAGAGAACGCGAATTTTATAGTGCTGGGCGACGACGCTGTGGGCGAGTTCGTGGAAGAGAAGGGAAGCAAAAAAGAGAACGCTTGTGAAAACGCCTACGCTCCATTGTTGAGCGGGAGGCCAACCGGGATTCTGCTGTTCGAACTGTATGGCGAGAGAATAGGTGATGGCGGCAAAAATGATGACCCATGTCGAATGAAGAAAGATGGGTATGCCGAGGATTCTGCCGATGCGCATTCCTGGGCGTGGCGCCATTCGAGTGGACTCTGGAAGCGGATTGCTTAGCTGCTGAAGATCCGGCTAGGCAGGTCCGCGTCCTTCTTCCTTTCGGGATTTAGCCCGGCGTGTGGCCCCGGGTCGTTTCCCTGACACTACTACAATAGCTCTGATTGCTTTTGCGGCCAAACAGGTCCGAGGGTTTCGCGGCTGGCTGGCCACGGCGTGTTTCCCACCACACAAAGGCCGCTTTCCGTAGAGAAGATAAGTCTTTTATTTTCAATACATTTAGCATGGCGCTCGGCGTGCCATTCCTATTGTCGCAGGACATTGTAGGACCGGGGAGGCACACCATGATCGCCATGCTGCACTTCGCGACGCTCGTTGTCACAACCCTTTTTGCCGCGGCTGCCGCCGTGGCGTTTAACGCTTTGCTCTTGCGGGCGATGTTCGTTTTGATGCGGCCGGCGACGGCCCGGCGTGTGAATGCGCCGACGCGTTTGGTGCGCGGGATAGCGCAACTGGCGCGGGCTAACGCGTCGAACCGCTAAGTTACGCGAGCTGAGTGAACAGAGCCCTGGATTGATCGGGCAGGATTCCCGGCCCAACGTGAGCGGCGGAGTTGGCAGTCACCGCTCCGCCGCAGCGCCCGGGAGTGAGAGGGAAGGGAGCAACACCATGCTGGCTTTGAAGTATTTGCTGATGATTCTCGGCGTCGGGCTGTTCGGGAGCGCCGGGTCTTTGGTGGTCTACGACGTATTTATCTCGGAGCAACTTCGGCGACTGTTGGCGCGCAATAAGACAAGTGAAACGGGGGCAGGTGCGGGGACTGGGACGGTGATAACGGCACAGCGCCCTTTTGGACCGGTCCGCTGGGGGCTGGCGCAGCGGCTCGCGATCGCGGGCGTGGTGCCCATCCTGCTGGCGCTGAGCATCGTGGTGATTCCGGACGGCTCCGCCGGCGTACGCGTTAGCCAGATTTGGGGCGCACGGCCCGGCACGCTTTACCCGGGAATGCACTTCGTTACGCCGCTCGTCGATAGCGTGGCGCTGTATGACATGCGAGAGCAGGTGTACTCGACACTGGCGAGCGCTTCGGCAAAATCGGAGAACGAAGTGTTGGTCGTGCAGGCGCGCGAAGGATTGAACATTGGCTTGGCCGTTTCTGTGAGATACCGGCTGGACCCGCGGCGCTTGGATACGATCCACGCGAATTTGCCACAGCCGGTCGGTGAACAAGTAGTCGCGCCGGTGGTGTCGACGATTTATAGGCAGCTCGCGCCGAATTACATCACGCAGGAAATCTTTGCGACGAAGCGGGAAGAACTGCGTTCGAAGGCTGCGGCGGCGATTACGACGCGGCTGGAGAGCGACGGGATTCTCGTGCGCGAAGTATTGCTGCGCGATTTGCAGCTTCCCGCGGAGTACGCGAAGGGGCTTGAAGGCCTGCTGCTGAAAGAGCAGGAGAACGAACGGTTGGGGACTGAGCAAGACATCAAGTTGAAGGAAGTGCGCATCGCGGAGCTCGAGGCGGAAGCGCAGAAGGCGCGCGACGTGAAACAGGCGGAAGGGCAAGCGGCGGTGCGCGTGCTGCAGGCAAAGGCGGAAGCGGATGCGATGCAGTACACACTGCCGCTCAAGCAGAAGCAGATTGAGCAGACCAAGCTGGAAGCAGAGGCGCGCAAGGAATCGACGCTACAAAACGCGGAGGCGGCGGCGCAGGCGAAGATCATCGACAGCAAGGCGGAAGTCGAGCGGCAAAGAAATTTGTCGGAGGCGGAGGCCAACCGAATCCGCGTCACCGCCGCGGCCGATGCCGAGCGCATGAAATTTGAAGCGAGCGTCTTGAAGCAGAATCCGATGCTGATTCAAAAGATTATTGCGGAGCGGCTTTCGGACAAGCTGCAAATCATGATGGTGCCGATGGACGGGAAGAATTTTTTTGCAAATGACGTGATGCACTCGGCGTTTTCCGGAATAACGAACGGAAGCAACAATTCCGGAACGGATGATTCTGGGGATTCGGATGGTGCGGCGCAGGCGCCGGCTGTCAGCGCGCAGAAACGGCCGGCGAAGAGGCCGTAACAATATTCCGGAACCACAGCAGTTGTAGGGGCACGATACATCGTGCCCTTCTTCGCACACATCGATTGTCTGCCGTTCCACGAGTTTGGAGACAGGCAGAAATGTCTGTCCCACTACGCTGGCCAAAACCCCCGTGGGTGGCTCGGGACGCATCGTTGGAGAGGAGGAA
>DATFZQ010000125.1:0-41786 GCA_035314345.1 Candidatus Acidiferrum sp.
ACCTGCGCCAAAGGAAGAATCTTCCGTCACGGAGCACTCGATCAAAATCAGATCGCAAACGATCCCCTACAAAGCGACAGCAGCAACCATTCTTTTGAAAAACGAGAAGGACGAGCCAACTGCGCTGCTCTACTCGACGGCCTACACGCGCAGCGACGTGAAAGATCCGAGCACGCGCCCGATTGCCTTCGTCTATAACGGCGGCCCGGGCTCCGCGTCGGTGTGGCTGCACATGGGCTCATTCTCGCCAAAGCGCGTCGTGACCGTGAACGCCGAGGCAACGCCGCCTGCACCCTACAAACTGGTGGACAATCCCAATTGCCTTCTCGATAAGACGGATTTGGTTTTCGTGGACCCCGTCGGCACGGGCTTCAGCCACGCCGTTGGCAAAGCGCAGGACAAAGATTTCTGGGGCGTGGATCAGGACGTGAAGTCTCTCGCGCAATTCATCAATACGTATGTGAGCCGTAACAACCGCTGGAATTCCCCGAAGTTTTTGATTGGCGAAAGCTACGGCACTTTCCGTTCGGCGGCGCTATCGAACTATCTGCAATCTCACGACGGCATGGACTTCAACGGCATCGCCCTGATTTCTTCGGTGCTGGACCTGGGAACAATTTCCTTCAATCCCGGCGAGGATATGCCTTACGTGTTTTATCTGCCCAGTTACGCGGCGACGGCGTGGTATCACAAGATGCTGAAGGATCGCCCCGATAATCTGTCCGCGTTTCTCGAGGAAGCGCGAAACTTTGCGCAAACGGGGTATCTGAACGCTCTAGTGAAAGGAGCGAAGTTGGGCGCCGCGGAAAAATCCGAGGTAGCTAAACAGCTTTCCCGCTACACCGGCTTGAGCGAAGACTACCTGATCAAAGCCGATCTGCGCGTAAACCTGCCGCAGTTCATGAAAGAGTTGCAGCGCAGCCGCGGCTTGACCACCGGCCGCCTCGACGCGCGGTTCTCCGGCTATAGCTACGATCTGCTTGGCGAATACGCCGAATACGATCCGCAGGACACTTCCATCACCGGGCCTTTCACGGCGGCCTTCAATACGTACGTTCGCGAAGATCTGAAGTTCGGGCAAGATAAGGTGTACCACACCGGCTCGGATGAAGCAGGAAACAATTGGGACTGGAAACATCGTAGCGGCGACAATTTCGGCTTCCCGGGTTCACCAAACGTCGAGGGCGATCTGATCCAGGCGATGCTTACCAATCCTCATTTGCAAATCGAGGTCGAGAATGGGCTGTACGATTTGGCCACGCCGTTCTACGCCACGGAATATACGATGGAGCATCTGGGCCTTCCGGAAAAGCTGCAGAAAAATATCCACCTGCAGTATTACGACGCGGGCCACATGATGTATCTGCGCGACGAGGACCTCACCAAACTCAAAGCAAACATCGCCAGCTTTATCGATAGTGCTTCGAAGTAGTTTCCTTCGAAATTAATCTTCGCGCACCTGCCCAGCACGAATAGCTCCGGGCATCATTCGCGAACGGTCACGCTGCTCGCTCGCGGATGGCTCCGCGCGGTGCGGCCGCTCTTGTGGTGTTGAAGCGTTGGTTGTTTTCCTCACTTCAATGACTCTTAGACACGTCCGCTGAGAGTTACCTCCCCTTCCGACCAATCCTTCGCCTACAATCGCTGATGTCGTTACTCGCTTGACCTATCCCTTTCCTCAGGTGACCTGGTTAAAGAACTATGGGAACTCCAACACAAGTGGCACCGGCACAACTATCACCCGCGCAGCGCAAGTTTGATACGGCACAGCTCATCTCCGCCATGTTGAAGGCTCGTGACCATGTGAGTGACCTGATTTTTTCACCGGGTCGCGCGCCGCAAATTGAGATCAGCGGGCAGCTCGTCGAGCTGAAATTCAAAGGAATCGAGCGCCTGACGCCGCAGGATACTCAGTGGTTCGCCGATGACCTGATGGAAAAGAACGAACATGCAATCGGGAAGCTGGAACGCGATGGCTCGGCCGACCTGTCCTACGGCGTTTCCGGGGTGGGCAGGTTCCGTGTAAATATTTTTCGCCAGCGCGGAAGCGTCGCGATCGTTATGCGCGTAATCCCAGACGCGATTCCGGGATTTGAAGAGTTGCACCTGCCGCCGCAGTTGAAAGAGATTGTGCAGATGAAGAACGGCATTGTGCTGGTGACCGGTCCGACGGGCTCGGGAAAATCTTCCACACTCGCCGCAATCATTGACATGATGAATACAGAAAAGGCCTATCACATTCTCACCATCGAAGACCCCATCGAATTTCTCCACAAACACAAAAAGGCCACCATCCACCAGCGGGAGCTCCACAGCGACACGCCTACATTTGATCTCGCTTTGCGCGGGGCTCTTCGCCAGGCTCCAAAGGTCATTCTGGTTGGCGAGATGCGCGACCGCGAAACAATTGAAATCGCCCTGGAAGCGGCGGAAACTGGCCACCTCGTGATGTCTACCCTGCACACCATTGACGCCGCGAAAACCATTGAACGTATCGTCGGCGCTTTTCCTCTCGCGGATCAGCTAGCCATACGCAATCGGTTTTCAAAGGCGTTCCGCTGTATCGTCTCGCAGCGTCTCCTCCCTCGAAAAGACGGCAAAGGCAGGATTGCGGCGATTGAAATCCTCAAGTCCACCATGCGCGTGCGGGATTACGTCGAAAAAGGAGAGGCAGAAGGAAAGTCTTTGCTCGATGCCATGCGCGATGGCGACACCGAGGGAATGCAATACTTTGACGGAGAAATTGACAAGCTCATTCGCAGCGGTGTTGTGGATTTTGAAACCGGCCTTGCCTTTTCCTCAAACGCAGGAAACCTGAGGCTTGAGCTTGCGGATTTCACGGAATCGCGTGCCGGCGGCGCATCCTTAAACGCACCCGCGGAAAACGTCGAAATGGAAATCGAGCGCTGATTGCGCCCCCAATACGCTAGAATCCCTGCACGATGATAATGGAACGGTTCCTCGCCTGCGCATTCCGGAAGCAATCCGCGTCTGAGCCTCTTTTCGCTAAATGAATCCACTTGGAAGCCAATCAGATACGCATTTCTGGCCGTCGGCCGAAATTGCGCTCCTCCTTACTCTCCTCTTCGGGCTGCTGGCTCTTTGGAAACCAACCATCGGCAGCCGCGTTTTCCAAAAAATAGAGCACGCTCTCTCGCGTTTTGCAGAGCGCAAAAATCTCGCTGTTGCTTTGATGTTTTTTGGTGTCGCGGTCATCCGCCCCGCGGTCTTGCCGCTATTGCCGGTGCCCATCCCGGGGATTCACGACGAATTCAGCTATCTGTTGATGGCGGATACTTTTGCTCACGGCCGTCTGGCCAATCCAACCCACCCGATGTGGATGAGCTTCGAGACATTTCACGTGAATTGGTTTCCGACCTATTCCTCGATGTACCCGCCCGCGCAGGGCTTCGTGACGGCCATCGGCCAGCTACTGGGGAATCCTTGGATCGGCGTGCTGCTGAGCGACGCTGCCATGTGCGCCGCGATTTTGTGGATGCTGCAAGCATGGATGCCTGCGCGATGGGCGCTGTTAGGCGGTGTATTTGCTGCGCTGAATTTGGGAATTGCCAGCTACTGGATGAACAGCTACTGGGGCGGCGCAGTGGCAGGTATCGGCGGAGCGCTTGTGCTGGGTGCATTGGGCCGCATCAAAAGGCGCGCAGGCATTGGAAGCGCTCTGCTTCTCGGCCTCGGCATCGCCATCCTCGCGAATAGCCGTCCTTATGAAGGATTTCTCTTCTGTGCTCCGGCGGGATTGTGGCTCTTCTGGTGGCTAATCGGAAAAACAGTGTCCCGCACTACAGCCGGAGCCCGCATTCGAATCGTCTTCCTGCCGATCTCCGCCGTTCTGGTTTTTACTCTGGCGTTCATCGGCTACTACAATTGGCGCCTGACGGGAAATGCGCTCCTCATGCCGCATGTTCTGAACACCCGCACATATCATTCGACTCCGCTGTTTCTGTGGGAGCACCTCAAGCCCGAGCTTACCTACCACAACCAGCAATTCGAAGATTTCTATAACGGCTGGGAGCGCGAAGACTATCAAACCACCTGGAAGGATGCACTAAACGTCACGGCAGAAAAAGTAGCGAGAATGGGCGTTGAATTTTTCTGGCCGGCCACGCTGTTCCTCCTGCCCGCGCTGCCATTTGCGTTTCGTGACCGCGAGATGCGCCTGCTGGTCGTCACACTGTTCCTATGCCTCGCGGGAGTTTTTGCGGTGATCTGGTCGGCACCACACTATGCGGCGCCTGTAACTTGCGTCATCTATGCGCTTTTGGCGCAAGCTGTGCGCCATTTGTGCAACATGAAATGGAAAGCGCGTCCGGTAGGCGTAGCGCTGTCTCGCGCGCTCGTCGTGCTGCTCGTCCTCTCTACAAGCGTCAATATCGCTCGCAGGTCTTGCGATCCGCTCTGGTGGACCTGCACCGGCGACCCGAGCCGCGTCGCCGTGATTAGACAACTCCAGGCTGTGCCCGGAAAGCATTTGATCGTGGTGCGCTACTCCGACGATCACAACATCCATGACGAATGGGTTTACAACGGCGCTGATATCGACGGTTCACAAATCATCTGGGCCCGCGAACTTGATGCAGACCAAAACGCCAAGCTGTTCAGCTACTTCAAAGACCGCCATATCTGGCTCGTCGAACCCGACGTCGACAACACCGAACTCAAACCGTACACTCCGCCGCCGGATCAGTGATTTTCCGCTGGCCCTCTGCAACGCGGCCAATCTTAGCGGAAAGCGACCATCAGATTATTGAGGCCGAATTCGAAGCGGCGATGCACAAACTTCTGAAAGCCTATACGCTGCAACATTTCTTGCAACGCTTCGACGGGAATGCGTTTTTGATGTTCGTCGCTTTCCATTTCATCGCTGATCAGGTGCAGTCTGTGCAGCATATCCAAAATCGGATCAACCTTCGCCGAAGGCCACGTCATAATCAACGAACCGCCGGGCGCAATGACGCGATGCGCTTCGCGAAGCACCTTCTCGGGCTCAGTGAGGTGCTCCAGAACGGCAAGCATCACGACGTGATCGAAGTTGCCATCCGGCAAAGGCAGCGGCAAGCGCAGATCGCCACGCACGCGCTGCCACCGGCCTTGTATCCCGTCCGCAAGCTGATCGTCGACGCCAACGCCCGTCGCAATCCGGTCGGAAGCGTAATCCAGGAAAGCAGCTTCCAAACCGCAGCCGAGATCGCAGACGCGCGAGCCGGGACGTATATAAGGATAGGCGGCGCGAAAACGGAGCCTGGCGATGAAGTGGTCGATTCCGGTATAGGGCATTTATTTTAGGTCGTAGTCGCCGATGTACGTGCCGCGGCTGATGCCAAGCATGCTCAGAAAAAAGGAAGCAAAAATGATTTGAACGCCGATGAACAGCCACATCGACCAGAAAAGAACCTGGCGGACCTGGGCCAGCGGGCCAAAGCCGCTGGCGGCCCACTGCCAAGTGACCCATGCGCATCCCGCAAAACCAGCAAGAAAAACCACGCCGCCGAGAAGCAAACCGGTTTCGAGCGTGACGCGTTTTAGGACGCGCTTTAGCGAGACGGTGTTGCGGTCGAAGCGCTCGGCATAACTGAAAACTTTTGCAAAAGATCCGATCGAAAGGATCTGCACGCCGAGAAGCGTGAAGATTACTCCGAAGATCATCGTGTGAATATCAAGTACAACGCGCGGCGAAATGTTGCGCGGCCCGGGCAACAGCCAGAACACAATAAAAAGGCCGATTGCCACGAGCGACGTGCCAGGCAGAAGAAAAAGCCAGTTCGGCGCGTACATCAGCATGAAACGCAAGTGGCGCCAGCCATCCCGGAAGCTGCGCAGGTGCGGCGGACGGCCGCGCTTGTCCGGCCACAACGTAATGGGAATCTCCGTGATGCGCGCGCCAAGTTGCGCGGCTTTGATCACAAACTCGGACGCAAACTCCATTCCCGTGCTGCGCAAATCCATGCGGTCGTAAATGGCGCGAGTGAAACCGCGCATGCCGCAATGGCTGTCGCCGATGCCCGCGTGAAAAAAAAGATTCAAGACTGAGGTCAGTACGGGATTGCCGAAATACCTGTGATGCCAAGGCATCGCGCCGGGCTTGATTTCTCCGCGAAAGCGATTGCCCATCACCACGTCGTAGCCCTGCCGCCACATTTCGACGAAGCGGGGCACTTCGCTGAAGTCGTAGCTGTCGTCGGCGTCGCCCATGATGATGAAGGCGCCGCGCGCGGCGGAAATTCCCGCGCGCAAGGCTGCTCCGTAACCGCGCTGCTCCACGCGAACAACGCGCGCGCCCAATTTCTCGGCAATCTCGATGGAGCCGTCCGTCGAACCGTTATCGGCGACGACGACTTCGCCGCGCAACCCCGCGGCCTGAAAAGACTTCAGCGCCTTTTCCAGACAAAAGGGAATAGAATTCGCTTCGTTCAAGCACGGGATGACCACCGAAATGTCCGTGGGCGGCGCGTCGCCGCTTACGTCGAACTCCGTGGCCATTCCCTTTCTAATTGCTGACGCGCGATCTACTTCCAAATCCGCTGCCTCCCCGATCGATTGGAACGAAACCCGCTCGCGGCAATTCTTCAAATCACCGACTTCCAGCTTGCATTTTGCCGCATCGCCATTATGATGTCCGAGTTTCCGATACACTCCTGAGACTCCACATTGTCTAACACATCGGACGAGTCTTCCACCAGCACCAACGCATCGCCTGGGCCGCAATCTCGCGGCTCCGGCAAGCTACTGCAGGTGCTTGGCGTCTGGTTCGGCATCGCCGTCGCCGTTGGCAACGCCATCGCTGCAGGCATCGTACGTACTCCGGGCGACATTGCAAGAATGCTGCCCAACGCGTGGCTCTTCATCGGCATGTGGGTCATCGGCGGAATGTATGCGCTTTTTGGCGCGTCCTCGCTCGCGGAGCTCGGCGCATCGATTCCGCGCAGCGGCGGACAATACAATTTCTCGCGCCGGGCAATCGGAGAGTACGCCGGCTTCATCGTCGGTTGGAGCGATTGGCTATCGACCTGCGGAACTGCGGCGGCGGTTTCCATCGTCATTGCCGAGTACAGCCGCGATCTTTTTCCAGTTCTCGCCGGCCACGAAATGCAAATCGCAGTGGCGCTGATTCTAGGATTCCTTATTTTGCAGTGGCGCGGCATTCGCTGGGGCAGTGGCACGCAGCTCGTCACCTCTGCGATGAAAACTGCCGCATTCGTGGTTCTTGTAGCCGCGTGTTTTGCTCTGGGGCACCACGCAAATGCAATATCATCCAGTGCATCTGTCACTACATCGTCCTCGCTGACAGCGCTTCCTTCCGGCTGGCCGTTAATGATTGCGATCCTCCTGAGTTTGCAGGCTGTGGTGTACACGATCGACGGCTGGGACGGAGTTGTATACGTCGCGGGAGAAGTGCGGAATCCGGGCCGCGATGTTCCGCGCGCGATTTTCGGCAGCGTTTTTTCAGTCATGGGTATCTATCTTTTGCTGAATCTTGCCGTGCTGTACGTTCTGCCGATGAACGAAATCGCAGGCAACGATTTCGCGCTCGGCACGGCGGCAACGCGCATTTTCGGCAGGTACGGCGACGCTGTGATTCGGTCGATCATGATTGTCTCGATGCTTAGCTCGATGAATGCGAACCAGATTTTCTGTACTCGCACCTTGCACGCGATGAGTTGTGATGGACTTTTTTTCGGCCGCGCCGCCCGCGTAAACAAAGGCGGCACGCCGGTGCTTGCGCTTTTTCTCAGCACGATTGCCGGCGTGCTTTTCCTGCTGACCGGAACGTTTGAGCGCGTGATTGATATGCTCGCGTTTTTCTTCGTCGCGAACTATACGCTTTCCTATGCATCGCTTTTCGTACTGCGCAAGCGCGAGCCGGAAATGGCGCGGCCGTATCGCGCGTGGGGCTATCCATGGACTACCGGAATCGCGCTCGTTGCGTCCGTGGTCTTTCTCGTCGCTTCGATCGTGACGGATTTACAAGGCTCACTCACATCGGGCAAGTTTTGGCCGCCGAGTCCGGCGGTGCTGGCGCTTGCGGTGCTGATCCTTAGCTATCCTGTGTTTCGTTCTCTGAAGTGGGCGACGAAAGATAGAGTCTCGACTGGCTCGTTGTCCTAGTCATCGCTGCCATCTTGTTTGAGACTCTTTTCGTTACGTCGCCTAGTTCTGTAATTTTTCGGCGACGGTTTTTGCTTGTAGGAAAAGAAGTAGGTAGTCTCTGCCGCCTGCTTTGGAATCGGTGCCAGACATATTAAAACCGCCGAAGGGATGTGCGCCGACCATGGCTCCGGTGCATTTGCGGTTTAGATAGAGGTTGCCAACGTGGAAAGTTTCCTGCGCCTTTTCGAGTTTCTCTGGATTTTTCGAGTAGACGCCGCCAGTTAGGCCGAACTCGGTGTTGTTGGCGATCTCGAGAGCCTGATCGAAGTCCTTCGCCTTGATTACCGCCAGGACGGGGCCAAAGATCTCTTCCTGCGAAATGCGCGCTTGGGGATCAACGTCGGCGATGATCGTCGGTTGGATGAAGTAGCCATCGCCGGCGGCGCGACCGCCGCCGTGCAGCAGCCTCCCTTCCTTCTTTCCCACTTCTATGTAATTCAGAATGGTGTTCATGGCGGACTTGCTCACGACCGGGCCCATGTAATTGTCGGGATCCTCACTGGGGCCGACGGCGATTTTCCTGGTGCGCGCGACGAGTTTTTCAACGAACGAATCATAGATTTTTTCGGAAACAATGGCACGCGAACATGCCGAGCACTTTTGCCCCTGATAGCCAAAAGCAGCTTGCGCGACGCCTTCGACAGCGGCGTCCACGTCGCCTTCTTCATCGACGATGATGGAATCCTTGCCGCCCATTTCGAGCACCGTGCGCTTGATCCAAATTTGGCCTGGGACGGTCTTGCCGGCGAGTTCACTGATGCGCAGGCCGACTTCCTTGGAACCGGTAAACGCGATGTATCGTGTTTTGGGATGCTTTACGAGGACGTCACCGATTTCGGCTCCGGGACCCGTCAGAAAGTTGAGGGCATCTTTTGGAATGCCGGCTTCATAGGCGATCTCGACAAATTTCGCAGCAACGGTGGGCGTATCACCCGCCGGCTTGAGTACGACGGTGTTTCCCGTGACGAGCGAAGCCATCGTCATGCCTGCGGCGATGGCGGCGGGGAAATTCCAGGGCGGAATCACGACGCCGACGCCCAGCGGGATGTAGACGAGATAGTTTTTCTCGCCCTTCATGGGCACAACTTGTTGCGGGCCTGCCAGTCGGAGCATTTCGCGGCCGTAGAATTCGAGAAAGTCGATGGTCTCGGCAGTGTCCGCGTCGGCCTCAGGCCAGGTTTTGCCGGCTTCGTAGCAAATCAGGGCGTTCATTTCAAATTTGCGTTCGCGAAGAATCTTCGCGGCGCGGAAGAGGCATTCGACGCGTTGGGCTGCTGGTACACGCTTCCAGGATTCAAACGCTTTGCTAACGGCTTCGACAGCTTGCGCGGCCATCTCGGGAGTCGCAGTTTGAAAAATGCCAATAACCTGAGACGGATGCGAAGGGTTGGTCGAAGTGCGCTTCTCGGCGGTGATGACTTTTTGGCCGCCGATGTACATGGGATATTCTCGGCCAAATTCGGAGGCGACTTTTTTCAGCGCGTCTTCCATGGCTTTGCGATTCTCGGGCTTCGAGAAATCGATGAATGGTTCGTTGGAGAATTCAGAAACGTGGATTTTCGCTTCGGCCGTGGCCATGGCGGTTCCTCCTCGATAAGCAAACAAGGGATTGTACTGCGAGGGCTGAGGGAGGGACAAGGCAGGTTGAGGGCGCGACTTGGAGATCCGAAGCTCCTGGCTTGAAGCCACGTTGGCGATCGAAAAAAGGGGCGAGTCGCGGAAGGCTGTTTTTGTTTGGAGGAGGTACCTCCCCCCAGTTTTTTGTAAACGTTGCATCTAGAGCCTTTAGCGATTCTGCAAGTGGTTTCGAAGCAACATTTGCGGAGTGTTCTGCAGGTGTTGATTTTAAAGAAGATACTGATGTGGCCGACAGCGGAGCGTTGAGAGGCGCAAGGGGACTTAACGAAATGCAGAAAAGGTTTACGGGGGAGAGGCCGAGGGCAAAGAGGTGGTTTTGAGACGATAGGCTCGTCGGAAAAGAACAACCACTCCAAATCACACAAGATGGTATCATGCCTAGATAACTATGTCAATATATTTATAAATGGTTATACATCAACAAGATGTGCGTCGCGGCCGGTTGACAGAGACGGTCTTCTGGGGTCGTGAAACGGTTGTAAGCGGAGACGTTGCAACGGCGCGTATAGAAAATGTCGAAAAAAAGAGAACAGCCAGGATTGGCTGTGCCACCTAAACAGTGAGTTCGCGAGTGGCTTCGGCGAAGATTTGGGTGTGGAGGTCGACGTCGGCCTCGGCGGTGGCGGGGCACATGAGGGCCATGTTGTGGAATGGGGTGAGGAGGACGCCGCGGTTTAGGGTGTAGAGGTGGAGGAAGCGCTCGAGGTCGAAGTCGGCAACGGAGGCGGATTGGCCGCCGTTGCGGGGCGCGTGGGGCGCGAATGTGTATTCAGCGCGGGCACCCAGGTGTGCGACGTTCCAGGGGAGCCCACTGGCCCGAATTTGTTCGGCGACGGCATCGGCGAAGCGGTTGGCCAGCGGGATCATGTGGGCGAAAGCGGCGGGAGTGAGGATGTGCTCGAGGGTGGCGCGCATGGCGGCCAAGGAGAGCGCATTGCCGGCTAACGTGCCGCCGATACCTCCGACGTCGACATCTTCGAGGTGAAGGCGCGCGGCGATGCGCTGGGCGACTTCTTCAGTGACGCCGTACGTGGCGCCGGGAATTCCGCTGCCGATGGTTTTGCCGAACACGAGAATGTCCGGCTGCAGACTCCATTCGCGGGTGCAGCCGCCGGGACCTGCGCAGATGGTGTGGGTTTCGTCGACTATCAGGAGCGCGCCGTAACGGCGATTGAGTTCGCGCGCGGCAGACCAGTAGCCGTCGTCGGGGAGAATGATGCCGACATTGGTCATGGCAGGCTCGGCGAGGACGCAAGCTACGTCGTGATGCTTGAGAGCGTCTTCGAGGGCCTGCAAATCGTTGAATTCGACGACGCGGGTGGTTTCGGCAGGATTTACTGGCGGGCCGATATTGCCGCGGCGCGGGCGTACTACGCCATCGTGAAGCGATACGAAAGACTCATCTACCGTGCCGTGATAGCAGTAATGGAAAACCAGGATTTTGGGACGCTGCGTGATTTCGCGGGCGATGCGAATGGAAAAACGGTTGGCGTCGGTCGCTGTGAGCGTGAATTGCCAGTAGGGCAGGCCGAAGCGGCGCTGGAGATCTTCGCCGACCCAGAGCGCGTCTTCGGTGGGAAGCATGAGAGTGATGCCTTCGCGGACGCGGCGGGCGACCGCATCGGCGACGATTGGAGGCGAGTGGCCGGTCATTGCGCCTGTGTCGCCGAGGCAGAGGTCGACGTAGTCGCGGCCGTCGACGTCGATGAAATGTGCGCCGCTGGCGGACTTTACGAAGACTGGAAAGGCGCCGGCCCATTTGTTCATCCAGTTCATGGGAACGCCGCCAAGGAGAGAAGATTGGGCTCGAAGATAGAGTTCGGCGGAGCGCGGGTGTTCGGCGACGAAGCGTTTTTCTTCGCGTCGGTGGAGAGATTGAAGTTTGGCGCGGTTGATGGTGGTCATGAGCTTGACTTGCAGATCAGCCTATTCGCTGCAACCCCCGTTTGATTCCATCCCGCACTACATCGCCATATCTTCCCCCTGGAAGACCGTTCATCCCGGCTGCGGCCAGTTCGTAGTATTTCCTGGCCATTTCCCGATGGCCAAGATCTTCATGAGCTTTGCCCAAGTTCAGGTAGAGGGATGGATAAAAATCCTGCATTCGCTCGTCGTTCAGCGCATCAGCACGATCGAGCGATTCTTGATTCCATCGGAGAATCTCTTCAGACGTCTTCTGGTGTCTGGCAACATAGTGAGCCGCGATACAGGCGTCATAGTCGTTTTTGCTTTCTTCCCATGCTTGGATGAAAAGCAGGCGCGCCTCTTCAATTCTGCCTTCTGTCTCTGCCCTCATTCCCTCAACGCACAGTTTGACGACCGGATTGGCGGAATCCATAGAATGGAGAATACCTCATCCTTCGGAAAAACATTATAGTTGGCCACCTAATCAACGTAGGGCGTGAATGATTTCACGGGCGGCGTTGGCGCCAGACGCGCCAGTGAGACCGTTGCCAGGATGCGTGCCTGAGCCGCACAGATACAGACCACGAATGGGCGTTTTGTAGCGCGCCCAATCCAGAACGGGGCGCATGGTGAAGAGCTGATCGAGCGCAAGTTCACAATGGAAAATGTGGCCGCCGGTGAAACCGTAACTCGTTTCGAGATCGTGCGGCGTGATCACTTGCATGTATTCAACGAGGCCGGGGAGGTCGGAGGCGTACTGCGCTAGAGTTTTGACGACGGTGTCGCCGAGTTCTTTGCGGCGGTCGTCCCAGTTTGATTCGGATTTGACGATGGTCCTGCCGTCCGCGGAAGCAGAGGCAAGCTTGAACGGGGCAAATTGAACGTAGGCGGAGAGGACGTGCTTGCCTTCTGGCGCGAGCGACGGATCGAGAAGCGTGGGAATGGTGACATCGAGATACGGTGAGGCAGAGAATTCCCCGTATTTGGAAGCGTCAAAGGCACGCTCGAGATAATCGATCTCCGGGCCAATGTGGATTCGGCCGGAAAGAGAGTTGAGAAACCCTTCGGCAGGGTCGAGAGCAGAGAAAGTGGGAAGACCGCCGAGGGCGAGATGAACTTTGGCCACCGTGCCTGCGGCGCGAACATTGCGAATACGCAAAGCGAAAGTCGGATCCAGCTGAGTCGGATCGAGAAGTTTGAAAAAAGTGCGCTTGGGATCGACGCCAGAGACGATAGCTTCGACAGGGATTTCTTCGCCATCGGCAAGAACGATGCTAGTGACGGCACCGTCTTTCGCGCGAATGCGCTGAACCTCGGCGTTGGTGCGGATTTCGACGCCCGCTTTGCGAGCGGCATCGGCGAGGGCGAGGGTGAGCGAGCCAAGTCCACCACGCGGGAAAGCGGCAGAACCAACGGGATGGGAGTCCGCGGCGGCGCGAAGAAGAAGCACGGCCGTGGAGCCGGCGGACCATGGACCGAGTGCTGTGCCAAAAATGCCACGCGCAGCGATCACAGCGCGGAGAAGATCCGTTTCGAAAAACTCGGAAACGAAATCAGCGACAGCCATCGGACCCCAGCGGAGAAGATCGAAAATGCCTTGCTTGCCGAGGCTGCGGACACTGCGACCGGCCTTGAAAAGATTCCAGAAGTCCTCGGGCGAGGGAGTGTCGATGGCGGGCGGGGTGATGGAAACGAGCTCCCCAATAACGGTGAAAAGGTGATCGAGCGTCTCCGCGAATTGCGCGTACTTCGCGGCATCTTTTTCGGAGTGGCGGGCAATCTCGGCAGCCGTTTTGGCGTGGTCGTTATAGAAGAGTAGCGACTTACCATCAGGCGTAGGAGCGAAGACGCGGGGATCGGGGCGGAGTATCTCGCAATCGAGTTTGTGAAACTCCAGATCACGGGCAATGTCGGCGCGAAGAGGGCCAACGGTGTGAGAAAGTGTGGAAGCGCGGAATCCGGGATGAAATTCCTCGGTGATGGCGCCACCGCCAACCATTTCGCGGCTTTCGAGAACGAGCGGCTTGAAACCGCCCTTGGCGAGATAGAACGCGGTGATGAGAGCGTTGTGGCCGCCGCCGATGAGAGCTACGCGCTGTCCGATGGGCATGATTAGTTCTTGCTCCCCGATGCGCGTGAAACCTTCGAACCTTTCCAATCCTTGAGAATCACTTGGCTGGCGATGCGACCGGGTGCGCCCATGATGCCGCCGCCTGGATGCGTCGCGGATCCGCACATATAAAGATTGTCGATGGGAGTGCGGTAGTACGCCCAGCCGGGCATGGGGCGTAGGAAAAAAAGCTGCTCGAGGGAGAGTTCGCCCTGAAAGATGTTGCCTTGCGTCAGCCCGAACTCGCGTTCGAGGTCGAGCGGCGTGAGGATTTGGCGGCCCGTGATAATTTTCTTTATGTTGGGGGCATGCTCGGCGATTGCGTTGATGACGGCGTCCCCGAAGGCTTCGCGCTGCTCGTCCCAGGTGCCTTTGGCGAGTTTATAGGGCGCGTACTGCACGAAGCAGGACATCACGTGCTTACTGGGAGGCGCGACGCTCGGGTCAGTGAGACTTGGAATGACGATGTCAATGTACGGCTTGCGCGAGAAATTGCCGTACTTCGCGTCGTCGTAAGCGCGCTCCATATATTCGATGCTGGGAGAAATCGAGATCGCGCCGCGAAGATGCGCGCCTGGACCGGGCAGGCACTTGAAATCAGGAAGTCCATCTAGCGCGAGATTTACTTTGCCGGAAGAACCGCGAAATTTGTAGCGGCGGACACTTTCTAGAAAATCAGCCGGGAGTTCGCTGGGGTCGAGAAATTTTTCGAAAGTGAGATGTGGATCGACGCTGGACGAAACGACGTTAGCCGAGATTTCTTCGCCGGATTGCAGAGCGACGCCGCGGGTGCGGCCATTTTTGACGAGGATTTTTGCGACGCCTGCCTCCGTGCGAATTTCGACGCCGGCTTCGCGAGCGGCGTCGGCAATGGCGTTGGAGATAGCTCCAGTGCCGCCGCGACTGAAACCCCATGAGCGAAACGCGCCATCGATTTCCCCCATGTAGTGATGGAGAAGAACGTAGGCGGTGCCGGGCGAGCGAATACCCAGAAAAGTGCCGATGATCCCGGAAGCGGACATGGTGGCTTTGAGGACGTCCGTCTCAAACCACTGGTCGAGAAAATCTGCCGCGCTCATGGTCATGAGCTGCACGAGTGTATAGCGCTCGTCGGAAGAGAGACTGCGGAATCGCTGCATGAGGAAGTGAAGTTGCTTGAGATCGCCAGGCTTGAGTGTGGTGGGGTCCGGCGGGATCATCGAGAGCAGCGGCTTCACGAAGCGGCACATCGGCGTCATCATTTTGGAAAATTCATCATAGGCTTCGGCGTCGACGCGGGAATGGCGGCGAATTTCTCGCTGTGTGCGGGCGTGGTCGTTCATGCGCCAGAGGTGATTGCCATTGGGCATGGGAGTGAAGGTGCCGTCGAGCGGCAGGATCTCAAGACCGTGGCGCGGAAGATCCAGCTCGCGAATGATTTCCGGACGAAGGAGCGAAACCACGTAAGAACACTCAGAAAACAGAAACCCCGGAATGATTTCTTCGGTGACGGCAGCGCCACCGAGCACGTGGCGGCGTTCCAGGGCGAGCACCTTCTTCCCTGCTTTCGCAAGGTAAGCAGCGTTCACGAGCCCGTTGTGGCCGCCGCCGATGACGATAACGTCGTAGTGCTGCGCCATGCAGAGTTACCCCGTTAGCAATCCGCACTGAAAAGAAATTTAAATGCGAATGGAAGACGGGACATTTTACTGGCAGCAGCGGCGTGGCACAAGGGTGCCGGGAAGTTGACGGCGTGGCGTGAGGAGGATGGGTCCCCTTCCCGTTTTGGAATTCCCGAAATGGAGCCGGGGACAACTATCGCCAGCCGGTATGGATTGACCACATAGAAGTCAAAGACGCGCAAACTACTAGATTTTTCAGAGACTTGCGAAGGGGGCTCGACTTAACAGAGTTTCTAAGCGCCTGTGGTATTGGGCTTGCATTCTCTCCAGGCGACACTCGCTCAGGAACCTAAGCGAGTGAATCTGAACTCACTTGGGAGAATAAAATACGCATGACAAAATTGGCGCGGTCGCTTTTGGTGTGTCTATTGACCCGGAATATTACATTTGCGCGGAGCTCACGAATCGATGCAGGGCCAGAGAATAAACTAGTTGCGGCGTCGCACGCCGCAGCTATCGAGCGAACCGAAGAGCGCTCACAGGTTCTCCAGTCGCCAGGCGCGCCAAAGGACATCACGGACCGCATATTTAAGCGCGAGAACCAAGAACAAGAGATTGTCGCTGCTTACCTGCCAATCATTGAGACCTACATCCAGATTGAGAAACCAAACCCGTTGATGAGTACCGTTCCGAAGAGCGATCTGTATTTCCTCGGCTTGGGCGACTTTCATGGAAAGAGCATGAAAGTGCATTCGATGACGGAGAAGACGCACAAAGGTTCGATCATGTGGTCCTTCGAACCGTAGGGCTTTTTGCAGATGGTTTTTCCAGGCCGGGGCGAATTCGACAAAGACCACTATCAGCTTTCGTATAAACGGAGTGAATTCTTGGGACAAGTACGCTGCTATGTTTTTAATGTGAATCGCGCACCGAATGTGCGCGGCTCGCGATTTGTCGGACGAATTTGGGTAGAAGACCAAGATTTCAGGATTGTTCGAATGAACGGGAGCTATGCCCCGGAAATAAGATTTTCTCTAAAGCACTTCGAAGACGAATTTTACGTGCATTTCGATTCATGGCGAACGAATAGCAGACCCGGCGAATGGCTTCCGGCTGAGATTTTTAGCCAAGAGATAAGCGAACCTGTTCCGACAGGCGGACCGAGATTCAAGGCGAAGACACATTTGTGGGGCTATGGAGTCCTGACGCGAAAACAGCAGAAGGAATTCGCGCGCCTAGTTATCGATCCGGAATTAAGGACGAAGCGAATCAGCACGATCAATCTCCGCTCGAACAGCAGCGGGGGTGGAGACATGAAGCGGAAATCAACATGATGGAACTGCTGGAGGACGACGGGATTGCCGCGCCCCCCGGAGACGTGGGCAAAGTTCTGGAGACGATCGTAAACAATTTGATCGTCACGAACGGGCTTGAAAACCAGTTATCGGACCTGCATTGCAGGGTGCTCCTGACCAGCAATCTGGAATTGTTCTCAGTGCACAATACGATTGTGTTGAGCCGGGGGGTTGATTGACGTCGTTCCGAACGAAGAGACTTTGGCAACACTTTTGGCGTTTGAATTAGACGACGTGATGGTTCCCAAGCCTGCGCAAGACCAGTATAGGTTCAGCGATATCCTGCAGTTGAAGCCGACGCAAGTGTTAAAGAAGGTTTCCTTTGTGGATTAGCCAGATGAAGCCGCGCGAATCAGCGAGAGAGCAATGGAATTGCTGAAGAAATCGCCCTGGCGGAAAACTGGCCAACGTGGGACTTTTTCTTGCGCAACTACAATCTCAGCAGAAAACTCTGAAGAGTCTGATTAGCGCCAGGCTGGGGAATCAAGTGTTTTTCACTTCACAACTCTTACAATTGGCGTCCACTCTCGATCCCGCGAATTTGCAACAGAATGGAGCGCTACCGATGGGATCACGAATTAAGGTGAATCCATGGAACGACAGCGTCACATTGATGAAGACGCAGCAAATGGCCCCGATTTCCCGCGAGAAAAATCCCGTTCGAAATAACACCAATTAACTTGTACTTGACGCGTTACGTGGAGTCATCGGAAGGGGAGCGCTCCATCGTGCCGAGGTCGCAATTCCCCGTCGCTGATGGGAGAGACAAAAACTGATGCGTTGCCCCGGAGTTAGGCTGGTTATTTCGCTCGCGGCGGATACGGCGGTGGAATCTCGGCAAATCCCGGGGCCGCTGTCTTGAGGTTGGGCGAAACCGAAGCACTCGTATCGCCGATGGCCCAGCGAATCCCGCCTGCAAGCAAGTTCAGGTGGAACGGATTTTGCCAATTCTCGGCGCGGTCGCCGATGGCGTTGTAGAAAACTCTTCCGCGCCCGTTCATATGCGCCCACATAACGGGATACGGAGCGCGCTTGTAAGCCAGGCCATTCATCGTCGAAGTATCTAGCGTGCAAATCACATGAAGGTCAGGAGCAAAGTCCTTCATCGAATACCATTCTTCCATCAAACTCACGGGAGATTGCACTCCTTCGAGGCCGGGGAACTTGGGATCGTTGATGATGACATTTGCAGTTTGCAGACGCGGATCGTTCTGTTGACCATGAATGATGAATTCGCCTCCAATCATCCGAATATATGGATCGGACTGCTCCCCATGCGCGATGTAACGATTCGAAAGATCGGGCGTATCGGGCGGTGTGTGGAAAGTGTCAGTGGCGGCGTGAATACCGACGAAACCCATGCCATGTTGGATGGCCTCGAGAAAAGCCTGCTTGCCTTGCACAGACATGGGTGGATTCTTGTCGGTGCCTTCCTGGGTGAGATCGCCGGTCGTGAAGAAGATGACCGCGGCGTACTCGTGGAACTCCTTCGAGTCAAAAATGCGGCCGTCTTTCGAGCCGGTGAGATCAAAATGGTTCTGCGCGGCAAAAGAGCGGATGGCCGTTTCGGCAATGCTGGGTTTCCCGTCCGAAACTTTGATGACGGCGTGCTCAAACCCTGACGATTTCGTGAACAAGAGGACCGACTTATTCTTCGCGGCACTTGTCGGATGCGAGAGAAGAAGTCCGGCGCCAGCAGCCGCTGTGGTGCGAAGAAAATCGCGTCGAGTCGAGAGTGCGTTCATTTTTGTCCCTAGAATTCGATGATTCAATCCCTTATCGCCAAACCAACCTGGCTGGAAGACGGCGTAGTTTACTGTGAGCGGGAGAGGCGGAGCAAGTATACAGATATTGGAGTGAGGTCTCCGTCGGGCGCAACTCAGGGCCCACCTCATTCCAAACGCTGCCAGAGAAATGGAGCCGCAGGTTTTCTCCTCTTGTGGGATACTCTGCGCGGCGATAGAGCGTGACTTTTCCGCGAAGTTTTGACCGGAGAATCCTCAAGAGAACATTCCCATGCCGGCGACACTGGACCAGACAGCTTTTGAGACGCAACACGTGCCCCGGCGCAGATGGGCGATCGCCTGCCTCCTCGGCTTCGGAGTCCTCGTCAACTATTTCGATCGCGTGAATCTTTCGGTTTCAAAGGATGCGCTCAACGCGGCCTTCGGAATTTCAGCGGTGACGTTCGGTTATTTGTCCAGCGCTTACAATTGGACTTATGCAGCGCTTCAGCTGCCGTCTGGTTTGTTGCTGGACAAGTTCGGTATTCGGCGCGTAGGCCGCATCAGCACGATTCTCTGGGCCGTAGCTTCCTTCGGCGCGGCTGTTTCCACAGGAATCAGAGGATTTCTCGCGGCACGACTGCTCTTAGGAATCGGCGAAGCGCCCACGTTTCCTGCAAATTCCAAAGCCGTCGGCTACTGGTTTCCCAAACAAGAACGCAGCCTGGCAACGGCTATCTTCGACTCGATGGCAAAACTGTCTTCCGCCATTGGAGTGCCGTTGCTCGGTATCGTGCTTCTCCATTTTGGCTGGCGATGGAGCTTCGCCTCGACGGGATTCATTAGCATTCTTTATTTCATTTTGTTTTACGCGCTCTACCGGAATCCAAGCGAAGACAAGCACCTCTCCAAAGCGGAGCGGCAATTCATCGCGAAAGGCGGCGCGCAGCCTGAAGATCAAGCGAGGGCCGCGAAAGGAGCGCCGCTCTGGTACTTGCTTCGGCAAAGAAGAGTGTGCGGATTAGCCCTGGGCTTCTTCGGCTACAACTACACTTTTTATCTGCTCCTGACCTGGCTGCCTTCCTATTTTTTGGCTGTCCATCATGTAGATTTGCTGTACTCCGTCGTGTACACCAGCGTGCCGTGGCTGTTTGCGACTCTTACGGATCTCATCGTTGGTGGATGGCTAGTCGATGAGTTGATCCAGCGCGGGTGGAGCGCCGTGCGCGTCCGTCAAACCGTTCTCATCGCGGGGACAAGTTTTGGACTCGGCATTCTCGGCACGGCGTACTCTCAGAGCGCCGCTGGCGCGGTTTTCTGGATCAGCATTTCTATCGGCGGACTGTCCGCGGCCTCGCCGGTGGGCTGGTCGATTCCTTCTCTGATTGCTCCGAAAGAAAGCGTAGGCACTGTGGGAGGAATTCTGAATTTCAGCAATCAACTTGCCGCGATAGCTGCGCCCATCGTCACGGGCTATGTCGTGCAGATGACGCATTCTTATGTATGGGCGTTCGTGGCAGCGACGGCGATTCTTCTCATGAGTATCGCGGCCTATATTTTTCTATTGGGGGGAATGGAGCCCGTCCCTGAACCCGCGTGAATGCCGGGAACTTATAATAGTGACTCTACGCGCAGTGTTTCGCTTCTCGCGTCCTCGCATGAAGGACTTCGGAGCTTTCTACTCTAATTCTTTAGAAATGTCAGCCATTGTCTTTGCAGGCTGAACCAACGCGCGCGTTGCGCCGGTTGAGATTCCTCCGTCCACAAGGAGCGTCTGGCCTGTTATGTAACGGCTTGACTCTGCCGCAAGAAAAACGACTGCGGCGTCCAGATCTTGGGGCTGCCCCGGACGTTTAAGGGGAATGCGATCGCAGAGGTATTCGACCCACTCTTTGTTCTCGTACAGAGCCTTGTTCTGTTCGGTTCGAAACCACCCAGGCGCAAGACAATTCACGGTGACGCCGTACTTGCCCCAGTCGTCGGCCAGACTCATCGTCAGTTGTTTTACGCCGCCACGGCTGGCTCCATAAGGAGCGAGGCCTGCGTAGCCTGCAACAGTAGTGACCGAACCGATGTTGATGATGCGCCCATAGCCGCGGGCGATCATCCCGCGCGCGACCGCTTGGGCAACGAAAAAGCTACCGCGAAGATTGGTTTCAAGTATCAAGTTCCAATCGTCCCAGGTTACATCGAGCGCCGGCTTTCGGACATTGCAGCCAGCATTGTTGACGAGGATATCGAGATGGCCAAAGGCAGCTTCGGCTGCGGCGGCCATTTTCTGAATGCTATCGTGGCGCCGGACGTCGAGCTCGACGGAAAAGGTGCGGCGGCCCAGAGATCTTATTTCCGTTTCGAACGGCGCTAATCGGTTGACGTCGCGGCTCGTAAGCACAAGATCCGCTCCGGCCTTCGCGAGAGCGCGCGCCATGTATTGGCCGAGCCCTCGGCTGGTCCCGGTAACGAGAGCAACGCGGCCGCAAAGATCAAACAGACCATCGCTCACGAAACCGTCTCCGGCGAGAGTATGACTTTCATCAAGTTAGGTTCGCGCACATAAAGTCTTTCAAACCACCGCGGCCCTTCCTCCAGAGGAGCTACAGCCGTGATAAAGGGCTTCACCTGAATCGCGCCACTCGCCAGAAGCTCGATGGCGCGTGGGTATTCTCCCGCCGAAGCACAAGAACCTTGCAAGCGGATTTGACGAGTGACGACCTTTTGCAAAGGCAGCGTGACTTCTGGCGATATGTTGCCGACCAAGACGACGGTGCCTCCCTTTCGAACGCTGTCGATGCCAGCCTTCACGGTTTCGTTTCTACCAACAGCTTCGATAACCACATCAACGCCAACTCCGCCGGTGAGTTGCATCACCTGCTCGACCACATCTTTTTCTGAAGACAGAACTGCGGTCGCTCCGACCTCTACAGCCAGTTTGAGCCGCGTGCTGTCTAAATCAGTGACAAAAACTCGCGAACATCCCGCAGCACGCAATGCCTGCAGAGTGAGCAGACCGATCATTCCGGCTCCGACAACCAAGGCCGTGCTGCCCTTGGAAATCTGCGCCAAGGAAACGCCATGAAGCGCGACTGACACAGCCTCCAGCATCGCGGCTTCACGGAACGATAGATTTTCTGGCAAGCGATAAAGGATGCGCGAAGGAACAGCAACGTATTCTGCAAAAGCTCCGGGGCGTCGAAACTCGGCGCAAGAGACGCCCAAGACCTCACGGTGGTCGCAGAGGTTCACATCGCCACGACGACAGTTATTGCAAACCCCACAGAAAATCGTCGAGTCGAAAGTGACTCGGTCGCCTTCTGCGAATCCACTTACTCCAGCGCCCAGTGCAGCGATCGTTCCGGCAGCTTCGTGCCCCATGACGATTGGCGGAATGCGTCGACCCGAGGATCCATCGTAGCCGTGAACGTCGCTGCCGCAGATTCCGCAAGCGGCCACTCTTACGAGCACCTCGCCGTGGCCAGGCGTCGGGTCAGGAAGATCAGCAATTTCCAGGTGCTTGTATTTCGAAAGCAAAAGGGCTTTCACGGCTCGAGCTGATCCTTTTTCAAAGCGAGACTCCCCGTTTCCACGGAATAAAATCGTCTTGAGCGAGTAATTCCGCTTTTGTGCGAGCTTCCCCACTCACAACCTGAATCACTCGTTCCAATATTCTTTCGCCCATTTGCTCGATACTAGTTTCGCCGGTGATGATGCCGCCCGTGTCGATGTCGATGATGTCAGCCATGCGCTGCGCGAGATTCGAATTGGTTGAGATTTTCAGCACCGGCGCGATCGGATTGCCCGTGGGTGTGCCTAGCCCCGTCGTAAAGAGAATCACATTCGCGCCGGCTCCCACTTGCGCTGAGACGGATTCCACGTCGCTCCCCGGCGTGCACTGCAGGTTTAATCCCGGCTCGGTGCAGTACTCCGGATAGTCCACCGCCGCGGTAACGGGAGATGTGCCGCCTTTCTTCGCTGCTCCCGCGGATTTCATCGCATCCGTCAGCAATCCATCCCGGATATTGCCCGGCGAAGGATTCATTTCGAAACTCGCACGCACTGCCTTGGCGCGCGCTGCGTAGTCCCTCATGAGGTGCGCAAAACGGTCCGCAACTTCTTTGCGGACACAACGATCAATCAGTTGCTGCTCGACGCCGCACAGCTCCGGAAATTCAGAAAGGATCCCGATGCCTCCGAGCGACGCTACTATGTCAGAAACGTGCCCGATCGCGGGATTCGCCGAGAGCCCCGAAAACCCATCCGACCCGCCGCATTGCAGGCCGAGTGTGAGCTTTGAAAGTGGAGCGGGCTGCCGTGTAATTTTGTCTGCCTCGACCATGGCAAAAAAAGTTTCGCGGATGGCCTTGCTCATCATCGCCGCTTCAGAAGGGCTTTTCTGCTGTTCATAAATCAAGACGCGCTTCTTGAAATTCGGATCGCGCCGCTTGATCTCTTCGAGGAGCATGGGAACTTGTGCATGCTGGCAGCCCAGGCTCAAGACCGTAGCCCCGGCAACATTCGGATGGTGAATGTAACCAGCCAACAGGCCGCAAAGATTCCTGGCATCCTCGTGTGTCCCGCCGCATCCGGCCTCGTGCAGTAAAAACTTAATGCCGTCGATGTTCTGAAAAACTTTGGGGGAAGCGCTCGCGCGCTGCGTCTCACCAAACGAGGCTTTCTTCAGCTCGGCAGACTTCCCTCCGCGGTAAAGCCGGGCCAGCTCCGCAACTTGACTGCGGTAAATCTGAGGAGCCGCAAAACCCAATTCCTCCTCAAACGCCTGTTTCAAGACGGCCAGATTACGGTTTTCGCAAAAGACGAGAGGAAGAACAAGCCAGTAATTTCGTGAGCCCACCTGGCCATCGTCTCTGTGATATCCAAGAAATGTTTTGTTCGCCCATGCGGAAACATTCGGAGGAGTCCAGCTAGGACCGGCCCCTACCGATTCCTGGAAAGATGCGGCGGCGTGACGGATGTTGCGAGTGGAAAGTAAATCGCCCCGCCGAAGACTCTCGATAGCCGTGCCCACCAGTACACCGTACATAATAATATCGCCGCCGGCACTCACGTCTTGTGTCAGAAACTTATGTTTAGCAGGCACATCGGACAACAAAGCGTATTCATTGCCCAAATTGCTTACGGTTTCGCCTTTACGCAAATCGGTCAACGCAACAAGGACATTGTCCTTCGCGTCCAGCCTCAGCACTTTTGCCTGCGTCGCACCATTGCCTGGCATCTGCATCCCGCCTTTTCCCGTTTCCATCTTTTATTCTATCCGGGTCGTTTCAGACAAGCCAGTGTAGGCAGGAGCTGAAGCGACTGCCGAGCATGGGCACACGCACGGACAACAGCTTGCTGAGTCTCGAAGTTCACACCTATAATCCGATTTCGTTCTTGCGGAGTGCGCCGCGCAGGAGCGCCGGAGGAATCGTGCCAGTCGGAACTGCCTTTCATGAGAAGACGCTCGCCCTGTGCGAGAGCCTCAACTACCGCGAATGGTCGGGCTATTACACCGTCAGCGTGTACGAGACGCACCACGAGCACGAGTACAACGCCATCCGCAATTCCGCCGCACTGATCGATATTTCGCCTCTCTTTAAATACCGCATCACGGGAAGCGACGCAACGCGCTTTGTGAACCGCGTCATTTCACGCGACATTAATAAGGTAGCGATCGATCAGGTGATTTACTGCTGCTGGTGCGACCCAGAAGGAAAAGTAATTGACGATGGCACCGTCACGCGGCTAGGCGAAAACGAGTACCGCTGGACTGCGGCGGATCCGAGTTTGCGCTGGTTTCAGCAAAACGCTCTGGCACTGAGCGTCCAAATCGAAGACATTTCCGAACAGGTGGCAGCTTTGGCCCTGCAGGGGCCGACCTCGGGAAAACTCCTGCATGCCGTGACGGACGCGGATGTAGCAAACTTGAAATACTTTCGAGTGACACGCGGGCAAATCGCGGGCATCCCGGTGGACATATCGCGAACGGGGTATACCGGAGATCTGGGATTTGAAATTTGGATGCCATGGAAAAATGCGGGAAAGGTGTGGGATGAGCTGATCAAAAAAGGGAAAGCTTTCGACATTCATCCAGCGGGAATGATTGCGTTGGATATCGCAAGGATAGAAGCGGGATTGATTTTGATCGAGGTGGACTATACATCGAGCAAAAAGGCGCTGATTGAATCGCAAAAGTTTTCGCCTGCGGAGATTGGTCTCGGAAAATTGGTGGACTTGAAGAAAGACAATTTCGTCGGATGCGAAGCCCTATCCCGGGAGAAGAAAAAGGGCGGCGCGGGGCGCGCGCTGGTCGGGCTGGAGATCAATTGGAACGAGGTCGAGGCGCTGTACGACAAAATGGGAATGGCGCCGCAAGTGCCGAGCGTAGCGTCACGCGTCGCGGTGCCCGTCTATCGGGGCGGCAAACAAATCGGCAAGGCGACATCAACAACGTGGTCGCCAACGCTAAAGAAGATGATCGCGCTTGCGTGTATAAACCGCGATAAGTCGTCTGTCGGAGCGACGGTGAATATCGAGATGACCGTCGAAGCTGTTCGGCATACGGTTTCAGCAAAAGTAGTGGCGCTCCCATTTTTCAATCCGGCGAGGAAGACCGCGGTGCCGGTCATTTAGAGCGTTTGTGAAAACTAACTGACACTCATCTCAGCAAGACTAACGCACAATAACCGCGACCGATAATTTCGCAGGTCACTATGCTCAGTTTAATGAGCTTTGGCGAAGTTCTCTTCCTTGGTTAAAAGTTCGTCCAAAGTGTTTCTGTCTAACAGTTTGCCGCGGAGGATAACGGCGCGAATTTTCTGCGTGTTGTGAATGTCGTCGAGCGGGTTGGAGTCGAGAAGCAGAAGATCGGCGATTTTGCCTTGCTCGACGGTGCCTTGCGTTTGCAGCTTGCCTAAAAATTCCGCAGGAAGTTTCGTTGCAGCTTGCAGCGCCTGCATGGGCGTCAATCCTGCTTGAACCAAAAGGGCCAATTCTTCATGCAGGCTGGAACCTGGGAAAATAAATGGAGCTGTAGTGTCCGTGCCAGCCATGATGGGAACTCCCGCCGTGTTCATTTTGCCGACGAGATGAAGCGATGCTTGCATAAGACTGGAACGCAGAGAGAATTCCAGCGGCGTGGCGCCTTTGTCACGGTCCTTCGCTCCCTTTTGCCAATTCGCCAGAACCTGCAGGGGAATGTACTCTCGGCGAGGATCCCGCGATGGATCGGTCTCGGGCGTGGGGAAAGCGTCGTTACGGAGCAGGATCAAAGTGGGAACCTGCCAGGTCCGATTCTGGATGAATTTTGCGATCAGCGCTGCCGCCTGTTCGTTCGAATAGCTCTCCAACAATTCCCTCTGCCACGAAAGCTCGCGGTTCCGGGATTGCACGTTCGTCCCCTTTTTGGGGGCGGCGCCAAACTGTTTTCGGATGAGAAGCGGCTCTTCATTCGAACAAGCGCGAAGCACCCCGGTGAGATGCTCAATGCTTTTCTGTCCGGCATCGGAAGCTTCGCCAGCGGTAACGCGATCAGGCACGTGTCCTACGAAAGCGATGTGCTCCTGGTGGCAGACTTTCGCGATGGCGAAATACGCGTCGCGGCTGAGATTGGATTGCACTTTGATAAAATCGGCCCCGCGCGAAATCAGAGAGTGGACATCATCGGCGGCTTCAGCGGAATTCGTAACCACCAGTGAAGGCTGGAAAAACGGCGGATTTCCATCGAGATAAGGACCCGCAAAGAAAATGCTAAGAGCCGGCAGCTGGCCGCGCTCAATTTCATGACGCAGCTTGAGCAGGGATTCGAGGTCGCCGCCCATGTCACGCACTGTCGTTATCCCATTCGTGAGAAGGAGCGGAAGAATAAATTCGCGGCTGCCGCTGGGCTCGGACGCGCCGGTGAGATGCGCGTGCATATCGACGAGGCCGGGGGTGAGAAATTTGCCAGTCGCATCAAGAGTCTTTGTCTTGCGCGGAATCAAGACCGAATTGGAAGGACCAATGGCCGCGATTTGCTCATCGGCGAGAAAAACGGTCATGTCAGGCTGGGGAGCGGCGCCGGTAGCGTCGATGAGCGTGACGTGGGTGATGGCCAGAGACGGTGGCGGAGTGGAAGAACAGGAACAAGACAAGAAAGCTACAGAAAGCAACAAAGTCATGCGCCCAAGAAAGTTGCGGCAAAAATGGGCGCGCACCGATTTCATGTGGCTAAAGGTGCGCGAGAGATTTGGTTGGAACTTCATTGCGCGAGGCGGTTATATTTTCTAAGAACCTGGCGCAGTTTGTCGTGCGGGAGCGCGATGACCTTGTGATTCTCGATGCCGATCATGGTTTCAGCAGCGACCATGGCATTGATCACGGCTTCTTCAGTGGCCTGCACGGTCGAGGCGAACACTTTTTCAATCAGGTCGTTGGGAAGCATCTTGAGTTCGACCACGTGATCCGCGCCGTCCGCACCGGGGTTTGCGGTCGAGAAGGCGATGAAAATATCGCCGGAACCGTTACCTGAGATACTGCCGTTGCGGCCCAGGCCGAGAGACACGCGGCGCGCCAGGCGCTTCAGTTGGTGCGAGATAAGCGGCGCATCGGTTGCGACGACGACAATTATCGATCCGCGATCCAGTTCGTCGAAGGAAGCAGAACTGTAAGCAGCGTCCTCAGAAATTTCCTTCCCAACAGGGACTCCAGCGATGCGAAGATTCGGCCGGACACCGTAATTGCACTGGACGAGCACGCCCACGGTGTAGCTCGTGCCCTTGATTTCGAACCTGCGCGAAGAAGTTCCGATGCCGCCTTTGAATTCATTGCAGATCATTCCCGTGCCGCCGCCTACGCTTCCTTCCTCGACGGGGCCTCCGTGCGCCGAGTCAATCGCATGAAAAGCGTCTTCGGGCTTGACGTGAAAACCGTTGATGTCGTTGAGCCAGCCGTCCCAGGTTTCCGCGACCACGGGAAGCGACCACCAATAGCCAGTGGGATCGGGCTGTCCATGATTGACGCGCCACTGAATGACCGCGTCGCGAACCACGCCGACGCTGTGCGTGTTAGTGATCATCACCGGTCCTTCGAGAAAGCCCGATTCTTCGACCCACGTTGTGCCTGTCATCTCTCCGTTGCCGTTGAGCGACCACCAGCCGGCAAAAACGGGATTGGACATTGTGTCTTTCCCGCGTGGAAGAACAGCAGTAACTCCCGTGCGTACCGGCCCCTTGCCAACTTGGAGTTTTCCCTCACCGGAGATGAGCGTAGCGTGGCCGACAGTAACGCCGGAAACGTCGGTGATAGCGTTGAGCGGGCCGGGGGTCCCATCAAATGGAACGCCGAGATCGCGTGCGCGGGGCCTAGCTGTAGATTTTTCCTGAGTCGGAACGAATGAGGCAGTTAGGAAGCCCGCGCAGAGCAGCAGTGCAAGGTTGCAAGAGAGACGGCGCATAGTCGATTCAGCTCCTCCGGAAAATACACGAACAGACTACGCTAGAAATAAGAAAAACAGCGACACGTTAATCAGGAAACACTTTCGCGAGAGCTGAAGCCAGCGCCGCGGCGGCGAGCGCCGATTCCTCGGGCGTGATGATAAAAGGCGGCGCAAGAAGAATGTGATCACCGCGCGTCCCATCAACACAACCCTGTGTGGGGTAGGTCAGAACGCCCTCTTCCATCGCGGCCGAACGGATTTTCTCGGCAATGGCTTGAAATGGATCGAAAGGCGTACGCGTGGGTTTGTCGCGAACGAATTCGATACCGACGAGCAGACCAAGCCCGCGGATATCGCCAACGTGACGATGGCAAAGTAGCGGAGCAAGAGCGGTGCACAGCGATAGAGCCGCGGGAGCGACGAACGCGAAGAGATTGTGCGACTCGATGTAATCCAGTACGGCGTTGCCAGCAGCGGTTGCAACAGGATGGGCCTGGTAAGTAAATCCGTGCTTGAAGGTTCTGGTGCCGTTTTCAATGGCTTCAACAACATTCGGCGCAACGAGAACCGCGCCGAGCGGAGCGTAGCCGCTCGCAATTCCCTTCCCCGCAAGAATAATGTCCGGCTCGATGCCCCAGTGTTGCACAGCGAAAGGCTTGCCGGTGCGGCCCATGCCGGTCATAACTTCATCTGCGATGAGAAGAATGCCGCGCTTGTGGCAAATCTCGGCGATGCGCGCGGCGTAGCCTTCCGGCGGTACCACGGCGCCAAGAGTTGCACCAACAACTGGTTCGAGAACAAAAGCGGCGGCGGAGTCTGCGTCGTTTTCCGCAAGGAGTGAATCCAGGTCGTCGGCACAGGCGAGGTGACATTGAGGAAATGCTTTTTCGAATGGACAGTGATAGCAAAAGCAGGGAGCGATGTGGCCCCACTCGGCGAGTAATGGCCGATATGGCGCTCGGCGGGCAACGTTGCCGCTGACGGTCATGGCGCCAAGCGTGCTGCCATGATAACTCTGACGGCGCGAAAGGATGCGGTAACGAGCAGCCTGCCCCTTTTCCAGATGGTATTGGCGGACGAGCTTGATAGCCGTTTCCGTGGCTTCGGACCCTCCCGAAGTGAAGTAAACCCGGCCACCTCTTTGAAAATTCGGCGGAGCCAGCGCGAGGAGGCGGGCGGCAAGTTTTTCTGCAGGCGGGGAATGAAATTGTGAAGTGTGCGCAAACGCGAGTTTCGAGGACTGCTCGGCCATCGCACGGCCGATTTCAGGAACGCCGTGGCCAATATTGATGACCGCGGCTTGACCTGCCGCGTCGAGAAATTTGCCTCCATCCGCCGAAAAAAGCCAGCAACCTTCCCCACGGACGGCGACGGGAAACGCCTGGTGAAAACTGCGCGGAAAAAGAGCGGCGTCTATTGACATGCGGGCTCGTTGAGCGATTGTAGCAGACTCGCGCGGTCTCTTAGGTTGCGTGCGCCGGCCGCGAATTGACGCCAGGTGAACTGCCAAGCGTGTTTGCCCGCCCAAAAATTATGCTACGCTGGCCAGGCTTTGGGGAGACCTGATTGATGCTCATGCGCATTCCTTGCTGGATTCTGCTGACGACTGCTTCATTTATTTTTTCCGTAGTTCCGGCGCAAGCCCAAGATGCGCGGAAACCCGTGCGGCTCAGCGTGGATTTGCGGGAAGCCACGAAACACATTTTCCATGCGAAGCTGAACTTCCCTGTATCAGCAGGCCCGCTCACACTTGTGTATCCAAAATGGATTCCCGGAGAACATGCTCCCATAGGGCCGATTGTCAACCTGACTGGCCTTTTCTTTCGTGTGAGCGGCAAAGAAATCGAATGGCGGCGCGATGACGTGGACATGTTTGCTTTTCATTGCCAAGTGCCCGCGGGAACGAGCGAACTCGAAGTCTCGCTGGATTACGTCTCCCCAGCTGGGCCCAGCTCGGGACGAGAAAACCCTTCTGCGACCGCACAACTTGCACTTTTGAACTGGTACACCGTGCTCCTCTATCCGCAAGGGGCGAAGAGCGACGATCTGACTTACACAGCCAGTTTGCAGATTCCAGCAGGATGGATATTTGGAACCGCGCTGCCAGTGGCAAGCATGACCGGCGCAGCGATTGATTTTCAACCGGCGAGCTTGACGACCTTAGTCGATTCGCCCGTGCTGATGGGTGCTCACATGCGCGTCATCGATTTGTCTCCGGGACAGAAACCCGAGCACCACATTCACATTGCCGCGGAAACCGAAGCTGGGCTGGAAGTCACGCCGGAAACCATCCAGGAGTGGCGTCAGTTGGTTGCGGAAACGGGAGCACTCTTCGGAGCGCGGCACTACCGGCGTTACGATTTCTTGCTGACAGAAAGCGATAACGTGGAAACGGACGGCGTCGAGCATCATGAATCGAGCGACAACCGAGTACCGAGCCGCACGTTTCAAGACCCAAACATTTCGGATGCGATGACGGATCTTTTACCGCACGAATTCACGCATTCATGGAACGGAAAATATCGAAGGCCAGCGGGGCTAGCAACTCCGAATTATCAGGAGCCGATGAAAGGCGGCCTGCTCTGGGTGTATGAAGGAATGACGCAGTACTACGGAACGATGCTCTCAGCACGAATAGGAAGCTGGACGCCGGAACGATTGCACGAAAATCTCGCATGGGTCGCGGCATATCTGGATCAACGAAAGGGACGATCGTGGCGCGACTTGGAGGATACAGCGATTGCTGCTCAACTTCTGTACGGATCGCCAGAGGAATACCGGACATGGCGGCGCGATACGGATTATTACGATGAGGGCACGCTGATCTGGCTGGAGGCCGACACGATTATCCGGCAGGAAACCAAAGGCAAAAAATCTCTGGATGATTTTTGCCGGAAATTCGAGGGCGTAGAAAATACCGGGCCGAAAATCGTGCCTTACACCTATGACGATATCGTCGCTGCCTTGCAAGAAATCGCTCCTTACGATTGGCGTTCTTTTTTTACGCAGCGAGTGAATTCGCACGGATCCGGTGCGCCACTCGGCGGCCTGGAAAATAGCGGGTGGAAATTGGTGTATAGCGAAACGCCGAACGAAAGCCGCGAAGCCGGCGAAACCGCCATGCATCTGACGGATGTACAGTTTTCGCTCGGATTTGTGGTGCGCGACACAGGAGGCGAGAACGGCGACGAGGTGATCGACGTGATTTCTGGCTCCGCTGCGGCGCAGGCGGGAATCGCGCCAGGAATGAAACTGGTTGCGGTGAATGGCCGGAGGTGGAGTCCGGACGATCTCCACGCGGCTATTCGCCAGGCAAAGAGCGGGAGAGCGCCGATTGAGTTGCTCATCGAGAATGAAGATTTTTTTCAGACATACGCGGTTAATTATCACGGCGGCGAGCGTTATCCGCACCTGGAACGAATCAGCGGCAAGCCCGATCTTCTCGGCGAAATTGCAAAAATGAAGGCGCCACCCGTGGCCGCGGCAAAAGATTGAACTCCCAGGCGGCAAGCTTGGCGCAACCTTCCGGCGGCCTGGTTCGCACCATCGGGCGCTGGAGCCTCGCGGCGCTAATGCTGAACACGATGATTGGCGCGAGCATTTTCGGCCTCCCGTCGATCATCGCGGGCTACCTCGGGAAACTGAGTCCCGCAGGATACTTGATCGCCTTTGCCGGTGTGGCCGTGATTGCCGCATGTTTGGCGGAGGTTTCCTCGTATTTTCAGGAAGCCGGCGGACCTTATCTGTACACGAGGGTCGCCTTCGGACGATTCGCGGCAATTCAAATCGGCTGGATAACGTGGCTGTCCCGGATCACGGCATGCTCCGGCGTGGCGAATTTATTTATCACCTATTTGAGTTCGTTTCTCCCGACCGTGACTCGAGGATGGATAAGGGGAACGATTCTCACGGTACTGATTGGATTCTTGGCCGCCGTGAATTACCGCGGTGTGAGCGGCGGAAAAGCATTGAGCAATTTCCTTACGATCACGAAGGTGTTGCTCTTGACACTTTTTATTGCGGGCGGATTCATGGCCCTCGCCTTTCATCCGAGCGTGCGCGTGACTCCGGCCGCGGTTCCCCTAACGGCAGCGAATTGTTTCCAAGCAATCTTGCTTATGGTTTATGCGTATGGAGGATTCGAGGCCGCGCTCTTCGCTTCGGGCGAGGTCAGCGATCCGCGGAAGGATGCTCCGATCGCGCTTTTGATCGCCATAATGACAGCGACTTTACTTTACATTTGCGTGCAAGTCGTCGTGATTTATACCCTGGCAAATCCGGGAGCGACGGCAAAACCGGCAGTGGACTCTGCACGCCAATTCCTTGGTCCGATCGGAGTGACTCTGGTCGCCGTAGGCACGCTGATTTCCGTTTATGGGTACTTAAGCGCGAACATGTTGCATACTCCGCGCGTCACGTTTGCCATGGGAGAACGCGGAGACTTCCCTTCTTTTTTTGCGGCAATTCATCCCCGCTTCCGGACGCCGCATTTGTCAATCGTTGTTTTTGCATTGATGCTCCTGTTGTTCTCGATCGGCGGAAACTTCCGGTGGAACGCGTCGCTCTCCGCAATCTCACGGCTTTTTATGTATGGAGCAGTCGTTGCCGCTCTGCCAGTTTTGAGAAGAAAGTTTCCCAAGGGAAGCAAGTTTCGCCTTCCTGCGGGCCTGTTTTTTGCGGTGCTTGGACTTGCGTTCGTAGCCGTCCTTTTGGCGCAAGTGGGTCGTACCGAACTTATCGTGATGTCCATAACATTCGCCATTGCACTGCTGAACTGGCTTTGGGCGCGAAGCCACGCACTTGGAATCACCCGCGAATCGTGACATCATCCAAAGTTCCACACAGGGAAAATGCAACTCGCCGTACTCCATCAGGAGGAAGTGCAATGAAACGCGCCATTCTGCGGTGCAGTTTGTTCATTGGGGTACTGTTGGCCGTTCTGTCCAGCGCGATGGCTCAAGAAGCAGGAAAACATGCCATCACGTTTGCAGACATGATCCAAATGCATCGCTTGGGAGAAGCGCAAGTATCGCCCGACGGCAAATGGGTGGCGTACGCCGTGTCCACGCCGGACCTTGATGCGAATCGCGGCGTCAGCAATATCTGGATTGTGCCAACAACAGGTGGAGCTCCTCTGCAACTCACGCAGAGCGGGCACGATTCGTCGCCTGTTTGGTCGCCGGATGGAAAGATGGTTGCCTTTTTGTCGTCGAGGAGCGGGGATTTGCAAGTGTATCTACTTTCGATGGATGGCGGCGAAGCGAGGCCGTTGACGCATCTTTCGACCGGCGCGGACATCGTGAAGTGGTCGCCAGATGGAAAGACGATCGCGTTCACGTCGGGCGTATATCCGGACTGCAAAGACGATGCGTGCAACAGCGCGCGGGACGCGGAAAAAGAAAAAGGCAAAGTGAAGGCACACGTCGCCGAGCATCTTCTTTACCGACATTGGACGCATTGGAACGAAGGCAAGCGCAGTCATTTGTTTGTGGCCTCAGCGGATGGCAGCGCAAATCCGCGCGATTTGACGGCGGGAGCAAATTACGACGTGCCTCCGGATGAACGCGGCGGCCCCAGCGATCTGAATTTTTCGCCAGACTCGAAGGAGATTTGTTTTACGGCTGTGGCCGATCCTGTTGAGGCAATCAGCACGAACGGAGATTTGTTCGTTGTACCGGTGGCGGGCGGCGAAGTGAAACAAATCACGACACAGCCGGGATTCGATGGCGGGCCGGCATATTCGCCGAATGGGAAGTACATCGCGTATCACGCGCAATTGACACCTGAGTATGAGTCTGACCGTTGGCGCGTGATGCTGTACGACCGGGCAACGGGAAAAATAGAAAACCTATCCGAAGGATTCGACCGCAGCGCCAACGAGTTGACTTGGTCTGCAGACAGCAAAACGATCTATTTCACTGCCGAAGATGAAACGCTGCAACCGATTTACGCGATGGCCCCGCGCCCGGGAGACGCGCCAAAGAAACTAATTGCAAACAGCTACAATCTGGGAATCTCGTTAAGCAGCGACGGCAAGACGCTGGCGTTCGAACGCACGAGCCTAACGATGCCTGCCGAGATTTTTGCGGCATCGAGCGATGGAACCGGTTTACGGCAGATTACGCATCAGAACGATGCCATTCTTGCTTCGCTGAAAATGAACGAGCCGGAAACGTTCTGGTTCGAAGGCGCAGGCGGGACGCGCGTTCAGGCCATGCTCATCCGGCCGCAGGATTTCGACGTGACTAAGAAATATCCATTGCTGGTGCTCCTGCACGGCGGGCCGCAGACGATGTGGTCGAACGCGTGGGGCTACCGATGGAACGCGCAAGTATTTTCCGCGGCCGGGTACGTGACGCTGATGATCAACCGCCGCGGCTCGACAGGCTACGGCCAGAAATTTACGGACGATATCACCAACGACTGGGGTGGCAAAGCTTACGTGGACGTGATGAACGGCGTGGACTTCGTTCTAAAAAAATACTCATACACGGATGGGTCTCGCATGGCCGCTGTTGGCGGATCCTACGGCGGCTACATGGCCGACTGGATTGCCACGCATACGGGGCGCTTCAAGGCAATCATCAGCCACGCCGGCATTTACGATAAAAATTCGATGTACGCCACGGAAGAGCTGTGGTTTGAAGAGCACGACATGCAAGGCACGCCGTGGACAAATCCCGAGAGTTACCGCAAGTGGGCGCCGCTGACATACGCGGCCGATTTGGGAAAATTCAAAACGCCGACACTGGTGATTGCGGGCGAGCGAGATTATCGAGTGCCATACACGCAGTCGCTGGAATTCTTCAATACATTGCAGAGGCAAGGCGTGCCTTCAAAACTGGTTGTATTTCCAGATGAAGGACATTGGATTCTGAAGCCGCAAAACAGCCAGTTTTGGTACAAGACGTTCCTGGATTGGCTCGCAACGTATTTGAAATAGCTGGCGAGTCAAACAGCAAACAAACGTTGCAACGCGCGACGCGCGAAACGGAATAGATGAAAGAGGAGGAACACCGAAAGCGCAACGAGTGCGACCACGATGACAGTCGTTGCCAGGGGATGAGCCGTGGCCATCCACGTCAGCCAAACTGCCAACACATCTTCCCCGAAACTCAGTGCCCAGTTGCTAAGTGGTTCCGGCGTGGTGTTAACCGCCGCACGAGCACTGGCTTTCGTTCCATGTGAAGTCAGCGCGACACCGCCGGCGAGAAGCGCAGCAGCCCATCGCCACTCCGCAGGTGCGGCGCCTGCCGCGCCATACGCAATCAGCGCGGCAGCGGGCGGGCGAATGAAAGTGTGTATCATGTCCCACACAGTATCGACGTACGGGATTTTGTCCGCAAAGAATTCCACAAAATACAGAACGACAGCGATCGCAAGAACCGCCGGATGCGCAAGGGCGTGAAGCGAAGGCGGAAGGTGGATGACTCCGAAACGCTCAAGGAGCCCGAGCGTCGCCACTGTCGCGTAAAGATTAAGGCCCGAAGAAAATCCGGCGCCAAGAGCGATCCCCAATGTTTCGATAGGATTCATTCAGCTCATCATAGCAAAGCAAGACAGTGCTAGTGGACAGTAACTTCTGCTCCTACTCGCGCGACGTTTCGTTTGACCATTTGGCATGGGGCGGCGATGCTGTCCACAAGGCGGTCCTTCATGTTTGGCCTAAGCCACCTTTTCTATCCGTGGGGATTCATCCTGCAAATCCTCGCGATCGTGCACTTCGTGCGGCGCCGGCCGGAGAATTACTGGTTCTTCGTTATTTTCTTCGGCGGATTTCTCGGTGCAGGCGTCTACATCGTCGCGGAAGTGCTGCCCGTCTCGGCCTGCTTCGCGGAGTATTTCAAGGGTTTGGCCGGAGATCGCGCATTCAAATCGTCGAAACGCAAATCCTGGACAATCCTTCCGCTGCAAACTACGAAGAGCTCGGCGAGCTATATAAAGATCAAAAGCAATTTGCCAAAGCGCGCGAAGCGTTCACGAACGCGATCGCGGCGCGCAGCGATTCCGTGTACACCTTTTACTATCGCGCGCAGGCTTCTCTAGGGATGGGCGATTTCGCCGCTGCGATTCCCGATCTGGAGCGTGTAGTCGCCAGCGATCGAAGGTTCGATTACTACAGAGCTGCCGGACTCCTGGCCGATGCTTATGCACAAACCGGACAATTGGAGCGCGCCGCTCAACTCTATGTCGATGTGGCGCAATTCTCGACTACAACCGAAACACTTTACAATTATGCATATTTTCTGAAGCTCGCAGGTCACCGCGAGGAAGCCCGCGAATGGGCGCAAAAGCTCCTCGCGAAGAAGCGGACTCTCCCACGCTACATGCAGCGCTATGAACGGCCCTGGTTTCGCAAAGGCAAAGCGCTGCTGAAGGAACTCGCTGCCGCGTAGGGGTTGGGTCTCGTTCTGAGGGATTCCCACTCTAAGGTCTGCCGGTCATTCGCCGCCTAATTGTGCAGCAGCGCCTGTGGATTCGCCTCAAAAAAGCGTGCTGACAGGCTGTACCTGTTTTAGAATCACAATAAGCGACGCGCCCGTAGCTCAGTTGGATAGAGCGTCTGCCTTCTAAGCAGAGGGTCGCCAGTTCGAGTCTGGCCGGGCGCGCCACTCTAAAACCTGCCTCTTGTTGTGTTTATGCAGCTTTCTCCGAATCAATTGATACGACGTTTTGTAGCCCATGTAGCCCAATTGGGAAGCCCAGTCCCACCTTGTCGCACCATTCCCGACGCCACGCTTCGTCTTTTTGCAGCCCACCAGCGTAGAAATCCGTAATGGTCTTTTTGGAGTGACCGAGCCACTGCGTTGTCAAGTCCTCCGGAACTCTTGCACGCCGCAACGTCTCAGTGCGGAATCTGCGGAAGACATGCAGCCCCACCTTTTTACCTGTTGCGTACAGTGACCGAAGAACGTTTCGTTGTCCTAATGGACACCCACTCTTAGTTGCGAATAGATACCCGGTCTTATTGGCATATTCTCGCAACAGCCGAGCCAGCGGTTCCGCAATATCTACTTCGCGAATCGCACTCGGCGTCTTGGGCTGTTGTTCTCGACCGTGCCAGATGCTGTGTCGGACAAACAAGACGCGGCAATCTGACGAAAGGTCAGTGGTCTTCAGAGCCAGCGCCTCACCGATTCGCAACCCGGTTCCCGCCAGCAAAGCGAAGAGCACCGCGTAGCGCCCTTTTGTGCTGGCCAGGATTTCCTCGACTTCCGCTAAGGTTACAGTCGGCCTGTGCTGCTCTTCTTTTTTCAAAACGGGCAGACCTACGAAGTCGTGATTCCACTTTCGTGGGTAAATCTGCTCGCCCTCGTCGTTAACTGCCGACGCGACGACCATCTTTACAACCTTCGTATAATTCACAATAGATGCGTATTATCTCCAGATCTACCACAACGGCTATGTAGACCCCGGAGTGCTTGCTGGAACCGGAGTTGCCGACCCCGCAACGTGCGATGCGCCTTTACTTCTCGGGGGAGCACAGGCGCAGACTCAAATTAATGGCTACTTCTTTCAATTCACACCCGGCCCTGCTCCCGCAGTTCTAGGAGTGGGCTGCACAGCTCCCGGCTCAACAACTTTCACACTGGTTGCGAATCCGGTAAGCGGACAAGGGCGGAGTTTCTTTGTAAATGAGTCTGGCGTCATTCATTACTCTGACAGCGGTCCCGCGAATAGCACAAGCTCGGCATGGGTTTGGTAGGGAGAAAGCCCCGATGCAAACCGAAAGGCGCAAACTGGACAAGTACAATTGTCCCAAATCCACTTGTCCGGTTATGCGACTTATCAGGACCTAGCGAAATAATTAGCCACCATGTCTGACGCGTTGATTTGGCCACGGCGCTCCCACTTATGAAAATAGGCTCGGACTATCTGTCTCCGGCGAGGTACCCGGTTCCAGCCTTTTCCAGACGAACCAGTCTGCAATCCGTATGGCGCCAACGGCTGCGAGCAGAGTCCCGAGGTATCCGAGGAACAGATCGCCACGCAGATCAAACAACACGAACATGAAGATCGCTATCAATGAAAGATAGAAGGTCCGCAAAAAAGATTTGCGCCAGCTCGGTGCTCCGATGGTTTGCAGGCACTTCGGGCATGGAAACGAAAGTGGACGGGATCGGCTGCCGCCAGTATCAATCTCGGTCCACCGGAAGGAACTCTTGCAAATAGGACATCGCGGCGCATCTGGCAGGAACTGCATCGCCAGCGGCCACACCATCCATTCGAGCACCAGCACCACAAAGATCGGCCACGCGATCTCCGGTGCTGGCAATGCTGAGGCCATCGCCGCATGCCAGCCGCTCATGCAGCAGACTCTACACCATAAAACAATCGCGTTTTGCGGGAATCCGATGGCCTCTTGCATCCATTAGGTCTGGTAACGCCGTTATCGTACAAGTGGAATCTTGCCAAAACCACATGTCCGGTTACGCGACTTATCAGGCCTTGGCGCGCGTTTCGTCAGGCCGGCCAAGCACGTGGCGTGCTGTCGCCAGATCTTCCTCATGTACGAGCACGCGAAACCCGGAACCAGTCCAGGGCACGTCAGGGCGCCAGCCGCCGGCGCTGTCGTCTTGGATCGTTGCGGCAATACCTGCGGACAAGAGCGCGCCCTGCGCGCAGTCTGCTTCGTCCTGGGTTGTGAATGTTTGAACCACCACATGGTCTGTGTCGGGCGGAGGATTAAGTACGTCGCGCCATCGCCACGTCTTCCTCGCGCACGAGCACCCGAAATCCGAGGCCGCTCCATGCCAAGTGCTGACGCATTCCGCCGGCTGTATCGGCCTGGATCATCGCTTCAATGCCTGAGGATTCGAGGATGTCCAGAGCAATGTCCGCTTCAGCCCGCGTTCCAAATGATTGGACTACGACAAGGTTACTGTGCCGCATGCGAGCATTATATGCCCGGGACGATATTGCGCACTGCGAATGTGCACCGTTTCACTTGCACGATATGCCGTAATCGGTAAAGTGGATTTTCAAGTTACCGGTAACGCGACTAATCGGGACTTAGCCTCCGTCAAGCCGGAACCTGAGACCACTGACCTACGATTTCGCGCGAGCAAGAAATCTATCAACGGCTGCTCTAATTACCTAATTGCGTGAGAGCGGCGCTCAGCGGCGCGCTAGAAATCTTAATGAGTCCGTAGTACGGCGAGTACAGCTCCAGGATCAAGAGGACCGCGCAGGATACCGAAAGCGCGGCGACTAACAAACTGGTGACCACCGTCCCATTGGCGGGGGCATACAGGCCGAAGCTGATGAAGAGGGCAGTGAGCCAGGAAACCAGGATGATGAGCATCGGCATGGATATCGAGGTGGAGTGCTGTGCATAGATCAGCCAGCGCGTTTGTCGGATCTCCTTCAGAATGCTCAAAGCGTCGGCTTGGAATGAACGTTGGCTGTCGCCCTTCGGCGAGAATCCCTGAATCTTGTAGTAGAGAGAGTGCATTTCCCGCGTTGTTACAGCTATTTCGGTTGGATTTGCAGGTTTTTTCAACTCCATCTGATCGATTACACGCACGAGGAGACTACGGAGCAGATCGCGCGCCTCTTTCGCATCCGGGCCATAGTCCGCCAATGTCTGGTCCAGTAGGATGATCTTGGATGAGATTTCCGTCATCTCGCTGCTCAGCGCGTCGAATGAACTCTTTGCTGATGAAATCAGCAAGCCAAGAACAAGGGCAGTCATTGTGGCGACTAGCCCCATTGCGATCATCACGATACCTTTCGAGTCGTCACTCAGATGGTTCTGGGGCAAAAGCTTGCGCATGAACATCCCGAGCAACGCGCCGCCGAACACGAACGCGAACACAATCGAACTCATTACGCTGGAACTCATGGCACTCCGTCTCTCACTTCATGGCGGGTCGTAGGAAAAACCGCAGCAGCTGAGTTCACCGGCTGAACTCCGAGCCCAATTTCACTCGTGTGAGAGTGCATCGTCGAGGCTAAGGAATGGAATTGTCAAAACTAACAAGCAGTACGCCCGGCCAAAAACCACATGTCCGATAACGCGACAAATCAGGAGCTACGTCCGGTCGGTCAGTAAATTGCAGGGTCCGGGTGCTGCTGTTTCCAGTCGTCAGCTATTTGTTGCGCTTGGAGCATTTGAGGGGCAGTCATTTTTTCTGCAGCCCAAGCGATGTTTTGGTCGACGCCTGCCAGAGAAAACCATTTGTAAGCCTGAACGTAATCCTTTGGGACTCCAAGACCTTCCATATAGAGATTACCCAATTTGTTTCGTCCCTGTCCTGCTCCACCTAAGTTTGGAACATGCTCCGCCGCTTTGCGATACCACTCGGCTGCGAGAGCATAGTTTTGCTCGACGCCATCGCCGTCCTGATAGTGGTCCCCCAGCTCGACTTCAGAGTCGGGGTTACCGCCTTCCGCGGCTCGTTTGAACCACTTGAGCGCCTCCTGCTTATCTGTAACTCCGAACCAGAGGTGCTCTTCAAATGCAACGCCGAACCAAAACTGCACGTCGGAGACACCGTTTTCAGCCGCGCGCCACATGCACCGGTCAACATCCATCTCATCGTGATTTGCGCGGTTCATGCATACGACATATTCTGCGGGCGCGTACCCTTGCTCCGCGGCTTTCTCATACCAATGAACGGATTTCTCTGTGTCTTTCGGGAGGAGCCTCCCCGCATCATAAATCCTACCGAGCCAATACTGCGCTTCGGCGTTGCCGGACTCGGCTTCCGCGAAGAGCACCCGCCAGTCATTCGGCGTCAAGGTGGGTAGATGAAGAATCGTTGCCAAACGATTGTTGGAGGAGTCAGGCCTTTGCTGTGCAGTCAGAAAGGACGCAACGAGGAGACTGAATAGCAGAGACGGGACCAAGGTACGGCGATTCATGAAGTCCCCCAACATTGGGAATATTACACCCGCTCCCAGTGCTTGGTAAACGCCGTACTCGGACAAGTGGAATCGGTCCAAAAAGGACTTGTCCGATTACGCGACTTACCGGGCGCTTGGACTCTCCCACATCGACTGCGGATTAAACTTTCGACACATCTCTCACCGCCCGCTCCGTAGTAAGGCATGTACCCGCAGTTTGGGCCACAGAGGTTCGCGGGTAACTGGAGTTGCAAACCTGTACCTTCGTACGGTAGTGGGCTGGCTCTGACGGTTGATAATCTGGAGGTGCAAATGGGACCCGAAGAATCTACCCAAGGAGAAGAACTATGGGTGTTCTTGACGGCATCGTAAGCGGGGCTTTTCGCGATGAACCAGCCGGCCGCGTGGTGGTCTTTAGCGGGGGTCGCCGGAATCGGGGCTACGTGGTGCGGTCGGAAGCCGAGGAACTAAAAATCAAATCGTTCCTCAAGATGTTTTACTTCGCGCATTTTTACATTCTAATCCTCGGGATGTCGCTGGCGAATGCGTGGTCGACGTTTGTCATCCACATGGGGGGAATGGGCAGGCCGGCGGGGCATCTGGTCCGGAATATGAGTATTGGAGTTGGAGTGTATTGTGTTGTGGTGGGATTGCCCTACGTCTTGCTTTGGAGGTCATACAAGAAGGCGCTGCCGAGCTTTGTCTCCTCGCAAGATGAGGTCGTGGTCTCGGGTCAGTCCAAAAGGCAGCAACAGTGGAAACTGGTCTTGGTGATATTGGGGTTGGCCCTCCTCATAATGGGAGTAGGGCTTGTCTTCCTGGTACGCGCGAAGTAGTTAGATATTCCTGGGCGTAGTCCAGAAAACAACGGTTCTGGTACTCAAGTTACCGGTAACGCGACTAATCAGGAGCTGAGGATCAATGATCCAGCACCCTACTAAACCGAATGGCGCTTACCGCATTTCCGCCAGGGTCACTTCCTTCGTGATTTTCTCGTGCCCCCGCATCACGGTGACCATCACCTTCTCG
>DATFZQ010000126.1:0-2298 GCA_035314345.1 Candidatus Acidiferrum sp.
GTCCGAGATTTTGACCGGCGAAATCGCGGCACGATGTCAAGTTGTGGGCGGTAATTTTTTCGACTCCGTGCCCCAAGGTGCGGACGCTTACCTGATGAAGGGCGTGATTCACGACTGGCCAGACATCGATGCCGCGAGAATTCTTCGCAATACCCGCAGCGTCATTCGTCTTGACGGAACCCTCCTTCTCATGGAAAGAATCGCTGATTCGGCCGCCCACCCCTCCGGCCTAATGGAACTACTGATGTTAGTGATCGGCGGTTGCGAGCGTACGGAAGCGGATTTCCGCTCGCTTCTGGCGGACACCGGTTTCTCGCTCACCCGCATAATCTCGACAAAGGCATCTACGCTGATCGAATGCCATCCCGTGTAGTGTAGGCCAGCCTTCAGGAGGTCCCCGATGAGCGGGCCTGCGCGCCCCAGCCGAAAACACACGGAGATTAGCCGGTTAAGTGGCTGGGTCACGGGCAAACGAGTTTTATAGGCCCAATGCGGTTCGGAGTGTGACTCATCGGCCAGTTGAACAGCGACCCGCACTATAAGCTGGCCCCGACAGTTGTCCAGAAGTCCTATTAAAGGGGATGTCAAGTGAAAAACACTTCTCCCTGCCGGTACGCCAGAAATATTTTCCGGCATCCAGCCCCCCTGCCACACTGCTGACAGCTCGTCTTTAGCTGCTTGACCGTTTTGCCCCGTTACGGAGCGGGCCGCTAGGCCGCGGAGTAACGGGCCTTGGATGCTTTTTCCTCCCTGTGGTTTCATGTTCGCTGACATGACGGCGCCATTCGGTTTTCTGAAACTCACAAGCTAACCGGGTTGCAGAGTTGCCAACCATGGTCCTATCGGAGACTCGTGGCCTACAGCTTTCTTGGGTCATGCGAGGGGGCATAGGGTCACGTTGGAGACTAGGTGCCGCAGCACACAAATCGCCTAACTTCTGGATAGATACTCTCCCTCGACCCGAGCGTTTCAAGAAGAACCCGACTGGCCACCACACAGGATGATTCCCCCAGGGATGGAACGGACTCTCGGTCCGAGACGCTCAAGCTGCTTGTGATTTCAATTGTTCAGCGTCGAAATGTGCTCCTTTCTTCCAGATCGTTAGAGTGATCGCCGTTATCTTCCGCGCCAAAGTGAGGCGAGCCATCTCTGGCTTCATCCCTTGGCTGAGCAAGCCCTGATAGAAATCGCGGAACGGTCCCTCCCGGCTGCTGGCCATGGTGGCCGCACTCTTAAAGATGGCCTTCATATCATGGTTATGATTTTGATTGAGCCCACGCAGTTGCTGTGGTTTCTTAGCACGTTGCAGCTGTCCGCCTACGTACCGGTATTGCGCACTGTCGCGCGTGTCGATCGCCAAACCGCTGTACGTCCACAGTTGCCGCTTGCTGCGGAAGCGATGCGGGGTCTGGATCAGCGCCACCAGCAGAGCGGCGCGAATCGGACCGATCGAAGGAATCTGCCGCAGCAATTTCGTGGCCCCATGTTTCCGGCTCTCGGCCAACAGATCCCGCCGCACCGCCTGGCGCAAGGCCCGCACAGCATCCAGTTGTTGATAGAAGAACTCGGCCCGCCGCCGCACCCCGGCTTCTCCGATCCGGTTTAACCACTGCGCGCGATGACGCGGGGCGTAGACTTGCTGCCCCTCACAGCAAATGCCCCAGCTGCGATACAGAGCTTTGACTCGATTCATTACTCGAGTGAGATCTTTGCTGATGGTCAGATAACTGCGGGCCAGCTCCTTCAAGGTTCGTAACCCGTTCTCGCCATGGTAGACCGAGCGCAGATATCCCCCGCGCAGCAGATCCGCGAGCTTGCGCGCGTCAATCTTGTCGCTCTTGTTGCCTTCCTTGAGCAGAGCGTTTTTCCGTGGATCGCACACGATCAGCTCCGTGACGTGCGGCTTCAGTAGGTCGTACAACCAGGCCGCCCAGGTCCCTTCTTCCAAGGTCACATGCAAGTCACCGCGTAGCCCTTGGATAAACTGCAGAATGGTGCTCGCCTTGGTTTCGATGATGGACTCCATCACCAGTTTCCCCTCGCCGTTCATCACCGCGATCGAAATCGCTTCTTTGTGAACGTCCATGCCGATATACTTGATGTTCATTGTGGGTGCTCCTCTCGGTAGAGTTCTGGTTTACACTCAAAACCTACCTCAAAGGGGCGCCCTTTTATAATGCGTCTGACTTCGGTTGTTGCGGTCCATTGTTTGGTGGCGAGTTGGCCTTGCAAAAGGTCAAGCTCGACCCCGCCGAAGAGCCTGTTTCGTAATCGCCAACCGAGCCGAGCCTGGCCAAT
>DATFZQ010000127.1:0-17066 GCA_035314345.1 Candidatus Acidiferrum sp.
ACTCCTTGAAGTCGCGAGCGATGAACTGCGGGCCATTGTCGGAGATGATTCGCGGCTTGGCTTCCAGGTACTTCTCCTTGGCTCGCTGCAGGATCACTTCGACATCGGTTTCTCGCATAGACTCACGCAGATCCCAATGCACGAGGAAACGACTGAATCCATCCAGAATGCTGCACAAGTAATAGAAGGTGCCCCTCAGGTTGATGTAGGAAATGTCGATATGCCAGTGCTGATGGGGCTGCAGCGGCTGCTCGAAACCGGTTCCCTTGCGCGATGGCTTGCTCTTCCACCGGGATAATAATCCAGCTTGCTTCAACACCCGCCAAACACTCGCTGGACTGACGGCCACAACGTCAGCGTCGAGCATCATGAACGTCAGCCGCCGATAACCTTCCAGCGAATTCTTCAGATGGAACTCGATGATTGCTTCTTTCTCCCACGGTTCCAACCAGAAATCACGGGGAACCCAACCATTGTGCTCGTTGACGCACCCGTACCGCTGCCGCCAGTCATAGAACTTGCTGGCGGTCACGCCCAGCCACGGGATGAACCGTCCGACGCCGATCTCGGCCTTCTCCGACCAGCGCCGGACGAAATCCACGACTAGATCCCGTACATCATGCGGCACCCAGATCCCGGTTAGAGTTCCCCAAGACTTTTTTTTAGCGCGATGTGCTCAGGCATCAGCTCAGCCAGGACCTCGTCCTTGGTCTGCACCTTCTTCTCCAAGAACTCGATCCGTTTCTGCTTCTCCTCCACTTGGCGGTGGGGACGCCCTTGAGACTGAAAAGCGGCGCAGGACCGACTTGTCGCGAAGACTGTTCAAACTGGATCCAGAGCCACCTCCTCCACCACCGCCACCTCACACGATTCAGGAATTGTCGGAACTGCTTGAGCAACGATGGAAAGTCGAACATCGGTGCAGGCGGCAAAACCTGTCCTTGCTCAAGATGGTCCGCGCTGAATGGGGCGCCACCATTGCGGAGGACATTACCGGAGTCGACCTCCAAAAGTTTCTTGTGCGACGCGCTGAACACAAATACGCAACGGCGACGTCGAATAGAATTTTACAGGTGATCCGCCGCATGTTTTCCCTGGCTATTGAACTGCAACTTGGCAATCTCAAATGGCCAGGTTTCAAACTGCCGTCCGAAAAAGGGAATGAGCGCAAGGGTTTTGCCAAACCGGCCGCCATGGTGACATTGTTAGCCGAGTTGCCGGATGATGGATTAAGAGAATACGCAGAATGGTGCTGGATCACGGGAATGCGAAAGGGTGAGGCGAGCTCTCTGTTATGGGAATGGGTCTCTGACGGGGAACTTACGGTTCCCGCGGAATTCTGCAAGTCGCGCAAACCGCACACCATTCAATTCGGAGGTGCGCTGCCCGCCATCATCGCGAAGTGCCGGACCCGCCGCGCGTTTGAAGTGAACGGCATCAGACAACTAAGCGAGTACGTATTTCACCGCGGCGACGGTCAGCGCATCGAGGAATTTAGAAAAAGCTGGAGTAGCGCCTACACTCGCGCCGGTTGCGGTAACTTGCTCTTTCATGATTTGAGACGGTCTGCAATCCGGGATCTCGTGCGCTCCGGTGTGGGCCAATCGACAGCTATGAAAATTTCCGGACATCAAACGGCGTCAGTTTTTCGCCGCTACGACATCATCGAAGGTGACGACGTCCAACTCGCGCTCAACAAGCAAAAACTCTACCGGGCAGGGTAATCCCTACGATTTTCCCTACAACAGCATTTTTGACAATAAAAAAGGGTTCTGGTTGGAGCGCCAGAACCCTTTCACTTTCTACTTCTTAGGTTGGTTGCGGGGGTCAGATTTGAACTGACGACCTTCGGGTTATGAGCCCGACGAGCTACCAGGCTGCTCCACCCCGCGTATTCATACTACGCGACTTGCCGCACTACTGCAACTCCGGCTTCCTGAGTCGTCAAACAAGTGTCGAAATCTTGCGGAATCTTTGAATGAATTTGAAAGAAGAAAACACGCTGTCGGCGGAAAAACGCTACCAGGTATTATACGCCGTCCCATCGAAACGCGAAGTCAGTGGAGAATGCGAATGCACGTCAACCATCCCGGTGGTCACTTGATCCGGACTCATTACCACATTGTCGAATACGGGGTCCCAGTCCGTCGCCTGAGTCATGGGATCCATGGGCACTTCCCGCAGATAACCCGCCTGGTGAAGATCCTCCAGGGATTGTGGCGCGGCTTGCTTATCCAGCGTGAAATTGTCAATCGCTTCGCGCAATACCTGCAAATCATGTTTCAGCACCGCTTCGCGTGATCGCTGGATGGTCATGTCATATCTTCCAGCGGCCAATCCCAACAGGATGAAGATGATCGCGATCACAATCATCAATTCAAGCAGTGTAAACCCGCCGTTAGAGGAGCGCCCCGCGCGCTTCCTTCGGGCCGCTCCGATTTCCCTATATCCTCTGATTTTGTTCATCTCAACGACCGACCAATCTACCAATCGCTATACTTCGTCCCATCGAGCGCCGTGCCCGACGATTTCGAGTACACATCGAAAACATTTTTCCCGCCCCAGCTCGTCGAATCCGGATCGTCGCTGATCGACCGCAATCCCCAGTCTGCCCGGCCCGTCATCGGGTCTACAGGAATCTTCCGCAGAAACCGCAGTCTTTTGTCGTCTCCCGCTCCCAATTGCACGCCTTTCACCAACGTTTCCAAATCCGGCGGATAATTCTCGCTCCCCACCTCCGTCCGGAATTTATGCTGGTCCGCCAGGTCTTTGTACCGGTCGACCGCGTCCCTCATCGACCGCAAGTCATAGTGAAGTTCCGCCTCTTTTTGCCGGATCACTGTATACCGGAAAACTGGCAGCGCCATGGAAGAAAGAACCATCAAGATAGAACAGGCAATAATCAATTCGAGCAGCGTCATTCCCGCTGTCCGAGAGAGGCGCCGCTGCCGAGAGCTTGTTTTGAAACGAAATTCGCGCCACATCATTTAATTCCTCTTGCTTGAACTAAGGCTGAACCTGTACCGTGGCCTCATTGGTCACCAATGGAATGGGGCGCTGCTGTGAATCTTTGGCATTCTGCTGTGTAATCGTCAGATTCGATGAGCCCGGCGCGATTCCCTTGATCACAATGCCGAGCAGCGTGCCGCTCCCGCTGACCCCTTGTGTATTTGGTTGACGCGTCGCGGAAATGATGGCCTGGCCCTTCTCCGCGTTGAGGCTCTTCACAATCGCGATCTCCTGCGTGCCCCCGGAGAGGAATCCGCCATGCTGCCCTTCGCTCACCGCATGCTGCACATCTTCAATGCTGATCACTGCCGGGTTGTATTGCAGCAACATCGGTATCGAGAACAAGTCGCTAACGTTTTCCACCACTACCGCAACCGTTTTGGTCTCGCCCACTTTCACCGACAGCGCTTGCGGCTCAAATCTCAGCTTGCCGGGTTGTCCTTGCGGCGGATTCACAGCTGCTGGATTGGTGGCACCGCCAGGCGCAATGGCTCCAGCGGCTGCCTGAGTCGGTCCAGGTGTAACCCCAGCCGGAGCTTGTGCAGCAAGCCTCGGGACTTCCGCCGTGGGTGTTCGGGTTGCATTTTCAAGCTTCACCTTAATATCTTGATCCGTGCCCGAATAGATCCCCCGCAAATTTTCGCGCGTCCAATCCGGCAGCCGCACGATGTGCGGAATCAGCATGATTAATACTTCGTCTTCCTGATGATCCACGCTATCGCTAGAGAATAAATACCGTAAAACGGGAATCTTCGCCAGCCCGGGCCACCCGTTTAATGTCTTGGTGTCCGTCCTCTGAATGAGGCCGCCGAGAATATAAGCCTCGCCATCTCCCAATCGAATGTCGTGCTCAACGACACGCTGGCTGATAATCGGCTGGCTGATTCCGCCGATTGTGGATGTGCCCGTGACGGAAGACACTTCAATCTTTATTTTCAAGCTGACGTCGTGATTCGGGTGCACTCGCGGCGTCATGTCAATATTCACGCCGACGTCCTGATACTGGAACTGTGTGTTGACCAGCGGGTTCACCAGGCCGGCGGTGCCTACCGCTCCCACACCCACGCCGGCTTGAAAGCTGCCCGTGGCAATCGGGATGCGGTCGCCGATTTTGAGTTTTGCCTGCTGCCCGTCAACGGAGCGAAGCTCGGGGTTCTGGATAATCTTTGTGAACGTGTCGGTCAGCACGGCGTTGGCCGTAAAGTTCGGAAGCGTCACGACATAGTCGCTGCTATTCAGATGGGCGAGCGTATTCAGCGTAATGTTGTTCGTCGTTGTTGATGGAGTTCCTGTCACCGTGCCTCCCGATCCGGTTGTTACCGAACCCCCGGTTGTCGTTGTCGCATTCGGATTTATGGCAATCGACGCAGTTTGCCCCGGCTGGACTCCCAAAACCCGCAGACGATCCGAACGAGCCTCCAACACCTCCACCTGAACCACCACTTCTGGCTTGGCTTTATCAATGTCATCGAGCACTTTGCCGACGAGTTTCAACACGTCTGGAGTCGCCCGGATGATAATCGCGTTTTGCGAGTTGAGCTGCTGAACGCGCTTTAAATCGAACAACTGCCGCAGCCCGGTCAGGATTTCCGTCAAGTCCTGCGGTGTCACCGTGTTCGACAGATAAAACGTCTTCAGCACCTCTTCCTCATAGTCCTTCCGCTTGGCTGCCTGGTCCGGAATAACCATGATGATGTTTTCCGTGATCGCTTTCGTGAACGCTTTGCTCTCCAGGCAAACAACTTCCAGCGCCTGCTCTAAAGTCAAGTTATTCAAATCCACGGAGATTCGCCTGGCGGGGAAGTCTGCGTCATAGATCACTGTTAATCCTGCCAGCTTCCCGATCGTATCGAACACGACCCTCGAGTCGGCGGTCGCCTTATACGTAATCGCTACGTTTGAGAGCGGTTTGAGCCGCGGCGGCTCGGACATGTATTTCTCTGTCCCTTCCTCCGAAGGCAGCCTTGCGTTATCCGCTGCGCGGGATTTCTCCACGATCATCGCCAGCGTTTTTTTCAGTTCCTGTCCCGCAATCGCGCTGGATGGGTCATCCATTTGTGCCCGCTGGAACTGGGCTGCTGCGCCCTGCAGATCGCCGTTTTCCCTCTGCTTCACTCCCAACTTTATGTGCTGTTCCGCGGCCTGGAAGCGCGTCTGATTGAGCCTGATTTTGTATTCCGCGTTGTTGGGTTCGGACTTTAGCGCCTTTTGGTAATACTCCAGGGCGGCGTCGTAGTCCTCAATCGTCTCAGCCTTCCGTCCCTTGCTATAATCCGTCTGGCCTTTTGGGCAGCCCACTGCGAACAGACCCATTCCCAGACATAGAATGACGCTACAGCAACGTCGCATGGACTCTCCGAGGCCCCGACACGAAGCCAATGCAATCTAACCCAGTCTAACACTCGGTTTAGAGCATGGGCAACACGCGGAAGGTTGGCTGTACTACTTCCGATAATATGGTTTTTTTTATGCCCGTAGCCAAGATTTCACACTCCAGCTATGATGAAGGATTGTGCCGAAGCCTGCTAAAAAACTTGAGAAGGACAGCAAAGCTGGCGAGCAAATCGTGGCGCAGAACCGCGCCGCCTCCTATAATTTCCATCTGCTCGACCGCTTTGAGGCCGGTCTCGTCCTGCATGGCACCGAAGTGAAGGCTTTACGCGAAGGAAAAGCGAACATTCGTGACGCGTATGTCGATTTTAAGCCCAGTGGCGCCTGGCTCGTTAACGCACACATTGCACAGTACATGCCCGGAGGTCCCTGGAATCACAAGCCCCTTGGTTCCCGCAAACTCCTTCTCCATAAGAACGAAATTCATAAGCTCTCGGGACGTACTCAATCCAAGGGCTTGACCGTCATTCCACTGCGCATTTACTTTCGCAATGGCCTCGCAAAGGTCGAAATCGCTCTGGCGCAAGGCAAAAAGTCGTGGGATCGGCGCCAGGACGAACGTGACAAGGAAGCTCGCAGGGAAACTGAAAAAGCTATGTACAACAACCGGAGGCGTTAAAGAACTATGCAAATTTCACTGGAAGCAAAGCCGTACGCAGCGCTGGAAACCGAAGCTCTCGTTTCCTACGTTTTCGAAGAGACCGACCCCGTTCAGGGCCGGATCGCGGAACTCGATCAGGCCACCAACGGCTTACTGCGCAATCTCGCCAAGAGTGGGGAACTCACCGGCAAGATTTTGGAAATGACTCTCATTCACGCTCCGGCAGGACTCAAAGCGGCTCGGTTACTGCTTGTCGGAGCAGGGAAACGCGAGCAATCCAACAGCGCGACGCTGCGAAAGGTCGCCGGTGCTGCGCTGCGTTACCTGAAAGCACGTTCGGTTAAGCAATTCGCATTCCTGGTTCGCGAGAATGCTCCGGCCGAAGATTCAGCACAAGCTATCGCCGAAGGCGCGCTCGCAGCCAATTTCGAAGCTGACAAATACAAGACCGAAAAGAAGAACGACAAGTCCATCGACACAGTCTTGCTCACTGGCTATTCCGATTCGGAGCGCGGCACCGCTGAAAAAGGACTGGCGCGCGGCAGAATTATTGCCGAGTCGCAGAATTTTGCTCGCGATCTTATCAACGAGCCCTCAAACAAGCTCACACCGAAGATTCTCGCGGAAAAAGCCGAAGCCATGGCCAAGCAAGCCGGCCTCAGCGTGGAAATTCTCGACGAGAAGAAAATCGCCGACCTCAAAATGGGCGCGCTGCTCAGCGTTTCACAAGGCGGGCCAGAACCTCCTCGCGTCATGGTTGTTACTTATACGCCCGCGAATCCCAAGCCCGGAGCCCCCGTCATCGGACTCATCGGCAAAGCCGTCACGTTTGACACCGGAGGCATTTCCATCAAGCCCGCCGATGGCATGGAAAAAATGAAGTACGACATGGCTGGCGGCGCCACCATGCTCGGCGTCATGCGCGCTCTCGCCGCGCTAAAGCCCAATGTCAAAGTTATTTGCGTCGTGCCGTCCACGGAAAACATGCCCGGCGGCACAGCGCAAAAGCCCGGCGATATTCAAACCGCAATGTCCGGCAAAACCATCGAAGTTTTGAACACGGACGCGGAAGGCCGACTGATTCTGGCCGACGGCATTCACTACGCGAAGCAGCTAGGCGCCACGCATCTGATCGATGCTGCCACTCTCACCGGCGCGATCGTTGTGGCTCTCGCGAACGTCAATGTTGGAGTCTTCGGTTCGGACCAACCTTTCACCGACAAGCTGCTCGCTAGCTCCAAAGTGGCCGGCGAGAAAATGTGGCAGATGCCGATCGACGACGACTACCGCGAATTCATCAAGGGCACGGTGGCCGACATTCAAAATATCGGCAGCGGCAAAGGCGGGGGCGCCATTACTGGCGCTATGTTCATCAAAGAATTCACCGGCGACTCGCCGTGGATCCACCTCGATATCGCAGGAACTGCCTGGAACGATGACGCGAAATCTTGGCTCGCTAAAGGCCCAACCGGCGTTGCGCTCCGTACCCTCGTACACCTCGTCATGTCGTACTGATTTTTCCCGTTCGTTTTGCTTTCCTTTGCAGGGGCACAGCATGCTGCGCCCCTGCAAGGCGGGCACGATATAACGTGGCCCTACATTTTCTCCGGCGCTTCGATTCCTAGAAGTGACAGTGTCTCGACCAGGCGCGCTTCTACCAGTTCCGTCAGACGCAATAGGAACGCGCGCTTTTGTTCGTCTGGCTCCGTCAAGATGTGATGCTTGTGGTAGAAATTGTTGAACTCCTGCGCCAGTTGGAAGGCGTACTTCGCGACGAAGGCAGGTTCTTGCGCGCCGATGGCCGCTTCCACGGCAAGATCCTGTGAGCCTACGCTTAGCAACAATTCCCACAACCCGTTTCCTTCAGGCCCTCCGAGCAAAGCGGCCACAGTTTCCGGGGGCACGGCGACACTTGTCGCGCCGGCTTCTACGCCTTTGCGGCGTATTCCACGAATCCGCACGACCGCATACTGACAGTACGGTCCGGTTTCGCCTTCAAAACTCAGCGCATCCTTGAAATCGAACGCGATGATCGCGTTACGTGTGAACTTCAGCAGGAAAAACCGCAGCGCACCCACAGCAATCGCGTGCGCGGTCTGATTTTGCTCCGCCTCGCACATTTGCACATGGCGCTGCTGCACCTCGGCAAGGGTTGCTGCTTCCAGTTTGTCGAGCAGGTCATCGGCCTTGACGCCAAATCCTTTGCGGCCGCTGACCTCGACATAGGGTTTTTTCGCTTCTTCTGGCGTCAGCTCATATCCCATCTCTGCGGCACAGCGCGGCGTCAGAGCAACAATCTCATATGACAGGTGAATTGACCTCTCCGCGGCCTGAGCATGTCCGAGACGGCGCAATCCCTCTGCAACCACGTCCTGCAGATACGATTGCCGCGCATCAATCACGTTGTAAACGATCGATGCTGGCTCACCAAAATGCGGGGCGCCGGGGTCGACTTTTCCGCTCGTCGTAGCCCAGACCGTTTCGCCTTCAGGAACGTTGGGCCATTTCCGGTAATGAAAATCCTTCCCGAGTAATCCAAATTTCCAGAGCTGATACGCGATATCTTTGCCGACGTACGTCACCGTGCCATTCGACCGCACAATAATTTTGTCCTGCGTGTTCTCTTCGTCTTCGTTCTTCTCCGCGCCCTCTGCGTCCGCCGTGTTGGTTCCTGGTTTTTCTTCTTTCCAGGGCATGATCCAGCAACCCACCATTTTTCCGGTCGTAGCCAGTTGGATCGCGCCCGAGGCTTTCAGTTTCTCGAACGCGGCATCCCAAAACCTCAAATGCAGGATTTCGCTTTCGCGCGCCAGCAATTCATACGCAATACCCAGCCGCGCCATGGTTCGCAAATGCAGGGTGACAATGGCGTCTGCCACCACCTGGGCGACTTCGGCTTCTTCGCCGCGGTCTTCTTCAATCGCTTTTAGCGTGCGAGCGCGCAAAGTTGCCGCTCGCGCTTTGTCCTCTTCAAAAAAGTGCGTGGCCTTTGCGTAGAGATCCCAGCAGTAATAGTCGAAGCGAGGCTCCATGGCGAACATCTTGACGCTCACGGGAGTGCGGCGCTCCATATCCAGGAAGCCGATTACGACGTCCGCGACTTGCACTCCAGTGTTGTCGATGTAGTTTTGCACCTGGACGGAATGGCCGGCTTGGCGCAACACGCGTGCCATGGTGTCGCCCAGCACGGCGTTTCTCACGTGGCCGATGTGTGCGGCCTTGTTGGGATTGATGCTGGTGTGTTCAACGATGACCTTTCCGGATATTTTTGTGGAAGGAAGTGGCGAGTGGCGAGTGGCGAGTGGCGAGAGATCACCCCAGAACGCGGCACGATCGAAGTACGCGTTGAGGTATCCGGCGCCAGCAACTTCCACACGAGCGATGCCTTCGACTGTGCCAAGCCCAGTGGCGATTTCTTGCGCGATGATGCGCGGAGCTTTCTTGAGGCGTTTCGCCAACTCAAAGCAGACCGGAGAGGCGGCTTCGCCCATTTCGATTTTGGGCGGGCGATCGAGAACGATGGCGAGAGAGACGCCATAGTGCTCCTGGACGTGACGGGCCAGAGCTTCTCGCAAACGGTTTGTGAGCGTCAGGTACACGGTTCCTCGCGTAAGAGGAGCAGTGAGTATAGGAGGAGAATGGGAAGGCGGTCAAAAGTAGCCAGACGTTTCAGGAATACACGGAGGGGCATACCCCACCCCGGGTGTTTTGCCCGAAGAGTGCGTAAAATGCTGAAAATGCAAGGGATGTCAGATTGCGCGGTGCAAAAGAGTGCGTAAGAGTATGAAAACAAAGGACACCTAAAGTCTTTGGAATGAGATTGATACGGGGAGCGCGTAAGAGTGACAAACAAAGGAGTTACGGACGCAATGCGTGCAAGAAATTTAGATGTATTGATGCCAGGGGATTTAGAAGGGACCACGTGGCGAGAGAACATTCGTCATCCGGCACAGATAATCGTGCCGCTTAATTAAGGGCGCTTATAACACAATCATACTGTTTGTCAAGTGATTACTGCTAACCGGCCTGTTTGCTGGGAGTTAGGCAGCGTTAGTCCTAGGATTCTTGACGCTCGCAAGGCTCTAAAAAAGCGGATGAAACAGGGCGGTTCGTTTGACACACCTGGGTTGCGTCGATAGTATCGAAAGACTCCAACGGAACTTATCCAACCGGCGTTACTGCGGCGGCTGTGCTCTATGAAACTTGCTTATTTTGATTGCTTTAGCGGGATTAGCGGGGACATGACGCTTGGCGCGCTGGTGGATGCGGGCTGCGCCGTTGAGCATTTGCGCGCGGAATTGCGTGGGTTGCAGGTTCCGGGATGGGATTTGACGGCGGAGAAGGTTTGGAAGAATGGAATGGCAGCCACGTACGTCAAGGTAGTGACGGAGGATCAGTCGAAGCATCGGTCGCTTGGCGCAATTTTGGAGATTTTAGAGAAATCGCAACTGTCTAAGGGGGTGCGTGAGCGGGCTGGTGCTATTTTTCGGAAGCTGGGAGAGGCGGAAGCGCGGGTTCACGACGTGCCGGTGGAAAAGATTCATTTTCATGAAGTTGGGGCGGTGGACGCAATCGTGGATATTGTTGGAGCGTGCATCGGGTTTGAAGCGCTAGGGATCGAGAAGTTTGCTTGTTCGCCTTTGAATGTTGGTGGCGGGACGGCGAAGATGGCGCATGGGGTTTTGCCGGTGCCCGCGCCGGCTACGGCTACTTTGCTTCAGGGAATGCCAACTTATTCTAACGGAGTGCAGAAGGAGCTGGTGACTCCAACTGGGGCGGCGATCGTGGCAACACTATGCGATTCGTTTGGGCCACAGCCGGCAATGAGTGTGTCGGCGATCGGATATGGGGCGGGGACGGCGGATCTCGAGGGGCAGCCGAACGTGGTGCGGATCATGGTTGGCGAGACGGCTGAGAAAAGTGTTGCTGGGTTCGATGAAGAGATTGCCGTCGTCGAAGCCAACCTTGATGATATGAATCCGCAGATTTACGGGTATTTTTTGGAAAAGGCGCTGGGGGCGGGGGCGCTGGATGTTTACACAACGCCGGTGCAGATGAAGAAGAATCGGCCCGGGACTTTGTTGACGGTTTTGTGCAAGCCGCAGGATACGAATGCCCTGATGTCGCTGATTTTTGCGGAGACGACTACGTTTGGGGTTAGGACTTATCGGGCGCAGCGACGAGTTTTGCCTCGGGAGTGGGTGAACGTGGGTACGGAGTTTGGAGAGGTACGGATCAAGGTGTCGCGGGTGAATGGGCGGATACTTCATGTGGCGCCAGAGTTTGAGGATTGCCGGAAATTGGCGGAGGAGAAGGACGTGCCACTGCAGAGGGTGATTGCTTCGGCTTTGCGGAGTTATGAGAAGGGTGGAAGGTTTTTTTAACACAGAGCTCACAGAGAGCACAGAGATCGAAAAAGAGAAATGGGGATTGGAGGGACCATGGCGCTTGAGATGTCAGGCGTTTCGCCGATGTTGAAGACCAGGGATTTGGCTCGGACGATTGCGTTTTACACCAAGACGCTGGGATTTTCTGTCGCGAACCAGATGGCCGACGACGACGGGAAACCGTCATGGTGCTGCCTGCAGTCTGGAGCGGCTACCGTGATGTTCTACAGTGCGGACGGATTGGATTCGCCGCCGGGGCCGCCTGCGATGACGGGAGTGCTTTATTTCAATCCAAAGGACGTGAAGGCAGCGTGGGAGCAGTTCAAAGACAAAACGCCGGTGGAATGGGCGCTGCAGGAGATGCCTTACGGAATGCTGGAGTTCGCGATACGGGATTGTAATGGGTACATATTGAGTTTTGGGCAGGAGATCGAGGAGAAGGCGGCAAACTAGATTCGCGGCGAGGCGGCGGTACGGGAAGGCGTGAAGTTTTTTCAGAGAGCGCAGAGAGCACAGAGAAGAACGGGACGGAGACTGATGGCTGCGGGAAAACAGAAATATTATTTGACGACGCCGATCTACTACACGAACGGGTTGCCGCATATTGGGCATACGTATTCGACGATTGTTTGCGACACCATTCGGCGGTACAAGCGGATGCGCGGGTATGAAGTGGTGATGACGACCGGGACGGACGAGCACGGCGTGAACGTGGAGCGGTCCGCGAAGAAGGCGGGGATCCCGGAGTCGGAGTTTGTGGCGAAGATGGCGGCGCAGTGGAAGGCGCTTTGGGATGAGCTGGGGGTGCAGGGCGACGAGTTTATTCGCACGACCGATTTGAAGCATGCGCACACGGTGCAGTGGCTCTTTAAGTTATTCCGCGAAAATGGCTACGTTTATCCCGGACACTACACCGGGCAGTACTGCATTTATGACAACGCTTATGTGGATGTGAAGCCGGGGGGGAATTGTCCAGATTGCGGGCGGCCTACGGAAACTGTTACCGAGCCGAACTACTTTTTCAAGCTGTCGGCATTTCAGAAGCCCTTGCTGGACTTTTACGGGAAGAACCCGAACTTTATTCAGCCGGAGGCGCGGCGGAATGAGGTTTTGAGTTTTGTCGAAGGTGGATTGCGGGATTTGAGTATCACTAGGACTACGCTTCGCTGGGGGATTCCCGTTCCGGGCGAAGAGACCCACGTTTTTTATGTGTGGTTTGACGCGCTGACGGCGTATTTAAGCGCGGTGGGCGGGCCGAATTACGAGAAGGTTGGGTATTGGCCGGCGGATTTGCATTTGGTGGGGAAGGAGATTATTCGGTTTCACGCTGTTTATTGGCCGGCGTTTTTGATGGCGGCGGGATTGCCGTTGCCGAAGCAGATTTGGGCGCACGGCTGGCTTTTGATGGACAGCGCAAAGATGAGCAAGTCGCTGGGAAATGTGGTACGGCCACGGCCCATTGTGCATGTGCTGGGGATGGACGCGCTTCGCTATTATTTGCTGCGCGAGACGGTGTTTGGACAGGACGGCAATTTTAGTTATGACGCGCTGGTGCAGCGGTATAACAGCGATTTAGCGAATGGGCTGGGGAATCTTGCTAGCCGTACAGCGGCGATGATTGAAAAGAATTGCGGTGGGAAGATTCCGAAGCCCGGAGCATTTCAGCCGCAAGACACGGCGCTCGCTAAAGAGGCGCAGGCTGCTGTGGGCGAGGTGATGGAACACTATGAGAAGCTGGAGTTCTCGCGAGGGTTGGAAGTCATTTGGTCGCGGATTTCGGCGGCGGATAAGTATCTGACGGTGGAGAAGCCGTGGTCGCTGGGAGAATCGGCCGACGAGCAGCAACGGCGCGCTACCGTGCTTTGGACTACCGCTGAAGTTTTGCGCGTCGTTACTGTGCTCACGCATCCCGTTTTGCCGGAGAGCACGGCGAAGGTTTGGGCGCTGCTCGGGCAGTCGGGCGCGCTTGGATCGGTGGACCTCGACGGATTGGCGTGGGGACAACTCGCGCCTGGAACTGCGCTTGGTAAGTCGCAAGCGCTATTTCCGCGAATCGAAAAAGCAGAAGCGATTGAGAGGATGGAAGCCATGGAAAAAGAAGCACAGAACGCACCTTCACCTGATGCCGCGACGACGCCAGCAGCTGCGCCCGCTACTGCGGGAGCGGCCGCTGCTCCGGCTGCTGCACCTGCGGTGGCGGAAAAAATCGGGATCGAGGATTTTGCGAAAGTCGAGATGCGCGTGGGGCAGATTAAGACGGCTGAGCGGATTGTGGGCGCTGACAAATTGTTGAAGCTTACCGTGGATATTGGCACGGAGATTCGGCAAATTTGCGCGGGGATCGCGCAGTTTTACGAGCCGGAGAAATTGATTGGGCGGAAGGTGGCGGTGGTGGTGAATTTGGCGCCGCGGAAATTGCGGGGCGTTGAATCGAACGGGATGATTGTGGCGGCATCGGTGGGGCCAGAGGGCAGGCCAGTGTTGGCAGGATTTCCGGATGAGGATGTGGAGATTGGGGCGAGGTTGAAGTAAAGCAGCCTCGATCCCGTTTGAGAACGACGCCAGGGGGCGGAACACAAAAGCGCAGGCAAGAGTACCTGTGCTACCAAAATATGGAACTAATTGATTCACATGCGCATATTGATGATTCCCAGTTTGATGGGGATCGCGAGACGATGTTGGACCGCGCGCAAAGAGCGGGCGTGAATACGCTGTTGGCAATCGGCACTGGGCCGGGGCCGGAGAAATTGGATGCGGCTTTGCCATTCGCCGAGGCGTACGAATGGATTTATACAACTGTTGGAATTCATCCACACGAGGCGAAGGAAGTTACGCAGGCGCATTTGGATGAATTGGCGAGGTTGGCGAAGCATCCGAAGGTGATAGCTTGGGGCGAGATTGGGCTCGATTATTTTTACGATCATTCGCCGCGGGATGTGCAGGAGCGCGTGTTTCGCGAGCAGATGGCGCTGGCTGCGCTGGCGAAGCTGCCGATTATTATTCATTGCCGCGACGCTTGGGCGGATTGTTTGCGATTGATTGAGGAAGTTTGGCGTCCTACTGGACTTGGCGGAATTTTGCATTGCTTTACCAGCACGCTGGAAGATGCGCAGCGCGGAATCAACATGGGATTTATGGTTTCGTTTGCGGGAAATTCGACTTATCCGAAAACGCAGAATTTGCGGGACGTTGCGAAAGTTTTGCCGATTGAGAACATTTTGATCGAAACGGACGCGCCATACCTTGCGCCGCAGCCATACCGGGGGAAGCGCAACGAACCTGCTTACGTGGCGGAAGTGGCGCGTACACTCGCTAGTGTGAGAGACTTAGCCGCGGAAGAGTTCGCCGCCAGGACAGCAGGGAATTTCCGGCGATTCTTTCACCTTTCCCAGCCGTCTGTGTCCGCGGCTGCGGAGTCCCAAAGATGATTGCAGGCCAGGGGAGGAAGGCTATCGCGCTGATTACTGTCAGAGAGATTTTTGATCTCGTGCGAGACGATTTGGTTTTGGTTGAGGAAGAACTCGCGCGACAGAGCGCTGGCGCCTTCGAGCCGGTCTCGGAAATTACGAGTTATCTGCTTGGCGGCGGAGGGAAGCGGCTGCGGCCGGCGCTGCTGCTGCTTTGCAATGCGTCTACTGGACGGCGGAGTCCGGGAGCGATTCGGTTGGCTGCGGTGGTGGAGTTGCTTCACAGCGCTACTTTGATTCACGACGACGTGATCGACAGCGCGGACACGCGGCGGGGGCGGCCTTCCGCGAATTCGCGTTGGGGGAATCATCGCAGTGTGCTTGCGGGGGATTGGCTGTACATGCAGTCGTTTCAGATGGCACTGGAGGAAAGAGATTTTCGCATACTTGACGTATTGATCGATCTGACGCAGAAGATGGTTGAGGGCGAGTTGATCCAGCTGGCAAAAATTGGGCGGATCGACGTTACGGAAGAAGATGCGTTGCGGCTCGCGACGTATAAGACGGCGTGTCTGTTTAGTGGTTGCGCGCGATTGGGTGCCGTGCTGGGCGGGTTGGAAGGGGCGGAAGAAGAGGCGCTGGCCGATTACGGGCGCTATGCGGGGTTGGCGTTTCAGCTGGTGGACGATCTTTTGGATTTTACGGCGTCGGCCGAGCAGCTTGGGAAACCCGTGTTGAGCGATTTGAAGGAAGGAAAAGTTACTTTGCCTTTGATCTACGCGATGGACAACGGGCACCGGGATGCGCGCGGGATGGTAGCTCGGGTGCTTGAGGAGAAGGAGTTTCATTCGGTGCGTGCGGAAACGATTGTTTCGCTGGTGCAGGATTCTGGGGCGCTGGATCGGGCGCGGAATCTTGCGCATGAGTATGCGCGGCGGGCTAAGGCTTGTTTGGAAGGGCGCGTCGATTCGGAATATGCGCGGGCGCTGATGACGTTGCCGGATTTTATTCTTGAGCGAGAGAACTAGCGCATAGGGTTTGTGAAGACGGGCACAGCCCTTCGAAGCTCAGGGTAACCCCATACCGTGCCCCTACGGCGGAATCTTGAACGCGAAAGTTTGGGCGCGTTGCGTGACATGCTTCCTTTCAAATTGGTTTATCACAGCGGGTACGACTTAAACCTCGGCGAGCACGTTTTTCCTTCGCAGAAATTTCATTTGATTGCTCAGACGCTTTTGCGCGAAGGAATCGCGGGGAGCGAGGATTTTCTCACGCCGGATTTCGCGGCGGATGAGGATATTTTGCGAGTGCATACCGCCGAGTGGGTGCACAAGCTAAAGACAGGAACGCTCACTGCCAGCGAGATTATGAAGTTGGAAATTCCTTATTCACGGGAGGCAGTGGAGGCGTGCTGGCTGGCGGCGAGCGGGTCGATTCTGGCGGGACAATCTGCTTTGCGCGATGGGTTTGGGTGCAATTTGGGCGGTGGCTTTCATCATGCTTTTCCGGGACATGGCGAGGGTTTTTGCGCGATTCATGACGTGGCGGTGGCGATTCGAAGGCTGCAGCATGACGGCGCGATTCGAAAGGCCATGGTCGTTGATACGGATGTGCATCAGGGGAATGGAACGGCGGCGATTTTTGCGAAAGATGAGTCCGTTTTCACACTTTCGATCCATCAAGAGAACAATTACCCGGCTTACAAGCCGCCATCGGATTTGGACTTGGAAATGGGGGACCGCGTGGAAGATGACGAATACCTTGGTGCGTTGATTCCGGCGGTACAGGGCGCTCTGGATGAGTTTCAGCCGGAGATTCTTTTTTATGTTGGAGGGGCTGATCCGTTTTGCGAGGACCAACTTGGCGGATTGATGATGACGAAGAACGGGTTGAAAACTCGCGACCGTCGAGTTTTTGAAGTGGCGCGGCGGCGGGGGATCCCCGTCGCGACAACTTTGGCTGGGGGATATGCGCGGCGTGTGGAAGACACGATTCGAATCCATGTGAACACAATTGTGGCGGCGCGCGAGGCGGCGGTAGCTTTTCCTTCGGCTTCGGCGGCGGGGCAAGACTAGAATTGCGCTCGTAGTCAGAGTTCATTTCATTCAAGGAATTGTGAGGTATTTCACGATGCGTCTCAGACTGCGGCTTGTTTTCACCATGGGGTTTCTCGGAGCTGGCCTCTTGATTGGTCCCAGCGCGGCGCGACAGGCCTTGGCGCAAGGTACGGCGGACTCGGCAAAGAAATTGAAGGTGTACATTTCGGTGGAT
>DATFZQ010000128.1:0-7272 GCA_035314345.1 Candidatus Acidiferrum sp.
CGCCACCGGAAACTTGCCAACCTGCGCCACCCCCCTCAACCGTATCCGCTCATTTAGGTCCATCAAGTTGGAACAGCACTAGTAGCCGGCGACGCAGGGTTCTACTCTGCGGGTAACGAGGCCGCGCTGCAAGACATGGGCGTGAGGCAGATCTCGGTTCCGAACCGCTCCACGAAGAGTCCCGAACGGCGACGACATCAGAAAAAACGATCCTTTCGCAGAGGCCAGAAGTGGCGAACTGGAGCAGAAGGTCGCATCAGCGTGCTCAAACGGCGCCATGGACTGAATCGTTGTCGTTATCGCGGAGATGCTGGCATGCAACGGTGGGTGGGCCTGGGGGTGATTGCAGACAATCTTATCAATATCGGTCGATTCCTGGCAGTAACGAACAGCGGATAGAGATCAAGCCGCGAGCGGCGATCACCAAAAGGGGAAAGAGAAAAGATGGAGATAAAATGGCAGCCCGGAAGCAACCCACGGGCTGGGTTCAGGGAATTGCTTCTCCTCGGTCCTTATTTTTGCGCCGGAAAGTAGTTAGGTGGCCTTCTTCGTCCACGCGCCGAGAATCAATCCCATCAGGCTAAGACCCACGAGCGAGTAAAACTCATTGATCGCGAACAATTGCATCGGCCGCATCTCGTACATGTAACTCGTAAAGGTTATCGGACCAACAAATCCGATCCACAGCAAAATTCCGAGCGCCGCGCCTCTCGCGGCAGTGTTCGCATTCCGCCAAATGCAAATCTGCGCCAAAACAAACGCAATGAGGAGATTCAGCGCAAACGTGATGATGTAAGGCAGGACCGGATTCATGCTGGCCGCCTTTTCCGCGGTCATCTGCTCGAGAGCCATCCACGGCTTGGCGAACAAGAATCCATACCACAACGCTCCGAGTACCCAGTACGCCAAAGCCGAAACAAACACCGCCGCATAATTCGTTTTCATCGCTCACTCCTCTTCTATCTCTCTCTTTAGCCTGAGTCCCGTCAACGATATCCGCGCACAAAAAAGTAGACCGTCATCGCAGCGCCCACCAAGATTACAAACGCCCGTATCCACGATTGCGGCAGCTTCTGCGCGTAATGCGCGCTCGAGAACCCTCCGATTAACGACCCCGCTGTCATCACCAGCGCCTGTGGCCAAAATATCGCGCGCGTAATTACAAACGTCACCGCCGCGACTCCATTGATCACTCCGCCCAGCAACACTTTCAATTTATTCATCGCGTGAATGTCGGTCATTCCCATGGCGGCGAGCATCGCCAGATTCATGATGCCGATACCGCCGCCAAAATATCCGCCGTAGACCGCAACGAACAATTCGAACACGGAAGCGCCAACGACCGCGGCATTGTTCGAATCGTGCGAAATCCCCGCGGAAATCCGTCCCGTCAAGTGCTTGCCAAACGCGAACAGCAGCGTCGCACCAAGCAGCAGCCACGGCAGAACTTTCAAGAATGTCTGCGCCGGCGTCTTGATGAGCAGGATCGCTCCGGCCAGTCCGCCAATCACGCTGGTCACAATCAACGGAATCATCACGCGCGGCGGAATGTTTAGCCGCATGCGGTACGCGCCGCCGCTAGCCGTCGTTCCCACCCAAAGCGCCAGGGTATTGGTGGCGTTGGCCGGCACAGGCGGCACTCCCGTAAACAGCAACGCCGGAAATGCCACAAAGCTGCCGCCGCCGGCGACGGCATTAATAGCCCCACCCATGGCCCCAGCGAAAAATAGAAATATGGCGTTGTGTAAGTTCAAGCAGACCTTTTATCACGATTCCCGCTCTCCACTCCAGCGCAGCTCCTTGCTTCTCGCTTCTCTTCACTCAAGTCAGCCTGAGGACTACGGCGCCATCTGTGCGGTTAAGTCATTTCTTGACAACGCGCGCCGGGCCGTATATGAACGGTGCGATTTACCGGCCTTCCGCCACTGAATACCTGACTCGCACCCTTTGCGGGTCACAGGGGGGATTCAAGAGGAAGGAATCACAGCTCAGGTAAAAGTGTGTCTTGCGGCCGCTTGGACGGGTATACGTGTGCGCTCGGCCAACAATACAGATGGGCCGTAGCTCAACAGGAGGAAGCATGGCCAGTCAGGCAAACGTAGTCCCAGCCAGCGGAGCAGGAAGCGACAGCATCCCCAAAGTAATTCTCGCCTCCGCAGTGGGAACGATGATCGAGTGGTACGACTTCTACATCTTTGGCAGTCTCGCCGCCGTTCTCTCTCCGAAGTTTTATCCGGCTGGCAACGACACCATTGCGTTGATCGCCTATCTCTCGACCTTTGCCGTCGGCTTCCTCGTGCGTCCCTTTGGTGCGCTCTTTTTCGGACGCATCGGCGACATTGTGGGCCGCAAATACGCGTTCATCGTCACTCTCTCGATCATGGGGGGCGCAACGGCGCTCATCGGCTTCCTCCCGACGTTCGCGACCGCCGGATGGTTCGCGCCAATCTGTCTTCTGCTCATTCGCGTCTTGCAGGGGCTGGCTCTTGGCGGCGAATATGGCGGGGCAACCGTTTACGTCGCGGAGCACGTTCCTGATGGCAAGCGCGGCTTCTACACCAGCTTCATCCAAATCACGGCGACGCTCGGCCTTTTCGTCTCGTTGCTCGTCATCCTCGGCACCCAGCAAGCTATGAGCCCAGACGACTTCAAGAATTGGGGCTGGCGGATTCCTTTCCTCGTCTCCATCGTCCTGGTCACCGTCTCTCTCTACATTCGCTTAAAGATGAAGGAATCGCCCATCTTCAGCCAGATCAAAAACGCTGGGATGACCTCAACGCAGCCGCTCACGGACGCCTTTGCAAAGTGGGAAAACCTAAAGCGTGTTCTTATTTCGCTCTTCGGCGCGACCGCCGGCCAAGGCGTTGTCTGGTACACCGGGCAGTTCTACGCGTTGTTTTATCTCCAGACTGTGCTCAAAGTGAACGGCAAAACATCCAACATCATTGTCGCCATCGCTTTGCTGTGCGCTATGCCCTTCTTCACGGTCTTCGGTTCGCTTTCTGACAAGATCGGGCGCAAATGGATCATGATGCTGGCCTGCTTGCTCGCCATTACGACCTATATCCCCATCTACAAAGCCATGACCACCGCAGCGGGAAACAATATTGTCACCGTCAAATCGGCGAAAAACAAAGTAACCGGCGCGATTGCCTTGACGCCCATGACCACTGATGCCAGCGGTGCGCTGGTTGCGGCGAAGGAAGCTCCCAACCCGAATGTCCCCCTGCTCGTGCTGCTCGTCTTTATTCAAGTTGTTTACGTTTGCATGATCTATGGACCCATTGCGGCTTATCTGGTCGAGGCCTTCCCAGCCAAGATCCGCTACACATCCCTCTCGTTGCCTTATCACATCGGCAACGGTGTCTTTGGAGGCTTAGTGCCCCTTATTGGGCTATCCGTCTGCGCGGCAACAGGCAACATTTATGCTGGTCTCTACTACCCCATGATAGTCGCGAGCATAACTCTGGTCTTGGGTAGCATCCTGCTCAAGGAAACTTACGGGCACAAAATCTGGGACGAAGTCGGCGGCATGAAGTAGCGCTTCCACGCGTTCCGCGCCGCCGCGCGGATTGACTCCCGCGCCTGCGTGGGAGCATCATTTTTGGCGGGCAAGGTTATTCCGGCTAGGAAATGAGCTTGCCCGTACCAGGCAGTCCTCGTTGTAGCGTCACAACCGAAATCGATCATGCAAGGGGAGTTGTCGCCGTGGCCAAAGCTCGCCAGAAAACAAAAACGAAGGCGTCGAACAGCAAAAGCAAACTCACCGAGGCGCAGATTGCCGTTCATTGGAAAGAAGAAGAATACTTCTATCCTCCTAAGAAATTCAGCGCCCAAGCTAATCTTGCCGATCCGGCCTTTGTAAAAAAATTCAGCGAGAAACATTTCCCTGAATGCTTCGATATCTATGCCAAGCTCCTCGATTGGGACAAAACCTGGCGCAAGACTCTCGACACTTCCAATCCTCCCTTTTGGAAATGGTTTATCGGGGGAAAGCTAAACGCCTGCTACAACTGCGTCGACCGCCACCTCGCGAAACACAAAAACAAAGCTGCCCTGATCTTCGTTCCCGAGCCTGAAGACGAGACCGCGACCGTTATCACCTACCAGGAGCTGTACAAGCGCGTGAACGAAGTCGCCGCCATGCTTGGCGATTTCGCCGGACTCAAAACGGGCGACCGCGTGACCATTCACATGCCGATGATTCCGGAGCTGCCGATAACCATGCTCGCGTGCGCTCGCTTGGGTGTAGTCCACTCGGTTGTCTTCGGCGGATTCAGCGGAGAAGCTTGCGGCTTGCGCGCCGCCGACTCCGGCAGTCGCGTCTTGATTTATGCCGATGGTTATCATCGCAATGGCAAGTGGGTGGATCACAAACCCAGCGCCGACATCGCCGTCGCCACGGCAAAAAAAGAGGGCCAGCACATCGACAAAGTGCTCTTCTGGCGCCGCTACGCTGGCCACTTCCGCTCTGAATCCCCCATGATCATGGACCGCGACTACTTTGTGGACGACGTCCTCAAGGACTATCGCAATCAAATCGTCGAGCCTGTCTCACAGGACGCGGAAGCGCCGCTCTTCTTGATGTACACCAGCGGCACTACCGGTAAGCCCAAGGGTTGCCAGCACCGCACTGGCGGCTATCTCGCATACGCTGCGGGCACTTCAAAGTATTACCAGGACATTCATCCCGAAGACGTGTACTGGTGCATGGCCGACATCGGCTGGATTACCGGGCACTCCTACATCGTGTACGGGCCTCTGGCGCTCGGCGCCACCAGCGTTCTCTACGAAGGCGTGCCGCAATTCCCCGATGCAGCGCGCCCGTGGCGCATCGCCGAGCGTCTGGACGTCAATATTTTTCACACCTCTCCCACGGCCATTCGCATGCTGCGCAAAGCCGGTGGCGATGAGCCGAAAAAATATAACTATCACTTCAAGCACATGACGACCGTAGGCGAACCGATCGAGCCGGAAGTCTGGCGCTGGTATTACGAAACGGTTGGCAAACGCGAAGCGGTCATCGTCGATACTTGGTGGCAAACCGAAACGGGTGGCTTCCTGTGCAGCACGAAGCCCGCACTTGATCCCATGAAGCCTGGAAGCGCAGGTCCGCCGGTCCTAGGAATTTATCCCGTGATCTGGGATGAGAACGGCGAAGAAGTAAAACCCGGCTCCGGCAAGGCGGGAAACATCTGCATTCGCAATCCGTGGCCGGGCATCATGCAAACGATTTGGGGCAGCTCGGATCGTTTCGTCAATCAGTACTACAAGAAATACTGTAAGAATCCCAAAAGCAAGGATTGGCGCGACTGGCCTTACTACGCCGCAGACGGCGCGGTTCTTTCCGCCGACGGGTACTATCGCATTCTCGGCCGCGTCGATGACGTGATCAACGTGGCCGGACATCGTCTCGGCACAAAAGAAGTCGAGTCTGCTTGCCTCAGCATCCCAGAAATCGCGGAGGCGGCCGTCGTTCCCGTCGTTGATGAAATCAAAGGCCGCGTTCCGGAAGTCTACATCTCACTTAAGCCTGGCGTTCCTTCGAATAAGGCGATACAGGACAAAGTGATTTCCACGATTGAAACCATGATCGGGAAAATCGCACGGCCCAAGCGAGTCCACATCGTCCCGGACATGCCGAAAACGCGCTCGGGAAAGATCATGCGCCGGGTGCTGGCAGCTATTTCCAATCACATGGGTACTGGCGACATCACTACGCTCGCCAATCCGGATATCGTCGCGCAGATTCGCGAGCTCGTGCAGGGCCGCAATACCGGGCCTCTCCAGGAAGGCCCCGAAGACATCAAACTGTTTGGCGAGGAAAAATAACAAACCGGCTTGTGTTTGGAAGCTTGCCACGGCTCAACCGGACAGGACAAGCCCCACACCTACAGAACCTTGGGCAAAATGAAGAGAGAGAGCGTATCCAGCCCGGTTGGATTAAAAATTACCCGCGATGGGAATTCATATTAAATTCATGGGCCTTTTGATGTTTGGGACGGTCATGCTGATGGCGAACGGCGCTGCTGCGCAGAATTCAGTCAAACCATTTCATCTCGATGAAGCCACGATCAGCGATGTGCACGCGGCGTACAAGTCCGGCGCTCTCACATCCGTAAAGTTGGTGCAGGCTTATCTGGAGCGCATCCGGGCCTGCGACCAGGCGGGCCCGAAGCTCAATGTGGTGATCTTTCTCAATCCTCGGGCCTTGGAAGAGGCGGCCGCGCTAGATGAACATCTCCGCAAGACGGGGAAGTTCGTCGGCCCGCTCCATGGAATCCCAGTGCTGGTGAAAGACAATGTCAACACGAAGGATATGCCGACCACGGGCGGCTCGCTCAGCCTTGCGGGATACACTCCCGCCACCGATGCGGCAATTACTCAGAAATTGCGCAGCGCGGGCGCAATCATCCTCGCTAAGGTCAACCTGCACGAGTTCGCGATCTGGGGTGAAACGGTTAGCTCGATCCAAGGGCAGACCCGCAATCCCTATGACCTAACCCGCACGCCTGGTGGGTCGAGTGGTGGTACCGGCGCGGGTGTGGCTGCCAATTTCGCGATTGCCGGCATTGGCACCGACACCGTCAACTCCATCCGATCACCAGCGTCGGCGAACGGCATCGTGGGTATTCGCCCGACGCTCGGCCTCGTCAGCCGAGCCGGTATTATCCCGTACTCATTCACCCAGGATGCCGCTGGTCCGCTCGCCCGCACCGTTACCGACGCGGCGAAGATGTTAAACGTGCTCGTCGGCTATGACCCTAACGATCCGGCGACGGCATGGAGCGTCGGGAATACCGAGAAGGACTACACGAAATTCCTGAAGGCCAATGGTGTGCAGGGCAAGCGCATCGGCATATTACGCAGTCTCTTCGGCATTGCACCCATCAACGACGAGGTCAATAGTATCGCGAATCAAGCGGTCGAGGATCTGAAGAGGTCTGGCGCAACGGTAGTCGAACTGAACACCCCAGATCTCGATAGCGATAAGCTTACCTCTGATATCAGCGTTCATCTGTACGAATTCAAGCCGGCAATCAACGCATATCTTGCCGCGGGCAACACGCCCGTTAAATCGCTCGAGGAGATCATTTCTTCCGGAAAGTTTCATCCGAACATCGGGGACAACATCAGGAAAGCACAAGGCCTCGAGATGGACGACAGCTATCGCCTGCGTCTTCAGAAGCGCTCCGAGTTGCAGCAGCGTGTCATAAAGATCATGGCCTACGAGCGACTCGATGCGATAATGTTCCCGCATCAGAAGCGGCT
>DATFZQ010000129.1:0-28423 GCA_035314345.1 Candidatus Acidiferrum sp.
AGGTAACGGGAAACATCCTGGCCGAGGTCCTGGACTGCGGAATAACGAGATTCGCGCTGTTCGGCAGTGGCTTTTGCGCAAATCGCTTCGAGCGAGCGATCGAGACGCGGCGTGAATCCTGTGGGCGTTTTTTGCGTCAGCATGAATCGTAGAAGCGCACCTAGCGAGTAAATATCGCTGCGAGCGTCCAGAACTTCGACTTCGCCGCGCGCTTGTTCCGGAGACATATAGCCTGGCGTGCCCATCACTGTGCCGTGTCCGGTGATGACCGAACTTTTCGTGGAATCGTTCGCGCTGCCAGGCTGTTTTGATTTTTCGAGAATGGTAGCATCCGGATCGATGGAGGTATCCGCGCTTGATGCTTCGCCGCGCAGGATTTTTGCGAGACCCCAATCCATAACGAGTACTTCGCCAAATGGACCGACCATAATGTTGGCGGGTTTGAGGTCGCGGTGAAGTACGCCTCGCGCGTGGGCGAAGGCGACGGCTTCACAAATGCGCAAAAAGAGGCGCAAGCGGTCCTGCACTGATTCGACGCCTTCGATGAATTTATCGAGGCGCTGCCCTTCGACAAATTTCATGGTGTAAAAGACGCGGCCATCTGCAAGCGTACCCACGTCGTGGACCGGGACGATTCCAGGGTGTTCGAGGCGCGCGAGGACGCGGGCTTCGCGCATCAAGCGGTTTGCCAAATCGCCGTCTGTTCCCGGAACATCCAGGACTTTGAGCGCGACGCGGCGTTCCAATTTTTCGTCTTCCGCTGCGTAAACCACGCCCATGCCGCCGCGAGCAACGCGTTCGAGCAGACGATAGCGCGTGCCCGCAAGATCCGGTTCGTCGCCGCCGGCGCGGAGTCGCTCGATAGCTTTGTCGGAGAGCGATTTCATTTTGCTTCCCAGCCAAAGACGGCGCGGGCTTCGCGCTGAAATTCTTCCTCGCTGCCGCAGATTTCCCGCAGACGTTCGAGCGCGCCGCGTCGGAATTCGCGCCGCGCCCAAGCGAGTGCATTGGTTACGTCGGTCACAGGAATTCCGTATTCCATGGCGAGCCTGTCATAAGAAAGGGATTCGTCGCCCGCGAGATCGTATTCCTCGAAGAGGCGAAATGTTCTTTCTCGTTCGTTCGCTTCGCAATGCTTTCGCAGATCCTCGACGGCCAGCTCGAACAGTCCGCGGACCCATTCTTTCTCGAAAAATTCTTCAAGCGATTCGGGAGAAGGAATCCCGGAGGGATCCATCGTCGCGCTGCCTAGCTCTTCCTCCGCGCCGGCAAAATCGAGCGCCACATGCGAAATATTACCGCCGCGTTTCAGACGCTTGGCGGCTTTCTCCTCATTGATCACGAAACTGTCCACGCACACGCGCAGAAATGTGCGAAGGCGGCTCTTTGCCGCGTCGTAGTTGTCGAGCAGTCCGCGCTCTATCACTTGTACAAAAAACCCTTGCGTTAAGTCCTGCGCGTCTTCGGTCGGACGGTTCCAGCGCAGTCGCACATATTTGTATACCGGTTTCCAGTACGCTGCGCATAACGTGTCCATCGCGCGGACACGCTCGGTTTCGTCACCGCTGCGCGCCGCGTCGATCACGGACCATCGTGTCAGCGGGAAGCGGTCGCCGCCCCGGCTTGGTTTCTCGTCGGTCGTTTTCTTGCCGTAGGTCATGTGGTGAAGATGTTGGTGTTCAGGAAGTCGTTGCGGAATTTGCCGCTGGGGTCGAACTTTTTGGTCAGGGCGATGAATTGGGGGAGCTTGGGGTACCTGGCGTGGAGTTGCTTTGGGGACATGGTGAAGAGTTTGCCCCAGTGGGGGCGAGCGTGGAACGCGGAGAGCTCTTTTTCGATAATGGGCAAGAGCTTGCTTACGGCTGGCCAGTCTTGTTTCCAGGTGAAATGGATGGTGACGCAGGGTTGCTGGTAGCAGGGGCTCATCCAGAGATCGTCGGCGGCGATGGCGCGGATTTCGGTGATTAGCAGGTTCGGCGTGATTTGGTCACGGAGGCGTTCGACGGCGAAAATGGCTTCGACGGCGTTTTGGCGCGGGACGAAATACTCGGATTGCAGTTCTTTACCGGCGCTGGGGGTGAAGCCCATGCGGAAGTGGGGGAGGCGTTCGTACCAGGGGCCGGGGACGCCCATTTGCTCGGTGCAGTTTTCGGCGGAGAGTTCGGCAATGGGGTGGAGATTTTTGGTGGCGAGTTTGGCGCCGAAGAATTCCGGCTTGGCGTTGAAGGCCTGGCCTATTTCGGTGCGGCTTTTCAGCCAGACTTCGCTGAAATTGTGGTTTTGCCAATCGGTGAAGAGGCTGACGCTGTAGGCGCTGGCCTGGATGGCGTCGAAGTGATCTTTCATGGCGGCGAAGGAGAGATTTTCGTAGACGTATTGGCGCATCTGGTAGGTGGGCTGAATATCGAGAGTAATTTTGGTGATTACGCCGAGCGCCCCGAGGCCGACGACTGCTCCCTGGAAGAAGTTGGCGTCTTGCTGGCGTGAGAGTTTCACTACGTCGCCTGAGGCGGTGACGATTTCGAGAGCGGAGACGCCGGTGGCTAGGTTGCCATTTTTTTCGCCGGAACCGTGCGTGGCGGTGGTGCAAGCTCCGGCTACGGAAATGTGTGGGAGCGAGGCGAGATTGTGGAGCGCGAAACCTTTGGCGTCGAGGAGCGGGGCCAATTGGCCGTAGGTAATGCCGGCATCGACGGTGACGGTGCGGGCTTGCGGATCGAGGGAGACGATTTCGTCGAGCGGCTTCAGGGAGAGGAAAGCATCTTTGCTATCGGCGATGTTGTTGAAGCAGTGGCGCGAGCCGAGGACTTTCAGTTTGGGTTGTTTTTTGACGAAGTCTGGGACCTGATCAATCGACTTGGCGACGTATAGATTTTCGGTGCTGTATTCGAGGTTGCCGGCCCAGTTGCTGAGTTTGTCGGCACCGGCCCAGGCTAGGAGGCGTGAAACGGCGGGGATTGCAATCGTCGCGGAGGAGAGTTTGATGAATGTGCGCTTATTCATGGCGAAACCAGGGGATCCTTTTTGATTTCGAAAACGGCGTCATAGTACACCGGTCCCGCTGTTGCGCGATACGTCAAGAGTTTGAATCGCGTTGCCATGCTGGGCTAGACTTCGCGGCAATCCTTTGGGTGAGGTGTTTTGCATGCGAATCCTTGCGATTCTGATTTGCTCTTTCACCGCGATTGCGGCCTGCCGATTGGCGGGGCGGCAGATTCCAGCAAGTAGTGTAAAGAGTGGTCAGACTACCCTCGAATACTTGGGGGCGGCCGGGTGGAGGATCACCGACGGCACCACGGTCATTCTCATTGATCCGTATCTTTCGCGAATACTTGGGCCACCGCCTCCCTTGGCACCACCCTACACGCCGTTGCCAGGGGACACGCGGCAGGTGTACGGCTGGAATGATATTGCCGTGCCGGATGTGGCGGCCATCGACACGCACGTCTCGCGGGCTGATTACATCCTCGTGACTCACACGCATTACGACCATGTCCTGGACGTTCCTCATATCGTGTTAAAGACACACTGCACGGTTATCGGAACCGAGAGCACGGAGAACGTCATGCGGGCGTACAGCGTGCCCGAAGGGCAATTGATTACTGTGCGCGGTGGAGAGGATTACGATTTCGGAGTTTTTTCCGTGCGGGTGATTCCCAGCCTTCACAGTCCACTGGACCATAAGCATTACTTCAGTTCGGAAACGGCTCCGGCGGGAATGAAAGCTCCGTTGACGCTCCTGCAAATGCACCCAGAGGGAGGCACGCTTGCGTACCTGATTCGTTTCCAGGGGCACAAGATTTTGGTTTTTGGCGGAATGAACTATATCGAGCGCGAAATCGAGGGATTACAGCCGGATGTCGTTCTCGTGGGCGCTGCGGGATCTCGAAAAGAGAGTTACGATTATACGGGCCGGCTCCTGCGCGCTCTGCATTTTCCACCGTTGGTGCTGCCAACGCATTGGGATAACTTTTTCGCCCCTTACGAAGTCTCTCAGAAGTCCTCCGAGGACGCGTTGCAGTCGTTCTTGCAGGAGGTTCGAGCGGCGTCACCGAACACTAAGGTAGTCGTTCCCAAGTACTTCGAACCGATTCCGTTGCAGCCCGCGGCGAAGTGAGTGCCTGTGCTATCGATTATTCGTAGCGGAGGGCTTCGACAGGGTCGAGGCGGGCGGCTTTCCAGGCGGGGTAGACACCGAAGACGATGCCGATTAAAGCGCAGAGAACGAGGGCAGTGATGATCCAGAAGAAGGAGAGGGCGGCGGGGAAGTGGGCGGCGTATTTGAGGAGGAGGGTGATGCCGGAGCCGAAGGTGACGCCGATGACGCCACCGATGGCGCTGAGCGTTACGGCTTCGATCAGAAACTGGACGAGGATGTTGTTGCGCTTGGCGCCGATGGCTTTGCGAATGCCGATTTCGCGGGTGCGCTCGGTGACAGAGACCAGCATGATGTTCATCACGCCGATGCCCCCAACGATCAGGCCGACGGACGCTACCGCGAACATCAGAATGAAAATAAGGCCGCTGATTTTTTGCCAGAGCTCGAGAAAATAGTCGGGGGTGAAGATGGCGAAGTCGTCGGGCTTGTCGTTGGGAAGGCGGCGCTTGCGGCGGAGAAGATCGCGCATTTCGTCGACGGATTCGTTGACATTGTTGGGGTCGCTGGCTTTGGCGAAGATGACGTAGTCTTTTTGATTTGGGTAGAGCTTGCGGAGCGTGGTGACGGGCATGTAGGCGGAATTGTCTTCGGGGTTGGAGCCTCCGGAGATGCCCTGGCGCTGTTTTTGAAGAGTGCCTATCACCGTGAAGAGCTGGCCGTCGATGGTGACTTCCTGGCCGATAGCGTTGCTGGGAGATTCGGGGAAGAGGGTGCGGACGGTGTCGTAGCCGAGGAGGACGACCGGGGCGCGATGCTCGGCATCGGTTTCGTTGAAGAAGCGGCCGGACTCGATTTTCAGGTCGAAGATTTCGCCGATGGATGGTTGATTGCCTTGCAGGATGACGCTTTTCGCGCGGTAAGCGCCGCGGCGGACGTCTTCCGTTCCAGAACCGAACATCGGCTGAAAAATGCGCATGGAGGCGGAGGCGGCTTTGATGTGGGGGAGCTTGGCGATGTCGTCGGCCCATTCGGGTTGGAGTTCTTTGCGAGTGAACCAGTCGCTCGGCGGACGAGAGAGTGAGGCCCAGGGAAAACGGTAGGCGATGATGGTGTCGGAGCCAAGCTCGCGAATGCCGCCGAGGACGTTGTCGTTCAGGCCGTTGATGACGGCGGTCACAGTGATTACCGTGGTGATGCCGATGACGATTCCGAGGATGGTGAGGGCGGAGCGAAGGGAGTTTTTGCGAAGGGTGTCGAGAGCGAGGAGGACCTCGTCGCGGAATTTCAGCGCGGTCTGCTTGCCGGCCAGCAAGCGGACCGGGAGGACGGTGGTTTGCGTTTGCGGTAGTGCTTTGCCTAGCGTTGCCATTGTTTCTAGTCCGCGTGTGATTCGGTCCGGCCGTCCCGGACAGATTCCTTTTCTATCATTCTGATCTTAACGCTACAACCGGATCCAGGCGCGCGGCTTTCGACGCGGGATAGGTTCCGAAAAATAGGCCGACACTCAGCGCCACGAGCAGGCCGCCGATGACGGACCAGAGCTGAACGGCGCTGGGCAGCGGCGAGACAATCGACACGAGCTGCGCGGTGAGCACGCCGAAGAGCACGCCGAGTGCGCCGCCGAAGAGCGAGATCGTGGAAGATTCAATCAGGAATTGGCGCAAGATGTCTCCGCTCCGCGCGCCCAGAGCTTTGCGCAAGCCGATTTCGCGGGTGCGCTCCGTTACGGAGACCAGCATGATGTTCATGATGACGATTCCGCCGACTAGTAACGAGATGGAGGCGATCGCGATGGTCACCAGGAAAAAGCTGCCGCTGATGTCCTTCCAAAGGGACAGGAACGAGTCGCTGGTTTCGATGGAAAAATCATCTTTCTTTCCGTAGGCGAGGTGGCGGCGGCCACGCATGATCTGGCGGACTTCGTCGACGCTTTCTTGAATTGTAGTGGCCGATCCGGCGCGTGCAGTAATGCGGAGCGAGTCGGTTTGCGTGCCGTATTCTTTATTGTAGGTGCTGAGGGGAAGGATGATCCAGTTGTCGAGAGAATTTCCGAGCGCTGAACCTTCTTTTTTGCCGACGCCGATCACCTGGCAGGGGATATTGCGCCAGCGAACTTCTTGTCCGATGGGGTCGATGCCGGGGAGCAGGTTTTCGACGATGTCGTTGCCGATGACGCAGACTGGCGCGGCCTGTTGCAGGTCCGTGTCGGTTATGTGGCGGCCAGCGACCAAGTCCACGTCATAAAGCTCGGCCATCTGCGGAGTCCAAGCGCGGAGGTTGGTGTCTTTCAGCGAATTCAAGCCGCTCTTGACTTCCAGGCGCCCGCCGAGAGAGGCGCCGATTTCCTTGCAGGATTTGCAGAGTTCGCGGACGGATTGATAGTCGTCGTAGGTGATGCGCTTACGTTTTTGGAATTCGAGGTAATCGTCGACATTGGTGATGATGGAAGGTGTCTTGGCCACGCCGAAGACGTCCGCGCCGAGGCGGAAGACCCTGGTCGCGACGTACTGGTTCGCACCGTTGATCAGGCTGACGACGGCGATGACGGCGGCTACGCCAATGACGACGCCGACGAGGGTCAGGACGCTGCGCAGCTTGTGCGCCCATAAGCTGCTCGTGGCAATAGCCACGGCTTCCTTGAAGTTCATTGTGGTCGCCTGAGCCATGGGAGGGTTCTTGCTTTAGTATACGTGCGGTGGGCCAGTTAAGTATCGGGTGGAGAGCCTTTCGGAGGGTGCGCAACAAAGATGCCTAAAAAGGGGCCGGGAATCCGGAGCGGGGTTCCGGATTCCCGGGGGGCGTTACAGGGGTTAAGGTGGGGTGGTCAGCGGTGTGTACGGGCGAGCTCTGCGACCAGGGTGACTTGGCCCTCGGTCTCAATCTTCGCGGTCTGCGCTATTTCCTTTTCGCGCGCGGTTTTCATGAGTTGCCACCCGCGGGGATCTCCTTCGTTCCAGACTTGCGAGAGGAAGTAACGGTCGCCGTAGCGGTTGAAGATCAGTTTAGATTCGGATTGTGGCGCATTGGCGACCACGTTGTTTGTGCCAATAAACATCGCCACGGATGAATCTTTGCGCTCAAGTAAGAGCATCCTCGTGTCGTTGTACTGAACTCTTACGGAATACTCGCCGGCGGGAAGGGTCTTATTGCCAGCCGAGAAGTCGAAGGGGATATTGACCACCATAACCTCTTGGGCCTGCGCCACTCGCGTCGTGGCCATTGCGGTCAGCGCCATTACACCTGCCATAACCAAAGCTCTCGTTTTCATGGGACACTCCTTTTTCTAAATTCGCTGGCGGCGTCCAAGCTTTACTGCGCTTCGCTTGATTCGTTTACCGGGTCAGCGCCTCAACATGGTTGGCACTTTCGCGCATTCTTCTCTGGAGCACAATGCACGGGGGGTGAACCGCGGAGCGACTGTGGGTGAACAAGTAAGTGCGCGGAAATAGAGGAGTTAAAGCTGCGCGGAGTAGTCACGATTTTCAGGAGGAGTGGTATAGTCTCGGAGTCAAAAGGAAATACTGAGATGCCGATGGCCGCCCGCTCCGCGAATGTTGTGCGATTTGAAGTATTTGAAGTGGACTTGCGCGCCCAGGAATTGTACAAGGCGGGACGCAAGATTAAGCTGCAAGTCCAGCCGTTTCAGGTGCTTGCGATGCTCCTGGAACGTCCGGGGGAAGTCGTAACGCGTGATGAAATGCAGAAGAGGTTGTGGCCGGCCGACACTTTTGTGGATTTCGATCATAGCCTGAACACGGCGATCAAGAAGCTGCGGCAGGCTTTAGGCGATGACAAGAAGAAGCCGCGATTTGTGGAGACGCTGCCAAAGCGTGGTTATCGGTTTCTGGCGAGCGTGAAAAGGCCCGCGACGAGTCCCGTCGTAGCGGAGACGCGGATTGCCGCGCCTGCCGCTGCGAAAGATGCGGCTGCATCTCCTTGGGTGGGGCGCGTGGCCAAGGTTTCCTGCGAACACGGACATTCGTTCGCCGTGGTGTCGATTGATGAGGCGGCTGCCGCGGAGAGACAAAGGCTCGATGCGGCGAATGATGATGTGGGGTTGTCGCTCTTGATTGCTTCGCAGAGACTGATCATGGTGCCGGAGGGAACGCCGGTGAGGATTATCGAGGTTGAGCAGAAGGATTCTCGCTGCCATGCGCGGATACTCGAAGGCGAGCATTATGGCAAGACAGCTTTGCTACCGATGAAATTACTTGCGGAATCGCCAGAACTCAATGCGATTCGCGGGCCCCGACAGTGGAACCTTGGCAACTAACTTCGCACGTTTACCTGGGAGAGCTTAACTGGGGTGGCGGATGCGCTCTGCAAGGGCGCGGGCCCGCTGGCGGCCAATCTCGACGAAACGGGAATCGCTAGCGATTTGGTCGAGTGTGGGTAAGGCGCGCTGAGGTTCGGGCAGAAGCTTGTGATTCAGGTCGGTTTCGAATTGCAAGAGAGCGTCGTTGATGCCGAGGCGGTCGTACTTCATGCGGCGCTCGAGCAAGGTCACCAATTCCTGTTGCCGCGCCAGACCTTCAAAGATCTGCATCAATTGAGTGGCCGCTGAATTCAGCGTGTAGTTGAATTTTGTTTCGTGAATCTCCGCGCCTTTTTCCCAGCGAAAAGTTTTCTCGCCTAGATTGGCGATTCTGCGATGGACATCCAGATCCTGTCCTTGAAAATTCTTTAGCTGCGAGGCCAAATCGAACATCTTCTCGCGCAATGATGCGCTAACTTCGAACGGGGAGGCCCCAGCGTCTTCATCCAACTGGCGTATCTCGAAGGTGGCGGCATCGGAATCGTCGTGAACGATGATCTCGATGAATTCCGGAGAGCTGGACTTGAAAATGCGGCGATAGCTGAGTTTTGCGTGGGCAGCGGCTGACGGGGATGTTGCGACAGCGTTGGCCGCGTTTGCAGGCGCATGTAGAGGGGCGCTCGCGAGAAATACCAACAAACCGAATCGCAGAAGAAAGGTGCTCATCGTCTGTCTACGATGCGCGGCGCATAGTGTTAGTTGCGCCGCCGCGTGCAATGGCTGCTTTAGCGGCAAAGGACTGAGGACGCAACTTCGCGCCCGCGAGCTCAGCGGGAAGTCCAAAGCGCTGTCGAGCTTGTTCGGCTTGCAGATGGCAGAGCGCCACGGCCAGTGCATCCGCGGCATCGGAAGGCTCTGGCGTTTCGTTCATTTCGAGCAGTGCGCGCACCATCAATTGCATTTGCCTTTTGTCGGCGTGGCCATAACCGGCCACAGAGGCCTTTACTTCGCGTGGCGAGTAGCTGTGCACCACGACGCCACGCTGCGCCGCAGCCAAGAGCACGACACCGCGCACCTCGGCCAGCCGCAATGCGGTTCTCATATTCAGAGCTGTAAAGACGGATTCGACAGCAAGCGCGTTGGGCGAGAACTCATCCATCAGACGGCAGAGCAGAGCGTGGACATCCTGCAGCACGGCACCGAGGCATTCCTTCTGCCGCTTTGGCGCCACTTTCAGTGCACCATAATGCAGCATACGGCATCGGCGCCCATCGCTCTCGATGATTCCGTATCCAGTGGGGCCCACTGACGCCGGGTCCACGCCAAGCACGCGGAAGCAGTCATTCCTGATGGCGGAATTCGAGGCTGGGCTTGCAGCTTTCATCGAACTAAGTCTACGGCGTTCCCCGACTCCCTGCCAGAGCTTTGTCGGCGAGTTTCTTGGGAAAAGAAAAACGGCCAATCCGATTCGCGGAATGGCCGTCACAAAACGGGACAGACATTCCTGTCCGTCTCTTGCTATTGCAAATCAGTTCGCTCCAACCGCCGCCTGTATCTCCGACTCATCAATATCGAAGTTCGCGTAAACGTGCTGAACATCGTCGTGTTCTTCCAGCGCTTCGATCAGCCGCACCATTTGGGTAGCTTGCGCGCCTGTCAACTTGATGTAGTTCTGCGGCACCATGCTGATTTCCGCGGATGTCGGCGTGATCCCTGCTTTAGTAAGCGCTTCCTTCACTTTTTCGAGCGCTTCCGGCGGCGTCACGATGTACCAGCCAGACCCATCATCTTTCAAATCTTCTGCGCCTGCTTCCAGAACGATGTCCATCATTTTGTCTTCGCTGGCCGCTTCCTTGGGCACCACAATTTCGCCCTTGCGGTGAAACATCCACCCTACGGCGCCCGCTTCGGCGAGGTTCCCACCGTTCTTGCTGATCAGATGGCGAAATTCGCCGACGATGCGGTTGCGGTTCGTGGTAACGGCGTCAATCAGCATACCGACCCCGCCCGGGCCGTAGCCTTCGAAGGTCACTTCTTCATACTGCTCGCCTTCGAGCTGGCCGGTGCCGCGCAGGATGGCGCGTTCGATATTTTCATTCGGCATGTTCTCGTTTTTGCCGGCGAGGATGGCGGTGCGCAAACGCGGATTCGAGTTCGGATCGCCGCCGCCGATTCTGGCAGCGATGGTGATTTCGCGGATCACGCGGGTGAATACGCGGCCGCGCTTCGCGTCGGTAGCCGCCTTCTTGTGTTTAATCGTGGCCCATTTTGAGTGCCCAGACATGACAGATCCTCTTTTTTGCGTGCTCCCGGCCTGGCGGGATTCACGTTGGGTGAAATTTCGTGCGGCCGCGCGCCACGTGAGTGGCGGTTTGGCGACTCGACCCCGCAAGGCGGGGCTTAACTGTGCGGAGACTTAGGGTAAACCGCAAACCCCTGCGGAACTGCGCCAGTTTAGCACAGCCTTCGCGCCGGCGAAACCGGGTATACTCGCTGCCGGGGCACCTGTTTGCGCTTGCTACCCTTCCCTATTTTCGCCTGGTTTCACGTCCAAATCGCACGGTCCTTCCATGCCTAACCGCCGCTACCGAGTATTGGCTGTCGCTGCCCACCCTGTCCAATATATGGCACCGATCTTTCGCCGGATGGCCGCTCACTCCGGCTTTGATTTGCACGTGGCATATTGCAGTCTCCGCGGCGCGGAAGCCGGGCATGACCCTGAGTTTGGAGCCACTGTTCAATGGGATGTCCCATTGCTTGAGGGCTACTCGTGGTCGCATGTTCCTAATCGCGGCTCGGGAGAGGAATCGTTCCTCGGGTTGCGCAATCCAGGATTGGCAAAGCTGATTCGCGAAGGTAAGTACGACGCCGTGCTTTGTTTTGTGGGCTACGTTCGCGCGACGTTTTGGATTGCGTGCCGAGCAGCGAAGTCTTCCCGCACCGCTTTTCTTTTTGGCACGGACACAAACACGCTTGCGCCACGCGACGGCCGCAGGTGGAAGAGCACAGTCAAAAAAATCCTGTGGCCGCGGCTCTTCCGTCTTGCTGATCAAGTGATTGTTCCGTCCTCGGGCGCGCGAGACCTAATGGTATCTCTTGGTTTGCCTGCGGAGCGCGTTACACTCACGCCTTACAGCGTGGATAACGATTGGTGGATGCGGCAATCCATTAGCGTGGACCGATCCGCGGTAAGAGCTTCTTGGGGAGCTTCGGTTTTCGACGCCGTGATACTTTTCTGCGCGAAGCTCCAGGCCTGGAAGCGGCCGAATGATCTCCTTCGCGCCTTTGCGCAAGCTAACCTTTCGGATGCGCTACTGGTCATTGCCGGCGAAGGGCCACTTCGCGCGGAACTTGAGTCGCAGGCCGCTGAATTGGGCATAGCAGCGAGAGTCCGATTTCTCGGCTTCGTGAATCAATCGCAGCTTCCCGCCGTGTATACTTCGGCTGATCTGATGGTTCTTCCTTCGGAATACGAACCGTTTGCCGTGGTTGTGAACGAAGCGATGTGCTGCGGATGTCCCGTGGCGGCCAGCGACCATGTTGGCGCTGCCCGTGACCTTGTCGCGCCAGTGCGGCGGGAATTTGTTTTTCCCTGTGGTGACGTCGCTGCACTAGCGGCACTTTTGAAGGGCGCATTCTCCGATCGTGCTCTTCTCGCTTCATTGGGCAGCGCCGCCGTCGCTCATATGCAAACGTGGTCGCCGGAACGCAACATCGCGGCGACGTTCGAAGCTATTGAACTTGCTGTGGCTCGCATAGGCCGGCAATCCGTTGAGGCGGGTGCCGAGTCTTCCGCTGCTCAAACCTCTCCTGCCGCACCGCAAAAACTCCGCGAATGAAGCTGCTTATCTATTCTCACTTCTTTGCGCCGAGTGTGGGTGGGGTCGAGACGCTCGTTTTGTCTCTGGCTCGCGGCCTCGCAGGGCTGCGCTCACCCAGCGGCGATCCAGAATTCGAGATCACTCTTGCGACGCAAACTCCAGCAGGAAAATTTGACGATGGGTCGCTTCCTTTTCGTGTTGTTCGCCAGCCGAATCTCATTCATTTGTGGGATTTGATTCGTGCTTCCGATGTGGTTCATTTGGCAGGCCCCGCACTGGCGCCTCTTTTTCTCGGATTGCTCGCGCGGAAGCCCGTCGTGGTGGAGCATCACGGCTTCCAGACGATTTGCCCGAACGGCCAGCTTCTCATCGAGCCTGCCGGGACTCCTTGTCCGGGTCATTTTATGGCAGGGCGGCATGGCGAATGCCTGCGCTGCAATTCGGGCCAGGGCTGGATTGCATCGCGCAAGCTTTGGTTGCTGACGTTCGTGCGCCGTTTTCTGTGCAGCCGCGTTTCGACCAATATCACCCCGACGGCGTGGCTCGGTGGCCTTGTCCGGCTTCCGCGAGTGGTGGCCATTCCTCACGGGTTGGAATTTATTGCCGCGCCGGTGGCGTATCGCGGATCATCTTCACGTCCCCCGGTTATCGCCTTTCAGGGCCGGCTGGTCACCACGAAAGGGGCCGGGATTCTTTTCGAAGCTGCGCGCGCTTTGCTTGCGCAAAATCGCACGTTCGAACTCCTCATCATTGGCGACGGCCCTGAGCGCACCGCCCTCGAGCGCCATTCGCAGGACGCACCTCTTGCGGGCCATGTTCGGTTTACGGGACGTCTTCTGGGAGCAGAACTCGATGCCGCGCTCACGGAGGCCTCTATCGTAGTCGTCCCATCCCTTGGTGGAGAAGTTTTCGGCTTGGTAGTTGCCGAAAATATGTCGCGAGGTCTGCCGGTGATCACGTCCGATCTCGGCGCGTTCGTCGAAGTGCTCGGCGAAGGCGGCCTCACGTTTCCTACTGGCGATGCCGCGGCGCTTGCGCGAGAACTCGCCCGAATTCTCGATGATCCTGCCCTCGCCGCCCGTCTTGCGAAGATTGCACGGCAACGTGCGCTGGATTTTTGCGATTTTCGCCGCATGCTGGAAGCTCACACACGGGTTTACAAGGAAGTCCGCTCCCACTAACCTGTCCGAAAAGGCAGGTAGGCCGTGGGTCACAAAGAACGAAACTCTGTCGATGCCGGGCGCGCCCAGGCCTACACTGAATCTAGGGAACACGGTGTGGAAGCATTACTTGCTTTTCATGGCTTGGAAGTTGGTCCAATTGTCGCAGGAGACGGAGACTATGAAACGCGCGCTCATTTTTCTTGCAGTCTTTGTGGTGGCACTGATGGCCGAGCTTGGCGTTTTGGCCGCGCCGCAGCAATCCAAAGGAACTTCCATCCTCAGCGGCGTCGTCATCGGACCTAACGACAAGCCCGCTCCGCATGCCAGTGTCTCGTATCAATCGTCCGATGGAAGCGCCCCGCATGCCGTATATGCGGACGCACACGGCCGATTCACGATTTCGCAGCTCAAGGCTGATAGTTACGACATTCGTGCCTCAGCGAAGGGTATTTTTTCAGATTGGCAAAGGAACATCCCGCTGCGCAAGGGGCAGTCTCGGTCCGTGGAGTTGCATCTGATCTACGCGAAGGAAATGCCCAAGCCTGATTCCAGCACAAAACCGAAACAATAAGTCTCACCACGGTTCATCCCACATCGGGAGCCCCATCCAGACTCATACTCAGACATTCATAAGCCAAACGAACGGCTTGAGTTACTGCAAGAAGAGTTGCGCCAGCTCGTGCAGGTCTTGTGCAGACACATCAGATACGGCGCAGAACTCCATGCCCTGATGCCGCCAGTGCACCCACTGATAGCCTTGCCGTGATCCAGGCGGGTGAATCGGCGTGTCCGAATCCTTTGTGGGCCAGACAAAAACGTTGATGAAATGTTTGCGGCGTCCATAGACAAGCGCCGCAACGTTTCGCTCGCCAAGAACATCAAGGCGGCCGCCAATTAGCGGAAAACCTTCGTCCGTGAAATCGTGAACGGGCGGAATGAAGTCCAGTTTGCCATCGAACCAGGGTTTAACGGTGTGCTGGTCCGTCGAAGCTACGTCGGTGAGATGCCCGGCCTGCAACGAGCGGATATGGGCGTCGATGACTTCCGCTGAGGTGACCGATTCGGGGCCCATCGAGCGGAAGTGAGGCACGGCGAACCACGCCACTCCGGTGACCAGGAGGATGGCAGCAGCCGCGGCAAGCCAGCGCCAAGCGGCAACCGACGAACCACCCGTGCTGGCGGCAGAAATTTTGAGTTCCGTACGAATCTTTTTGCGCAACTCCGGCGGGGCCGTCTCGTAAAGCTGTGCACGCTGCAGAGAAGAACGCAGCGACTCCGCCGCGCCAAGAGTGGCCGTGCATTCGCGGCAAGTCTCGAGATGGCGTTCGAATTCGGCGGCGCGAACGGCGTCGAGTTCGCCATCAAGATAGGCGTGCAGGATCGTCCCGGAGAAATCACAGCTCATGGGGCGCCTCCTGCTGAGCAGGTTGCGTGAGCGCGCGCTGCAAGCGCTGGCGGGCACGGGCGAGCGCGGACATGACGGTGCCGATCGGGACGCTGGTAATGGAGGCGATCTCTTTGTACGAACAGCCTTCGAGCTCGCGCAATATGATCACTTCCCGGAAGCGTACGGGAAGTGTTTCGAGAGCGCGAGCCAGCCGCTCGCGATTGTCGCCCGCGATAGCCAGAGTTTCCGGGTTCGCAGCGGATTGTTGGTGCAGGTCTTCGTCGAATTCAGTCATGAGCTCCACTTGGCGATTTTTCTCCAGCCACGTATAACAAGTATTCCGGACAATCTGCAGGAGCCACGCTCGGGCATCTCCGCCGTTGAAGCCGCGAAAAAAACGAAAAGCTCGCAGCAGAGCTTCCTGCGCGACATCTTCGGCATCGGAGCGGTTTCTCAGCAGCCAACGCGAAAGATTGAATGCAGCATCCAGATGAGGCAACACGAGCTGCTCGAAGCGAGCCCGGTCCTGCGAATCCAACACGTCCCAACCTTTCCCCTGGCCCGTCGTACTCATGGATGAAAACCGCCTAGCCGTCGATTTTATTCCAAATTATCTAATAATTAGGACGAACTAATTTTAGCAGGGTGAGCGCGGAAAATTGGAATAAGGCGCAGCATCGCGCGGTCTGCACAAATGAAACACGTCCCATGGCGGCGCGGGAACCCTGGCTCTCTCTGACCCGCGCCGCTCCTGCCAAATATGCGCAGCAGCGGGAGACGCATACGTGCGTATGCATTGGGGAGACGTGTCTCCAGGAGAAAGAAAGATGGCACACAGGACAAAAGACGAGATTTTGCACGATCACAATCATGATGGAATCGATCGCCGCGGCTTTTTGAAGTGCATGGCCTGGGCGGGAACGGGTGCGTTCTGCGTCATGCAGGGCGGCGTTTTAAAGTCGTACAGCATGAGCCGCCTTGCGGAGATGAACCCAGAGAACATGAAGGGTGAGTTGAGCTTCGTGCAGATCAGCGACAGCCACATGGGTTTCAACAAGCCGGCGAATCCAGACGTTGCGGCGACCTTGCAGGCTGCAGTCGATAAGATCAACGCGCTGTCTGTACCGCCGGAATTTTTGTTGCACACGGGGGACATCAGCCATCTCTCGAAGCCAGAGGAATTCGATAGCGTCGAACAGATTCTGAAGAGCGCCTCGGCGAAGGATGTCTTCTATGTCCCCGGCGAGCACGATGTCCTGAATGACGACGGCAAGCAATATCACGAGCGCTTCGGCAAGGGGGCTCAGCCGGGGGGTTGGTACAGCTTCGAGAAGAAAGGCGTGCACTTCTTGGGCTTGGTCAACGTGATGAACTTGAAAGCGGGCGGGCTTGGCACGCTGGGGAACGAACAACTCGAGTGGCTGGAAAAGGATGTAAAGCACCTGAAGTCCAGCACGCCGATTATCGTCTTCGCGCACATTCCGCTATGGACGGTTTATCCGGAATGGGGATGGGGAACCGAGGACAGTGCGCAGGCGCTCGCGTACTTGAAAAAGTTTGGCTCCGTGACCGTTCTCAACGGCCACATTCATCAGACCATGCAAAAGGTGGAAGGTAACGTCACGTTTCACACCGCCTGCTCAACGGCATTTCCGCAGCCCAAGCCGGGCGAGGCGCCTTCGCCGGGACCGATGAAAGTCCCAGCCGAGCAGTTGCGCAGCGTCTTGGGCATCACGGATGTGAATTACGTGGCCGGCCAGCATGCCCTGGCGGTTGTGGACTCGACGTTAGCGTGATCTAGAAGAGAACGCGCGGACAGACCGGGAAGTAGATTCTCAAAATCCGAAAAGAGGGAGATAAGTCATGAGGAGAAGTGTGTTCATCGCAAGCATGATAGCGACGGCAGTGCTGAGTTTCGGCGGGGTCGTCTTGGAGCAAAAAGGGTTCGTAACGAGCGCGCAGGAAAAGCCCGCGTCAACGGCCGAGGTGAAAATTGATAATTTCTCGTTCGGTCCTGTGGCCATCACGGTGCCCGTGGGAACAACCGTTACCTGGATCAATCGCGACGACATCCCGCATACCGTTGTCAGCACGGAAAAAGTGTTCAAGTCTAAAGTGCTCGATACCGACGAGAAGTTTTCTTACACATTCACAAAGGCCGGCGAATATCCCTACTTCTGCTCGATCCATCCGAAAATGACCGGAAAAATTGTCGTCCAGTGATTGCCGCCAAACGGAGGATGGAACTTGAACCCCTTTGACTTCAGAGCGGCGTTTCTTGCGAAGCACGCGCAACACGTTGTGCTGATTCACTTTCCGATCGCGCTGTTCATAGCCGGCGTGATCTTCGACTTTCTTGCGCAAAGGACCAAGTGGCGGGCCCTTAGGGAGGTGGCTTATTACAATCTGCTGGGTGCGGCGGTTTCCGTGGTGCCCGTGGTCGCCACAGGGCTCCTCGCCTGGCAGTTTCAGCTTGAAGGCCAAAAACTCAAAGGCATTCTGCTCATGCACTTGGTTATGGGCTGCACTTCGGCGATCCTCATCTGGGTTGCGTGGGGTTTGCATGCGCGGTCACGCGGTAAATTGCAAGGGAGCTATCCAGTCCTCCGCCTCGCAATGGAAACAATGGCCGTGGCCATCGTCGGGCTCACTGGGCATCTTGGCGGTTTTCTCAGCGGTGTAAATGGCCCCAACTAGTACTTCTCCGAACCGTGTAAGACGCCTTCTGGGCATGTAAAATAATGTAAATAAATGATTTATATGTAAAATGCCTCCGGACGTTGGCTTTTGTTCTAGTACCACGACTGCGGTACCCTTCTCAGTGGCTCTAGCGGCCCATTGAGGACTCTACATCCGACACGTAGGCTTCTAAGAACGGGTTGGGGGCCGCGCGGGGACAGCGGCTCCGCAAGGAGCCGTGTGCGAGCTACCCAACCCGCCACTCTTTCGGTGATCTCCCGAAAGTCAGCACTCGGATACTCAAAACCACACTTCCAAGCACTCCAAGACATTCTCTAATTCTGAAGCAGACATGGGCAGCCCTCGTGCATCCCAGTAGCGTCGTTTCTTGCTTCCATTCCAAAAGGGTTGCGCCATCATAGACTTGCGGAGGATTTCTTGGTTGCAGCTGAACGATTCGGGCGACAGGTGAAGCAGCTGGCGGACAAGCTCCTCGCCGCCACGCTTCTGGTGTCAGCTTTGCTTTTGGCATCCGTCTCTTGCGCTCAGTCCACGCCAGCCGCCAGTCCGGACCCCGCCAGATTGCGCGCTGAAACGATTGCGGCGTTCGACCGATACGTGCGCCTGACCGACGTGCGCAATGAAATCGAGCTGAAGCGCGGCTCGGCCCTTTTGTGGATCGATGCGCTCCCCGAAACTCAGCGCTCCGAAGTCTACGCTGCCCTGAAGAGCGGTGAAGTGCAGATTAAACAGCTCAGCACGCCTGACAACGGCCAGCCCATTGTTTGCCCTGGCGGGATGATTCATCACTGGGTGGGCGTGGTTTTCATCCCTGGCGCGAAGCTGGACGACGTGCTCGCCGTCCTCGAGGACTACGATCACCAGTCAACTTATTATTCGCCGGACGTGGAACGCTCGGAGATCGAATCGCGAGACGGCGACCACTTCCGAGTGTTCCTTCGTTTCCATCGACACAAAGTGATCACCGTGGTGCTCAATACCGAGCACGATGTGCACTACTTTCACGACGTTCCCGGACGCGCCCACAGCCGCAGTTCCGCGGTGCGCATCGCCGAAGTGGAAAATCCCGGCAAGAGCGACGAGCGCGAAAAGCAACCGGGCGACGACGACGGCTTTTTGTGGCGCATGGAAACCTGGTGGCGGATGGAAGAACGAGACGGCGGCGTTTACGTGCAGAGCGAAGCAGCTTCCCTCACTCGCGATATTCCCACCGGTCTTGGCTGGCTGGTCGGCCCGTTCGTTACCAGCATTCCGAAGGAAACGCTAGTCTTCACGCTAGACGCCACACGAAAAGCCGTCATGGCAAAGCCGAAGAGTAACCCAAAGGCAGAGATCACACGCTAACCGGTCGGATCACTCCTCGTCTTGGCATCTTTGAGGAGCTCCCATAGCGCAGCCGCATTGCGATTCCAGTCCCATTCGAGAATCGTACTTGCAGCTGCTTCACCAATCCTGCGCCGCAGATCTGGCTCCGCCTGAAGGCGCTTAATCAGCTGGCTGAGATCTTGCGTGTCGCGCGGATCGCGAAGAACAAAACCATTGGTACCTTCGTGAATACAGTCGGCAACGCCCGCACAGATAGATGTAACCACGGGCAAGCCGCACGCCATGGCTTCGGCCACGGGAAGTCCGAAGGAATCTTCCCGGCTCGGGCTAACGTAAACGTCCGCCGCGGCGTAAAATTCGAGCACATCAGGACTTGAAACTTCCCAGCGACAGCGGTCAGCTACGCCTAGCTTGATGGCGTAGTCACGGAAGGAATCCGTATTGTCGTTACCAATCACCAGCAATCTCATTGGCAACGTGGGAAGAGCCGCTATCGCTTCCAAAGTGGTTAGCAGGCCTTTGTTGCGCCAATCGTTGCCAATGAGAAGCAGAACGAAATCCTCGCCCCGAAAACCTCGACGTTCCCGGGCTTCCGCGCGCCGCGCGAGTCTGGCCACCATGGAAAAAAGTTTCGTGTTCACGCCGTTAGGGATGACGCAAACATCTTTCCGATGGAAGTATTCGTTCAAAAGGCCCGCTGTGCGCTTTGAAACGGCCGCAAGAGTGACCTTTGGATCGGTGTAAATCCTGCGCTCCAGCGCCGTGAGGAGCCCGTAATAGAGCCTGCGGTGAACCTGCCGAAAGAAACCAGCGTGCGCACTGGAATCCTCATCCTCTTCGCGCACGAGCTCCTTCAATCGATGAAACAGCGCGTGAACGATCACCACATCTGGATGGAGGCAATTAATCCCGGGAGACAAAACAAGGTCGTACGAGACACCGCTAAATGTTGTGTGCCACCAACGCAGAAATCCGTTCAAGAACATCCAAACGAGAAATTGCGCCAGATGCGGCCCCGGAATGCTCGGGACCTTATGCCAGAAGATGACGCCCGAGTTGGTAGAACGCGCCGATCTCGCCGGTCGCCGATCGCTAAGGTGAAGGTCTTCGACACGTTGCGCATAAAGGTGTATCTCGCAGCCGTAATCCCCGGCGAGTCGCTCGAGCAACTCCGCAAGCGCGCGCTCCGTGCCATGGCGGCGATCGACAAACGGCGAAACGACCGCGAGCCTCAAGTCAGCGTATCCATCGGCGCGCAGGTAGGTTTGCGCGAGCGTGAACCGCGTTCTGCGCAAAAAGCGCAATGGTAGGAAGCTGGAACAACGAACCCAGCAACCGCCAAAGGTACGTATTCAAATGCAAATCCTCGTAAGACTGAATCTCCCTAAACGTTGCATGAAATAGCAAAAGAGAGCGTACCAGAAAATCACGAAGCCGAGCGGAATCAAGGGCGAGCCTTCTCTTTGACCGCCTTCCCTGCGTGGATCGGGAAACCATTTCTGCGCTCGCGCCACGAACGACAGTGCCCCACATAAAACTCTGCGTTCAATCTCGCAGCTGCCAAACACCTCTGCGACCCTAGTCGACATACGGCCAAAGTTTTATACCCTTGGCGAGTGTCATGCTGTTATCTCTTGAGGAGGGCGGGCCAGTTGACGACCAGCGTCAATGGCGAGGAATGGTCCGCAGGGAGCGAATTGATCAAGAAGCGGCCGTCGGGCGCCACGTCATACTGAAACATATCGTAATCAGGAGCGACGATGCGCGTCTGAAAGAGGAAGTGCGGCACCCCTGCAGTTTCCGTGCGCGAGTCAAAGCTCGCAGCCATCAGTTTTCTGTCCGGCTGTAGGTAGAAAATCTGACTGCCGTCGTGGCTCCAGCGAGGCTGAGCGTCTCCGCCACGCGAAATCTGGATCCGACCCCCTGGGCCTGGAAATGGCTGGACGGAAATACCGGTGTAAGCAATCCATCTTCCGTCTGGGGAAAACTGTGCTTCCGCGCCTTGGGGCGCGAATGGTATGACTTTTTGGTCTTTCTTGTTGTATATCTTGAGAGAAGGCAGCCCCTTTGCGAAATCCATGAAGACCAGATGCCCGTCCCCTGACCAATCACAAGGCACGATTCGACTTCCCTCAAGAAGCACATGAGGGGAGCCAGAGCCGTCGGCTGAGACTTCCGAGATGGGGACGTCAAGACCACCCTTCGCGCCAAAGGTGATGTGTTTGGCGTCGCGAGACCAAGTGGGGACTTCGTCCTTTCCGCCATGGGCGAGGCGAGTGCTGAGACCGCGCTTGAGGTCGTAGACGCGAATAGAATATTTGCCGTTGTGGGCGTCGTCCGAGGAAACGGCCAGAAAACGCCCGTCGGGAGAAATGCTGGGATCCTCATAACCGGAATCGGGAATCTGGCCCAGTTCTTTGCCTGCAGAGTCGTACCACACGAGCCGCGAAGCGGAGTCCGCTGCGGATTGAAAAATGAGAAGACCATTCTGAGAGACGGAGAATCCCGACTCCAGGAAGCCTCTGTGTTTTTCCAATTCCTCGGCTGCCAGGGGCACCGGGGGGCCGGTGGTTTGCAGCTTGCCGGTGTCGAAGGGTTGCGCCATGAGGCTGCGCTCCTTAACGTAGAGCAGATAACCCGAGGCGAAGTACACGTTCCCGGTCAGTTCCGACGAGACCAGCTTGGTATTAGCCGAATCGAGAGAACCCACGTACATGCCGTTCTGCAGAGAGTCATCCGGGCTGCCCCAGTCGACGGTAAAAAGAAAATGCTTGCCATCGGGAAGAAACAAAGGCCAGCGATGTGCCTGGCCGCTGCCCAGACGTGAGATTTTGGTGCCAGGTGTCGCGGCACCACCGCGCTCCGAGACGTTTAGTAGCTGTCCGAAGATTTCGGGTGCAAAGAGGATCGTTCCCTCGCTATTCCACGTGCCGCCGCGGCCACCCGGGGCATCGGCAAGCACCATCACCGTACCGCTGGTGATATCCACGGTTTTCAGTTTGCTGCCGGTGAAGAAGCCGATGCGGCGGCTGTCCGGCGACCAGAAAGGAAATGAGGCTTGCTCTGTACCGCTGATCTGTTGCGCGTGAGACGCCGAGAGGGAACGCACCCATAGAGTGTCCTGGCCGTCGGTGCCGAGGGCGACGAATGCCAGGCGGGTGCCGTCGGGCGAAATAGCGAAGTTGTAGGGTTCGTAAGCCGCGCCTTGCGGCGGAGAGATGGAAGAGCGGATCGCTTGGCCGGGCTGGGGCGCGCGGAAAAGGCTGACAGCAGCGAGCGCAATGGCGGCGAAAAAACAAATCGCGGTGATACTCCATGCGGCGATTTGCGCGCGGGAGCGCCGGGCCGCCGGAGGCACGGCGAAGCCAGCTTCCGAGCCTCCCTTGGCGATCCATTCGAGTTGCAGCTTTATGTCATGCGCCGACTGCAAGCGTTCATCTGGATTTTTTGCCAAGCACAGCGTCACCAGACGGTCCAGCGCCGGCGGCGACATCGGCTGCAACGACGAAATCGGTGGCGGGTCGCGCTCCAGAATCGCCACCATCACGCTGGTCCGCGACTTGCCCTCAAACGCCCGCCTCCCCGTCGCCATTTCATACAGGACCGCGCCAAGTGCGAAAATGTCCGAGCGCTCGTCGGCCTCCATGCCTTCCAGCTGCTCCGGCGACATGTATTGAAACGTCCCGACAATGGTCCCTTCCGCCGTTATCGGTCTTGCCGCCGGTTCCAGTGTCTTCGACGAAGTCGGCAGCGCGGTTAGGCTCACCGCCGGCGCCACGTCCAGCGGCTTTGCCAAACCGAAGTCGAGCAGCTTCGCTCCCGCCTTAGTCAGCATGATATTCCCGGGCTTTAGGTCACGGTGCACTATGCCCGATAGATGCGCTTTCTCCAGGCCTCCGCAAATCTCGATGCCGATTGTCAGCACCTGCCCGGGCGGCAAAGGGCCTTTCGCTAATAGATCAGCCAGCGTTTTGCCTTCCAGAAACTCCATGACCAGGAAATCGATGCCGTCTTGATGACCCACATCGTAGAGCGTGCAGATATTCGGGTGCTGCAGGGAAGATAACGCACGCGCTTCGCGCTGAAAGCGCTGCGTCGCGACTGATTTCGCCGTCAGATGTTGTGGCAGAATCTTGATGGCGACGGTCCGGTCGAGACGCGTGTCTCGGGCGCGATAGACTTCGCCCATGCCGCCCGCGCCTGCCGGCGAGATAATCTCGTAGGGACCCAATCGTATGCCATTCGTCAGTGCCATGAATAGGACGGATTATAGGCCTGTGAGAATGGTGCTGCAAAATTAATGATCGTCCCCGGACACAGTTTTTGGAAATCATTTCCCGTTCCGTCTTGCTTAGTTATTGCTGGCCACAAAGCACGAAGGCTATACCTTTCAGACTTGCATTCCAGGAGGTTCTAACGACAGCTGCCGCTTGCCTGTCATCCACGCGAGCGAATTGGTATAGAATCGGTGCGGCTTTCAAGCCCCACGAGGGAAACTCCGATGAACAGATTTTATTCTCGACGCGTCTATCTCGTACTGCTGGCCATCGCTTCCCTGGTCCTTACCTCTGTGTTCGTCCTGCCCGCGGCAGACACTTCCTCTTCGCTTCCCGCGCCCCCGGTGGCGAAGAAAGAGCCCAAAGTCACCGAGATCAACGGCCGCAAGCTGGTGGACAACTACTATTGGCTGCGCGATAAGAAAAACCCTGACGTGAAAGCCTATCTGGAAGCCGAAAATGTCTACACTGACGCGGTAATGAAGCCGACCGAGCCGTTGCAGAAGAAACTCTATGACGAGATGCTGAGCCATATCAAGGAAACCGACGTGGAGGTGCCCTACAAGGAGGGCGGCTATTTCTACTATCTTCGAACGGAAGTGGGAAAGCAGTACGGGATTCGTTGCCGGAAAAAGGGCAGCCTGGAAGCGCCCGAGGAAATAGTGCTCGATGTGAATGAACTCGCCAAAGGGCAGACCTTTATGTCCCTGGGAGCTCTCAACGTCAGCGACGACGGGAATCTGCTGGCCTACACGACGGACAACACTGGATTCCGGCAATTCACGCTGGCCGTGAAGGATTTGCGCACAGGGAAGATGCTTGTGGACCACGCCGAGCGCGTCGACTCCGTCGCCTGGGCAAATGACAATAAGACGATCTTCTATACCGTTGAAGACGAGGTCTCGAAGCGGTCCTATCGGGTGTATCGTCACGCCGTCGGCACGAACGGCTCAGACACCCTAGTCTATGAAGAAAAAGACGAAAGATTTGATGTCGGCACCGAGAAGACGCGCAGCAAAGCCTACTTGTTGCTCATCTCCGGCAGCCACACCACCAGCGAGGCGCGTTACATTCCCGCTGACCAGCCAATGGCCGAGTGGAAAGTCATGGAACCTCGCAAACAGAACGTCGAGTACTACCCGGATCACAATGGCAATTTCTTCTATATTCGCGTGAACGACGCAGGACGCAATTTCCGCCTGGTCAAGACGCCGGTTTCAGATCCCGGAAGTAAGAATTGGCAGGAAGTCGTGCCGCAGCGCGCCGATGTCATGCTCGACGATACGGACTTCTTCAAAAACTACTATGTCTCCTACGAACGGGAGAAAGGGTTGCCACAGATTCGTGTCACCAACATCCAGAGCGGAGAATCCCGACGCATCGAATTTCCAGAGCCGTCTTACGTGAACTATCCCTACGTCAATCGCGAATACGATTCCAATAAGTTTCGCTATGGCTACCAGTCATTTATTACTCCGCAGTCTGTGTTTGAGTACGACGTGCCCAGCGGCACTTCCACCTTGCTGAAGCAGAAAGAAGTGCCCGGCGGCTATGACCACACGCGATATCAGGTAGAGCGGATTTACGCAACGGCATCCGATGGCGTCAAGGTACCGATCTCGGTCGTTCATTTGAAAGCCGCCACATTGGACGGCAAGGGGCCCATCTATCTTACCGGCTACGGTTCTTACGGTTCGTCGTATGACATCGGCTTCAACGCCAACATTTTCAGCATGGTTGATCGTGGCGTGGTGGTGGCCGTGGCTCATATTCGCGGCGGTGGGGAAATGGGGAAGGCCTGGCACGATGACGGTCGCATGATGCACAAGAAAAACACTTTTACAGACTTCATTGCCTCTGCCGAATACCTTTTGGCCCAGGGATACGGTTCGAAGGACCGCTTGGTGATCGAAGGACGAAGCGCTGGGGGCCTGTTGATGGGCGCAGTCCTGAATATGCGGCCGGACTTGTTCCACGCGGCTCTGGTCGGTGTTCCTTTTGTAGACGTGATGAATACCATGCTGGATGAATCTCTGCCTCTGACTGTCGGTGAATTCGAGGAGTGGGGCAATCCGAAGGAAAAGCCGGCTTTCGATTACATGCTAACCTATTCGCCCTACGACAACATCGAGGCGAAGCCCTATCCCAACATGTTGGTGCGGACGTCCTTCAACGACAGCCAGGTGATGTACTGGGAGCCGGCCAAATATGTTGCCAAAATGCGTGCGTTCCGAACCGACCACAATACTTTGATTCTAAAAACTAACATGAGCCCCGCGGGCCATGGCGGCGCATCCGGACGCTATGATCGGCTGCATGAAACAGCTTTTGATTACGCGTACTTTCTAACGCAAATGGGAATAAGCAACTAATGCGTTGGCGGCGGCTCTAGGATTTGTAGGAGTTGCTAAAGGACATATGTTCTCTTGAGGCGGCCGAAAGTTCGTCATGTTATGTCCCGTGTCTACTCTTTAAGTTCCTGTTGCTGGTTTCGCGCTACCGCAACCGGTTCTCCGTGGCTCGCTAATTTCCTGTGCGCTATGCTTGGTCTTGCCCACGCCGCTCCCCGAACTGAGCTGGATCAAATTTGCAAATGAAATTAGCAGGATTCCTCGTGTGCGTGTCGCTGATTGGCCTAGGTTTCCATCTCCTTCGGCAGTGCTCGGACCGGTTCATGCTTCTGCGCCGAGCAAAATCCATTACGCCCTATCTGTACGCCATTGGCGGCATCTTCTCGATGCTGTTGATCACCGTGGCCTTTGCCGGCGCTCTGCTACTCTTCATCAGTTCGCTTCGCTGATGCCGAAACTGCGTTAGAAATCCAAGATTTGCCAGTACTGCTAGCGCCTCAAATTCGGCGGGTCACTTGTTCGTCGCTGCCGATTGAGCGAAAGACTTAACTGCCGCGGCCTCGTCGTCCAGGATGTCGAAGACGGTATACAGCCTTGTAATTTGCATCAGATCGTGAACCTTATTTGTGAGGTTGAGCAGCTTCAGCTCTCCCCCCTGCTTCCTCACACTCGTGAAAGCACCGACCAGATTGCCCAAGCCTGAGCTGTCGATGTAATTGACATCGCCAAGGTTAAATAGAATATTCTTGTGTCCTTTGCTTAACAGGTCGCAAACCAGTTCGCGCAGTGCGGCGCTCTCTTCGCCGAGCACAATCCGGCCGCTGATGTCCACAATCGTGACGCCCCCTACTTGTCGAGTGCTTGTAGTCATGTGCATTGGCAACCTCCTAAGGCACTTCAATGCTCGAAGACTTCGCCCCTGCAGCAACGCATGATGCTTTGGTCAGCCTTCCAGCAGCCCCCACAATAGCGCAAATCTTGGAGTGGCGGACGAGAAATCCCTTCCACCCAAAACCAGAACAATTAATTGTTCTGATTGGTCTCGCTTGCTGCTCCAGTGGGGCTCGCACACGTAAATGACGCAACCGAGCGTTTATTGCTTGGTGCCCCGCGGAAACTAAGACGGGCGCTTCATGCCGACGGAAGAGAGGAGCTGGATTGCGATGCCGCGGTTGCCGTCAGGCAGATTTTCGATGCGGGCGACCTGGCCGACGTACTCTTGGTCAAGAGGATCACCAGGAATGTGAAACGGAACCGTGATGAAGAGACGCATGCCTTCGTAAAAACCTTTGTTTTTGGAAAGGAAGTAGATGCCGTCGCGAGAGACGTTTTTCGTGGTGGAGGTCTCCTCGAAATGGACATCACGAGGTTCGGAAGGGCGCACTTTAAGAGGTTGACCGATGCGGATGCGGCGGCTGCTCCGGCGTTCCTGCTGTTTAATTTTCTGCATAGAGATATCAGAACACGGGCATGGAGTTAGATGACAAGAGCTGTGCCGAAAGCGACATAAGCAAACAAGGCCAGATCCGCAATTTCACATGTCGGGTTACACGACTATACAAAAGTTGGCTAACCTCTTCCGCGTCCAATGAACTTCCGGGAGGCAGTTCAGCCAAGAACCACCGGGTCGCCCCGCATTGGCCGTTTAATGCTTTTTGTCTCGAGAACCGCCAGTCGTGAGCACAGAACCATCATCTGCTGAAAGTTCGCGGGCTTTTTCTCCATTGCTTGCCTCCCAGAGCTGAACGAGTTTGCTGGGCCCACCGGAAGCGACCCAACGTCCATTGGGGCTGAAAGCCGCACCTCCCTTTGTTTTTCCTAGAGATTTATAACTAGGCTTGGCAACGGACAAATCCCATAGAAAGAGCTGGCCGTCCTGGGCCCAAGAGACCATCTTCTCCCCGTCCGGACTGAAAGCTACGACATCGACATAACCTTGGTGACCACGGAGAATGGCAATTTCCTTTCCAGTTTCGGAATTCCACAGCCTGATGCTAGTGTCCTGGCTGCCAGTCGCGATAGTTTTTCCGTCAGGGCGAAATGCCACGGTGAGGAAGACATAGTTGTCGCGAGGCAGGGCCCATAGTTCGTTTCCACTCTCCACGTCAACCATTCGCAAGACGTGGCCTGCAGCGGCAATCCTTCTACCGTCCGGACTGAAAGCCGTTGCGCCATAAACTCCTGCGTCCGCCCGGCCCAAATCCCGCGGCTTGTCCGAGATCCTCAACGTCCAAACCAGGAGCCTTTCCTCCGAAGACATCGCGGAAATGTGAGAACCATTGGGACTGACAGCAGCTCCGCCGAAGGCGCAATCGGGCGACCAAATCGCCGGGGCGTCCTTGTCCGAGCCAGTGTTGATGAGTGAAATTATTCTTCCAGCGTTGACGACGAACTCTCCGCTCGGTGCTAGTACCAAGGAATTGAATGGAGTTGGAACATTTTCCTTGGACGATTTCAAGGTATAGCCCGAGCCAAGCATCTGGCCGGTGCCCAGATTCCAAAGATATGCTTCTCCTCCTTGTGTGCCGCCAAGGAGCTCCTTGCCGTCAGCGCTGAACGCGACGGTGATGATGTCGGCTTCTCCGGCGACGCTTTTCTGATATGGCCAAAATGCCAAAACAAGACAGCCAGCTATACCAACAGCCCCGATAACAAGCAGTCCCTTGGAGCGAGCTGAGTTTTCCTGATTATTTCGCATTTTTTGAGAAACGAAACTCTCTAGTCCGGAATTTCATGGTGGATCTCAAAACGGCAGTATTTTAGGCCAGTTCGTCCGTTCGTGACATAGTAAGAGAATCTTCAGGAGGAGGGCACCGGAATCGGCGCGCTTTCTCTTCTAGAATGGCAGTGACCCGCGGAGGCCGCAAGCCCGGTCCTTTTAGGGCGGGGTAAGGCCGACTTTAGCCACTTGCAATCGTAACACATTCGGGATACATTTGTATGATGGTCAAAGAACTCAGAGTCGTTCGCATCAATGAGCGGCACTTAGAAGAACTCAAGAAACTAGCCAAGAAAGAAAGCGAGACAGTCAGCTTCTTGATTCA
>DATFZQ010000130.1:0-16691 GCA_035314345.1 Candidatus Acidiferrum sp.
CGACGATTCCGCCCTCATGCGGAAGCTCATCCCTGCGGTACTTGCCCGCGACCCTTCCATCGAAGTCGTCGGTACGGCCATGGACGGCGCTTTCGCGCTGAAAAAAATCGAAGAGCTGCATCCCGACGTCGTCACTCTCGACCTCGAAATGCCCCGCATGGATGGCATGGAGACGCTCCGCCTGATCATGCGCCGCGCTCCCATGCCCGTCGTTCTTTTCAGCACCCATTCGAAAGAGGGCGGATACGCCACTCTCAAAGCCCTCGCGCTCGGCGCCATCGACTTCGTTCAGAAACCGCAGGACGCGGCCGCGGGACATCTCGAATCCATCGCCGACCAACTAATCGAAAAAATCAAAGTCGCCAAGCGAGCCGCTGGACGTAAACTCCCGGCCGCTGTGGTTTCCGATGATCCTCCCAAGGGAAAAAAGAAAACCCATACCGCGCTTCCACCAAATCGTATTATCGCTATCGGTATTTCCACCGGAGGCCCGAACGCTCTCCAATACGTTCTCTCGCAGATTCCTGGGGATTTTGCACCCAGTATCCTAATCGTCCAGCACATGCCTGAAGGCTTCACGGAAATGTTCGCGAAGCGCCTCGACGAATGCTGCGCGCTCGAAGTCCAGGAGGCACGCTCCGGTGATCTCCTCGTCGCGAGCCGCGTTTTGATCTGCCCTGGCAACCGTCACATCATGGTTCGCCGAATGCCCCGCGGAGACATGGCCGTACTATCCGACGGCGCGCCCGTTAACGGTCACCGCCCATCGGCCGACGTTCTCTTTCATTCCGTCGCCCAGCAATTTGGCCCCACCGCGGTGGGTCTGCTGATGACGGGCATGGGTGAAGACGGCGCCGAAGGCCTCGGTGCGCTCAAAGCTGCCGGTGGCGTGACCGTAGCGCAAAGCGAAGACACGTGCGTGGTCAGCGGCATGCCACGCGCCGCTATCTCCAAGGGCTACGCCGACAAAGTGATTCCTCTCGAAGGTATCGCCGCGTTTCTGGTGCAAAACTATGGCGGAGACCGCTCCAGCTCAGAAAAATTCGACAAGAACGAAAATAACGACAAGCACGATAAGAACGAGAAATCGGAAAGGACACCCGTTTCTTCCCATCGCACCTAACACCGTGCCGGGAGAAGGAGAAGGCCATGCAACAATTTGCCGCTCTGTTACGGAAAGACAATCAACCCGTTCGCTACCTGGTGGTGGACGACTCCGTCTTCGCTCGCAAGAACATCATCAAGATGATTGAGATGTTCGGCGGCGAAGTCGCCGGAGAAGCAGGCGACGGGCTCACCGCCATCGCGGAGTTCAATCGCACCAAGCCCGACATCGTGCTCATGGACATCACCATGCCGCAGATGGAAGGCATCGAGGCCGTCGAGCGCATCGTTCGCCAGCATGGCGAAGCGCGCATCGTCATGGTCTCTTCGGTGGGCTACCAGGAAAACATTCTGGCCGCGCTCCAGAAGGGTGCGAAACACTTCGTGCAGAAACCCGTCAAGCCCGAAGTCCTTTACGAAATTCTACGTTATGTTCTCAGTGACGATCCCAACGCCGCAGGCGCGCCCGTCGCCTTCGTAGGAGAGCACCGCGCATGAGAATGGAACTCATTCAACCGTTCATCAACGCCGCGGACGCCGTCTTCGCCGAATCGCTCCAGGCCCCGACGAAGATCCTCGACCTCTCCATGGATGAAAACACCTATCGCCGCAAGGGTGTAGCCGCGCTGATCGCCATCAAAGGCGACATCGAAGGCCGCGTCATCCTGGATCTTTCGCCTGAAGTTGCCATGAAAGTTGCCAGCCACTTGGCCGGCGAGGATGTTCCCAGCAGCGAACAGGTAGTCCGCGAAACCGTCTGCGAACTAGCCAACATGGTGATCGGCAATTCCGTCACTCTTCTCAACGATCAGGGTTTCCGCTTCAAAGTCTTCCCGCCCGAAATACACATGAACGAAGAGGGACTTTCTGGCAGCGCCGACACCGAAGCCATGGTCATCGCCATCGAAACTCCGTGCGGCCAAGCGTACCTAAACATCTCGATGCACTATCTCCACCGCCGCCGCCACGAGCGCGACATCGCCAACGTAATGGATTAACCCGGTCTTGCGCTTGTAGGGCACAGCATGCTGTGCCCGCCTTTGCGAAGAATTTATTTTCCACCAGGCTCCAAGCACTTCGCAGATTTTGTCTTTGAGTAAAGGATGTTGCAGGACCTACCGCGACTTCTCAAACTCTTCCAACTGCGATTAAAAATTTCTTCTCAATCCGCCGAATCACTAGGCGGCCGTATGTACGCGGCTCCATGCCTATACAACCCCGCCGCCGAAATCGCCTGCGAAAACACAATCCGTATCGGCACAAAAATCGCCCCGCTTCCCGGCGTAAACGGCACCGCTACCTCTACCCGCGACCCCTCCGGATATTCGTTCCGACTTCGAAAACTCAACCCGCCCTTCGACAAATCCTCGCAAACCGCCACTTCCTCCTGAAATCCCCTCCGCCGTATACAGGCCAAAACCCGCGCTTTCACCCGCGTCCGATTTCGCCGCGGAATTACGCGCTCTTCGACCGTCAACTGATTTGCCGCTCCTTTTTCCTGCGACTTGATTTCCGATTGCGCTTCAATCCAAATGGAAGGCGTATCGCAATGTTTGCAAAGCCGCGCCACGCATTTCCGCACTTCAAACGACTTCAATTCCATCTCATTCAAATAAACGACTTCGCGTCTCTGGCAAAATCCGCACTCCATCAACAGCCTCGCCAGCGCCTCATCCGCCTTATACGGGGCAGGGAAGTCGATATCCCAAAAATCCGCTCTCGGCTCCGTGATCTGAATTGCGTACAAAAATCCGTCCGGCTCCTGATCGATCTCCGCCATCACGCGCGCCCGCGTCGTCCTTACCAGATCGCCTTCCATCCTCCGCAGCGTAATCTCTTGTCCCGCCGTCAGCTTCGCATCCAATCGCAAAACTCCGCCATTGCGGCTTACTAAAAGCGTCTCCGCGATGTGCTTTACAGCCACACCGTCACCCGTCGTCCACGATGCCTCCACCGGCATCCGGAAACTTACGCGGTCGCTCTGCCGCAGCCCATCGCTTCGCATTGTTTCGTTTAGCATGAAGAAAATCTACTATCCCAGATTAGCACCCTCCTCCCCGACCATCTTCGCCGCGTCACTTCCCTTTGTCGTACCAACTAATATCTCGTGCTCCTCCCAGCCAAGCCCGTCAAGCTCCCCACCCTGTTACCTTTTTCGCCCTCCTTCCCGCCGACATTTCCCCTATTTTCTGCCTTCTCTGGCACCCTTATTAAGTAAAGGGGAACGTTCCGACGGTCACTCCTGACTCTCTCTTCCCCGGTTTAACAGACAGTGGGCAACGTTATCACCATGAACGATCGAACCGCCGATGGGGTGTCGCACAAAGTTAGCCTGCGCGACCGCCGCTACGCTATTCGCTATCCTTTCGCCGCCGACGTGGAGGTCCTCGATCTCGAATCCGGCGCCCGCTGCGATGGCATTACCTCGGACCTCTCTCTCGGCGGCTGCTTCGTCTGCACCAGCAAGCCCCTCGCGGTAAAATCCCGCACCCGTGTCACTCTAAAACGCAAAGGCGAAAGCGTCGAAGCTCTTGCCATGGTCCGTATCGTCAAGCCACGTATCGGCATGGGCCTCGAATTCATCGATATCGAACCCTCCTCCAATTCCATCCTCGCTCGCTGGCTAGAACAACTACGCCGCGAGCGCTAATTTCGCTCTCGCTTCGAGCCCAAACAGGATTCACCGCAAAGAGGACTGCTTCTGGCGTTATTCGGCCCTTTCGGCGAATACTATAGGTAGCACCAAAGCAAATTCTGGTGCTTCGCCGCCTATCAGGCGACAGAGCCGGTAAAGATGCCGCTAGTCTCCATAACTCGTCTTCGCGTACGCTCCTGGCGATTTCTCCCCAAGTTCTTTTTCTATGCCTTGCGATCTTCGCGTCAAGCCGTACGCTCCGACGGCAATCTCGCCACCAGGTTGCTGCGCGATCGCCATCATACCTTCTGGACCGCAACCCTCTGGACCTCCGAAGAGGAAATGAAGCGTTTCATGCTCGCCGGAGCCCACGGCCGCGCCATGCGCAAACTCCTTCATTGGTGCGATGAAGCCGCCCTCGTTCACTGGACTCAGGAAGCCGCTGTCCTCCCATCGTGGCCCGAAGCCCACGCTCGCTTGCAAACAGAAGGAAGACCATCCAAAGTGAATCACCCTTCTCCCTCTCATACCGCACACCGATTTCCAGATCCGTACGTTGGACCCGGCGGCAAATAAATTTCAACTAGCCCTTCTCTGCGCTCACGCGCTCTTTTTTCATGTCACCACTTGGTCCAGCAGCTGCTCGACGGCTCGATGCGCCTCGAGAATCGAGTAGCGATGGTCCATCGCCCCAGCCAAATCAGTATTCGCGAAAGCAATTCGCCCAAACGGCGCGCCGCGCAACACGTCACGCGGCGCAGCCTTGCCGTCTTTCCCAAAGAAAAATCCCGGCTGCGGATTGAGATACGCGTGGCCCCAGCGATTCAAAACTATTCCAGCAATGTCACGCCCCGTATCAAACCCCGCGCCGCCGAACATTTCCGTGAACTGCTGCCGGATTCGCCGCTCATACTCTCGGAACGAGGTAGTCAGCATCTCGCCGCGCCCGCGATGCCCCTGATCTTCTGTCGAGAGGCCGGGATACGAATAAAGAACCTTGAGCGTCAAAACAATCGGCGCATCCGGATTTATTGTAGGCTCGCCGCCGCCGCATACCGCTAACTTGCGCACGTCAAAATAATTTCCAACGCCGTCAAACCACCGGCATCCCGTAACCCCCATTTTCTGCAGGAATCGCCAATTCCGCACCGCAACATTCGCCATCATGCAGGGCGAGCGGTAAAATTGCGCGTACGCATTGCGCTGCGCTTCGCCCAATTCTTTTATGATGTGTTTCGCAGTCCAGCTTCCCCCAGCCATCACCGCCGAACGGGCTTTAACGCGAAAAACCTTTCCGCCCTTCGCATAAGCGATCGAAAGGGAACTGGCCTTCGCCGGATCGCCGTCGTGCTGCACGGAGACGGCCGTCGACGAAAGCCGCAGCCGCACTCGCGAGCCAGGTGCATCCAGGGCCGCAAAATTCACCGCGCCGCGGCTTACTCCCTCAACGCTTGCTGGCCCATCGATCGAAGACGGAAGCAGCGCTTTCGCCATCAACCGCGCGATGGTCGTATTCCCGCCCGGGAACATTTGCACCACTTCGCCAGACCCGTCGTCCCACGGATGCAACAAATCCGCCGCATACTCGCAGAAAGCGGAAAGCGCGTCCGGCCCCAATCCCGAACCACCCCCCTCGACGGGCGAAAGAAACGTTCGGATCATCTCCTGGCTCAGTCCGTAGCGCTCCATCATGTGCTGCTCGAGCGAGATGGCATCCAATTTCCGGGAGATTTCGTCGCCTTCGTACCGCGGCGGATCAAACTTGGACTCATCCGATGCGGCCCCGGAAAACCATCGCAGCAATTCCCGGCGTGCAGCGGCAGAAACTGGCGCGCCTTCCATCTTTTTTCCGATCGGATCAATCAGCCACATCCCCTGCTTTTGTCCAAACTTTGCTCCGAACCAGAAACCGTACTGTCCGCGGCTCAATCCTGCCGAGTCATACGGCGTGCGGCTCAGTGCCATCTCCGGTCCGGATCCCGACCATTTTTGGTACGTCAGTTTGGGCACGTGCAGCCCAATCGAATCATAAAATCGCCCAATGAAGCTATGCGGGTAGGGGACCAGATAAATCGCCGAACCTTGATGCGCCACAAGTTTCTTTCCATCCACCGCAAACTCGTTTTGCTTCGCCTCCCCTCCGAAAATGGGATGATTCTCTAGAATGAGGCACGATTTGCTCGGCCCCGCCTGGTATTGTCCAGTTTGTCTAACGAAGAAGAGCGCCGCAGCCAGGCCGCTGATTCCGCCTCCTACAACGACGCAGTCGTACGTTTCTCCCGTCTCGATCGCATCCGGAGGCAGCGGGTCAAACGCGCCGTCGCGCATTTTGTGACCAGCTTCCATCACCGCATAGGTATTCCCGTTTGAGCGGCGGTACTCGCCGACGCCCCCATAGCTCGTCCAAACATCTTTTTCCTCAGCGCTCGTGTTACCGGTTCCCTGCGCGAGAAGCTGGGCCGGATCCCATCCGTTGAGCAGGCCCGCGCCCGAAGCCAGAAGCGCCGAGCCGAGAAAATCTCGCCGCGTTATGGAAGCGTCCATTCCAATCGCGTGATCACCTGCCTCAGTTTTATTTTTGTCCTTCATGAAAAGTCTGTGCAAGAATCAAGGCCGCGTATCGAGCGGATGTTTGCTCTTCTCGTAAAAGTCGTTCTGAATCCGCAAACTCTGGTCATCCGTCTTCGCCGCGCGAATGGCTTCGACAATCGCATCAATCCAATTCTTCATGTTCCATTCACCAAGTTCTTTAGTCGCGACGGAGCCGTCGCCCGAATAATGGTTCGGGAATCGTGCGTACCACCAGATTCCCGTGTACACGTCTTCCGGCAGATTCACGCGCTTCTGGTCCGCGCCAGATTCGCTCGCCGCGCGATCCAGGTGCACCAAGTCGGGATGCGACACCATCGTATTCGACGTTTCATTTTCCCCGGCATGGTAGTCGGTCCCGGTGGATTTTTTCGGTGGGCCGCCGGGACTGCTTCTCTCTCCATCCAAAATATACACGACGTAATCGTGTGGCTTATCCATTTGCGCCTGCCCGAACAAAGGAAGCAGATGTTCGTTTCCGCCGTGACCATTCACGATCAAAATCTTTTTGCATCCATTGCGCGCCATCTCGTCGGTCGTTTCCTGCAGCAATTTCAGCTGCAGTTCGAGGCTGTACGCCACGGTTCCCGGCTCGTGTTTTGCTTCAAAAATTTGTCCAAAATAATATTCAGGAAAAACGACAGCATATTCCTGCGTCACCGCTTGCAGCGAAGCGTATCGCACGTTCAGCAAATCCGTTCCCAGCGGCAGATGCGGTCCATGTTTTTCCAAAATGCCAAAGGGAAGCAAACACAGCCCCTTCGATTGCTGGACCCCCAGTCGAAAATCAGCCGCCGTCAATTCTTCCCACTTTGGCGAGAGCTTTCCCTGCGCGTGAGCGTCCATCGTTCCAAGCGAGACAGTGGCTCCAAACAGAACCATCGCAAATGCTACCGTTCCACGCCGAATCATTTTCCGCGCCTCCACGTCGCCGCGAATTCTAACTCCAGGAGGCCCAAAGCGCACTATTAAACCGATTTTATGAAAGGATTTATGAACGACACTTTATAGGTATGAATCATCGAATGTTTCCAAATGCGCCGACATTCTAGAGGACGCAACCCAGGAGAAGCTGTGCGCGCTCGCGCATTTCCGCGCCATGAAGCCACTTGGACTGGGCCTTGCTCAGCGTACAAACGACTTTACGTCGTCGTTCAACTTAGTGCAACACATGTTGCACTAAGGTAGAATCCACATATCGCCCGTGAGTCTAGGGGCACGACGGCGCATTGCCAACTTTGTCTTTTGTAGTTTCGTTAGTATTCTCTATGGTGCAACATTTGTTGCGTTAGGGATAGTATAAGCGGGCGAAGGAAAGATTGGCACGTAAGCAAGAAATGAGGCATCTTGACAGGACGCAACATACGTTGTAATTGCGTCAAACGCGATGTGGCCTTGGGTTACACGCTGAGCCGAGGATCAACCAGGTGGTACGCGAGACTTTTGGATTTGCAGGCAAGGGAGTTTTTGGATGTGCGAGTCAACAACATCGGCGGTGAAGCAGGACATCCGAATCCGGGCGATGGAAGAGGCTCAGGAGATGAGCGCCTGCGTTGAACTGCAGCAGCGCATCTGGGGTTATGCGCCAATCGACACGGTGCCCGACCAGATTTTCATTGTGGCGAAGAAAACCGGCGGCCAGGTGATGACTGCCTACGATGAAGACACCCCGGTAGGATTTGCTGTGACGTTCGCAGCGATGCGTGAGGGATTGACCTACTTGCACTCGCACATGGTCGGAGTCGTCGAGGAGTATCAGAACCGCGGTGTAGGGCGCTTGCTGAAGCTGGCGCAACGCGAGGATGCCCTGGAACGCGGAATTAATTTGATTGAATGGACGTTTGATCCGCTGCAGCTGAAGAACGCGCACTTTAATATCGAGCGTCTAGGGGCGATTGTACGGCGCTACACCCCGAATCTATATGGGCGGACTTCCAGCCCGCTGCACGCAGGGCTGCCTACGGACCGTCTTGTCGCAGAGTGGTGGGTGCGCTCGCAGCGGGTAGAAGATGTCCTTGGCGGCAGGTTACGCGCACTGGGTTCAGATTGCCAACGGATTTCGATCCCCGCTGACATTCGCCGAATTTGCCGCGATGAACCGCTGGCCGCCGAGATAATACAAACAAGCGTGCGGGAGCAATTCCTTGCGAACATCGCCGATGGCCGTGCAGCCGTGGGATTCGAGTTAAACAAAGAACTGGGGACATACCTTCTGGAGCGTTATGAAGATTGAATCCATTACATTGCGTGAAGTGCAAATGCGGCTGAAGGCGCCGTTTGAGACGAGCTTCGGCGTTTCGCATCATCGCAGAATTATTCTTGTCGAAGTCGTTGCGGACGGCGTCGGCGGCTGGGGAGAAGTCACGGCCAGTGAAACGCCGGGATACAACTCCGAAACTACGGATACCGCGTGGCACGTGATCTCCGATTTTGTCGCGCCATCGCTGATTGGAAAGACTATCAGTGCGGCTTCGGACTGTCCGGCACTGCTTGCCGGTATTCGGGGACATGAGATGGCAAAAAGCGGTGTGGAAAATGCGCTTTGGGATGTGGAGGCGCAGATCAAAGGAATTTCTCTGTCTAAGCTGCTCGGCGGAACGCTCGAAGAGATCGCCAGCGGAGTGTCTCTTGGCATTCGCGAGAGTCCGCAGGCGCTGGTGCGGCGAGTCGAAGAAGAATTGCGCAGCGGTTACCAGCGCATCAAACTCAAGATTAAACCCGGGAAAGATGTCGAATACGTTGCAGCTGTGCGCAAGGAATTTCCAGAGATTCTGCTTTCTGTGGACGCCAATTCGGCTTACCGCCTCGAGGATGCCGGGCATCTGCGAGAACTGGACAAATTTAAGCTTCTCATGATGGAGCAGCCGCTGAACTGGGACGACATATACGCGCATTCGAAATTGCAGTCGCAGATCCAGACCGCGATTTGCCTGGATGAGTGCATTAACAATGCGAGGCATGCTCTCACGGCAATCGAGTTGAAGGCCTGCCGGATTATCAATATCAAGCTTGGGCGCGTCGGTGGCCATAGTGAGGCGAAGCGTGTCGAGCAGATTTGCCGGTCGCATTCCATTCCGGTGTGGTGCGGTGGAATGCTCGAGACAGGTATCGGAAGGGCGCACAACATTGCCATGTCGACGCTCGCTGGATTCACGCTCCCCGGAGATGTTTCGGCGAGCAAGCGCTATTGGAGCGAAGACATCATCGAGCCGGAGGTCGAGGTGACGTCCAAGGGCACGATTCACGTGCCGAAGACTCCCGGCATTGGCCATGCCGTGAGGCGCGATCGAATCGAGCAACTCACCGTTCGGACAAACAATTGGAAGAGCCAGCGGACGGCCGCCTAAACTCTCAAGCTCCTCGCGCCTCGACGGCTGGGGCGTGCCGAACTGAATCCCCAATGCAAATCAGGCGGCTTGCCTGCTATTCTCTACATCGCGTCTGGGTCTAATAGAGTTGGAATGCCGATTCCGATCAAGCTCGAACGGGGGATTTGAATATCGCGCGACCACTTTCGCAGCTAAAACGTGTGTCGCTTTTTTCAAAATAAATTGGAAGGGAAAGACTATGAAGCGCCTCGTTGGGTTGGCGATGTGGAGTCTGTTTGCGAGTTCCGCTGTGCTTGCGCAGCGACTGCCAGAGAATGTCGTGCCCGACTCTTATGACCTGAAATTCGAGCCTGACCTTGCGAGCGCGACCTTCGCGGGTGACGAAACGATGCACGTCCATCTGCAGAAAGCCGCGACTGCCATCGTCCTGAATTCGGCGGAGATCGAATTTAAGGAAGTCTGGATTGGGTCAGCCGACTTCAAGCAGGCCGCGGCAGTCTCCAAGGATGAGAAAAACGAGACCGCGACGCTGACAGTGCCAAGCATGGTTCCAGCAGGACCTGCCGAGATTCACATCCGTTTTACGGGAGTACTGAACGACAAACTTCGCGGATTCTATCTTAGCCAGACCGCGCGGCGGCGTTATGCGGTAACGCAATTTGAAGCGACCGATGCGCGGCGCGCATTCCCCTCGTTCGATGAACCGGCTTACAAAGCAGTGTTTCGCGTCACGCTCGTGATAGACAAAGGCGATACAGCCATCTCGAACGGCAAAATCGTTTCGGACACTCCGGGACCGGGAAGTGGCAAGCACACGCTGCAATTCTCCGATTCGCCGAAAATGTCCTCGTATCTCGTGGCGATGATGGTGGGCGACTTCGCGTGCATCCAAGGCGGGGCGGATGGGATTCCCATCCGCGTTTGTGCGGTGCCGGAAAAAAAGGACTTGCTGTCCTACGCGCTGCTCTCCGCGGAGAATATTCTGAAATTCTATGACACCTACTACCAGATAAAATATCCCTACCAAAAGTTGGACATTATCGCGTTCCCGGATTTTTCCGCTGGAGCGATGGAAAATGTCGCCGCGATTACTTACCGCGAAACGCTGCTTGCGATCGACGACAAAAACGCCTCCGTGGACGCGCACCAGGCCGTCGTGGCAGTGCTGGCGCATGAGATGGCTCATATGTGGTTCGGCGATCTGGTGACGATGAAGTGGTGGGATGACATCTGGCTGAACGAAGGATTTGCAACGTGGATGTCTCACAAGCCGGTCAAGGCCTGGAAACCGGAATGGCACGACGAGCGCGGAGAGATTCAGGAAACCGGGGGCTCCCTTGGCACGGATTCTATCGCCTCGGTGCGGGCGATCCGCGCAAAGGCGGAAACTCCCGCGGAGATTGCCACACTCTTCGACGGCATCGCTTACGGCAAGGCTGCATCCGTTCTGCGCATGGTGGAAGCGTATGTCGGTCCGGACGTTTTTCAAAAGGGTGCGAACGCCTATCTGGAAAAGCATGCGTACGGAAACGCGACGGCGGAGGATTTTTGGAATCAGATGGCGGCGACCTCGGAGAAGCCGGTTGACGGAATCATGGCGAGCTTCACGCAGCAGTCGGGAGCACCGCTTGTTACGGTGGTGAAAACGAGCTGCAGCGAGAAACTTGTCGCCAGCGGGCGCAAGAAAAAGAAAATGCCCTTCACGGACGTAACGCTGTCACAGGAGCGTTATTTTGCCGACCCCGCAAAGCTGACTGCGGGCTCGCAAGAGATGTGGCAAATGCCGGTAAATCTTCGTCCGGCAGGCGCCAAGGACGCGACGTACGTCTTGCTGGTGCAGCGCCAACAAACCTTTGAACTGCCCGGATGTTCGCCGTGGGTCTATGCCAACGCCGGTGGGCGCGGTTACTATCGGAGCAGTTACGATGCGGCCACGCTGGCAAAAATAAGCGCACAACTGGAGACCAGTTTTTCGCCGGAAGAGCGCATTCACTTTCTCGGAGATGAGTGGGCGATGGTGCGCGTCGGCCGCTTGAACATTGCGGATTATCTGGACACGCTCGAGAAGATGAAGGCTGAACGCAGCCGAGCCCTGGTGGAAGAAATGATGAGCAGGTTTGGAGACATTCACGACACGATCGTGGCCTCTTCCGACCGGCGCGCTTTTGAAAAATGGGTGCGCATGTTTCTAGATCCGATTGCAGCGGACCTCGGCGCTGCGCCGGCTCCGGGCGAAGCCGACGAGAAGCGCGCGTTGCGTGCAGGCGTCTTTGGAACGCTCGCGATGTATGGCCGCGATCCTCAATCGATCGAAAGGTCACGCGCCCTCGTGGAACAGTATATGAAAGACCCTAATTCCGTTTACGCCGGCCTCGCCTCGAGTGCTCTCTACGCATCCGCGCTGGAAGGTAACGCCGCTCTGTACGAGCGATATTTGGAGCACATGAAGACTGCCAAGACCCCGGAAGAGTATTACAACTATCTTGGAGCTCTCTCACAATTTCCAGGCGCGGAGCTGGCCAAACGTACTTTCGAGCTGGTGCTGAGTCCGGAGGTGAAGAATCAGGACTTGTTTTATATTGCCGGTTTGCTGGGCAACGTGGAAACCCAGGCTGCGGCGTGGGAATTTTTCAAGAGCGACTTCCCGGCGATCAAGGAGAAAGCGGGCGAATCGCTTTCTGGCGGATTTGCCTCGTTTGCCGGCTTTTTTTGTGACGAAAAGCTAAGGGACGATGCCCAGGACTTTTTCACGGCGCAAAATCTTCCCGGCACCGAACGCGTGCTTCAAAACGCCAAGGATAGCGTCAACGCTTGTATCGAGCTGCGGTCTCTTCAGCAAGCAAACTTGTCGGGCTATTTGAAAAAGTTGCCGGCAAAAGATACGACTGCCGCAATCCACTAACACGGCACCAGGGGCGGCCTACGGAGGCATTTCCAGGAATCCTCCTCGAGAATCTAGTTCGATCCGCGCCTTGCTTCAGCAAATTGCTTGACAATCTTGCCTTTGCTACTTAGTCTCCCTCAGACAAGAATGCAACAAATGTTTCATGCGTTTGCGCGCCGGCAACATCGGTCTCGGGAACATTTGTCGTTATGAGCGCCATCAGGAAAAGCGGGAGGCTTTTACAGTGAAAACATCCATTCGTTCGAGATTTTTTTGGCTGGGGTCCGCGGCTGTTTTATGTTGTGCCGCCATTTTTGCCCAGGCTCCGAAAGCTACGGACACCACAGCGCCCGCTGCGCCTCTTAAACTCTCGGTCGCGGAGGATTCGTCAGCGAAGGCCCATGAACTGACCGCCGAGGACCTCGGGTCATTCCTCGACGGCCTGATGCCCCAACAGATCGAACACGCGGACATCGCCGGCGCCGTCATCGCCGTCGTAAAGGACGGCAAGCTTCTTTTCGCAAGGGGTTACGGATATGCCGACGTCGAAAAGAAAATTCCGGTCTCGCCGGAGAGCACGCTTTTCCGCCCCGGCTCGATCTCCAAGCTCTTCACCTGGACCTCGGTTATGCAGCAAGTCGAGCTGGGCAAACTGGATTTGGATCGCGACGTCAACGATTATCTCGACTTCAAGATTCCGTCGGCATTTGGCAAGCCCATCACGTTGCGGAATATCATGACGCACACCACGGGTTTTGAAGAAACCGCCAAGGATTTGTTTGTCGGCTCAGCGGAAGACCTGCGCCCCACGGGCGAATACTTGCGCGTGCACATGCCAACGAGAATATTTCCGCCGGGAATGACGCCTGCGTATTCGAATTACGCAACAACCATGGCAGCCTACATCGTCGAGCGAGTTTCTGGCCAGAACTTTAGCGACTACGTGGAAGAACACATTTTCAAGCCACTGAACATGACGCATGCGACGTTTCGTCAGCCGCTCCCGGAAGCGCTGAAGCCGTCTATGTCTAACGGATACATCCTCGGGTCGGGCGAGGCAAAGCCATTTGAATTCGTGCAGGTAGCTCCCGCCGGTTCGCTTTCCGCTTCGGCAGTGGACATGACGCACTTCATGATCGCGCACCTGCAGAATGGGCGTTACGGTGACGCGCAGATTCTGAAGCCGGAGACCGCCATTCAGATGCATGCGCGGCAAGCGGGGTGGCCGCCGTCGATGAATGCGATGTGCCTCGGGTTTTACGAACAGTGGCTGGACGGCCATCGCAGCATCGGCCATGGCGGAGACACGGTTTCTTTCCACAGTAACTTGCACTTGATTTTGGACGCAAACGTTGGGCTCTTCGTGTCGTACAACAGTCCGGGACGCGTGGAGATCGATCCGCGCGGCTATCTGTTCGAGAGTTTTATGGGCCGCTATTTTCCCTCTGCGCCTTCGAACGAGCCGACCCTCGCGACCGCTGCTCGAGACGCGAGCAGTGTAGCCGGGACCTATGAAGTCAGCAGAAGGTTTGAAACCAATGTGTTGGCAGTGACCACCGTGCTTGGCGAAACGAAAGTAACCGTCAATCCAAAAGACAACACCATCTCGATGGGGGACATGAAAGGGCTGAACCAGCAACCGTTGCGCTTTCGAGAAATAGCTCCAATGGTTTTTCGCGATGTGAATGGACCGGCGAAAGTGGCCTTCGTGAATGACGCCACGGGCCGCCGCGTTGCGTATATCGATTACCCGTTCATGGTCTTTCAGCAAGTGAACAACACTCTCGATAAGCAGAGAGTGAATTACTTTATCATCGGATTTAGTTTGACGGTTATCGTGTTGACGTTGTTGATGTGGCCCATTGCCGCTATGCTTCGAAAGCACTATGGAAAGCCGCTCACGTTGAATCCCGGCGCGAAGCGATTGCGCTTGCTGGTGCGTCTGGTTTGTCTTGGAGTTGTTGCGTTCGTCGTTGGGCTGCTTATTTTTGTCAGCAAGACCAGTAATCCGTCCGAGCTTTCCGAGCGGGGTGATTTTGGGCTGCATGTTCTGCAGGTTGTTGGCTTGTTAACCGGTCTGGGCGCGCTGATTGCCATCTACAACAGTCTGAAATCCTGGGGCGATAGCCAGCAGTGGTTCTGGAATAAAATCTGGAATACATTTTTGGCTTTCGCGTGCGTGGGATTCTTCTGGTTCATCTATCATTGGCATTTGCTGAATTTCCATCTGAGTTACTGAGCGATTGCGAGGCTCTCTCTGGTTCCTGAGCACATTGATCCGCGCATGAAGCGTGTTATAAAACTCTCGGCGTCACTGTCCGGGTGCAAGAACCGTAAGGAGCAAAGCTTTTGCGCCATTCCAAAAAATCTGGACGCCGATGCATACGAGCAGAAACGACGAGAGGCGCATAATGACGCTCATCGCAGTAGCTCCAATGGCGCGCGCCAGCCGATCCGAGAATCCATAACAGACGTAGATGCTCGCCGCGATGATGGCGGACCCGATCAGGATTTCGAGAATTCCGAGAACGTTCCCTCCGCCGTGGCGTGGCAGGTTAGCCCCCAGAGTAATGGCTACGGAGATCGAGCCCGGGCCCACGGTTAAAGGCAATGTCAGCGGGTAAAAGGCGCTTTTAAAGTCATCCTGTGGTGACACATCATTGCGGCCCGCACCATTGCGGTGGACGGGCTCGTCGTCCTTGCGATTCAAAATTGCCCAGCCAGTCGAAATCACAATCAGCCCGCCGCCGATCTGGACTACCGGAAGGGAAATGCCGAAGAAGGTAAGAATGTGCGTTCCGATAAGGCATGAACAAACCAAAAGAAAAAAACTGTTAAGAGCGACGCGCCAGGAAAGAGCGCGCCGGGCAGATGCGGAATAATCCTGGGTCAGAGTCAGAAAAATGGGGCTGCCGCCCAACGGGTTGACGATGGGAAATAGTGCGCTCAGGATCAAGAGCGTGTTTTTTGCGGTCTCGAGCAAACCATTTCTCCCGGACATGGAGTATAGCCGAGACAGGTATGGACATCACAACACGGCGTCTAGGGAGCTTGCGAGAGCACTATCTTCGCAGTTGTGATGGCTTGCCCTACATGGCGTTGCGTGTGATCGGCAATGTGAACTAAAAGACCGCCCAACGTGGTAGGTAGTTTATTCCGGCCGACAGAGCGCGGGGCTTCCAAGTTGGCGCGAGAAATGCTGCGAATGCGAGTTGCGCCCGTTGCCAAAGCCGCGGAAAGCTCGGCGAACAGCTCGCCGCGAGTGGCTCCAGGCTCCATTTCGGCTTTGAGTGCAGCCAAATGTTTTTCAGTTAAGGAGTTTCCTTCGGCATAAGTTAGAAGGCGGTCCAGGCTCCGCGCAATATGCCGGAAATGAAACGAAATCGGAGCGATTTGCACGGGCCGTTGATTCAATTGCTCGTCGGTAAGCTGGCCACACCAACGATGCAAATCTTCGCCGGCGAGTTCCAGGGCGTGCAGAACAGCGCGATGAACGCTCGGTAGTTCCGAAAGCGTTCCGCGCAGCCAGGGCTCCGGAAGAATTTGTTCAGGCATTTTCGATTGCCTCCCTTTGGGAACGGTCCCAACCTGAACGTCGAAACCCATCAAACGAAAACCGCCTGATCGTATCGTTTCACGCGAAGTATGGGATGCAAATGTGAAGGCAATAGATCAAGACTCGAAAGAATAGCAGATGAGCCTTGCTCACAGCCGAGGACGTGAGCTAGAGTCGCGGTTCCAGTTTGGGGAAAACAATGGCGACGAAGGTAAAGACAATTCGAAGCGCACACAGTAGGCCGGGCGAGAAAGTCAAAGTCTTGATAACGCGCGACCGAATTCACCGGCGGATCCTTGAGATTGCAAAACAAATTCGCCAAGATTTTCCCGACGAACCGCTGCTCTTGGTCGGTGTGCTCAAGGGCGCGGTGTTCTTTCTGTCTGACCTCGCGCGCGGAATTCCAGGCGAAGTGTCGCTTGATTTCATTGCGGTGTCGAGCTACGGAAAAGATACGAAAACCTCGGGGCAGGTACGGCTCACAAAGGATCTGGACGCAAGCATCGAGGGCCGGACAGTGATTGTAGTCGAGGATATTTTGGATACCGGGATGACGCTGCAATATCTCTTGCGTATCCTTCAACAACGCAAGCC
>DATFZQ010000131.1:0-2159 GCA_035314345.1 Candidatus Acidiferrum sp.
TCGCTGAAAGGCCAACTTGAGAGCGGCGACGAACTTGCCGCGAAACACCTTCCGGAGCACGGGAATGGGGAGAAAGAAGCGCGGGTGAGATCGAATCCAGCGGGTGTGATCGAGCGAGAGCCCGCCGGCGGGAACAACGCAGTGGACATGAGGATGAATCTGAAGCTTCTGGTTCCAGGTGTGGAGCACACTGAAAAAGCCGATCTCAGCTCCGAGATGTGTGGGGTTGCGAGCGACTTCGAGAAGAGTTTCTGCGCTAGCACGAAGCAGCAAACCATAGATCACTTTTTTGTTTTGCAGAGCCAGCGCAGCCAGTTGCGGCGGTAGAGTAAACACGACATGGACGTAGGGCGAGGGCAGCAGTTCGCTCCGTCGTGCCTCGATCCAGCGTTCGCGAGCGCCGGTCTGACACTTCGGGCAATGGCGATTGCGGCAACGGTTATATGAGATGGTGGCACGATGTCCGCAACGGGTGCATTCATCGATGTGACCGCCGAGTGCGGCGGTGCGACAGCGCGCGATGGCCAGCAGGACCTTGATATGGGTCCAGCGGATCCATTTGCGGTTGCGCTCGATGAAAGCTGTTCCTGCGCTGCGGATCAGGTCGGCCACTTCTAAGAGCGGCCGACTCATCTATTCCTCCTGCTGAGACCTGCCTTTCAACACCAGCGTGTCCAGTGGACTGGCGGTAGCGTGCAAGTGACGTTGCGAAAGATGGAGATAGCGAGCGGTCTCTTTCAGATCGTGATGGCCTAACAGGATCTGGATCGTATGCAGGTCGGCGCCGGCTTCAAGCAGATGCGTGGCGAAGCAGTGACGGAGCAGGTGGGGATACACCCTCTTCTTAATCCCGGCACGGCGGGCGGCATACTGGCAGGCGTGGCGTGGGGTTTTGGTATCGATGGGCCGAGCACCGGTGTGCCAGCGATTACCGGGAAACAGCCAGGTGCTGGATTTTTTCCGCAAGCGCCGCCAGTGTGCGCGGAGTTCGTCGAGCAGAACGGGACTGAGCATTACGTCGCGGTCTTGGCGACCCTGGCCGCCTTGGATGTGAATCACCATCCGTCGGCTATCAATGTCGCTGACCTTCAAGCGAGTCAACTCCGCGTCCCGAACACCGGTGGCATAGAGGGTCATGAGGATAGTTCGATGAAATGGTGTGCAAGCCGCATCGATGAGTTGGGCCACTTCTTCTTGACTGAGAATGGTGGGTAAGCGGTGCGTCTTCTTAGGGTAAGGAGTGTCGGTAATGCTCCACGGTCTCTTCAGCAACTGAATGTAGAAAAACCGCAGGGCACATCGATGGTCCGTCACTGTTCCAGGCGATAGCTTCTGGACTGTGAAGAGTTGAGCCTGGTATTCCCGAATATGTCGCGTGCCGAGGCGATCCGGAGAACAGTGGAAGTATTGTGCGAATCTTTCGACCGCACGGATATAGTAGCGTGTGGTAGCCTCTGAGTAATGACGTCGCTGGAGCTCTTCCAGCATGATTTTTCGTAGATGGGTCATAGGGACGGCCTCCTTGTGACCCTCAATTTATCTGAGGCTAAGAACCACGGCTGCCGACCTCACCTACGCGGCAGCGTCCGCCGCGCCAGCGGCTTCGTTCTGACGGGCAATACGGAAGTTATCGAATTACTTCAGACTTGCCGACAATACGTCCAGAATGGCCGCATTGCGGGCCGATGAGCGACGAAAAACATCCAGTGACCAGATACACTATCGGAGAAACCGTCCCGGTTTGCGACCGACGGGCACGGGCGGAATCACCTGAGTGTGCTTCGTCATCTTGAGAACGCTCAGAACTCGAGCCGCGCCTGAAATGCAATCATTCGTGGACTGCTATCGCCACCCAAACCGACGCCCAGCAAGCCAGTCGGCGGCGAGGTTGTGTACGTGAGTGCTCCAAAGCCAGTCTGTGTGGAAGGCTTTCCTGGAATGCCGGCCAGCACCATGCTTGGCAACCCAAAGTTCGGGTGGTTGAAGACATTGAAAAATTGACCTTCAAACCGCAGCTTCACATGCTCGGTCAAAGGAAACCATTTTGTCAGGTAGAAGTCGCTCCATAGGAAATCGGGACCGCGCAGTGAATTGCGGCCGAGGCTTCCGAATTGGCAATGCCGCGGGTCATCGCCGCCGGAACACTGCCCCGTACTCGG
>DATFZQ010000132.1:0-6106 GCA_035314345.1 Candidatus Acidiferrum sp.
AGCCTGTAAAGATTGTGAGGAGCAAGGAGTGCAATCAGCGCCGCTGCCAGCCCGGATCATCGACAAAGGCTTGGCCAGTAATCGGGTGGTAATCGACACCTTAGTGAGCAAATACGCGGATTACGTACCGCTCTACAGACAAAGCGCGATCCTGGAACGGGAGACCGGAATCGAACTGTCCCGAGCGACTCTAGATGGTTGGGTGATGCGAGTGGGTGAATTGCTAGGGCCCATCAGGGGGGCCATGGGGCAAGAGTTATTGGTTGGAAACTATATCCAAGCCGATGAAACGCCGGTGGGCGTTCAATCCGAGAGGGCACGAGGCAAAAATCACCAAGCTTACCTTTGGCAGTACAGCAGACCGGGCGCGGCGGTGGTCTTCGACTTCCGGATGGGCCGGGAACGGGAAGGTCCGAAACGGTTTTTAGGCAACTTCGAAGGCATCCTCCAGAGTGATGGCTACGCGGCATACGATCAAGTCGGTGGTCCAAAGATCGTGCACGCGGCGTGTTGGGCACATTATCTGGAGAGCGTTTTTATTTGGAGTGAAGGCCGAGGTAGCAGACTTGGCCCTCTAGGATTGGCTGCGGTGGTCTCCAGATAAAACGATGTTGTTCAAAGGGACTGGAGAAACGACAACAGGCCAGCCTTTGGCTTCCAAGGCTTGGTTCGTGCGGGCTCGATCCCGGAATGCTTCCAAAAAGTATCCAGCGCATCTCGCTTCATTTGCAGATTGGTGGCAACGTACCGTCCGGTGGTGGACACACTCGCATGGCCGAGATAGTCGCGAATGACGGTGATGTCGGTGCCTGATTGGAGAAGAGCCACGGCACAACTGTGGCGCAGCACATGAGGTGTAATCCGCTTTCGCGCAAGCGCGGGGCGATCCTGAGCCGCAGCTGCCGCATGTTTTTGCAGGATCCAGGCAATGCCATCGCGAGTCAGCGGCTGACTGTGCCGGTTGACGAAGACGTGCTGTTGGTCGCTGGCCGCGCCCATGCCTCGCAATCGATGTAGCGCATCCGTCGTCTCGCGCCACAAGGGCAAGAGACGTTCCTTTTTGCCCTTGCCGAACAGGCGTACCTGTCGTGGCGGGACCAACTGGAGATGGGTCCATCGGACGGACGTGGCCTCGCTGACGCGAGCGCCGCAGTTGTAGAGAAACAAGAGCAGCGTGTAATCACGCCATCCATCAGCGGTCCGTCGGTTTGGTTTGGCGAGAATGCCGCGCACGTCGTCGGCTTCGAGGTAGGTCGCCGGAAGCCGCCGCGCCCTCTTGGCCGGAATCGCCAGCACTCGCGTGTACTGCAACGAGTGGGTCAGATCATGGCGGACGAGGTGCTTGAAAAAGCTGCGGAGGGCCGCACGCCTGCAATTGCGCGTGGTGGCAGAGTTCGATCGGTTGGCCTCGATATGATCAAGGAAAGCTGTAATCGCTTCGGCGTCCAAATCTGCAACGTCTAGGGATGCGACATCGCGACGACGGTGTTGCGCGGTGAACTCAAAGAGCAGCTTGAGCGAATCCCGGTAGGCGCGGATCGTATGCACGCTGGCTCCGCGCTGCCGTGGGAGATACCCGGTGAAGAAAGACTCGACGAGCGCGAACAGCGCCTGAGATGGAGGCTTGTTCATGGATTCTGACTTGCCCCGCGTAAGTGCTGTGCAAACCTGGTGCTGGCAAGTTCCAGCAGATGCGGCGTCGCCTTCAGGTAGACCTCGGTGCCAATGATGTTCAAATGGCCGAGGTAGGCGGACAGCAAAGGCAACTTGGTGTGAATATCGACGCCCTCGTTGGCCCAGGCCGTGAGACGATGAACGGCAAAGGCGTGGCGAAACTCGTAAGGACGCACACCGGCACGGCCTGTGGCAGGCTTGAGGCCCAACTGACGCAACAATCGGCGGATCGCCTCGGAGGCCGATCTGACCGTGAGCCCCGAGGCATCCCGACGAAGAAAGAATGCCTCTGGATCAGGCCGGCCAAGATCGCGCACCAGCCGTTGTCTCTGGGCAACGTAGCTACGGAGTTCGGCGACGAGGTCGGAGCGAATGACGACGAGTCGCGAACGGCCTTTGCTGCACCGGATCATCAGGGTGCCGCGGTCGAGATTGACATCAGTGGTGTGAAGCCGGGCCGCCTCTCCCAATCTTAAGCCGGTACAGTAGAGCACTAAAATAAAGGGGCGCAGCATCCCGGCCCAGATAAAGTGGCCATGGTGATGTGAAGCCAAAGCGAGTACCTGACGCACTTCGTCGTGGCTGAAGATGTAAGGCTGAAAGATCGACTCCTTGATCGGAGCCAGCGCGTGCTCCGGCACGTACCCCGACGGATCGTAGCGTCGGCGGTAAAGACAAAGCTGACGCACGACGCCAAACTCATTGGCCACAGTCACGGCCTTGCATCCAGCGCGGCGCGCGCACCATTGCCTCACCACGTCGTCGAGTTCGATCTTGCCGTTGCCCCAACGCTGAACAACAAAGCGCAAAAAGGAGTCGAGGACATGTTCGCCGCGCTGGTAGGTGATGCCCATCGAGCGCTTGAAGAGAAGGAACTCCTTTGCGTCTCGGGCCAGATCTTTGACGGTTATGGTCCTCATGCTGGCACCGGCAGCGAAATGTTGCGCAGCGTCTCCGGCGCGATCCTGACATAGGCGGAGATCGACTCTGAATCACGATGGCCGAGCAAATCGGAAAGCACCTGGGGACGCACTCCCAAATCGATCTGACGCGCGGCATGTGTGTGGCGCAGGACATGACTGCCCAGGCGAGATGCGTCCAGCCCGGCCGCCCTGCCATGCTTGATCAGGATATGGCGAATCGACGACGAACCGTCCAAAGAATGGAAGGGCATCTTCATGGCTACGAACAGGTGCCTGGTTGGGGTGTTTTGGGGCCGGCCCTTGCGCAGGTAGGATGCAAGGGCTTTGGCCACGGGCGGCAGCAAGGGCAGCATGAAGGTCACGCCGGTCTTCGGACGTATCACTCTGATCGTAGCCGCAGTCCAGTCGATATCTTCGAATTGCAGTCGAATAACTTCGCCCGCCCCGAAGCCATAGGTGCTCATCATCAGCAGGAGTGCGTGGTCGCGCAGTCCTCGCGACGTGGATGTATCCACCGAGCGCAGAAGGCGTCGCACCTCTTCCCAATATAATGCACGGCGTGGGCGTTCAAACCTGGGCTGCACCGGCGAAATCACGGCCTCGGCCAGATCGATCGGGATACGGCTTGTGGCAAACAGGAATCGACTGAAAGAACGGATGCTTCCAGCCATATCCGCCACGGCCGAGCGAGAATAGCGGCGCGCTCCCTCGATCAGGAAATCATCGACATCCAACAGCGCCATCGTGCGCCAGGTCTTGCCCCGCCCGGCGAGGTGTTCGAAGAGCTTGCCGACATGGGCCAACTTTTTACGTATCGTCACGGCAGGGTTACCGCGATGACGGTCAAGATGAGCCGCATACTCTCGCAAAAGCGCCGATGCGGGCGGCCGCGTAGGCCGCGGGACGTGCCACGACGGCACGACTATCCCCATGACGCGGTAAACACGACTGAGCGCATGCAATGCGCTTCCCACCTTGCTAACGCGAAGTCGAGTGAGATGTCGGTGCCGCGCATACCAAACGAAAAACCGACGCGCGCCTTCCAGAGTCAACTCGGCACATTCGTTCAACTTGTGTCGTACCAGATAGGCGCGAAACCGCCTGATCCACTGGAGATAGACCTTGGCAGTGCTCTCTTGCAGGCAACGGTCGGTACGCCAGATACGGTTGATGTCCTCTGTGGTGGGCGGGACTGGGGTGGCTTGATTAAAGGGCTGTCGCATGGGGCTGGTAACCTGTCAGCCATCGCACTGTAGAATGGGGCTATCTGTCCGTCAGTCCCCACTCTGTGTTGGTGATCGCTAACACGGCACCCTCGCCATGACGACTTTCGCTCGAATCCCAGTGGTGCCGGTATCGCACTTAGAATCTGCGGTGACAGCGACCTGCGAAGCCGGAGTAACACGGAACCCGCGTCGAAACTTATACCCGAAAAATCCTTTTCCAACGCGCCGATAAATGCCTCAGGCACCTTCCGCCTCACGGCGTCCAGAGAGGCTCGAACCGAGCTAATCCGACGCCGCAACCAACGGACGGCACTCGGCAACGTCACGTCTGGCCCGCGCAGCGTGTCGGCGGCAGCCTCTTGGCTTTTGGCCGAACACACCGTGACGATACTCTCCTCAATTGAATCAAGCAGCCCGGGCATTCGGCTGGCCACAAAGTCAGGGATCAGGCTGAAGGTTCGATGGCCTTCAGGACAATACCATCGCGCGATGCGCAATCCTGACGGCGATAATCGTTCATAGCTGCCGTGACGAGCAAACGAGCAACCGCCTGATGGATGCATCGGGCAAGCAGGCAATCGGACATCGTTCCACTCACGGTTCCTGATGTAGGCATCGACGCTCGATAATGTTCGTAGCGGAATCTGCATGGCGGGTCTCAACGTCATCCAGGCACCACAGCGATTAGTCGAGTTTTATCTGGAGACCACCGCAGCCAATCCTAGAGGGCCAGTCTGCTACCTCGGCCTTCATTCCAAATAAAAACGCTCTCCAGATAATGTGCCCAGCAGGCTGCATGCACGATCTTGGGTCCACCCACCTGATCGTATGCCGCGTAGCCGTCACTCTGTAGTATGCCCTCGAAGTTGCCCAAGAACCGTTTGGGACCTTCCCGTTCCCGGCCCATCCGAAAGTCGAACACCACTACTGCGCTCGGCCGGCTGTACTGCCAGAGATAGGCCTGGTGATTTTTGCCTCGCACCCTTTCGGATTGAACTCCCACCGGCGTTTCATCGGCCTGGATATAGTTTCCGGCCAACAGCTCTTGAGCCATCGCTCCGCTGATGGGCCGTAGCAATTCGCCGACCCGCATCACCCAACCATCCAAAGTCGCTCTGGAGAGCTCGATGCCGGTTTCGCGCTCCAGGATTGCACTCTGCCGGTAAAGCGGTACGAAATCCGCATACTTGCTCACCACCGTGTCAATCACCACCCGATCACTGGCCAGAGCTTTCTCGATAATCCGTGGCGGCAGCGGTGCGCACCGCACTCCTTGCTCTTCACAAGCTTTACAGGCTCGCTTCTCGCGTTTGGTCACCCGCACGAAGTATTTAGCTGGTTCAACATCGAGTTGCTCAGCAGTCTCGTAACCAATCACACTTGTCTCTTTGCCACAGTTACCGCAGACGCATTGTTCCGGTGTACAAGCAACGATCTGTTCTATCCTGGGTAGATCCGCCGGCAGTTCTTGGCGGCCCGGATGTTTGCGCGCCTTCTTGAGCGGTAGTTCCAATTGTGCCCGTTCACTCTCGACTTGTACTTCAGCGCTGCTGACCCCGGGCTCCAATTCCAACAGCTCAAGTTGCGCGTCGGAGAGTTTTTCGCTCCCGGGTCCGTACTTCTCGATCCGTACCAAACGCAGTCTCTCTTCCAATACCCGGATCTTGTACTCGGCGAACTTGAGCCGATCCTGATCAATTGACAGAGAGCCGTTGAGCTTTTCGAACAACGGGTCGGGAAGCGTCTCTTTGAGCTGGCTAACCAGCGCCGGATCAAGGGCCTTAAGAGAGGTAAAATTGACGCTTAACTAGATATAAAACCTATCGAAAACAACGTGTTTTTAAAAGTGTATTCTTCACATTTTATCGCTGAGCTCTAGCTCTTTTCGATACCAGTTTTTGCGCCGCGTGCGCGTCAGGTCAATTCCGCCTAACAATAACGAGAGCTCTTCGTGGCTCAACATCACTCGATCCGACTCGTCACCAGCCGAAGGCCAGCTAAATCTTCCGCGTTCCAGGCGTTTGGCGCAAACCCACTGGCCGCTCCCGTCCCAGAACAGAATTTTGATTCGATTCCTCGATCTATTACAGAACAATACCAGATGTCCACTCAAGGGTTCTAGTCCGAGCCGATCCCTCACCATCCCATGCAGGCCCTCGAAGCCCTTTCGTAAATCGGTTGACCCCACTGCCAAGTGGATCCTGGTCGGCGGCCCAAGTCCAAACACAAGCCTACGCTCTTTCCAAAACGCTGAGCAGTCGTTCTAGTGTGTCCGAATCGAAA
>DATFZQ010000133.1:0-32028 GCA_035314345.1 Candidatus Acidiferrum sp.
AACCGCCGGGCCCATCGACCAGACAGACGCTTCGCTTACGCCCCTCGATGCCAAGCTCGAAGTGGATTCGCTGGACCTCGCTTCTACCGGCTTCGTCGATGCCAGAGCTGGTCTAGGGGGCATTCTCGATCTCACCGCAAATCTCTCTTCGCAAAATGGCGAAGCGCAGACCAAGGGCAACGTAAAAATCTCCAAGGCGCTGTTCATTTCGGGTGGTTCTCCCGCAGGCGTTCCGGTCACGGTCGATTTCGATACCAAATACGATCTGCGGAAGAGTACCGGCGTGCTTAATCCCTCGACGGTCAAGATTGGCAATGCTGCCGCCCATCTCAATGGCACATATAAGACGGCCGGGGACGATACCATTGTCAACATCAAGGTAGAAGCGAGGGACATGCCAGCGAAGGACCTGGAGTTATTTCTTCCCGCGCTCGGTATCAATCTTCCCAAGGGAGCTTCGCTTCAGGCCGGCACGCTTAATGCGGACCTGGAGCTTGCTGGCCCCGTGGGAAAGTTGGTTACCACGGGCAACGTCGGTCTCTTCAAAGGAGTTTTGGCGGGCTTCGATCTCGGCTCGAAGATGAGCGGCGTTGCTTCGCTTGCGGGCATTAAGAGCGGCAAAGATTTGCAGATTGAAAAGCTGACCAGCAATCTCCGCATGGCGCCCGATGGATTGAAGGCGGATAATTTCATAGCCGTTCTCCCCGGGGTCGCAAATCTTTCCGGCGCGGGCACGGTCGACTCCAAAAACAATCTCGATTTCAAAATGGCCGCAACTCTGACGAGTGCGCTCGGCGACGTTGCCAGTCCCGTTTCCAACGTTGGCGGACTTCTTGGCAAAGCGACAGGCGGTGGCGGCTGCAAGGGTGGCACAACGGTACCTTTCCAGATTCAGGGAACGACTGCGGATCCTAAATTCATACCGGATGTCGGGGGACTGGCGGCCGGCATGTTGAAGTCGCAGCTCGGCTGCGCGGGTGGTCTTGGCGCTACCGGCGCAAAGGATGCGGGCGTAGTTCCCGCCGATGCGGTAAAAAGTCTCGGCGGCCTATTCAAGAAGAAACCGCCGCAGTAGTCATCGTGGGAGGCGTGGTTCTCGTCTTACGTTGTGTTGGATGAGTCCCACCGATTATTCATGGCGGAGCGCGATCATTGGATCGATGCGAGATGCTCGCCAAGCAGGGAGGTAAGAGGCCCATACCGCCGAAGCGAGGAGTGTAAGCGCGACGAAGGCGAAAACGCCGAAGTCGAGGGTCGCAACGCCGTACAGCATGCTTTTCAAGATACGCCCAACGGCAAAGGCACCAAGCAGCCCAAACGCCAGCCCCAGGAGCGCCAAGCTCGCTCCTTCGGTAAGGACCATGCGCAAAACCTGATCGCGACGCGCGCCCAAGGCAAGGCGCAATCCGATCTCGTGAGTTCGCTGTGCTACAGCAAAGACCATCACTCCGTAAATTCCGACTGCCGCGAGCAGCAAAGCCAACGCAGCAAAACCTCCGTATAACACAGCGAAAAAGCGATCTCCCGCGAGGCTCTCGTCCACGATTTGGGCCATCGTCTTGACGTTGGCCAGGGGCAAATCGGCCTCCATGGAGGTGACCACGTCCGCGACGCTCGCAATCATTGCCGACGGATCTCCCACCGAACGCACGGCAAGCTCCGCTTGCGGGGATGGGCTCTGCCAAAAAGGCACGTCCATTTCCGGAACGTTGTCATTGCGCGGGCCAAAACTCCGCACATTCCGGAAAACTCCCACGATCTGCCATTCTTCTAAGGGATGCTCCGCCGGGACTCCGGGGATTCTCTTGCTCTCGACGATTATCCGCTGTGTGAGTGGGTCGACTCCGGGTAGGTAATGCCGCACAAAGTTTTCGTTCACAACCGCTACCCGAGCGCCACCCGCGGAGTCTTTTCGAGTGAACTCCCGTCCTTTGACGATCTTTATCCCAAACGCCTGGTAGTAGCCGGGCGTGACAGCCTGGAACGCCGCTCCCGGGCGCGAATCGCGATCGACCGCAGGGGCGCCGGCGATCCAAAATTGGATTCCCCCGTGCGTCCCGGCCACGGGCAACCCGGTCGAAGCTGCGACGGCGGAGACACCGGGAGCCGCCTCAATCCTCATCAAGAGCTCGCGGTAGAACGCAACCATCTGCTCAGGTTGCACGAGCCGGCCGTCGGGGACCGGCAGCGAGAAGGTCAGAATATGATCAGTTCGAACACCAAGATCCACCTGAGCGAGATTCCAAAAGCTGCGGAGTGCCAGTCCAGCGCCGGCCAATAAGGTCAATGCAAATCCGAATTCCAACACTATCAAGGCCTGTCGCAAACGCTGTCGGCCGGAGCCAGTGCGTCCTCCTTTCAACGCTCGGTTGGGATCCACACCGCAAGCCTGCCACGCTGGAGCGCACCCGAAGACCACGCCCGCGAAGAGGCTAGTCACCAGCGTGAACAGCAGGACTGCCGCGCTGATCTTCACATCTGCCTCTGAGGGCAACGCAAACTCGGGCAGCATCGAAACGATCATTTTTATCAGCACTCCTGCCAAGCCGACGCCGGCTGCGCCGCCCACGATCGCCAGAACGAGGCTCTCCGTTAAGAACTGTGCAAAGATTCGTTGCCTGCTGGCACCCAAGGAAACGCGCACGGCGATTTCTTTTTCTCGAACCGTGCTCCTAGCCAACAGCAAATTAGCCACGTTCACACAAGCGATGCACAAGACGAGTCCGACCGCCCCGAATAGCAGCCAAAGGGTGGCCTTAACAGCCGGCGGAAGAAAATCGTCCTGCAAGGGTTCGACGCTTACCCACCAGTTTGTGTTGGTTTGCGGATTGTCTTGGGCGATTCGGAGAGCCACCACGCTCATATCAGCCTGCGCCTCGGCGATAGTTACGCGCGGTTTGAGGCGCCCCATCACAAACAGCCAGTGGTACCCGTGATCCATCTGGTCGGGCCGGAACGCCAGCGGCACGACCATCTCAAACTGGATTCGATCCAGCGGACCGGGCGATGTCACTCCCACCACAGTGTAAGGCGCACCATCCATTCGCAATGGCTTGCCGATGATCCCGCTGTCCGCGCCGAGGCGCTTCCAAAGCTTGTAGGTCAGAATGACAACGTGGTCCTTGCCGGGCGTACCTTCCTCAGGTAAGAAGCTGCGACCGAGGAGGAAATGGATTCCTATCATTCCGTAGTAGCCGGGGGTGGCCTGCTGGGCGATGACATGTTCCGGCCGCGCACTCGTGGCTAGATTGAAGCTCGTACCAGATGCCGTCGCCGCGTTGAGGTCTTGAAAAACATTACTCTCCCGCTTCCAATCCAGAAAATCGCCCGCCGAAGCGCCCCAAACGCGCTTGTTCGCCCGCGTCGGCCAGACCATGACCAATTGCTTTGGCTCCGGATATGGTAGAGGCGCGAGCAAGGTGGCATAGGTCACGCTATAGATCGCTGTTGTTGAACTAATGCCTAGCGCGAACGTGAGAATGGCAGCGACGGCGAAGCCAGAATTCCTACTCAGGCCACGCAGGCCAAAGCGAACATCCGAGAAAAATTGTTCTACGGAGCGCCAGCGCCAGACTTGACGGCTGTCGTCTTCGATCAGAGTGACGTTGCCAAACGCGCGGCGAGCTGCGGCGGTGGCTTCTTTTTTGGATAAACCGATGGCGACGAGTTCATCGATTTTTTCTTCGAGGTGTTGTTGCATCTCTTCGGAGAGGTCATTGTAGATGCGGTGGCGCGAGAAGAGCTGTTTCAGCCAGTTCATGATTCACCCGTTGCAAAGAAGCGTTCATGTTTCGAAGATTTGCTCAGAGCTGTTATTCGTACCGCAGGGCAACCATCGGATCGACCTTCATGGCGCGGCGCGCTGGAATGTAGCAGGCCGCGAGCGCGACAAAGATCAGCAGCACTGCGACGGCGGAAAATGTCAGCGGATCGTGGGCTGTCACTCCAAAGAGCAGACTGGTCATCAGGCGCGCCAATCCGAAGGCAGCGACGACTCCGATACATACGCCGACCAGCGCGAGCTTCGCGCCCTGCCTCAGAACCATGCTGACTACGTCTCCGCTTTGCGCGCCAAGCGCCAAACGAATTCCAATTTCGCGCTTACGCTGCGAAACGGTGTACGAGATCACGCCGTAAATGCCAATGATGCCCAGCGCCAGCGCCATCCCGCCCGCGATTGCCAGCATCACGAGCGTGAAAGACGTCCGCGCCACGGACTTCCCGTATACATCCTCCATCGTCCGCACCGACGCCAGCGGCAAATTCGAATTCACTGACCACACCGCCTGCCGCAATTCATTCAAAAAACTCTGTGTGCCCGCGCGATCGCTTCGAATCACGAACGTAACTTCTCGAATCGGCTGCGCAGGCCCGCGCCCAAAAAGATTCTCGACCATGGGCGGCCAGTACACGATTTCCGTTGCCTTCTCTTGCACGCCCTTTTCACGCACATCCTGGATCACGCCGATCACCTCGCGCCACGGCAGACCCGGATCCTCCGTCAATCGTTTGCCAATTGCGTTCGCGGGCGTGCCCCACTCTTCCCTCGCCAAATTCTCAGAGACCATCACCACCGGCCTGAGTCCGTACACGTCATCCCAAGTCAGCTCGCGCCCGGCGATGAGCCGCGTACCGGCCGCGGCAAAAAAACCAGGCGAAACGTGCTTGTAAAAATGCAACGGTGGAATCACGCCTTCGGGATAGGTTTTGCCTTCAATAAAGATGGTGTCCCAATCGGAGTCGAAGCCTTCCATCGGCATCTCGCTCCCGAACCCCACCGACTTCGCCCCTGGAATCGCGGATAGCTTGTCGAGGATTTGGCTCTGCGTTCTCGCCACGCGCTCCGTTTCAGGGATCAGCAAGTCCGGAATAGAAATCCTCATCACCTGCAGATGCCGCGCATCCGTAAAACCAGGATCAATCGCTCGCAGCGCCTCGAAAGTGCGAATCATCAGTCCCGCGCTTACCAGCAAAACGAGCGCCATCGCCACTTGTCCAACCACCAGCAAATTCCGCGCTCGGTGCCGCTCGCGACTTGCGCTGATCGTCCGTCCCGCGCTCCGCAGTTCCAACGAGGCTCGCGGCCCGGCATACTTGAGCGCTGGAACTAGTCCAAACAGCAGTCCCGACAACACTGAGAGCAAAAAGGCAAATCCCATCGTCCTGGCATCAATAGAAATTTCCCTCAAGCGCGGCAAGTTCGCCGGCCCAATCGCCGCAAGGAAACGCACGCCCGCGTAAGCCAGTCCAAGGCCAACGATTCCGCCCAGCATCCCCAGCATCACGCTTTCCACCAATAATCCACTTATGATGCGCTGCCGGCCGGCGCCAAGCGCCGCGCGCACCGCCAGTTCCTGTTGCCGGGACTCGACCCTTACGAGCAGGAGATTCGTCACGTTGGCGCAGGCGATCAGCATCACCAGCCCAATCGTTCCCATCACCACCCATAGCGCCTCGCTCACATTTCCCACGACTTCCTGCTTCAACGGCCGGATCATCGGCGTAATTTTCCACGTCTCGTAAATATGCGGATTCGATCCCGGCCCGTTCGAAAACGAATCCATCCAGACCGGCAGCATCCGCGTCAAGTCTGCGTTCGCTTGAGCAATCGTTGCTCCCGGCTTCAAACGCGCGATGCCGTGAAACCCGAATCCAGCCAAAATCAATTTCCCGCGATCGAATTGAAACGGCCTGATTAAATCGAAGTCCGTATCGACAAAGCGAAACCCCTGCGGCATCACGCCAATAATCTCCAGCGGCCGCGAATCGACCTGAATATTTCGACCAATCGCCGAGCGGTCCCCGCCAAACCGGCGTTGCCAATATCCATAGCTCAACATCGCCCGCGCCGGCCCGTTCGGCACCTGATCCGCTGCGGAGAACCATCTGCCAGCTTCCGGCGCGACATCCAGCGCTTGCAACATCCCGTCGCTCACGTCCACCACGCGCACTTGCTCCGGTTCGGCCAGTCCCGTAACGCTGGCCGTTCCCGTGTCCCATACCCCTAGCGACTGAAACGTCCGGTTGTTTTCCGCATAGGTGAAATACATCGAAGGCGAGAGAAGCAGCCCATTCTCGAAATCGGCCAGTCCTGCTGCGCCCGGAGCGGTCTGGTGGAGGGACACCAGTTCTTCCGCCTTCGGATAATTGAGCGGTTTCAGGAGCACGCTGTTCACAACGGTGAAGACGGCGGCGTTGGCGCCAATTCCAATCGCGATCGTTAATATGCCGACGGTGGTGAACACTGGATTGTGCCGCAGCATCCGCAATCCGTAGCGAACATCGGCGAGAAAATTCTCGAACGACAGCCACCGCCAAACGTCGCGGCTATCCTCTTCCGTTAGGGTGACATTTCCAAATTGGCGGCGAGCGGCGGCGGAGGCTTCCTCGCTGGACATGCCGCCGGCGACGAGTTCCTCGACTTTTTCTTCGAGGTGTTGTTGCATCTCGTTGGAGAGATCGTTGTAGTAGCGGCGACGTGAGAATAGTTGCTTTAGCAAGTTCATGATTCACCCGGCGCTAGAACGCGTGTAATTCCTTCGAGCATTTTTTCGAAACGCGATACTTCGTGCTCAAGGTGCTTCGTTCCCTTTGCCGTCAATTTGTAAATGCGTACGCGGCGGTTTGTCGCGGAGATGCCCCATTCGGCTATTACCAGTTCTTCTTTCAGCAGACGCTGAAGAGCGGGATAGAGCGAGCCTTCTTCGATTTGGAGAAGGTCGTCGGAAGTTCGCTTGATGTGCTGGACGAGGGCGTAGCCGTGCAGGGGCTGGCGCTTGAGAGTTCGAAGAATCATCATCTCGAGCGCGCCGGGGAAGAGGTCGCGTTGTTCCGATTTTTTCACAGTTTACTCCGGAACTTTCTTAGAGGCTATTTGTCTCAAGGCCTAGAGTAAAATAGTGTAGTTGAGATGAGCCGTCAAGCCCTTTCGAGGGCAAGCGGAGTAAGCACATGGAAGCGGCGAGGTCGCTGACGGGCTATTCGTATCGTAAAGCGACCATGGGATCGACGCGCGCGGCACGCCGAGCGGGAATGAAACTCGCGAGAAAGAGTACGACGAGGAGCAAAACGCACGCGAAGGACATCGATAGCGGATCGTAGATTCTTACGCTGTAGAGCATCCCGTCGTGTTCCTGCGGCACGAGGTAGAGCGAGCTACCCAGGATGCGCCCAATAGCGAGCGCGACGGCGACGCCGCACAGCAAACCGGCAAGACCCATGACATACGTGCGGGCGATCGCTTGACGCAGGACGTGAGCGGGCGTGGCCCCCAACGCGAAGCGAATTCCGAACTCCTGTGTGCGTAGTTGAACGAAATAAGCCACCGTGCCGAAAATTCCGACGGAGACGAGCGCGAGCGCTACAACAGCGAGGCAGCTGACAAGAATCAGATCGAACTGTGATCCGCGCAGAGAGTCGCCGATGAGTTGGTCGACGGTTTTTACGTCGTAAAGCGGCTGATCCTTATCGAGAGAGCAGGCCGCGTCACGAATCGCGCCCAAGAGCGCGCCGCGCGGAAGGCTCGAAGACACAACTATGGTCGCGCCGCGGTCTGGCTGTTGCGAAAAGGGAACATAGAGGACGTCGAACGGAACCTCGTTTGGGCCAAACTCCTGCGTGTTCTCCGTTACGCCCACGATTTGAACGGGCGCTTCGGCGGGAGCGCCACGGCGTTCATCGGCTACATAGTCGAGGACTTTTCCGAGGGGATCTTCCGACCCAAGTAAAGTGTGTGCCGCATTGCGATTGATAATGGCGACACGAGGCGAAGTTTCCGTGTCGCGGGGATTCAGTGCGCGCCCTGCCAGGAGATGCATGTGCAGGACGTCGAAGAAATTCGGTTCGACGGCATAGACCATGACGCCGGTGCCGTATTCGCCGCGAAGCGGCTGGCCCTCCACATTGACGGAGTCAGTAAGTTCCGAACCTTGGAGCGGAACGCTGCTTCCCATGGTGACGTCTTGAACTCCTGGAAGAGATCGAAGCTGATCGATCAGGGCGCGGAAGTAACGATTCTGTTGCTCGGGCTGGGCGTAGTTTTCGCCGCGCAGCAAAATTCGAAATGTGAGCGCTCCTTGAGCGTCAAAACCGCGTGGCGCCTGCTCCTCGCGAAGAAAGCTGGAGAGAAAAAGTCCGGCGCCGAAGAGTAGCACGAGGGCCAGCGCCACCTCGACGGCTACAAGAACGCTGCGAGTTCTGTGCTGGCTGCGGCTTGCGGAGAGGCCGCTGGTGCCTTTTCGCAGCGCGTCGGTGACATCCACGCGTGACGAAAATAGAGCCGGCACAATGCCCATGAGCAAGGCAGAGAAAATCGAGACGCCGAGCACAAAGAGCAGAACTCGCCAATCAAAAAGATACTCCGTGTGGCGCGGAAGTGCCTCCTGGGAGAGAAACGCCGGAAAACTGCCTGCTCCCCAGACGCCTAGCAAAGTGCCTGCGGCGCCGCCGGCGAGCGATAGGAGGAGACTTTCGGCGAGCGATTGGCGAATAAGGGTTGCGCGACTAGCGCCAAGAGTGGCGCGAAGTGCAAATTCGCGCTGACGAGACAGGCCGCGCGCGAGAAGAAGTCCCGCATTGTTGACGCAAGCGATGAGCAGCACCAGAAGAATTGCGCCTGCAAAGAAATAGAGTCCGCGCGCACTGTACTCGGTCCAGGTCACCCGCAGATTGCTGACTGCAGCGATGTCCTCTTGCTTCGCTCCGTCAGTTTGAGATTGCCGCTGGAGGATGCCGTCGAGCTCGGCGCGGGCTGCGTCCACTGAAACCCCTGGAGCCAGCCTGCCGATCATGTAGATGCCACGCATAACTTTCGCCCTCGGGTCCAAGGTGAGCGGGACATAGATCGCTGGCTCCGGGAGGTATTCGAATCGGAGGCGAGGGGAGGTAATGCCCACGACAAAATACGTCTCTCCATCTATGGTGATGGGTTTGCCGATCACATTCGTGTCGGAAGCGAATCGGGTTTGCCAAAGCGCGTGGCTAAGAATTGCGACGTGATGGCGGCCGGTGGTTTCCCCTTCCGGCAAGAAAATGCGCCCTCTTTCCAGAGGAACGTTGAGCGTCTTGAATAACGAGGATGTGAGCTCCATGACCCGCACTCGTTCCGACGTGCCTCCAGCTGTCAGATTTCGCGAGGATGGGGAGTTGTAAGCACCGAGACTTGAGAAAGAATGATTCTGCTCGGCCCATGCACGGCTTATGGAGTTGGTGATCACGTCCCACTGGCGTGGATCTTTGCGGAGAACAACATGAGCGTCCACGAGGCGCTCGGAATCGGGAAATGGAAGCGGACGCCAAAGTTGCGACTCGAGAACGCTGAAGATGGCGGTGTTGGCTCCAATGCCGAGGGCGAGCGTGAAAACGACGACGAACGTGAAGCCGGGATTTTTGCGAAGGACGCGCCCGGCGTAGCGAAAGTCGCGCAACAGAGTTTCGATCGCGGGCAGGCCTTTGCGATCGCGCCAGGCCTCCTTGGTTTGTTCGAGGCCGCCGAGTTTGATCAGGGCTTGGCGGCGGGCTTCAACAGGAGACATTCTGGACCGAAGGTTGTCTTCGATGTGAAGCTGGAGATGGCTTTCCATTTCTGCGGCGAGTTCGCGCTCGCGGCGGTGCTTGCGAAAGAGGCCGGCGATTCGAATGAACAACGCGCGTAGTCGCCTCATGAACGCTCCTGTTCCACAGATAGCTCGAGCTTCCGAGATTTGCGTACATCACTCATAACGCAGAGCCACCGTGGGGTCGACGCGTATGGCGCGTCGGGCGGGAATCCAGCACGCGAGCAGCGTGATGAAAGAGAGCAGCGCCGCGACGGATAGATAAGTGAGCGGATCGCTCGGGCTTACGGCGACCAGCATGTGGGTCATCGCTCGCGTGAGCACCCAGGTGCCGGCGAGTCCGAAAAGCAATCCCGCGATTACGAGTCGCGCGCCTTGCTTAAGCAGGAGCGCGAGAATTTGACGCGGGCTTGCTCCGAGCGCCATTCGAATGCCAAGCTCTTGCGTTCTTTGCGTTGCGGCGTAGGAAACGACCCCATAGACGCCTACGACTGCCAGGAGCAGTCCCAACAGACCCATGGCCGCCGCGAGAGAAGCTCCGAGACGGTAAATGAAATATCCCAATGTGCCGCCCAGCGATTCCTTCATCGTTTGGATTTCTTCAATTGGGTCATTGGCGTCGAGCGCCTGTATTTCGCGTTGGACTAAGGGGGCAAGCGAATCGTAAGGCATCGAGGAACGAATCTGCAGCGTACGCTGCGCAGTGAAGTGCTGCGTAAGAGGAACATAAAAGTAAGGTTGCGGATCTTCCGCGAGAACGCGGTACTTGCCGTCGCGCGCAACGCCGACGATCTCGACGAAGGGGCCGGCATCGCTGGTCAGGCTAAAGCGTTTGCCGATGGGGTTTTCCCCGGGCCAAAAAAGCCGGGCCATCGTTTCGTTGACGATTGCGACGCGCGGAGACGTCTCACTGTCGGCGTCTGTGAAGGCGCGGCCGAGGAGGACACGAACGCGGAGCGTCTCGAAATAGGGTGCATCGACGCTGTTGAACATCATCTCGGGTGCCTTTTGGCCCGGCGGCACTGGCCGACCTTCGACATAGACCGATTGCCTGGCCAGCATATAGCCGATCGGTACCGCGGAAGCCAGGCTCGCGGATTGCACACCGGGAAGCGCGCGGATCGTTGCTGCGAGCGACCGATAAAATTCCTTGGTTTGCGTTTCGCTAAAATTATGGATGGAAGGATCGAGGCGGACGTTCAGAAGCTGATTTGGATCGAAACCGATGTCCATGTGCTCTACGGCGCGCAAGCTGCGAACAAAAAGTCCGGCAACGATCAACAGCATTAATGATCCCGCGATTTGCGCGGCCATAAGATCGCCGCGAACCTTGTGCCGGGCCTTGCCGCCGGCGTCCGCGCGGCCGCCTTGATGCAACACAGTATTGACATCAGCTCGAGTGGCGCGAAGAGCAGGCGATAGGCCGGCGGAAATCGCGGTGAAGACTACTGCCGCGAGCGCGTAGACAAAAACTCGCCAATCGAAACCGAAACCGAGCCGAACTGGAATGTTGGACAGATGGGTGGAGCTGGCCAAATGGCTCAGGCTCGCGCCAAGCGTTACTCCGGCAACTCCACCGAGCAGGGCCGTGAGCATCGTTTCCGTAAGCATTTGGCGGACGAGGCGGAAGCGTGCGCCGCCGAGAGCCGCACGAATGGCCATCTCGCGCTGCCGGACAGAAGCGCGCGCCATGAGAATGTTCGCGATGTTCGTGCAGGCGAGCAAGAGAACGAGCGCGCCGAGGATCAGAAACAATCCGGAAAACACAATGAACGCATTGTTGGCGTAGGGAATGGGGCGCGAGAACCGCTCATCCATCACGCGCACGCTCAAATCTTTGTCTGTCGCGGGGTATTGCGCGGCGAGCCGCCGCGAGATCACGTCGAATCTGCTCTGGGCCTGGGCGAAAGTCACGCCGGGCTTCAGTCTGCCAAGAACAAGCATTAAATGTATATCGCGGCTATTCCAAAAGTTGGTGGCCGAAGATTTATCGAACGCGGTGCTAAGCGGAGCGTAGGCATCCATGTCGAAGACGGAAAACTGTCCCCGGAATTCTTTCTCCATGACGCCGACAATCGTTGCCGGCTTGCCGCCCATGCGCGCTTGTTTGCCGATCACCTGCGGATCACCGCCGAATCTTCTTTGCCAGAAGGAATAGCTGAGGACGAGGATGGCGGGTTCGCCAGGGTGCTCGCCTTCGCCTGGAAGGATGAGCCGGCCGAGAGCGGGCCTCACACCAAGCGCGGAAAAATAGTTGCTGCTGACGCCGCCGACGGTAAGCGTGTCGCTATGGCCTTCAGCGGTGAAGTTCAAGCGCCAAGCCGTGGCCGAGCCGAAGACTTCGCAGATCGTCGCAGTTTGTTTCCGGAATTCCACGAATTGCGGATAGGAAAAGCCGAGCGCTCCGAGAGAGGAATCACCAGACTGAATCACCAGAGCGGCGATTTGTTCGGCGGCGGGCACCGGCAGACGCTGCAGCAGGAGGCCATTTACTAGTCCGAAGATGGCGGTGTTCGCGCCGACGCCAAGGGCGAGAGTGAGCACGACGATGACTGTGACGCCCAGGTTCTTGCGTAGCATGCGAGCGGCGAAGCGTAGATCCTGGAGGGACGTTTCGAGCACCGGCAATCCCCTTCGTTCTCGATACGCTTCTTTGGTTTGTTCAATGCCTCCGAGTCTGATCAGTGCTTGGCGGCGCGCCTCTTCTGCGATCATGCCAGCGCGCAGATTGTCGTCGATGTGCAACTGGAGATGGCTCTCCATTTCGGCGGTGAGTTCGCGGCCGCGACTTTCTTCGCGGAAGATGCCAGCGATGCCGAAGAACCATGCGCGAAAGCGTCTCAAGCTTGAGCTCTTCGATCCAAATTTGGGCGATGAAAGTAGTGCCGATCTAGATTACATCGAACGAATTGGCAAACTTGAGAGATCTGTCTCATTTCGTCCAATCATTCATGGCGCAACGCGACGATTGGATCGACGGAAGCGGCGCGCCGCGCAGGGATGACGCTGGCGATGAGCGCGACCATTGTCACGCCTAAGAGCGCGGCGAGATAGGAGGTCGAATCTCCTGGCATGACGCCGAAGAGCATCGAGCGCATAAGTTGCGCGCCAGCGATAGCCAGTGGGACGCCGACGGCGACACCAGCAACGCTGATCAGCAAACTTTCGCGCAACACCATCCAGAGGACCTGCGAGCGCTGCGCCCCCAAGGCCATACGCACGCCAATTTCGGAAGTGCGGCGGCTGACGCGATATGCGAGCGTGCCGTAGAGGCCCGTGGCGACGAGCAACGCCGCGATTAACCCGAAGAACATCGCGAGCCGCGCGAAAAGCCGCGCCTGCCAAAAGCTTTCATCGAATTGCGCCCGCTGTGTCATCGGCTTTTGCATGGGAAGGTTTGGATCCATGTCGCGGAGAACGGCGCGGATGCTGGGTATGAGCGCCTCGGGATTTTCCGAGATGCGCAGCTCGATGTGCATATCGGACACTGATTCGCGCTGGCTATAAGGAAAATAAATCATCGGCCTCGGCTTTTCGGCGACACTTGTATATTTGCTGTCCGCAGCCACGCCGACGATCGTGAACTGATTTTCAGCTTTCGTACCGCCCACCATATGGCCCAATACAGCGCCACTAGGAAAAAACCGCCTGACAAACGTTTGATTGACGACGGCAACCTTTGGCGCCTGGCGCGTGTCAGCATCCGCAATATCGCGGCCTTGGAGGATAGGAACTCCCAGGGTGTATAGATAGTCAGACCCGACGTCATTTGCACGCATTCCTATCTCTTCAAAACTGCCTCTAGGCGTCACGCCATCGACGGCAAAGACACCGTTGTTGCTCCAACCGGAGCCGAGACGGTTGGCCATTACTGTCGCGGATTCAACTCCGGGCACAACACGCAGGCGTTCGAGGAGTCTTTGATAGAAATGCGCTCTTTCATCGTCGGAGTGTGCGGAAGGCGGGCTGGTGCCAAAAACCAGCAGTCCATCGGTACGAAGGCCGAGCGGCAAGATCTCGTAATTGCGAAGCGAGCGAACGAGTAAGCACGCACCGACCAGCAGAATGACGCAGAGAGTCATTTGGGAAGCAACCACCAATTTTCCAGTCCAGGAGGATTTCTTGTTGCGCTGCGCCGCCGCGTTCGAGGTCTTAAGACCTGGCCCATCGGGAACACTGAGAGCGCTACGAAGTGGGGCGAGACCGAATACCACGGCACAAGCCAACGAAATCGCGAGTGTGAAAACCAAAACGCGTGAATCCAGCGTGAAGGGAACTTCCAAAGTCGACCACGCGGCGAGAGCGCTGCTGGCGGCGGTCGCAAAAATCCAGCCCAGCGCCGCGCCAACCGCCACCAGCAACAGGCTTTCTGCCAGCAACTGCCGCAACAGGCGGCTAGGGCCCGCCCCAAGTGCCAGCCGCATGGAAAATTCTCTCTGGCGAGCGGAATTCCGAGCGACGAGAAGCATGGCGACGTTGGTGCAAGCAATGACGAGAACCAATCCCACCATGGCCATCAGAACTTCGATGGGCTGAGCGTAATCGTCGCGGATACCTTGAATGCCTTCCGTGGGGGCGAGGGCCAAAGTGGGTTTCGGCGTTTTTGGATCGACTGTGCCAAGGCCGATCAGCGCAGAGCTTTGAAAAGCAGGATCGATCATCGCGATCGCCTGCGGCGATGTAACGTGAGGCTGCAGCCGGCCAATTAGCCGAATACACCACCATTTGGGCGAACCATAGAGCGTGCTGTCTTCTGAGGGCGGTTCACCCCAGGCATTCAATTCGGGCCGATTCTGCAATGGGATCCACAGATCCGTGGAAAGGCCGGGCTCGACGCCGTAGAAGCCTTGTCCGCTCACCCCGACGATTGTGAACGGCACTCCTTTCACGTAAATCGTTTGACCTACGGCGGAGGGATTGCGGCCGAAGCGGACGGTCCAATAGGAATAGCTGAGCACGGCGACCGGAGCGTGCGCAGTCTCATCCTCAGGTGTGAAACCGCGGCCACGCGCAAAGGAGGTGCCGAGGCCCGAGAAAAAATTGCCGCTTACTTCGTCCGCTTCTGCTTCTTCAGGGTCCTGTCCGATGCGGACCGCCGTTTTGCCGATCGCCAACGGGATGTAAGCCATCAAATCGGAAAAGGCAGCGTGATCCGCACGCAGTTGCTCGAAGACCGGTTCCGAAAACGAGGTGCTATCGTCGCCCGTGTTCATTGCACCGTCAGGCTTGCCATTCGGAAGTACTAAGTACACTAACTGTTCAGGACGGGGCAGCGGAAGGCTGCGAAGAAGGACGCTGTTCATCACACTGAATACGGCGGTGTTGCCCCCGATTCCGAGCGCAAGCGTCAAGACGGCGACCAGAGTGAAGCCGGGGTTTTTGCGAAGTAAGCGGAAGGCGTAGCGGCAGTCTTGTAATGTCGTTTCCAGAATAGGCAGACCGCGGCGCTCGCGGTAGTTTTCCTTGGTTTGTTCCACTCCGCCTAGCTTCATGATTGCCTCCCTCCGGGCTTGTGCCGGCGCCATACCTGCGCGCACGTTGTCATCGATGTGCGGCTGAAGATGGCTCTCCATCTCCTCGGCAAGCTCGCGCTCGCGGGGCTCTTTGTGGAAGAGTCCTCCAAGGCGGACGAACAAAGCGCGCAGCCATCTCATCGCTAAACGGCCCCTCCAGATTCCTGAGCTACTCCCGAAAAACAAAAATCTCCAAACTTCAGCTCCAGACCGTTGCAGCTATTCGTATCGCAAAGCCACGATCGGATCGACACGCGATGCACGACGAGCCGGAAGGTAGCAAGCGAGCATGGCGACGCCGGTGATCAAAACCGGGACTGATAAAAAAATCCATCCGCCCGAAATCTGGTAATCCTGAAAAAGACTGCCGAATACTTTTGGAAGAGGTAATGCGCAAGTTAGTCCGACAGCCACGCCGATCAGTGCGAGCTTCAGCCCATCCATAATCACGAGGCGCAGAATGCTTTGTTTTCCAGCGCCGAGCGCCACCCGGATGCCGATCTCTTGCCTGCGTTGCCCTACGGTGTAGGCGACCAGGCCATAAATCCCGATGCCGGAGAGCGCCAGTGCCAAAATGGCAAAAGTTCCCATCATCTTTCCCATGATCTTGTCGCCGGCCACTTCGTTGTCGAGAATCTCTGGAAGGCTCATCAGTTCGCCGATCGGCTGGTCGCGATCAATCGACCAAACCGCTTCGCGCAAGCCAGGGGCCAGCGAGTTCGCGTCGCTGATCCCGCGCACCATGACGGCGGCCTCGGCCATCGCATGCTGCTCGAAAGGCTCATATATTTCCGGGTCATCTATGGAGCGAAGCGGCCAGCCTTTCACGTTCTGGACGATGCCAACAATGGTGCGCCATGGGTTTGAAGTGGCGTCCACCGAATCCATGCGAATCTGGCTTCCGAGGGTGTCTCCGTGCGGAAAAAACTGCTCCGCCAGTTTTTGGCTCACCAGCGCCACCAACGGAGCATGCGCGTCATCGCTCGCGGAAAAATCACGTCCGGCGATGATCGTCGTCCCGCTAGCCTCAAAGTAGTGCGTGCTCACGACGCAATAGCGCGCGTGCGCCAGTTCGCCTGCAGGCAGATTTTCCTGGCCCCGAAGGCGAAAAGGGACTTCTTCGGGTCCGGCGCCTGGCAGAACCGAGGTGATGGCTGCCGATTTGGCGCCAGGCATCGTGGAAAGGCGGCTGACGAGTTCACGGTAAAACTGGATTTGTGCGGAAGCCTCTTTATAGCGAGATTCGGGGAGGGTGATCTGTGCCGTCAGGATCCGCTGGGGATCGAATCCCATGTTTCTTCGCATTCCCACCACAATTCCTTGAATGAGGATACCGGCTCCGCTCAATAGCACCACAGCAAGAGCCAGCTCACCGGCGACCAGAACGCTGCGCAAACGGTTTTTCCTTTTGTTCGAAGCAACCATTGCGCTTTCATTTTTCAGGGTCGCAAAAATTTCCACTGACCTCGCTTTTAGCGCGGGAGCCAGACCGAAGAGAACGGCCGAGAACAGGGCGATTGCCGAAGTGAAGCTCACCACTCGCCAGTCGATCTTGAGCTCGAGTAACTTGACTGCGTCGTTGAAAGACAATGCGGCTTGCATCACGCGCTCGCCTGCAAGCGTGAAAGTGAGACCGGCGCCGGCGCCCAGCGCGGCGATGAGCAGGGCTTCCGTCATCAATTGGCGCACCAAGCGGATTCTTCCCGCCCCAATAGCGATGCGCACGGCCATTTCCTTGCTTCGGCCAGTCGCGCGCGCCAGCATAAGCCCCGAAATATTTGCGCAGGCAATAAGCAGCACCAAGCCGACGGCGGACAGCAAAAGAATAAAAGCCGGCCCGGCATTAAAATCGCGGATCATGTATTCCTGCAGAGAGAGTGTGTTTGCTCCCCAGCCGTTATCTGTCTCCGGAAAATTCTTTGCCGCAAGAGCACCCAGAGCCCTGACGTTCGCCTGCGCTGTCTCCAAGGTCACCCCTGGCTTGATCCTGCCGAACAGATACAGGTCGCGTTCCTGCCTGGCTGCCGCGCTTTGCTGAGATTCGTTCAAGACCAACGGTATCCACACTTCGCCTTGAAACGACATCAAGCGGAACTGGAACGGCATCACTCCAATCACGGTGTATCGCTCGTTATTCAACCGAATGGCTTTGCCAACAAGATGGGGATCCGATCCAAATTTCCTCTCCCACAAGCGATGGCTCAGAACTACGACATGGTTATTTCCTTCGTGATCTTCGCCGGCCGCGAAAGTTCGTCCTAACTCGGGAGAGGCGCCGAGCACGGAAAAGTAGTTAGCAGTTACACGGACAGCGCTTATGCGCTCGGGATCACCATCGCCCGTCAAATTCAAACTGTTGTAGGGATTCGAGGCTGCTAATTCGGTGAACACCTGGTTCTCACGCTTCCAGGTGAAATAATTCGGAGCGGAGACGGGGCTCAGGCCGGACCCCCACATGTGAATCGGGTTCAATCCGTAGACCACGGCTAGCCGGTCTGGGTCGGCGACCGGCGGCCGAGTGTAGAGGACCGCACTGACGAAGCTAAAAATCGTGGAGTTGGCCGCAATTCCAAGCGCCAGCGTGAGCACAGCCACAAGGGTGAATCCCGGGTTTTTCCGCAACATGCGCGCGCCGAACCGCAAGTCCTGCAAGAAAACTTCCAGCAGGGGCAAACCACGTCGCTCGCGATAGTTTTCTTTGGTTTGCTCCACTCCGCCTAGTTTCATCATCGCCTCCCGCCGCGCTTGTGCCGGCGACATCCCCGCGCGCAGATTGTCGTCCAAGTGCAACTGGAGGTGGCTTTCCATCTCGGCATTCAACTCCTGTTCGCGGCGCGGCCTGCCGAATAATCCACCCAGCCGAGAGAACCACGCCCGCAGCCGCCTCATAAGACTCCTCCGCAACACCGTTACCGATCAGGGCCGCTCTTCACCCGGCGCTAGAAAGCGCGCCAGGATCGCGGTTGTCTGTTCCCACTCGCACTCTTCCTTACTCAGTTGCTTCCGGCCCGCGCGGGTGAGCTTGTAGTATTTCGCCTTACGATTGTTGTCCGACACGCCCCATTCGGAGCTGATGTAGCCTTCCTGCTCGAGCTTCAGAAGTGCCGGGTACAAAGTTCCGTAATTCACGGCAAGTAGGTCCCCGCTGGTCTGTTCAATGCGCCGCGCAATGCCGTAGCCATGCAACGGCCCTAACGCCTGCAGCGTCTTCAGCACCATCAGCGCCAGAGTGCCTTGCCACACATCCTTCTTATCGGCTGCCTTATCGCCCATCGTTTTCCTCTGGTTTCTCCCTGTTCCTATGGGATGCCCATACCGAAGATGCCATAGGCCCTATGGGAAGGCAATAGAAGAAACGAAGCAAGCCTGCCATTTGTTTCCGGTTTTTTTGGACTTTTTTGAGCCCCTTCTTGAGCCGCCCCGCCCTCTCGTTCTCAATTCCCATAAATCTTCATCCTCCTTGACTCTCCCGTAACTTCTGACTAGCCTCTTGCGTCTACTGAACATACTGTCGGGGGGTTCGTGTTCTAGACGTGTCCCCAAAAGGAGCCTGCATGCGTTCTGTCCTCGCGCGCCGGTGCGTGTTCGCACTCGCGTTTGCTGTCACTCTTCTCGCGCTTCTCGCCGCCGCGCCTCAAACGCGCGCCCAGGGCGGCGAGCCGCAATTCTTCGCGATTCGCGGAGCCAAAGTCGTTTCGGTATCCGGGCCGACGCTGGAAAACGCCACCGTGGTGATGGCGCATGGCGTTATTACTGCTATCGGCAAAGACGTCGCCATTCCTCCGGACGCGTGGATCATTGAAGGCAAGGGCCTCACGGTTTACCCCGGGCTTTTTGATTCGTTCACCGATGTCGGCTTGCCGTCTGCAGCTCCAGCTCCAGCCCCCGCCGGTGAAGGCGGAGGCGGGGGCCGGCGCGCTGCTCCGACGGGCGAAGTTTCCCGCGGACCTGAAGACCGTCCGGGGACCACGCCATGGCGGAGCGCGGCCGATGAAGTCAGTCTGAGCGACAAGCGCATCGAAGCCTGGCGCAACGGCGGCTTCACCACCGTCGTCTCCGCGCCCAGGGGCGGAATGTTTCCCGGCCAGGCCGCGGTTCTCGATTTGGAAGGCGACCGCGCCAGCGAGATGGTCGTCAAAACGCCAGTGGCGTTTCCCATTTCCTTGCAGCCCAGCGGCGGCTTTGGAAATTTTCCCGGCTCGCTGATGGGTGCTCTCGCGTATGTTCACCAGGTCTGGATTGACACGGATTGGAGCGCCGCGGCGCTGGCCATCTATGAAAAAAATCCCCGCGGAGTCGCGCGGCCTCGCTACGACCGCACGGAGGTTGTACTAGGCGAGGCGCTTGAGGACCACACGCTGGTGCTTATTCCCGCCAACAATTCCATTCAGCTGCGGCGCGCCCTTCAACTGGCAGATCGTTGGGATGTGGTGGGCGTTATCTACGGCGGGCAAATGGCCTATGAAGTTGCAGGCGAAATCGGCGCCAATAAAAGGAAAATGCCCGTGCTCGTCAATCTGAAGTGGCCGGAAGCGGAAAAAGACGCGGACCCCGACGACCAGCCGCCGCTCCGCACGCTCCGTTTCCGCGATAAGGCGCCTTCTTCCCCCGCGGCGCTCGCCAAGGCAGGTGTTGCGTTCGCGTTTTACTCCGGCGGGATCACCGCCCCCAAGGACATCCTAAAGGCCGCGAAAAAATCGATTGATGCTGGGCTGGCGCCAGATGCTGCCCTACGTGCAATGACGCTCACTCCCGCGGAAATTTTCGGAGTCGCCGATAGGACGGGTTCCATCGAAACCGGAAAGATCGCAAATCTTATCGTCGCCGATGGCGATCTTTTTGATGAGAAAACCAAAATCAAAATGGTTTTTGTGGATGGCAAAAGGTTCGAGACACACGAACCCGAGAAGCCGAAGGATCCACCCAAAGGAAACATGACCGGCAAATGGAAACTTACGTACACGACGCCCGAAGGACCGGAAGAATCCACTCTGGAACTGGAGATGGCCACCGACGGCACGCTCACTGGAACGACCACGAGCAAGCGCGGCGCGGCCAGTATCATCAGTGGCTACGTCAGCGTCGACAAATTCAGCTTCACCATCAACATTCCGATTGAAGGGAACCCCACCGACGTCGTCTTCTCCGGCACCTTTGACGGCAGCACCGTGAAAGGCACCATTGATGTCTTGGGCTTTTCGATTGAGTTCACGGGCACTAAGCCCACGGCGCAAGCCGCGGCAACTGCCGTTTTCGGCATCCCCAGTCGTACGAGCAATGAGTCATCTGTCGACGGGGGTGCACTGTGAGAATTCCGTCCATGCCGGTTAACAATCGTTTGCGGGCCACGCTGGTTTGCGCGCTGTGCTTCCTCGGGCTTCCTCTTTTGACTTGCGCGGCCACTCCGCCCGACGCCCCGCCTGTGATTCTGATTCAGAACGCCACCATCCTTACCGTTTCGCACGGCACCATCGAGCGCGGTTCTATCCTTATTAAGGATGGCAAAATCGCGGAAGTCGGGCCCTCGGTCAAGGCGCCGAAAGACGCCCAGGTCATCGATGCCGCAGGCCAGTGGGTTATCCCCGGCATTATCGATTGCCACTCGCACATTGCCGTCGACGGCAGCGTGAACGAAGGCAGCGTCTCCGTCTCTTCGATGGTGAATATCGCGGATGTCCTCAATCCTGATGACGTCGACATCTACCGCGATCTCGCCGGCGGGGTGACCATCGCAAACGTTTTGCATGGTTCAGCAAACGCCATCGGCGGCCAAACGGTGGTCATTAAGCTGCGATGGGGCTTGCCCGCCTCGAAGCTTCCGTTCGAAGGCGCCGTCCCCGGCATCAAATTCGCCCTCGGCGAGAACCCCAAGCGCTCCAACTTCAGCATCCCAGGCGCTACCCCGCGTTATCCCACTACGCGCATGGGCGTCGAAGAGACGATCCGAACTGCGTTTGCCGAAGCGCGCGACTACAAGAAATCCTGGGAAGACTACGACAAGCGCGTCGCCTCCGGCGACAAGAGCGCAATTCCGCCGCGCCGCGATCTTCGCCTCGATCCGCTAGTCGAAGTGCTCGACGGCAAGCGTTACGTTCACGCGCACTGCTATCGCGAAGACGAAATCCTCATGTTGCTTCGCGTGGCCAAGGAATTTGGTTTTAAGGTTCGCACCCTCCAGCACGTGCTGGAAGGCTACAAAGTAGCCGACGAAATTGCGGCCGCAGGAACGGGTGCTTCCACGTTTTCCGATTGGTGGGCGTATAAAGTCGAAGCTTACGATGCGATTCCTTACAACGCGGCGATCATGACGCGTCGCGGCGTAATCGTTTCCATTAATTCCGACGACGCCGAAGAAGCCACGCACCTCAATCAGGAAGCGGCGAAAACCATGAAGTACGGCGGCCTCACTCATGACGAAGCCCTCAAGCTCGTCACGATCAACCCCGCGATACAGCTCGGCATCGACAAGCGCGTTGGATCGATCGACGTCGGCAAGGACGCCGACCTGGCCATTTATAACCACGATCCGCTCAGCGCCTACGCTGTCGTCCAGCAAACGCTGATCGATGGCCGTGTGTACTTCGACCGCAAGCGTGATATCGCCGATCGCGCAAACCTCGAAAAAGAAAAGAAAGCGCTGATGCAAAAGGAAAAGAAAGCTGGAGAGAAAAAGCCGGACGCAACGATTGAAATTGGCAAAAAGCCCGGCGCCAAACCAGACGAGAAAAAACCGGAAGAAAAAAAGCCTGAGGATAAGCCCAGGCCGCCGCAAACGGACGCCATTTCCGGAGGTGTCCTGTGAAGAGTATCACTTTGATTCTGCGATTCGTGGCCGTCGTCGCCGCGGTTTGCCTTATTTCTCGGGGTGCTTCTGCGCAATCTCAGCAGCCGGCTGTCGTCGCTCTCACTCACGCCAAAATTTTCACGCTGGCTGGCGCGCCCATCGAGGACGGCACGCTGGTCATTCGTGACGGAAAAATAGCCGCCGTTGGCGCCAACGTGGAAGTTCCTGCCGGCGCGCAAGTGATTGACGCCAAAGGCTTGCAGATTTATCCCGGCCTCTTCGATCCCATCACGCAGATGGGTATGAGTGAAATTTCCGCCGTAAACGCCACGGTCGATACCACCGAAACGGGCGCATACAACCCGGATGTGGTCGCGGCGACGGCTGTCTTTCCGTCCAGTGAACACATTCCCGTGACGCGCGCTTCCGGCATCACCGAGGTCCTTGCCGTGCCGGACAGCGGCGGCTTTGATTCCGGCGGCTCGCGGGGCGTCATCGGCGGCCAAGCCTCCGCGATTAGTCTCGCCGGATGGACCATCAACGAAATGCTGATCAAGAGAAGCGTCGCCATGGTCATCAGCTGGCCCATCATTGAGACGCGCACCTTCGATTTCGCGACATTTTCCCGAAGAGAAAAGCCATTCAGCGAAGCCAAACAGGAGTACGACAAACAGGTCAACGAGCTGACGGATTATCTCGGCCGCGCCCGCCACTATGCGCAAGCCATGGGCCACGGCGGTCCGGCGGATTATCAGCGCGACTTGAAACTCGAAGCGCTTGCCCCTGTTATCCGCGGTCAGTTGCCGGTTCTGGTCTTCGCCGACCGTGCGCGCGATATCCGCAACGCCGTCGAATTCTGCGACAAGCAAAAGCTGAAGATGATTCTCGCGGGCGGCGCGGAAGCATACAAAGTGAAGGACCTCCTCCGCTCCAAGGGAATCCCCGTGATCTTGCGCCCTACGCTAAGCCTCCCAATCGAGGAAGACGATCCTTACGATCGTCTGCTCTCCCAACCCGCGGAACTCGCCGCCGCCGGCGTGAAGTTCGCGTTCGGCAGCTTTGACAATTCTTTCGCGCGCCGCCTCGGCCAACAAGCCGCGAACGCCGTAGCGTACGGTCTGCCCTACGACGAAGCCCTGAAAGCCGTCACCGTCTACCCTGCCGAGATTTTTGGCGTCGCCGACCAAGTTGGCACTCTCGAGACCGGCAAAGTAGCAAACATCATCGTCACCAACGGAGACCCTCTTGAATTAACGACCGATGTAGAATTCCTTTTCATCAAGGGCCAGCGCACCTCCCCTGATAACAGACACCAGCGACTCTTTGAAAAGTATCTGAACAGGCCGAAAGCCGCAGCCGCGAACTGACGCGTCCGCATCACGGTGCGGCGCGCCAACTCTGGTAACGATTGCTCATAGCATCCGTCTGATGGATGGGATAGATTCTCGCCTCGAGGAAAACCCATGTTCAGACTGCTGCAGGACATTCGCTACGCCTTCCGCCTGCTCGCAAAAAGCCCCGGCTTTACAGCGATCGCCATCGTCACGCTCGCTCTCGGCATCGGCGCGAACACCGCCATCTTCACCGTCGTCAACGCCGTTCTCCTCCGCCCGCTCCGTTTCCGCGATCCCTCGCGCCTCGTCCTCATCGCCGAAAAAAGTCCATACCCCACCATTACTACCTCGTACCAGAATTGGCTCGACTGGCGCGGTCAAAGCCGCTCCTTCGAATCCGTCGAAGCCACTCGCCCCGACACTATCGCTCTCACCGGCACCGGTGAGCCCGAGCGCCTCAATTCCGAGAACATGACCGCCGGCATTTTTCCCCTCCTCGGCGTCAAAGCTCTCCTCGGCCGTACCTTCCTCGCCGAAGAAGATCGCCCGGGCGGCAATCCCGTCGTCCTCATCAGCTACGGCCTCTGGCAGCGTCGCTTCGGCGGCTCTCAGGAAATCCTTGGCAAGCCCATCACTCTCGATTCGCAGCCTTACACCGTCGTCGGTGTCTTGCCCTCCGGATTCCAGCTCATGTTCCCCGCGGACGTTTATCTGCCGTTTATGCCTTGGGCCAGCACCCTTCCCGATGATCGCAACTGGCATCCCGGAATCTTTGCCATCGCTCGCCTCAAGCCTGGCGTCACCCGCGAACAAGCCCGCACCGAAATGGTGGGCATCACCAAGCGCCTCGAGCAGCAGTATCCCGATTACAATACCGGCATCAGCGCGAACATTGTCGCCATTCAGGATCAAATGGTGCAAAACGTCCGCCCCGCGCTCCTCCTGCTCCTCGGCGCGGTCGCCGCCGTGCTTCTGATTGCCTGCGTCAACGTTGCGAATCTCCTCATCGCTCGTGCCGCATCCCGCGGCCGCGAAGTCGCCATTCGCACCGCCATGGGCGCGAGCCGCGGTCGCGTACTCCGCCAGTTGCTCACCGAGAGTGTTTTACTCTCTCTTTCTGGCGGCGTTCTCGGAATCCTCGTGGCTATCGCCTCGCTCGGCCCGCTCATCAAATTGGCGGCCGGCAGCGTTCCCAAAGCCTTCACCATCACTCTCGATTATCGCGTACTGATTTTCACGGTCGTGGTTTCCGTCTTCACCGGCGTTTTCTTCGGCATTGCTCCCGCTCTCAGCACCTCCAAGCTGGACCTTCGCGAAACTCTCAACGAAGGCTCGCGCGGCTCGACCTCAGGCCCCGGCCAGCACCGCATTCGAGGATTTCTCGTCGCCGCGGAAATCGCCACCGCCATGCTCCTCCTCATCGGAGCCGGCCTTTTCCTGCGTAGCTTCTCTCGTCTCCAGGAAGTTCCTCCAGGTTTCCAGCCCGATCATTTGCTCGCTGCGGACCTTCCTCTTTCCCTGAACGCCTATGCCAAACCCGAGCAGCGTTTTGAATTTTTCGATCGTCTCGTCGAGCGCGCGCAAGCGCTTCCCGGCGTGCGCTCCGCCGCCGCCGCGTCTTCTCTGCCGGTCAGCAGTGGAGGCGGGGCCATCCATTTCAATATTTACGGCCGCCCCCCGAAGTCTCCCCACGACTTCACCGCCGCCGGCTATTTCACCGTCACTCCCCACTACTTCGAAACCATCGGCGTCCCCCTCCTCCAGGGCCGCTTCATCGCTGCCTCCGACACCGAAAAAGCTCCCGCCGTCGTCATCATTAACTCCACCATGGCCCGAACCTACTGGCCCAACGAAAGTCCTATCGGCAAGCGCATGCAGCTGGGAGCTCTTCCCGATAAGGACGTTCCGTGGATGGAAGTTGTCGGTGTCGTCGGCGATATCCTTCAGAATCTCGGCAACGCGCCCGCCGCGGAAATGTATCTCCCTTATCGCCAGGCGGACGCACTGCTCCCTGTCTTCCAGTTGTCGCTTGTGATTCGCACGGCCACCGAGCCGCGCGCGGCGGTCTCCTCGCTACGCAGCGCCGTCGCGCAAATTGATCCCAACCAGCCGGTGGTGAATATGCGTTCGATGGAAGAAAACATCTCGACCAACGTCGCCCAGCCTCGCTTCCGCGCCTGGCTCATCGCCATCTTCGCGTTACTTGCGCTTGTGCTCGCCGCCGTCGGCGTTTATGGCGTGATGTCTTACACCGTGACGCAGCGCACCAGCGAAATCGGTATCCGCGTCACCATGGGCGCGCAGCCGCAAGACGTTTTTCGCATCATCGTTGGCGAAGGGCTGCGCCTCGCTCTGCTTGGTGTTGGGGTTGGTCTCGTCACTGCTCTCGCCCTCACGCGCCTCCTGCGAAGCTTTCTCTTCGGCATCAGCGCCTACGATCCGCTCACATTTATCGGAGTTTCAGTCATCCTGACGATGGTCGCGGTAGCGGCGTCCTACTTCCCAGCCCGTCGCGCCACTCTCGTCGATCCCTTGGTTGCCCTAAGATACGAATAAGCCCTGCGGAGCTCAAAATTGGCGTTAATCTCCGCTCGCCTGCCTCGTCTAGTAAGCTAGGGTCCCTTTTTGCCGAAACTTTTGACCCGCGCTCGCGCTTAGAAGGGTAAGTCCCATGCGGCAAGCCACTTATTTCGTCCCTCTAGTTCTTTACATGGCCATCTCTTCGGGCAGTTTGCAGGCGCAAGAGCCCGCCAAGATCGTCTCCGAATACGTCAAAGCCCTCGGCGGCAGCAAAGCCTTGTCCAAAATCCAGACCGAAACCCTCGAAGGCGCCTTCAGCAATCCCGCTGACGGCAAACCATCCACCTACACCTTCAGCCTCAAGCTCCCCAACCGCTACTATTCCGAATTCGTCCTCGGCGACAAACCCCTCATCGAAGCTTACAACGGCAAATCCGCCTGGCACCAATCCACCAACGGCGAACTCTCCACCCTTCTCGGCCAGCAAGGCCAGCAACTCGAAGCCGCCTCGCTCTACTACAACTCCCGCCTTCTCAACCTCAAAAAGAGCAAGCTCGCCGTCGCCTTCATCGGCCACTCCCAGGTCCGCGGCAAAGACGCTCTCCAGCTCGAACTCACCACGACCACCAACATCCGCCGCGAACTTTTCTTCGATCCGCAATCCCATCTCCTCGTTAAGGAATCCGCTCCCGTTGCCGGCCTCGACCAGGAAATTCTCTATGACGACTACCGCACCGTCGACGGCGTCAAGCTCCCCTACAAAATCGAGCTCCACCGCGGCCCCGACACCTACTCCATCAACATCACCCGTGCCGTGATCAACGAAACCGTCGGCGAACGCACCTTCGACTTCCCCATCAAGTCCCAGGTAAAGCTCCCCGACCTCAAAGCCCTTTTCAAGGAAATCGACGAAAATCAGAAAGCCGCTGACAAAATCCGCGAGAATTACGCCGGCACGCGCGTCGAGGAAGAGACCGAGTTCGAAAAGGACGGCAAAGTCAAAAAGACCGAAATCAACGAGTACACCTTCTTCTATCTAAACGGCCACGAAGTTTCCACCCTGGTCAAAAAAGACGCCAAGCCCCTGAGCGAAGAAGAACAAAAGAAAGAAAACGAGAAAACCCAAAAAGAAATCGCCGAAATCCAGAAACGCGAAGCCAAAAGGGAAGCCAAGGACGAAAAAGCCAAGGAAGAAGGAAAAGACAAAAAGGACAAGGACGACGATGACGTCGGCATCGAAACCTTCCTCCGTGCTTGCCAGTTCGTCAACCCGCGCCGGGAACGCTTCCGCGGCCAGGACGTCCTCGTTTTCGACTTCGAGCCCAATCCCGAATTCCAGCCCCACAAAATGGTCGAAAGAATCGTCCACGAACTCGCCGGTGTCATCTGGATCGACGAGCAGGCTCACGAAGTCGCCCGCCTCGAAGCCTATTTTGTCGGCGACTTCCGCGTCGCCGGCGGCCTCCTCGCCAATCTCCAAAAAGGCACCAGCTTCGTTTTCGAGCAGTCCTATTTCAACAACGAAGTCTGGCTCCCCACCTACGAAGAAGCCCACGTCGGCGTTCGCGTCCTCCTAATGAAAGGCTTCAACGTTAACGCCACCACCCGCTACTCCGACTACAAACGCTTCAACGTCCAAACCCTCTCCACCATCAACCAACCCAAATCCGCGGTACCTGCCACCACGCCCAACCCCAACGACCCCACCCCTGAAAAACCAAACAACTAGCGTCTATGCTTGTTTACTGTTTATTCTTGATAAATAGTAACAATATGTTATACTAGTTTATATGATTCGGGCACTTGGCCTGTATGTGCCCCTGCAAATCATGCGCTACCGCCGCGCGGTCCTTCAAAATCCCTCAAAATCTTCCGTCCTACCCAGATTACCACTTCATAAGAGCCGCCCACTTTTAACCCCTTCAAAATCAACACTTCCTCAAGTATTGATTCCAGTGCATTTCAACTCCCCCAGAATCAAAAGCCTACAAAAAACCGCGGAGGCGGCCCCTGTCTTTGCAAGAGCGCGCATCAATATCATTTCATTGGCCTTACGCTTCTTTTGTTTTCATGCTCTTACGCACTGTTTTGCGCCGCGCAATCCGTCAACTCTTTTTCCCTCCATCACTTCCGCACTCTTTCCGCAAAACACCGGGGGGTGGGTACCCCTAGGGTCTCCCTTTACGCTCGTCATCCCGAGCGGAGCGAGGGATCTGCTGTTGTACGCCGTGCATGTTCGGCAGTTAGCGGGTGGAAGTCCCGTCCCAACCTGATGGAGGTGAAGGGTAGCGAAGCGCAAGGGCGTCACCGCGAGGTGGGGTCTGAAGGAAGCGTGGAGCAAAGATACGGGCCGATGGACAAGAACTGGATTTGAGGCCTACGGCGTCGGACGAGCGGGCAAATGATCGCGAAGTCCGTATCCATCAAGGACGCTGGTGGTAAATCCGGCGGTCGCGTATCGAAAGCAGTCGAGCTTATCGCGGGAGATCTGTTGCACGTCTCGAATTCGAGACTGAGGGTGGAGTAATTCACTCTGATCCTGCAGCAGAAGTCAGCAGCGGGCGTAGTGTGTGCTGAGCAGCGCGTTGTTCAGGAAGGTTGAAGTCCTTCTGGCACTCGGATGAGGAGGGCCATATCCAAAAGCGGGGGTAATGCCTCGCTGGCCGGAGAATGAGAAGGTTCTTCGGAGGGCAGGGTGTCCATCGCGAGATGGAATCCGAAAGGCATGAGGAGAACTACCGAGCCGTAATCGATGGGGGCTACCCCGAAGATGAACCGGTCGGCCGAAGGTGGGGCAAGGTCGAGTCTGCACTATGGAGACGAAGGCGTTCTCATTCACCCACCGCACCAAGGTGTTTGCGGACGGCACGGTAGGGAAGAACAACGCGTGACCTCAGGAGGACTGGCAGAGTCTCCGGGACACCGGAGTAAACGGACCTATAAGCGAAAGCGAAGGGGTGAGTGATGCTCTGTCAGTAGTCGGACTGCCAAATAGTACCTGAAGCGTGATGAAAGTCACGTGACCGAGCGATCGGCGACCAGAGTGGGTCGGGGAAGGTGGCAGGCGAAGGCAGGAAGGAAGAGGCGGGCAGCCAGAAGAGTAAGGATGATGAAGGTGGATCAGTTCGCTTAGCGAAAAACCCGTACATCATCGTCCGAGGATACTGGAGGCCGGACTCAACCTCCCGGATGTAGGCAAGGCCCACTTGGCGGTTGCCGTTTGCTTACATCTCAGGTCCTGTGTCTTCGTGAAAGCTGCATGCGGGAAAACCGCACGTGCAGTTTGAGCGGCGGACGGAGGCTAGCGCGTAAGCGCGCCTCCTCCGCCGCCGCCTCGTGGCCGGCTTTGTTCGGAGACTTCTGCGGTGTCGGGTCGGAGGTGGCGCGCTTGCGCGCTGACCACCGTCCGCCGCTCAAACTGCACGTGCGGTTTTCCCGCATGCAGCTTTCACGAAGATGCTTGCTATGAAGGTGCAAGTGAAGGAATTAACTGAACCAGATTTATCAGCCCATACTCCCCGTACAGCCGCGCTTCAGGCAGCTTCTTCCAGCCCGCACAGCGCCAGTGCTTGTACAGATGCGACCGGATGCGGTGTTTAATCCAGCCGTCGAGCCGGTGGAAGAGCTTTCGGACGTGGGCTCGCTTGTAGTAGTTGCCCCACCCTCGCAATAACGGGTTCAGCCCGGCAATCAGCTCCTGGGTTTTCAGCGGTATACGCCGCCTGGTGCGCGCACGCACCTGATCCATGAAGCGCCGAATCGATTTCTCGCGCGGGTACGCATACAGCGCACCGGATTTCGCACCGCTACGCACCTTCTCGGGCGAAAGCCGCAGCTCGCGCCCGCGTTGGATTTTGTAGCCGAGAAACTCAAATCCGTGCCGAACATGAACCACCCGCGTCTTTTGCGGATGCAGTTGCACGCCCAGCTGCTCCAGAATCTTTCGGGCTGCGACCATCGCGCTGCGCGCTTCTGCCGCCGTTTTGCAAGTGACTACCCAGTCGTCGGCAAAGCGCGTGAGCTGATATCCCTTGCGTCGCATCTCTCGGTCAAAAGGCGTCAGGAGAATGTTACTTAACAAGGGTGAGACGACCCCGCCTTGCGGAGTCCCGCGCTCGGTAGGAAAGAGCCGTCCCTTGCCATAGCTCCCAGCTTTGAGCATCGCCCTAATCAGACGCAGCACTCGGCCATCGGCTATGCGTTGGGCAACCAGCGTCAACAGTTTCTCGTGGTCGACCGAGCCGAAGAAATCCTTCAGATCGGCATCCACAATCCACTCCCGTCCGCTCTCAATCTCCTTCCATACCTTGCGCATGGCGTCCTTCGTCGAGCGCCCTCGCCGATATCCAAAGTTGGCATCATCGAATACCGGCTCGAAGATCGGTTCCAGCCGATTAAGTAGCGCTTGCTGGCATACCCGATCATAGACCGTCGGTACTCCCAACATGCGCATCTCACCCGGCTTGCCTCCTACCTTCGGAATCGGAGCCTGCCGTACCGGTTGCGGTTGATAGGTCTCTTCTCTCAGCTCTTGCCGCAGCCGTTCCAATTGCTGGTCGAGCTGCGCGCCATAAGCCTCCAGACTCTGCCCATCCACACCACCGCTACCCCGGTTGGCTCTGACCCGCTCCCAGGCCCTCTCCAGATTCTTCCGCTGATAGACCTTGTCGATTAACGAATGGACCTTCTTTGCACCTGTCGGGTTGAGCCACTCCGCCAGTCTCCTCGGACGCGAATGTACGGGTATTTCACTCATGGAACTGTTCCACCTTCCCGTCCTTACTCACCGGCTCGCTTCCTCTCCCCAACCATCTTCGCCGGCCGCCTTCCCCGACCCACTCCGGTCGCCGATTGCTCGGTCGCGTGGCTTTCGCCGCGCTTGAGGTACTTCGCAGCCGTCCGACTACTGGCAGAGCTTCGCTCGCCACTTCGCTTGCGCTTATAGGTCCGCTTACTGCGGTGCCACCCGCAGACTCCGCCAGTCCTCCCGAGGTCACGCACTGTTCTTCCGTACCGTGCCATCCGCAAACACCTTGGTGCGGTGGGTGAATGAGTACGCCTTCGCCTCCACAGTGCAGGCTCGACCTTGTCCCACCTTTGGCCGACCGGTTCATCTTCGGGGTGGCCCCCATCGATTACGGCCCGGTACTTCTCCGCATGCCCTTCGGATTCCACCTCACGATGGACACCCTGCCCTCCGGAATTACTTCGAGCGGTGGCTTCAGGTCCGCCTTGGCTGTGTCCGGCTTTCGCCTGCGTGCCCGTTTAGGCCTCTCCATACCTTCCAGCTCTTCCCGGCCAGCGAGGCATTACCCCCGCTTTTGGATATGACACTCCTCATCTGAGCATCAGAGGGACTCTAACCCTCCCGAACAATGTGCTGCTCAGCGCACACTGTGAAGCACTCCGACTTCCTACCGCCCCTCCCGCGTTGCTTCGTTTCCTTCGCCGCGCGGTACCGCCGCTGCACCTTGGGCTTCGCTCCCGCGGACACAAGGTACAACACCCGCGGGCCAGGGGATTGTTCACCGGATTCCCCACAACCGGTTACTTCGACGGAGACGACAGGACCTCCCAGGTTCCTGGAGGACCCTTTATGAACGTGCCATGCTCTCCGACCCCGGTGGGACCTCCGCGCTCGGCCACTACCGCGTTTCGGTGTTGTCTTCCACCAATTGGACGGCGTCGACTCCCACGACAAATACTAATTTCGGGGCTCAATCACACGGCCCGCACACTCGCTGTCTACGCTTCGCAGGGTGGATTACCCCACCGCCACGCAAGACTCGCTTCCGGCGGCTGGCCAGCCTTACCGGACGGGACTGGTTACCCGCCGGGTCCCAACGAAAGGTTTCAGGTCATCCCATCCTCCTTTCCCAGGCTTCGCCTGGCGCACCCATTTCAGAGTATCCAAATCATTGTGGTATCCTCGAAGACAGGTGGGCGCTGTTACTCCGCAGACCGTTTGCCTTGATTTGAGAGGCGTCAAATGCCCGCTGAACTGGGCGCGTGCCAAGGTGCGTCTGGAGCAGATGCGCCGGCACGACGTGCTCGAACTGGTGCTTGACGATCCGCGCGGCGTGCGCGACATTCCTCGGGCGGCCGAGGCGGAGGGCTACGCCGTCCTTGAATGCACGAGCGTCGACGGTTCGTGGCGGATGCGAATCGAAAGGTGAGCGGGAACGGTGCTGAACTCGCCGTTGGGCCGAATCCCGGCGGCGATAACAGCTCCGAAAGGAAGAGGCCATTGGCGGACAAGACACCTGAGGAAAAACCGGCAACCGGCAAGGTGATTCCCTTCCGGCGCCGGTCGCGCGTAAACC
>DATFZQ010000134.1:0-39855 GCA_035314345.1 Candidatus Acidiferrum sp.
GCACTATAACAAGCTTGCAATTAAGACTGTCCCCAGTGCAAAATTCGTGACACCGGAGTAATTGCATTGCCGACGATGAGGCACCTCATCTTTCGTATAGTGTGGCGAGGCGTGAACCTGCTGCTCGTGGTCGTACTGGTGTCCTCGCTCTACGCCGGGGTTCGAGAATACTCGGTGCGCCGGTATCTCGACGGTTTCTCGGACGCGATTGTTCCCAATGGCATGCCGGAGGAACAGAAGCTCCACGCGATTTTGGACTGGATGCGTTCTGAGCCTTCGCGGGCCACCTCGACGGATCCAGACGCACTGGCCAAGCGCGATCCGGAGATGACGCTTACTTACAGCCAGTTGTTAAACGTCTGCGGTACCGCTACCAATGCTTTCTTGAATCTCGCACGAAGCTCCGATTTGCGGGCGCGCCGACTGCTTCTGCTAACTGCGGATAACAATACGAAGCACGTTGTAGCTGAAGTCTTGATTGGGGGGCGGTGGATCATTGTCGATCCAACGTACCGCGTGATCATGAAGGATCCAGCGGGCCACTATCTGACGCGCAAGGATCTGCAGGATCCTGTGGTCTTTGGCGAGGCCATCAGGGCGGTCCCGAATTATCCGCGTGAATATACGTATGATCGTTTTGCCCATGTACGGCTGGCGCGTTTGCCATACATTGGATTTGGTCTGAAGAAGATGTTGGGCGCAATCGCTCCTGGCTGGGAGGAAGCTATTGATTGGAGCCTGCTCCTCGAGCGAGAGTCCTTTTTCTATCTGGTGCTGAGCGTGGCGGCGATGCTCTTCTTCTTGCTATTGCGCGCAATGCTGGCGTGGTACGCCGACAGCCGCTTGAGAATTCCCCGCTTCCACCTCCGCGAGCATGCCTTGCGCGCTGGGGTGGCCTTCTTTTCAACTCCGGAGATCAAGCAGTAGCGTGTGCGGTATTTGCGGTGTCGCGTTTGCATCGCAGAGCAAGGATGCCGAATTGCGCGTGCGTGCAATGGCCGCTGCGATGCGGCATCGCGGTCCGGATGAAGAAGGATTCCTGATCGGAGATGCGCGTGCGCCAGGGCTGGCGCTCGGAATGCGGCGGCTGAGCATCATTGATCTAGCCGGAGGCCGACAGCCCGTTTGGAACGAAACGCGAGATGTCGCGGTCATCTATAACGGCGAGCTGTATAACTACAGGGAACTTCGTGAGCGTTTGACGCTGCTGGGACACCGCTTCGCAACGCAATCCGATACGGAAATTCTGGTGCATGCCTGGGAAGAGTGGGGAGAAGAGTGTTTGACGGAGCTCCGCGGCATGTTTGCATTTGCATTGCTCGATTTGCGCGGGCGATTTGCTACGGCCCCTTTGCTTTTTTTGGCGCGCGATCCACTGGGGATTAAACCTCTCTATTACACGCAGACTCCGGAAGGTTTTGCGTTTGCCTCGGAAGTGCGAGCTCTTCTGGCGAGCGGGATAGTGACGAAGCAGATTTCCCAGGATGCGCTTACGTCTTATCTGCTATTCGGCAGTGCGTCGGAGCCGGTGAGCCTTGTGGAGGGCGTATTTTCTCTTCCGCCCGGTCATCGCATGTTGTTGTATGTTCCGGAGCGGCGGCGCGTGCCTAGAGCGCGGCCTTGGTGGGATCCGCAGACGAGTTCCGCGGCGCGCGACTCGCGTAAACCCAAGGATTTGGATTCTGCTGCTAAGAGGGTGCGTCCTCTTCTGGAAGACGCTGTGCGCGCTCATTTGATCGCGGACGTGCCGGTGGGACTTTTTCTCTCTAGCGGGCTTGATTCCGGGGCCATCGCCGCCCTTGCGGCACGTACACAGGCGGGAATCCGTAGCTTCACGCTGTCATTTCCGGGAACTATTTATGACGAAGCTCCACTCGCGCGCAAAGTTGCGGAACGATGCGGCACGCAACACACGGAGGTTCCTCTCGATGGCGCGGCAATGCTTTCGCGCATCGACGAAGCCGTGGCCGGGCTTGACCAGCCGACGATGGACGGCATCAATACGTATTTCGTTTCCTGGGCTGCGCGAGAAGTCGGGCTCAAGGTGGCGCTCTCCGGGCTGGGAGGCGATGAGCTTTTCGCGGGGTACGCAAGCTTCGCTAACACGGCGATGCTACAGCGGCTCACCCGTCTGGCTTGGTTTGTACCTCGGCCGCTGCGGCGCGCCTTTGCGCCGCTGATGGCAAGCATCCTCGAGACGCGCATGTCGCGCGATGCCGCAGGCAAAGCTGTTGCCGCGTGGAGCGATCCCGACACACTGCCCCATTCTTACTTTTATGCGCGCGCGCTTTTTCTACCCAGCCAACTCAAGCGGCTAATGGAACCGCGTTTCCGCCCAAGCACGGTGGGCTCCGACGGCGTGACGCTCGAACCGACTTGGCTGGGTTGGCTGGATCGCACTGCAAGCGAAGCGGCAAAAATGGAGCCTGTGGCCGCCACCGCCTGGATGGAAATGCGCTGCTATATGGCGAGCACACTTTTGCGCGATACCGATTCGGTGAGTATGGCGCGTTCGCTGGAGGTGCGGGTGCCGCTGCTGGATACGCCGCTGGTGGAATTTGTTAGCTCCCTTCCCGACACCGCGCGCCACCGTGCGGGCACGCAGAAAGCGCTATTGGTGGAAGCTCTGGCTGGGCTGCTGCCTGAAGAAATGCTTGGCCAGCACAAAAAAACATTTACGTTGCCATGGGAAGATTGGCTTCGCGGACCATTGCGCCCGCGACTGGAAGCAAGTTTTGCCGAGATCGCACCGTCGCTAGGACCGCACCTGCGCGTGGAGGGTGTCCGCGGTGTTTGGGCTGCATTTCTCGAGGGCAAGACTTCGTGGTCGCGCCCGTGGGCGTTGTACATCCTCAACGAGTGGTGCAGGCATCACCTCGCGGCATGATCTGCACTCCTGAGGTAGACTGAATTCCTTCGCTATGAACATTCTTGGAATCAATGCCTACCACGGCAACGCGTCGGCAGCCATTGTCTGCGAAGGCCGGCTTGTGGCCGCGGTGGAAGAAGAGCGCTTCAATCGCGTGAAGTACGCCGCGGGCTTCCCGGCACAGGCGATTCATTATTGCTTGAAAGAGGCGGGGCTGGAGCTTAAGGATATCGATCACGTCGCCGTTCCTCGGAATCCTTATGCGCGCTTAGGCACGAAACTTTTCTACGCGATGCGCATGCCATCCTTCGCACGCGAGCGAATCAAAGTGTTGACGAAGTTTACGGGAATACCAGAAGCACTGGCGCAGGCCTTTGATATGGACCCGGCAAGAGTGGGCGCAAAGTTTCACCGCGTGGAACATCACCAGGCGCATTTGGCCAGCGCCTTCTTCGTTTCACCGTTCGAACGCGCGGCGTTGCTTTCCGCGGACGGTCTTGGGGATTTCGCGAGCACAATGTGGGGAAACGGCAGCGGTAGCCGCATGAAGATCGGCGGCGCGATCGCATTTCCTCATTCGCTGGGGCTCTTCTACAGCGCCGTCACGCAGTACCTGGGCTTTCTGAAATTCGGCGATGAGTACAAGGTGATGGGCCTGGGAGCTTATGGCGTGCCGGACCAGCTCGGCGCGTTTCGGAAAATCGTGCACGCACACGGGGACGGGTTTCGACTTGAGCTGGATTACTTTACGCATCACCGCACGGGCCCGGAAATGAGCTGGGCGGAGGCAGACAAGACGCCTGTGCAAGGCAAGTTGTTTTCGGAAGAAATGGAAAAGTTACTGGGGCCGAAACGCAATCCCGAAGAGCCGCTCGAGCAACGGCACAAGAATCTGGCGACGGCGCTGCAAGCGCGGCTCGAGGAAATGTACCTTGGCATGCTGAAAAAGCTTGCCGAGCGCTCAGGGTTGAAAGCGGTGTGCCTCGCGGGTGGAGTCGCGTTTAATTGCGTGGCCAACGGCAAAATCTTTGATAACACGGGTTTCGAGCAAGTTTATGTGCATCCGGCGGCAGGCGATGGCGGGCTAGCTGTCGGCGCGGCCTACTATGTGTGGCATCAGATTCTCGGCAAGCCGCGAGAGTTCGTCATGGATCACGCCTACTGGGGGCCTGGATATACGCGCGAGGAAATCCGGCACGCGATCGATGCGAACGGATTGGCACGGAACGGTTGCCGAGTCGAGGAACTGGCAGAGGGCGACTTAATGCAACGTACGGCCGCGATTGTGGCCGATGGGAAAATTCTTGGATGGTTTCAAGGCCGCGCGGAATGGGGACCCCGCGCCCTCGGCAACCGAAGTATTGTCGCCGACCCGCGGCGTCCGGAGATGAAAGAGATACTGAACCGGCGAATCAAGCATCGCGAAATCTTCCGGCCGTTCGCGCCATCCATCCTTGCCGAATGCACGGGAGAGTGGTTCGAGAAATCACATCCCTCTCCGTTCATGACCTTGGCATACGGGGTGCGGCCCGAAAAGCGCGACAAAATTCCCGCGCCCACGCACGTCGATGGCACGGGCAGGCTGCAAACAGTGACGCGCGAGGCCAACCCTCGCTATTGGAGCCTAATCAAAGCCTTCGACCAGCTGACGGGAGTGCCGGTCGTGCTGAATACTTCTTTCAACGACAACGAGCCGATTGTCTGCCGCCCAGAAGAAGCGCTGGATTGTTTTCAGCGCACGCAAATGGATGCGCTCGTCTTGGGCGACTTCCTGATCACCAGATCGTGAATCGCATGGCACGAGCACCGTTCGAATGAGAATCCTGCTCCTGAATCTCTACTATCCGCCGGACACTTCGGCAACGGCGAAGATGGCGGCGACGGTGGTGAACGCACTTTCCGAGCGGCACGACGTCACAGTACTTTGCGGGCGCCCCTCGTACGATCCAACGGAACGACGGCCTTGGCGGCTCTGGCAAACAGAGAGCAATGGAAAAACAAGAATCATTCGCGTGGGATCGACAGACTACCCGCGTTTCCAAATGAAGCGACGGGTGCTGAATTATTTGAGCTACGTTGCACTTGCCGTTCCGCGCGCGTTCTTCCTGCGTTGCGATGTTGTTCTGGCAATGACTGACCCTCCATTCGAAGGAATTGTGGGTGCGATCGTAACGCTGTTGAAGGGCAAGCCGTATGTCTACAACATTCGCGATATGTATCCGGACATGGCTGTAGGCGGCGCGATTGTCAAACCTGGCCTTCCCGCGCGCATTTGGGAAAAATTGCATCGGTGGGCCTTGCGGCGCGCGACGCGGGTGATCGTCCTCGGTGAGGACATGCGCGCGCGCATCGTGGCAAAGGGCGTTAATCCTGCGGGCGTCGAAATCGTCCGCGATGGCACGGATATTCCGCCGCCCGATGCGCCGCAGCCGGCGTTGGATAGCGAAGTCATTCGAGCGATTCGTGGCGACTTCAAATTCGTGCTGCTCCACGCCGGAAATCTTGGTTTCTATGGCGCGTGGGAGACTTTAATCACAGCGGTGTGCGATTTGCAGGCCGACGGCGTGGGTCTCGTCTTCGTAGGCGAGGGAGCGCAGCGCGCACACATCGAGGCACTTGCGAGAGAAACGGAAAACGTGCGATTTCTTCCATTTTTTCCGGCGAACCAGATTCCTTCTGTTCTGGCTGCCGCCGACGCGCACGTCATCACGGTGAAGCGTGGGCTCGAAGGAGTCGTCGTACCGAGCAAAATGTACGGGATACTCGCCTCTGGAAAGCCGATCCTGGCGGTTGCACCGGATGAAACGGACGCGGCTTCACTTGGCGCAAAATTCGGATTTGCGGTTTCCGCCGACCCAGACGACCCAGATAAAGTTGCTTCAGCAATTCGATTACTTGTGATGGACAACGAAAAAGTACAATACATGGGTCGCGCGGCCCGGGCTGTTGCGCCTGACTATGATAGAGTCAAAGAATTGCAGAAATTTGTGAAAATCATCGAAGGGGCCGTGAAAGCGTGACGACTTCTGAAACATTTTGGAGTCAAAAACTCGTACTTGTGACGGGAGGCGCCTCTTTTATTGGCTCGACCCTTACAGATCACCTTCTCGCGCGTGGCGCGAAAATTCGCATCGTTGATGATCTGACCAGCGGGCATCGTGACAATATCAAGGAACACGCCGCCAGCAGTAAAATCGAATTCATCCACGCAGACCTGCGCGAGCCGGGCGTTTCCCGCTCGGCCATGCAAGGCGTGGATACGGTATTTCATCTGGCTGCAGATCATGGCGGCCGCGGCTATGTCGATCTGCATCAGGCGGGACCTGCTTCCAATTTTTTCCTGGACGGACTTGTTTTCGCGGAAGCTCTGCGTGCGAAAGTGAAAAAGGTGGTGTTCGCATCCTCGGGCTGCGTCTATCCGAATTTTCTGCAGTCGGACGTGAAGAAAGAGCTCTACCTCACGGAAGATCTTACAAAAGGACCGAACGACGCCGACAACACTTACGGCTGGGCCAAGTTGATGGGCGAGTTTACGCTGAGTGCTTATGCGAAAGAACACGGCATGGGCGCAGCCTCTTGCCGATACTTCACGGTGTACGGACCGCGGGGGGTGGAGAACCATGCCGTAATCGCGATGATTGCGCGGGCTTTCCTTGGGCAGAATCCCTTCGAAGTATGGGGCGACGGAACGCAAATCCGCAATTGGACATACATCGAGGATATTGTTGAAGGCACGATTCTCGCTGGCGAAAAAATCAACGACGGCACGGCCATTAACCTGGGAACGATGGAGCGGATAAAGGTCATCGACGCGGTGAGAATGGTCTGCGATTTCACGGGGCATAAAGCCGAGATCAAGCTGCGGCCCGACATGCCGACAGGCCCGCTCAATCGCGTTGCTGACAACTCCCTCGCGAAGAAACTGCTCGGGTGGGAGCCTAAGGTGCTTTTCAAAGATGGACTGAAGCGCACCATCGACTGGTATTACGCGACCAAGAATCGCGATGAGGTAAAGCGCACTTTCGGCCGCATGCTCACCGAAAGATAGGGACGTATCACGGAGAAAACAAACTGGTGGCGCTGGGCTCTTGAGCATCCCGTGCTGCGGAGCGATCACCTAACTTTCTAATTACCCGTAAACAATCCTGATTGAAGCGAAACAATTTTCGAAGTATGGTGTTAAAGCTGCGTGGGCAGCCATTTTCTTGGGAGCCGGACCCCCAATCCGGCAGAAGACGATTGAGGCACTGGCCGCACCGTCCCGGTCAGCACCTTCAAACAAAACGAGGCAACATGCCTGCGGGTCTGCTGGCGTTTCTGATTGCGCTATTTGCGTCTCTGACGCTGACGGTACCGGTGCGCGCATTAGCATTGCGCGTGGGGATGGTGGATCTCCCTGGACCGCGCAAAGTACACCTGAGCCCGATCCCTCTGCTTGGCGGCCTGGCGATGTATGGAGCTGTTGTCTTGTCGATTCTCCTTACGTTCAGCGGACCGGCGCGAGCTCAAATTGTTGGAATCTTGACGGGCGCGACGGTCGTCGCAGCTGTGGGTATTCTCGATGATCGAGGCTGGCTGCACCATCAGGTGAAATTGTTCCTCGCGATGCCGCTTGCCGCTTGCATTTTGTTGGCAACCGGCATTCACGCTCAGGTTTTTGAACTTTTTTTAAGCGGACGGAATGGCTATATTTTAGACGCCATCCTGACGGTTTTTTTTGTCGTAGGGATCACCGCTTCCTTCAGCATTCTGGACCACATGGACGGCCTTTGCGCAGGGGTGGCGGCCACAGCGTCCATCTTCTTCGCCCTGCTGGCTTACTTAAACGGCCAGACTCTTGTCACCACGCTCGCCGCCGCGGTCCTGGGAGCAGCAACAGGATTTCTGCGATGGAATTTTAAGCCAGCCAAGATTTTCATGGGCGACGGCGGAGCCATGTTCCTGGGATTTCTAATGGCCACATTGGGGCTGAAGCTGAGGCTAGAGCAGGCCAACCACATTTCCGGCTGGCTGGCTCCCCTGCTCATTCTGGGAGTCACGATATTTGACACCACGTTGGTCACGATTTCGCGCTCGCGACGCGGCCTGCTGCCTTTTGCCACTCCGGGTAAAGACCATGCCGCTCACCGCCTGGCGAATCTGGGGCTGGGGCATCGCGGCGCCGTTGTCAGTATGTATGTTTTGGGACTACTGAGCGGCGGAGCTGCCGTGCTCGTAAGTTACCTACAACCGATCGCCGCGGTTCTGGTAGCAATGGTTGCGTTTGCCGTTGTGCTGACTGGAGTGCTGCTTCTCGAACGTGCCCCGTATGAGCGCCAGTCGCAGAAACCCGCAGCCTCCTCCTAAAGTGCTTCCAATTCTGAATGTTCTGTTCCTTCAAGCCGAAAAAGACTCTCCGGGTTTGCCCACACAGATGGATTCGCTATACTTAGTGGGTTGCAGTCTCACCGATTTTCAGTGCATACCGCTCGGGGTTGGGCGGAAAGTAGTCAATATTCAGGGGAATTTGAGCGCGAATATCCGGGTGATTAAGCGTCCGGGGTGTATCCGCGACTTGGGAAAGCGAAATCGTGCCAAGCACTGAACAGAGGCCCCCGACCGACGGGGAAAGCGGCGAGGTCATCGTTGTGGGAGGTTCTGTAGCGGGCCTGTTTGCGGCCGCAACAGTGGCAAATGGCGGACGCCGCGTGCGCGTGCTGGAATCGAGACCTGGCTTTGAACCCGCGCCGCGCACACTCATCGTGACTGATCAATTCCGGAGCCAGCTTGGTGCTGCCGCTTCCGAAAGCATCGTCAACGAAATCAGGCGCTTCGAGCTATTTACGGACGGACGCTCGGCACAAGTCGCCCTGGCGCGGCCCGATCTCATCATTGAACGCTCGCGTTTAATCCCGGCATTGGCGCGGAGCGCGCAACAGGCGGGGGCGAAACTTTCCTTTGATACACGCTTTCTTGGGCTCGCTGCGAATGGCCGCGGGCTCCGCGTGCAAGTCGATTCCGCAGGCCAACGCGAGGAATTACACGCGGAGAGCGTTGTCGGAGCAGACGGCGCTTCCAGCCGAGTGGCACGCAGCGCCGGGTGGCCTCCCATTGAGACGGTCCCCCTGGTGCAAGCCATCGTGCGCTTGCCGAAGGATCATCCGCCAGACACGACGCGAGTTTGGTTTGTTCCCGACGATACGCCCTATTTCTATTGGCTGATTCCCGAATCCTCCGGGCGGGGCGCCCTCGGAATTATTGGCGAAGACGGCCAAGACACCAAGAAATGTCTTTCTCGGTTTCTTGAAAAAAAACAGATGGAGCCGCTGGAATGGCAAGGGGCGCGCATTCCCGTATATCGAGGCTGGGTGCCCGTCCGCCGACGCATCGGAAATGGCGAGGTATATCTGGTTGGGGATGCGGCGGCGCAAGTGAAAGTGTCTACCGTTGGCGGCATCGTGACGGGACTGCGCGGAGCGCTTGGCGTCGGGCAATCCATCTTGCGGAAGGGCGGAAGCAAGGAACTGACCGCTCTGAGACGTGAGCTGGGGACGCATTGGTTGATTCGCCGCGCGCTGCATCATTTCCAGCAAAAGGATTATTCGCAGCTAGTCGACCTGCTTGATGCTTCCACGCGCGAGTCTCTCGGGGAGATCAACCGCGATGAATCGACGCGCCTGCTTTGGAACGTCGTGCTCCGTCAGCCGCGGTTGGTGCTGCTCGGTTTGCGCGGACTGCTGATGGGGAGAGGATTGAAGAGCTAGGCGAACCGATTTAGGCGCGCAGAAAAACCGTTTGGGCCTGAGAAAAAGCGCAAAACGGATTGCGCGCGCCGCGCAACACCTCGCGATAGTGCGTTTCTCCCCGTATTGCGGTTCGGTGAGAATGAACTCTTAGCAACGCAATTGTGGAAGCGTTGGATTGTTAGCAAGGGCGCTCCCAAGGAGAACCAGGCTTGCGTCTCTCGGTGATTGGATGTGGCTACGTGGGGTTGGTGACAGGGGCGTGTCTCGCCGCGGCGGGACATGAAGTGACCTGCACGGATATCGACGCAGAACGTATCAGGCGGCTGCAAGCCGGAGAGGTGCCTATCTATGAGGAGCACCTGGAAGAAATACTGAGGTCTGCACGCGAGGCGGGGCGCATTTCCTATACCGCGGATGCCGGCGAAGCGATCCGCGCGGGCGACGCCATTTTTATTTGCGTGGGCACGCCGCCTAAAGATAGCGGCGAAGCGGATCTTTCCGCGATCGATCAGGTAGCGCGGCAGATAGCGGAGCAGGCCCGTTCACCTAAATTGGTAATCGAGAAGAGCACCGTGCCCGCGCGCACCGGACTCGAACTGCAGAGAGCGCTTGCGGCTTATAGCAGCGGCGGCAAATCCACTTTTCGCGTGGCTTCCAATCCCGAGTTTCTGCGCGAAGGCACAGCTGTCGGAGATTTCTTTCATCCCGACCGCATCGTGGTCGGTGTGGAGGACGAATCCGCCGCGGCCGATTTGCGCGAAATCTATCGGCCGATCCTTGAGCGCAAATTCCATTGTCCGGTGCACAAAGGGATCTGCCCGGCAACCCATGATGCCGCATTCCTGGTCACCACCATCAACAGCGCAGAGCTCATCAAGCACGCGTCGAACTCCTTTCTCGCGTTGAAAATCAGCTATGCCAATGTCATCGCCGATCTCTGCGAAAGAATCGGCGCAGACGTCAAAGAGGTTACCCATGCGATGGGCTTGGATCCTAGAATCGGCGGGCAGTTCCTCAGCGCAGGACTAGGATTTGGCGGCTTTTGCTTTCCGAAAGACGTGCAGGCATTCATTCATCTCGCGGCTTCGGTCGGAGTCGATTTCGATCTGCTGAAAGCCACTGAGCGCGTCAATAAACAACGCATCGACCGCTTTCTTGAAAAAGTACACAAAGCTCTTTGGGTCGTTAGGGGCAAACGCGTGGCGGTGCTCGGCCTGGCGTTCAAAGCCAACACGGACGATATTCGTTTTGCTCCGGCGCTCGAAGTGGTTAAGCGCTTACTCGAGGAAGGCGCGATTGTGCACGCCACCGATCCGGAAGCCATATCAAGAGCAAAAACATTTTTCCCGAAGGTGACGTATCACGAGGACCCTTACGAAGCATTGCGCGGAGCAGATGCCGCGCTTGTCTGCACGGAGTGGGAGATTTTTCGCAACCTGGACTGGAAACGCGCCAAGTCGCTCATGGCGCGGGGCCTCGTCGTGGACGGCAGAAACCTCTATTCTCCCAAGCATATGCGTGAGCTTGGATTTGAGTACTACTCGTTCGGCAGAGCGTAGAACATCGCGAACGCAGTAAATTGCAAATTGGAAAATGAATGAGCCCCTCATCAAGGGAGCGAGGTTCGTTCAGCGTTAGCTCTTAGGACATTTTCTTAGCCGCGAAATCCTTCTTGAAGTAATCAATCGTCAGTCGCAATCCCTCTTCCAGCCCAACCTTGGGTTCCCATTTCAGAATTCGCTTCGCCTTGCTAATATCCGGGCACCGTTGTTTCGGATCATCTTGTGGCAAAGGCTCGAGGACAATTGCGGGAGCATTTTCAAAGAGTCCTCGGACTCGCTCGGCAAACGCAAGAATGGTCATCTCCTGCGGGTTCCCAATGTTCGTCGGCAAGTGTTCGTCCGACAACATCAAGCGGTAAATTCCTTCGATGAGGTCGGAAACATAGCAAAAGCTGCGAGTCTGCTTGCCGTCTCCATAAACAGTGATGGGCTTCCCCGTTAGCGCTTGATGCACGAAGTTTGGCAGAGCGCGGCCGTCATTAAGGCGCATCCGTGGGCCGTATGTATTGAAGATTCGCACGATATGGGTGTCCACGCCATGATAGCGGTGATAAGCCATTGTCAGAGCTTCCGAAAAACGCTTCGCTTCATCGTAAACACCGCGCGGCCCAATCGGATTCACATGGCCCCAATACTCTTCGGGCTGAGGGGAAATCTCCGGGTCGCCGTAACACTCGCTCGTCGAACTCAGGAAAAACTTCGCCTTCTTCGCCAGCGCCAAACCCAGTGCGTTGTGCGTGCCAAGGGAACCAACCTTGAGAGTCTGGATGGGAAGCTTCAGGTAATCGACAGGGCTCGCTGGAGAGGCAAGGTGCAAAACGTAGTCCACCGGCCCAGGCACGTCGATGTATTTAGAGACGTCGCATCGCGCGATGCGAAACTTCGGGTGATTGAGCAAATGCCCGACGTTGGAATCGACTCCCGTAATGAGATTGTCTAGAACCAAAACTTCCCAGCCCTCGGCAATCAGGCGATCGCAAAGATGCGACCCCAAGAATCCGGCCCCGCCGGTGACCACCGCTCTCATGCGCCCTCCCGAAAAGTCAGCCCGTTAGTTTAGCTTGCGGCAGCTTGATTGACCACCCGCCGCGCGAAGGATACGATGCGCGCACGCGATTAGGAATCGCCCCGCTATGTCGGTCGAGAATAAATCAGCGACCAACCCGCCGAAGCATCGGCGAACACGGTGGATAGTATTTGGTCTCCTGGGGATAGTCCTACTCAGTGCGGTGATCTTTCTGCTCGGCATAGGCCGCTGGCTCGTAGCGGAAGACCCTCTTCAAAAAGGTCAAGCCATCGTCATCCTTAGCGGACGTATGCCCATGCGAGCGATGGAAGCAGCGAAATTGTATCGTGAAGGATTCGCACCGAAAGTATGGCTGACGCATTCCACCGAACCCGGTGCAATGCTCAAAACGATAGGGGTCTCCTACGTCGGTGAGGATATTTACAATGTGCAGGTGCTGATGCACGAAGGAGTGCCTGCGGACGCCATCCGCTTGCTTGAACCTCCCATCATCAACACAGCCGATGAACTCTCGGTCGTTTCTGAGGCACTTGAAGCAGCAAAAGGCACGACCGTGATCATCGTCACAACCAAGGTGCACACCCGCCGCGTCCGAATTCTATGGAACCGGCTTGCAGCTGGCCGCGGGCAGGCTGTTATCAGGGCTGCTTCGGATGACCCCTTCGATCCGAGGCGTTGGTGGCGCACGACGGCTGACGCCCTCGATGTCGTTCGCGAATTTCTGGGAATCTTGAATGCCTGGGCCGGATTGCCGCTTCGCCCCGAGAACTAGAAATCTAGAAGAAAAAAAACCGTTTGCGGCGAGGCATCTCAAATTCATCCGGCAGCTGAGGAACATGCGGCAAGTCTCGTCCCTCGAATGCCGCCCTCGGATTTTCGACGAATAGAGCGCGGGCCTTTTCCTCGCCAAGCTGTTCTCGGACAACGTCGAATGCGGGCTTCAGCTTTAGCGGCCGGCCACGCGTGTTATGAGCGTCGCTGGCCACGAGGTGGACCAATCCGTCCGTTATCCACCGCCAGGCGTCCTTTTGCGCTCCAGGGCCAAAGACTCCTGTGAGCGAACCTGCCGTCACTTGTATGAAGCAGCCTAACCTGACCCATTTCGCTAGCCTTTCCGTCTGCAGGCGCAGGATAGCGTTGCGTTCCGGATGAGTAATCACCGGCCTCAGTCCCAAAAGCTGAATCTCATGAAGCGTCTGGTCCATGGTGGGCGGAATGGAATATTCGTTGAACTCGACGAGCAGGTAGTCACGCTGGTTGATACAGAAGCGGGGCGCATCCTCACGCAGCGCGTCCAGATTCTCGGCATTGAGATGAAAATCACAGCCGGTCGCCAGGATTACGCGGTCGCCAATTTTCTCCTGAAGTTCTGTTCGCAGTGCTCGTACCCGCGGGTAGTCGAACGTATATTGATGGCTCGAGTGTGGCGTGGCCACAACATGCGTAATGCCGTCGGCAATCGCGGACTCAGCCATCGCCAGTGATGTCTCAATGCTTTCCGGGCCGTCGTCGAGCCCCGGAAGGATATGACAATGCACATCGACCATGGTCTTCGCAGACTCCTTAGCGCGCCCAAGCGGCAACGGCTTGCCAGACTCCCAGCGCAAACATCAGCCCCACAAAAACTTCTCTCATTCGCTGCGGCTGCAGCCGCTTAGCCAGCCACCCGCCAAGAATGCCTCCGACAAAGACCCCTGGGATCAGGAGCAGCCCGGTTTGCCAGGAAACATACCCCGCCTTGGCATACGCGAAAAACGCCAGCGCGCCTGTCGGTGGTATCAACGCAACCAAACTGGTCCCCTGCGCGCGATGTTGCCCAAAAGCAAAAAACAACGCCAAGAATGGAACAAGGAGAGTGCCGCCCCCGATACCGAAAAGCCCCGAAGCTACCCCGCAGAGGCACGCCGCTCCAAAAATGCCGGCGTCACGCATCGGACCCTCAACCACGGGCTGACTCCCCACCGGTGGAGACCGGCATCCGGTGCTCCGCCTGTGGTTTTCGCCAAAGTAAAAACGCAGCCAGGATCAGAAAACAACCGAATAACCCTTTGAGGTGGCGTGAAGCGAGCGGCACGGCGATCAATCCACCCAGATAACCACCCGCCAGCATTCCCAACGCGCACAGAATTCCAGCGCGCAAATCCACTTCACCTTGTCTCCAGTATTCGCGCAATGCACCGAGTCCCACGGGTGGTAAAAGAATAAAAAGTGAGGTGCCCTGAGCCAGATGCTGGTCCACGTGCAGCAGGTAAACCAGCGCCGGCACTAGCACCACGCCACCGCCAATACCGAGCAATCCCACGAGCACGCCCACAGCGAGCCCAAGCAGCAGGACGATGAGAGTCATGCGTGAATTGCGGCAGCGGTTTGCGCGTTATTTCTCTCTGTAAAATGCATCGGTTCTATCTTGCCGCGGTTCGGCGCGCCCCGCAACCACTCTTAAACAAGCGGTAACACTCTGAGCGCCCATGATTTTTTGTTAGTGTGGAACCTGCTATATTGATGTGTCTTTGTCCAATCGGGCAGATGGCCTGCTTTATCCCCAAAATGATTAGGAGAGCGACGTAACTCATGCCGATAGACCGGAAACCTGAATTCTTCAAAGGCGCTCAATTGAAAGTCGCCATCATTGGCTGCGGATACGTTGGGCTTCCCCTGGCCTTGCGTTTCGCAGAGGCTGGGCACAAAGTCACGGGATTCGACACCGACCCAAACAAGGTGTCGATGCTCAATGTAGGAAAGTCTTACATCGAGCACATCCCGCAAACCAAAATCCAACAGTTCGTCAACTCCAAGCACTTCAGCGCCACCACGGATTTCGCGCGCATCAAGGAAGCGGACGCCATCATTATTTGCGTACCAACGCCTCTGGATGAGCGCCGTGAACCTGACCTCAGTTATGTCGAACAGACGGCGATTTCCATCCAGCCTCATCTCCAAAGGGGCCAGCTGGTTGTTCTTGAATCGACAACCTACCCTGGTACCACCGAGGAGCTCGTGCTCCCCATCCTCGAAAAGAGCGGCCTGCACTGTCCCATCGCTGCCGGCCCAGAAAACGAAAATATTGCGTGCGATTTCTTCCTCGCATTCTCGCCCGAGCGTGAAGATCCCGGCAATAAACAGTTTGGCCTGGCGCAGATTCCCAAGGTCGTCGGTGGCGTGAATCCGCCGAGCGGCCGCGCCGCGCAGTCAATCTACGCGCAAGTTGTCGCGCGCGTCGTGCCTGTTAGTTCCACACGAGCCGCGGAAATGGCCAAGCTCCTCGAAAATATCTTCCGTTGCGTCAACATCGCGCTCGTCAACGAGCTGAAAATGCTCAGCCTGCGAATGGGAATTGACATTTGGGAAGTGATCGACGCGGCCGCCACCAAACCGTTCGGCTTTATGCCCTTCTACCCCGGCCCGGGCCTCGGCGGACACTGTATCCCTGTCGATCCTTATTACCTTTCCTGGAAGGCACGCGAGTTCGACTTCTCGACGCGTTTCATCGAGTTGGCCGGCGAAGTCAACACCGCGATGCCCTATCACGTGGTGGACGCGGTTGCCGCGGCTCTGAACGACCATAAAAAGAGTCTCAAAGGATCGAAGCTGCTGATTCTCGGCGTAGCCTACAAGAAGGACGTCGACGATCTGCGCGAATCGCCCACGCTGAAAATTATGCAATTGCTTCAGCAGCGCGGGGCAAACCTCGAATACAACGACCCGTATTTCCCGCAGCTTCACAAAATGCGGCACTATAATTACGAAAACATGAAGTCCGTCCCGCTGAATGCGCAAACCTTGGGAAGCTACGACGGGGTCATCATTGCGACGGATCACTCCAGCTACGATTACGTTGCTATCGTGGACGCCGCCAAACTTGTTGTGGACACCCGCAACGCCACCCGCCGCGTCATGCGCCATCGCGACAAAATCGTTCTCTGCTAGGCGCCGATGGCCTCATCCGCCGAAGAGATACGACGCCAGCTCGAGGAAAGCGCTCGCGTGAAGCGAAGCTTTTCCGATGAGCTGATCGGGCGCATCGGACAATTTGCCGAAAAAGGCGCGGCGGCTCTCCGCGGCGGCGGAAAAATTGTGTTTTTTGGAAATGGCGGAAGCGCAGCCGATGCCTTACACCTTGCAGCTGAGCTTGTCGTCAGGCTGCGCACCGATCGCCGCGGCCTCGCGGCGCTTGCGCTGACCACGAATCCGTCCGTGCTCACCGCAGCTGGCAACGACTACGGTTTTGAGCGCATTTTCTCCCGTCAGATCGAATCGCTCGTCGCTCCGCAGGACATTCTTGTGGCCCTGTCGACCAGCGGCACAAGCCCGAACATCGTGCGTGGTGTGGAAGCTGGCCGGGCCCGCGGCGCTTATCTTGTCGCTTTCACGGGCGAAACAGGCGGCGCGCTCGCCGGCAAGGTCGATCTTCTGCTCAACGTGCCCTCGCAAGATCCGCAGCGAATCCAGGAAGCCCATATCACGATGGGCCACATCGCTTGTGCGTTGATAGAGCAGCTGGCCACAACATAGCCGCGCCATTCTTTCCTCTTCGGATTCGGAAGTCCTTCTGCAAGCTGCAAACGAAGAGCGAACTCTTACTTCGCGTGCACCAACTGTACCTGTGCCGTCGCGAAGGGCATAATCGCTTCCAGCAGCACTGGCGTGCGCGCGGCGTTATTTGCGAAGTACATCGTGAAATGGGCGTCCTTCATCTCTTGCCCGTTCTCAAATACACGAATCTCAATCTTGGAGGTTTTGTAGCTTCCCGCAGGCACGGTGACCGCCTCGCCCGCGCTGACGAGCTTCGCCCTGACGTCATACAATTTGTGTCCATCGTAGACCGGGCATCGAACTTCCGTTGTCTTCGTCCAATCCACATTTCGCAAGAATTGCAGCATGCCGAGTGGATCTCGCGTGGCAGGAAGGACCCGTGTTTCGGTGGCCTCGGGAGGCGCCGGCTCTCTTCCTGTGGCCGTCATCCGCTGGATGGAATCCACTTTCTGCCCACGTTCACTCAAGTGCATTTCGTACTGCAGGCTGGTCATCGTCGCGGCATCGCTGTACGAATCAAACTGGTCGTCTAACTCGAAGACCATGCGCAGGGGGCTTTCCGTATGCGCAAACGCCTGGAGATGCCACGCGTTCTTGCCGAAAAAATCCTTGTGTTCGCCCACCTGCAATTTCAAAGTGGCCACATTGTTCAGGCTCGAGACATTCGCCGTGTAATCCAGCACTTCGCCCCCTCGCAAGGGTATTCCGGGATCTGCCGCGGGCTCGCCATTCCTGTTAGGGCTCGAAGCAGAAGGGGTGCTTGTCGGCATAACGGTGGGAAGTTCCGTCGCCGGGGCGGTCATCGGCTCGGAGGCGCGCGCGGAAGCCCAGGCGCGCGCCAGTCCCGCGTTTCTCTCCCTCATCCAGTAGTAGCCTCCCGCTACGCATCCAAGCGCCAGCAGGCCGGTGATGCCAATGACTTTTCGGTAGCTCATGCTCTTTGTGTGACCTGCACGGGAAACAGTCCCTTGCCTTTTGGCCTTCCGTCGTACAATACGAATTCGTTCGCGATAGCCCGGCAAAGTCCGCCGAACGCTACCCGCAAACTCTGAGGTTACCAAAACGCGAGGCCCGCGTCTTTGCCGGCGCCGCGTTAAATGACCGAGACGGCACTCCGCCGCTCTCGGACCTCGAATCGAGGGAGGAATTCCTGAATGCGCTACGTCGTCACGGGCGGCGCCGGTTTCATCGGCTCTAACACGGTGGACGAACTCGTGCGGCGCGGCCACAGCGTGGTTGTGCTCGACGACCTTTCGTCCGGCAAGGAAGATAACCTTGTCGAAGTCCGCAACAAAATCACTTTCATAAAGGGCAGTATCACGGACATCGAAGTCGTTCGCAAGGCCATGCACGAGGCCGAATACGTGCTCCACCTCGCGGCGCGTACTTCGGTGCCGCGCTCCGTGAAAGATCCCATCGAAACAAACAAAATCAACATCGATGGAACTCTAAATGTCCTCGTCGCGGCGCGTGACGCAAAGGTGAAACGCGTCGTTTTCGCCGCTTCTTCTTCTGCTTACGGCGAGACGCCCACGCTTCCGAAAGTCGAAACCATGCCTCCGGCGCCCATTTCGCCCTACGGCGTCACCAAGTTCGTTGGCGAGCTTTATGCGCAGACGTTTGGCCGCTGCTATGGCCTGGAAAACGTCTCACTCCGTTACTTCAACATTTTCGGCCCTCGTCAGGATCCCGGCTCGCCATATTCCGGCGTCCTGGCAAAATTCTGCACGTCCTTTCTGGAAGAGACGCAACCCGTCATGTTTGGCGATGGCGAACAATCCCGCGATTTCACTTTCGTCGAGAACGCCGTGCAAGCCAATCTCCTCGCCTGCGAAGCCCCCAACGTTTCCGGCAAGACCTTCAACGTCGGCACCGGCGCCCGTTTTACGTTAAACCAGACAGTTCAGTTGCTTGCTAAGATTTCCGGCAAGACACTCGAAGCGAAGTACGAGCCGCCGCGCGATGGCGACATCCGCGATTCGCAAGCCGACATTACGCAAGCACGCGAATATCTCGGCTACGATCCGCAAGTTACTTTCGAAGAAGGTCTCAGCCGTACGTTTGAGTGGTACCGCTCCACGCAGACCAAAACGGAAGCAAAATCCAAAGAGTGAGCAACGGTCGCGAGGCCAAGGGGCATGATGCATCGTGCCCTCTTACTTTTTTCCGCTTCCTCTTGAAGGTAAGCAGGACGCTGCGTCCCAGCCTGCAGTCAGCGCCCTACGGATTCGCCGTCTTCCCATAGCTCAACGGCTCTCCCACCTTCGGCTTGTCGAAGTTCCAGAAGTACAAAGGTTCGAGCTTTTTCTGCTCCGGCCAAACCTGATCCAGCGTATCGCCCTCAAATAGCTCGCCGTTTTTCATCACCCAGTGAACCGTATTCGTATTGTGGATGTCATCGAGCGGGCTTTTGTCCAGAATGACCAAATCGGCCAGCTTTCCCACCTCGATCGAACCGAGGTCCTGCGGCCGCCCGATGATTTTGGACCCATTCAGCGTGGCGCACCGCAGTACCTCGAGCGGCGTCATTCCTCCGCTTGCGAACATCCACATCTCCCAGTGATACCCCAGCCCCTGCAACTGTCCGTGGCTGCCCACTCCAACAAGACCACCAGCTCTCGTGAGCTTGGCCATCTGAGCGGCCAGTTTCGGAAACGCGTACTCCTCTTTGCGGAACCAATCCGGCCTCCGGTTGGTCCTTTCATCGATAAGATTGTGCGGTATGAAATGGTTAAGCTTTACGTTGTCGTGCACGTCGGTATTCTCGAACCAGTATTCCTGGCCAAACGGGCCGCCGTAATTCACGATCAGCGTTGGCGTCTCCGAAATCCCCGATTGCGCAAACATTTGCAGCACGTCTTTGAAAAGCGGAGTAATCGGAAGCGTGTGCTCGTTCCCGTGGAACCCGTCGATGACGTGCGTCAGATTGAGCTTCAAGTCCAGAGCGCCTTCCGTCGTCGGCATCATTTCCAATTCCTTCGACGCCATCACCATGAACTGCCGCTGCCTGCGGTTGCCCACAACGTAGCTCTTGATGTTGTGTGTGCCGTAATACTTTCTGTACTTGGTCAGCACGCCTTTTACTTCTTCCATCGACTGAAAATTGTTATCGGAGAAAACGCCGGGCCCCGTGGAAAACGCGCGCAGCCCGAGTATGTCGCCGCTGTCCACCAGGTCTTGATAGGCAAACATGTCGTTCGTGCCGGTTTGCACATCGAGGCCGGCGGTCACGCCATACGCCAGGTTCGCGAGGAACGCCCAGTTCTGCGTGTCCAGGATGCCGCGGCGAATTTCAGTCCAGTGCGCATGGGTGTCGATAAAGCCAGGCACGATCGTTTTCCCGGCCACGTCGAACACCTTGGCCCCGGCTGGAACCGCGCCCTTTGGTCCAACGCTCTTGATGCGGTTGTCTTCGACCACAATATCCGCATTCTTCAGGACTTCATCGCCTTTCATCGTCACCACGGTCGCGCCCCGCAGCACAATCGTCCCCTTCGGGGTCTTCCGCGGGACTTCCAGATTGACAGCGATCTCCTGGACGTTCTTGTCCTCTTCCTTCAGCTTCTTCTCTTCTTTTTTCTCGTCCTTCTTTTCGTCCTTGCTGGCATCCCCCGGTTGAGCCGCGGCGTCTTTCTTGTCGCCGTCCTTCTTCTCCTCTTCCTTCGGCGGTTCAAACGAAATAGCGCTCAGCGGCTCGCGGAAGAGGCTGGCTCCGACGGCCCACGCGATGGTTTTTCCGTCATCGGCCCAATTGAAATAATCAGCGCCGATATCTGTCAATCGCTTCGCGGGAACGGACGGCGATGTAACAACCACCGTGGGTGCTTCGCCGCCCACCACTGGCAATGCGGTCACGTAAAGCTGATTCATCACCTGAGCCAGCACCCAGTTTCCGTCGGGACTCACCTTTACATCGTCCGCGGCGACAGGTTCCTCTGCGGAAAAACTGCCTTGCCCCTTTACCTGAATGTGCGTGCGGCGATCCGTGCCGTCAAAGCGGAGCGAGACTAGTCCCTGCGGCGTGTAGATATAAATCCTGTCCTTTTCGTGGGTGAAGTGTGGCGAGCCCGCCCCGCGCGCAGGCAAAATCAAATTCGCGTCGCCGCCTCCCGCGGGAATCCAGACGAGATCGGCGTTTTGCATCTGCCCAGAATCGAACTCTACGTTCTCGCGGTCGTACGCATTCCCGCGAAGTGCCACGATCTTGGTTCCATCTGGTGACCAAACCGGATTGCTATACAATGCAGCCGATGTGGACAATTGCTGCGGCGTTCCACCCGCTGCCGAGACTTTCCAAAGCTGTCCGCCCGCACTCGACCACGTCACATAAGCAATGGATTTTCCGTCTGGCGACCACGCGGGCTGAAACTCGCGCGCATTTCCACTCGTCAAGCGCTGGGGCTTGCCACTCGGAATCTCCATGATGTAAAGGTGCGTCATCGCGGAAAACACCATCTTCTTGCCGTCCGGCGATTCCACCGGGCCCTGGATCAATCGCACCTTTACAGGACCTTCCTCGACTCTCTGCGGAAAATCCAGCTTCGGCCCCAGCTCTTGCGACACTTGCGCCGTAAACGGAATCACGTTCTCGGCGCCTGTCGCGAGGTTCAGCCGCCGGATTTTTCCATCCTGGTTGTAGACGATTTCCTTGCCATTCGGGAGAAACGCGTATCCCGGAAAAAGATCGCGCGTAAAACGAGACTCCTGGTCATCGCGCGTGATGGGATATCTAACCCAGCGATCTTCGCCCGTTTGCAGATTGCGCAAACGCAGCCCGCTCTCCGTTTCATACCGTGTTACATAGAGAAGCTGTGTGCCATCCGGCGAAAGCACCGGCCGGAAACTGCTCTTGGCCTGTTCGAACAAGATATCCTCGTCGCCGGTCTTGCGGTCTCGCCGTGCCACTTGCCATAGTGGAAATTGCGCGTTGTACTCGAAGCCGCCGCTGCGCTTCGCATAATAAAGATACTTGCCGTCCGGAGAAGCCACGACGCCGATGGCATTTCCGCGCTCGCGTCGCGGGGTCGTTGGCGTCGGCTTGGCTTTGGTGATTTGCACGCCGGAACCGCCATCCACGTGGTACATCCACACTTCAAATGTCGTGATGCCAAATCCGGCCTTCGATACAAAAATGTAGTTGCCGGCCGGCGACCAGCTCGGAGAAGCAAACTCATTATTGGGATCCTTGGAAACCTGCTTCACGCCGCTGCCATCCGGATGCATGATCCAGATGTTCTCGCTGCCTTCGCGGTCAGAAATGAATGCGACCCACTTTCCATCGGGCGAGAATTTTGGCTGACTGTCAAACGCCATTCCCCCATCGACCAGCTTCGCAGTTCCACCTTCAATCGGCAGCGTGTAAATATCACCAAGCAGTTCGAACACGATCGTCTTGCCATCCGGCGAAACATCCAGCGAGAGCCACGTCCCCTCATCGGTCGTGAACTCGATCTTTCGCGTAGGCTTTAGCGGCAACCCTTTCTTCTCGTCCTTTTTCTCGCCTTTCTTTTCGTCTTTTTTATCCTGGCTATCCTGGGCCGTGGCGTCCTGAAACTTCGCCTGAGCGGGCCCTTCAAATCCTCCGAGAATCACCGCTGTCGCCGCAAACCACGCGGCCAAGCCGCGCAGGCTGAGATGCTTCGCGTCCATGCTCTTCCCTCCGTGTTTTCTAAAAATCGTTCGACTAATCCCAACCTACGGCTCGTCCCCTTCTTCAGCTCCACCCCTGCCAGGCCGTTGCGGCGGTGTGGGCACAATGTGCGGTATTCCTGCGTCATTCATCTTTTTATTGAGCGCCGGCAAGTCCTCTTCCGCAATTTTCTTCACTTTCGCCGAACCTTCGTTGACAAGTGGCGTTAGTTCCGCCAGCTTCTCCTTTTGTTGCCCTCCCGGTGCTTCCCAGAAGCCATCCAGTTCTCGCAGCAAACTTTGCACTTGCAATGGCAACGGCTCGGGTTTCCATTCGAATGGCGGCCCTGCATTTCCGAGTCCTTGTTGCTCGCGCACGTACTTCTCGGCGACCGCGTCCACATTTTTCTGCAGTTCCTCGGCGGCTTTTTGTATCTCCGCCGGAATTTTTGGCGCATCCGGCTTGTCGGCATCCTTCTTCCATTGCTCTCTAGCCGCCTTCAGCCCTTCCTTGATTCCCTCGATTGTTTTGCGGTCTTTATCCGCCATCTTGGCCATTGCATAGAGCTGCCGGATGGCTTCGCTTCTCGCCGCGCGGTCCGCCGGCGACATTTGCATTCGCGGATCGTCTTCCACCACGACCTCTTGCGTCCCCTCTCTGCTTCCCGCTTTGATTTTGATGGTGTACTTGCCGGGCTCGACGAGTGGACCGCGCGGCCCAAAATCGAATCCGGCTGCGGCAGCCTCAAGCTGTTCGGGCGTTGGCACTGCCGGCGAATTCCACCGCAAATCCCAGCTCGTGCGGTTTACCCCAGCCTTGCCAGGTCCATCGAGTTCCCGCACCAACTTGCCGTCCTTGTCGTACACGCTGATCTTCGTCTTGCCCTCTTTGTCAGCAGCATTTGGAGCTTTTGGTTTTTGATCGGCCGTCGCGGTTTCCTTCTTTTCCTGCTCTTTCTGTTTGCTTGCGTCGGCTTCTTTTTGCTTTTCGGCGTCCTTGCCTTTGTCGTCGTTGGCCGCCTTTGGCGGCTCGGGCGGCAAAGCTTCCTTTAAGTAGTAATTCAAAATCGCGCCATACGGCGGATTCTTGCCCGTAAACATCTTCTGCCCGGCACTCCACCTGCGCTCTCGCAAATTCCACACCGTCGCAGTCCGCGGTGCAAAAAACGTCAAATCGGAGCTTGCCACGCCGGCGTCGAACTTCTCGATCGGCGTCATGTCATCGAAAATCCAGATTGACCGCCCGTGCGTAGCAAGCACCAAATCGTTCTGCTGCGCTTGAATCTCAATGTCATCCACCGGAACAGTCGGAAAATTGTTTTTCAGTGCCGTCCAATTGGCGCCGTGGTCCCACGACACCCACAGCCCAAACTCCGTTCCCGCGAAGAGCAAGTTCGCGCTCCGGGGATGCTCTCGTACCACGTGCACGGTTCCCGCCGAATCCGGAATCCCGTTGCGAATCGACTTCCAGGTCTCTCCATAATCTGACGTCTGAAATAGGTAGACGTTATAGTCGTCGGTTCGGTGGCCATCAAACGTCACAAACGCTGCCCCTTCCGCGTACTTCGACGCCACCACGCGCGTCACGTACGTTCCCTTGGGCACTCCCGGCACGCGCAACGCCACGTTCTTCCATGTCTTCCCGCCGTCGCGCGTCACTTGCACATTGCCGTCGTCCGTTCCCACCCACAACACGTTCGGTGTCAACGGCGATTCGCTCAAAGTCGTGATCGTCGGATATTCTTCGACGCCATCGTGCCGCGACAACGTACTCTTATCCGGCGTCTTCCCAAAAATCTGTAGTTTGTTGCGGTCGACGCCCGTAGTCAGATCGCCGCCCAAACGCGTCCACGAATCCCCGCGGTCCGTCGACTTGAACAAATAATTTCCGCCGTAATAAATCGTCTTGTGATCATGCGCCGAAACCTCCACCGGAGAGTTCCACTGGAATCTGTAATGCGGTTCCCCGGCCTTCGCTTCCGGCATAATCTCTCGCTGCTGCGAGGTATGTTCATCGCGCCGCGAAAGATGGCCGTCCTGTGATTCCGTATAAACGATCCACGGCTCCGCGTAATCGATTCGCGCATAAAATCCGTCGCCGCCAGGCATCAGCGTCCAGTCTGAGTTGATGATGCCATCCCGCGTCAACGACATGCTCGGCCCGCACCAGCTCCCGTTGTCCTGCAAGCCGCCGCAAATTTTGTAAGGTCTTTCGTTGTCCAGCCCAACCTCATAAAACTGCCCGATCGCGATCGTGTTGATAAAGTCCCACGTCCGTCCGTTGTCGTAGCTCCAGTGAATTCCACCATCCGATCCCGTAATGACGTGATTCGAATCCGCCGGATCGATCCACATCGCATGGAAATCTCCGTGAATGCCCTTCACTCGCTGCGTCGAAAACGTTTTTCCTCCGTCCTCTGAATAAAACATCTGTGCGCCAAGCTCCCAGATTCGCAGGTCATTGTTGGGGTCGACACGGATCTGGCTGTAGTACGAAGGACGCGGGTTCGTGTCCCCCATCTTTTTCCAGGTCTCGCCCTTGTCCTCGCTGCGATAGGTTCCGCCTTTTTCGTGCTGCACGATGGCATACACGATATTCGGATCCTTCCGGTAAATATCCAGCCCGATTCGCCCGGTATCGCCGCCGTTTTCGTAAGGCAGCCCTTTCACCAATTTCTTCCAGGTCGCTCCGCCGTCCACGGTCTTGTAAATAGCGCTGTCAGGTCCACCGCCGTTAAATCCAAACGGAGTCCGCCTCCGCTCGTACGCCGCAGCATAAAGCGTATCCGGGCTCTCCAGGTCCATCGCGATATCGCTCACGCCCGTGTCGTCATTAATCTTCAACACCAGATTCCACGTCTTCCCGCCATCCGTCGTCTTGTAAACACCGCGCTCCGGGTTTGGCCCCCACAGATGCCCCAGCGCTGCCGCGTAAACGACCTCCGGATTCCGCGGATGAATCACGATGCGGCCGATGTGGTGCGTCGCCGCCAGCCCCATCTTCTGCCACGTCTTCCCCGCATCCAGCGACTTGTAGATTCCGTCTCCCCACGACGAGCTTTGCCTGTTGTTCGGTTCTCCGGTGCCGACCCACACTACGGCCGGATCAGACGGCGCGATCGCAATATCGCCAATCGTCGAAACGCTTTCCTTGTCAAACACGGGCTCCCACGTCGTCCCGTTATTCGTCGTCTTCCACACCCCGCCCGACGCCGTGCCCACGTACACAATATTTGGATTGCTCTCGACGACGCCGAAATCGTCGATGCGTCCGCCCATCATTGCCGGCCCGATCTCTCGAAACTCTAAATTTTTCAGCTTGTCAGTTACGCTTGACTGGCCCGCCGACCTACCGGGCAAAGCGCACGTCAGTGCAAGACAAAATGTCACTGGCGCCAAAATAATCCTGAATGCAGATGAAACGCTGCGCATACTATCCCCCCTAGTTATCAAGGCCGGGCATCATACCTCCCCAATGCCACGGCGTGCATCAATTGTTTCTGGAATGGCAAACTGATCCGTGCTCACAAAGACGCGCCACACCGTCCCCGCGTTTCGTTCCAAAGCTTTCAAGACCGAAACGCCCGTGCGCACTCTACCGCCGGCACCCCTGCTCGACTCTTCTACACATCCCCCCAGCCACATGCTAGGCTATCCAACTGTTCTCATCGCACAAATGTTCCGCGTGAATGGTCACTTCCATGCCCGGATTACGTCCGCGCTCCGGTCCCTTCTGCTCCTCACGACGCTCCTTTATTCTCTCTTCGGCCCGGTGTTGCCTGTTTCCTTTGCGCAGCAAGCCGGCCTGCACTCCGTCAAGGCCGGCGATGTGGAGATATGGTCTCGTGGTCCGCAGCAAAAACGCGGCGACTTGTATATTGCTGACGAGGATGTGGACATTCACTATGGAGACCAGCGCCTTCAGGCCGATCACGTCGAATACAACGAAAAAACTTCCGAGTCCCTTGCTCGCGGCCATGTCCGCTTCGATTACAACAATGAACACCTAGAAGCCGATGAGGCTCACTACAACGTAAGCACCGGCCACGGCACCTTTACTAATGTTCGCGGCACCGTCAAAATCGAACGCCGTGCCAATCCCTTAATTCTGATTTCTCAGAATCCTATCTATTTCCAGGCTCCAGAGGTCGAACGCTTGGCTGACGACATCTATCTTGTCAGCCGCGGCTGGATTACGATTTGCGACCCCCAACATCCCACGTGGCAGTTTTATTCCCAGCACACTCGCATTCGTCTCGGTAAGACCGTCGCCTTGGTCAGCGCCAATTTCCGCCTCTACCGCGTCCCGCTCCTCTGGCTGCCCTACGCCACCGCGCCAGCGGGAGAAAAAATTCGTCAGTCCGGAATCCTCATCCCCGTGGTCGCCCAGAGCAACAGCAAGGGTTTTGTTCTAGGGGATGCCGTGTACTTGGCTCCGCGGCCCTGGTTTGATCTTACGGCGGGGGCCGAGCTGCTCACCAAGCGCGGCTCCGCCGAGCGCGGTGAATTTCGTGCTCGTCCTTTCGAGAACACTTCCATTAGGTACACCTACTATGGGGTGATCGACCGCGGCATTAACGAGCCCGGACCGAACGACACCACCGTCCTCGAAAAACAAGGCGGCCACCAGATGCAACTCGAATCTCAGTCTCTCCTGCCCAACGGCTGGCGCGCCGTCACCGATCTCAACGAACTCTCTTCGCTGACCTTCCGGCTGGCCTTTGCCGACACCTTTGGCGATGCCATCACTTCCGAAGTACGCAGCGCCAGCTTTCTCACGAACAATTTTCGCGGGTTCAGTCTGAACTTCGCTTCCCTATCCGACAAAACCTTCCTCAGCATTCCCGTAACAAACACCACAACCGGTGTGACGACTCCGGCCGTCAGCGTCTCGCTGCGTGACGCTCCTGAAGTTTTCTTCAGCTCTGTGGAACAGGCGCGCTGGCAAAATCTTCCTGTCTATTTTTCCTTCGACGCCTTTGTCGACGCGCTGCACCGCCAGGATGACACTCCTCTGGATACGCCCGCATTCGTTCCGCGCACCGAATTCGCCCCGACCGTGACCGTTCCGCTCCACTTCGGCTCGTGGCTTGGCGTCACTACTTCTGCCACCTTCCGCACCACCTATTACGGCGACTCCTACAATTCCGCCGGGCAACTAAGCTCCCAATATCTCACGCGGAACACCGGCGAACTCACCGTTGACCTGCGCCTGCCCACTCTCGAACGCTTTTTCGATCGCTCCTCTCTCGACAAGAACAAACCGCGCAAGAGGTACAAACACACCATCGAGCCTGCGATTGCCTATCACTATGTCGGGGGCGTAAACAACATTGCGGATTTTATTCGCTTCGATTCCGATGCGACCCTAACCGACACCAACCAGATCGAATACGGCATCACGCAGCGGCTCTTCGTCAAGACCGGAGACGCCCAGCCCGAGGAGCTGCTTTCCTGGAGCATTCTACAGGCTCACTATTTCGATCCCACATTCGGCGGCGCCATCCAGGACGGCCAGCGCAATGTCTTCCAGGCGCTCGACTCCATAACTCCCTTTGCCTTCGCCTTCGGTCCACGCAACTGGTCTCCCATCATCAGCGATTTCAAGATCATGCCCGGCGGCAAATACGACATCGAGCAAATCCTCCAATACGATACTCAAATTCAGCGGCTCGTCACCGTCGGCACGCTTCTGAAGGTGAAGCCTTACAGCGAATTCTTCGCCACCGTCGCCTACTTCCGCTTGAACGACAATCCCGTGCAAGCCGATCTTCCTCCGGTACCCCCGCCGGGCTTTGTGGCCTTTTCGCAGCCGCTCTCCAACCAGGTTCGCGCGCTAATGGGCTACGGAAACTTGACGCGCAGGGGATTCAATTTCACCACCGGCATTAGCTACGATTTCACCAACCAAATCCTGCAAAGCCAGCTCGTGCAAATCAGCTACAACGGAAACTGCTGCGGCCTCGCCCTCGAGTATCGCCGCATCAACCTCGGCCAGGTCCGCACCGAAAATCGCTTCACCGCCACCTTCATCATCGCCAACATCGGCTCCTTCGGAAATCTCCGCCGCCAGGAAAACATCTTCTAACTCCGGGCGTCGTGCCTGCTGTATCAAATCTGCGCGCCCGTCCACATAGCGACGAATTAAGCGGGCCGAAGTCCTAAGGAACGAACGCCGCAACGCCCCGCTCCGGTTGTGATTTGACGGATGAAACGGAATACTTCATACCCTCGTCCATTTGGATTCCACGTCAGTTCACAGACCTCTTGAGCGATAAAAAATCCACTCCGGAGTTGGAGATTGCCCATGTTCTATTCGTCGACATTGTGGGCTACTCGAAGCTTCCGATGGACCACCAGCGGGAACAGGTGGAAGCTCTCCAGCAAGTAACCTCCAGCACTTCGGAATTCACTCGAGCAAAGAGCCAGGAACAACTGATTTCGCTGCCCACTGGGGATGGGATGGCGTTGGTGTTTTTTGGAAACGCCGAAGCACCGGTAAGGTGCGCTATGGAGCTGACGCGAAAGCTGCCCAGCAACCCGGAATTGAAATTGCGGATGGGCCTGCACACTGGTCCCGTTTATCGCATCGCGGACATTAACGCGAACCGGAGTGTTTCGGGCGGAGGAATCAACGTCGCTCAGCGCGTGATGGATTGCGGAGATGCGGGCCACATACTCGTTTCAGCCGCGCTGGCGAGCGTGCTCAAGCAAGTCAGCGAATGGTCCAGTGCACTCCACGACTTGGGGGAAGTTCAAGTCAAGCACGGAGTGCGCGTCCACATGTTTAACCTGCTTCAAGACGGCGTCGGTAACGCGGATACGCCCGCTGCGGTGTCCCGGCAAAGACAAGTTGACGGCCGCCGCGCGAATTTTGGCGGCGACAAGGCACGACGTCAATATCGGATAGGCTTTGGACTAGGGGCTGCCACCGTCGTCGCACTTCTCGTCGCCACCGGTTTTGGGATTGTCACGTACAGCCGGCGGAACGATGCCACTCCATTTTCGGAATCCGCGAAATTGTCTTCCGGCCGTTTCGCTAGCCGGCCCTCGGTGGCCCTGCTGGGATTCAAAAACCTTTCTGGCAAACCGGATGCGGCATGGATTTCGCCCGCTCAATCGCAGATGCTCGGAAGCCAGCTGTCGGCTGGCGAACATCTGCTTATCATTCCCAGCGAACAAGTCACGCAAGGCAAGATCGATCTGGCCTTGCCTGACGAACGAGCCCTGGGACCGGAAACCTTGTCTCGTGTCCGGGACAACCTGGGCAGCGACTATGTGGTCCTCGGTTCCTTTCTGGACATGGACGGCCAGGTCCGCGTCGATTTGAACGTGCAAGACACTGCCAAAGGAGAAACGATTTACACTCTCTCCGACTCCGGCCCGGATAACAAATTGCCCGACGTGGCCGCCCGCGTGGGTGACCGCTTGCGGCAAAAGCTAGGAGTAGCGGAGGCTTCCCCTCTGGATGCCGCCAGCGCCAAGGCCGCGCAATCTTCGAGTTTGCTCGCCACAAGACTTTATTCCGAAGGAATTGAAAAACTCCATTCGTTTGATACTGCAGGAGCGCGGGACTTGCTCGAACAAGCCGTCAGCGAAGATCCAAATTATGCCCTGGCCCATGCCGCCCTCGCGGAGGCTTGGGGGAGCCTTGGCTATCACAGCAAATCCGCAGATGAAGCGAAGAAGGCTATGGATCTTTCGGCCAACCTCTCGCGTGAAAACCGTCTGGCCATCGAAGCGCAATATCGAAATTCCATAGGGGATAAAGTGCGCGAGGCCGAACTCTACAAATCCCTTCTTACCTTTTATCCCGATAGTCTTGATTACGGCTTGTCTCTCGCCAAGAGCCAGTATTACAACGGAAAGTGGCAGGAAGCCAATACGACTCTCGATGCCCTGCAACAGCTCAAACCTCCTGACGGCGATAACCCCCGCATCGACCACGTCCGTTCCGCCGTGGCTCTGATGTCCGGAGACAGCACGAAAGCTCTGGCTTTAGCCCGGCGCGTCGAACTTCGGGCTTCGCAATCAGGCGCGCGCCGTCTGGCCGCGGAATCCTTGAGCATTCAATGCTATCTGCTTTCCAGCCTTGGAGATCTTGCCAAGGCAGTAGCCGCTTGCGACAAAGCCCGAAATCTATTTTCAGAAATCGCGGACGCAGGGGGAGAGGCCAAGGTGTGGGGGCGGCTGGCCATGCTCGCGGGGAGACGCGGGGACGCGGTTGCCGGAAGAAATGCCAATGAACGGCAGATTGCCTTGCTGAGAAAAATGGAAGCGGACGCGGGTCTCGGCTGGGCCATGACCGTCGCCGGGGAGTTGTCCTCCAATGGGCGATTATTCGCGCGCGCGCAAGGAGTACGGCGAAGCGTTGGCTCTGTACCAGAAAGTGGGCGAGCAGCAGGGTATTAGTTCCTCGTACGGCAATCTGGGCTGGGTGTACTCCCTCGAGGGAAACCTCACGGAGGCCGTGAAGAACGAAGAATCGGCAATTGCCATCAAACGCCAGACCAAATCGAAGATAGAACTGGACCTTTGGTTGGGCAATCTGGCGGATGTTCTTGTTTCCAAGGGAGACGTTTCGGGCGCGCAGAAATACCTGGACGAAGGGTTCGAGGTCAACGCGCAGACGCAGAACAAAACGTACAGCATGTATCTTCATGCGTGCCGCGCGAGACTCCTGTTCGTTCAAGGAGCCTTCGAGGAGTCGCGACGAGAGGCGGAGCTGGTGCTCAAGGTCAGCCAGGAACTCAACCCGGAGACCGCGACGGAACAAAGGCGGCTCATGTTGGCCCGGTTGGATGTAGAAGAAAACCACCCACAGGCTGCAGCGGAGACGCTGCGTAAGTCGTTGGCGTATTTCGCTTCGAAAAAAGAACAGACCAGCCAAGTCGAAGCCCGGGCCATTCTCATACAGGCATTGCTGGCCATGCCGTTTGCCGACACAAAGCACGAGCTTGCTGCGCTAGCCAAAGCTGGGCCGGAAACCCAAAACGCGGATGTCATGTTGACCGCGAATTTGCAGCTCGCTCGCACTCGCGCTGCTTTCGGCGACAAAAAGGGCGCCCGGGAATTGTTGACTGAAGTGATCTCCAAATCCCAACGGATGGGGAATAAACTGCTCTTGCTCGAAGCAAAACTCGCGCTGGCCGAAATCGAGTTGCAACCCGGACACAGCCTCGCAACGCTAGCGGAAATTGAGCAAATCGCGCAACAGGCCGATGCGCTCGGCTTGAAATTGATCGCCAGCAAAGCGCGAGCATCGCTGAAAAAGGCCGCCATCTGAAGGTACTTTCCCAAAACGACCCAGCAACACGCGGGAGTTCAGCTCAAGCCCAACAGCTTCCTGACACGGCAAACTCAACGACGAATAACGGCAGCCCATGTGCACTTCGGAATGATTTCCTCAACAAATAGACCCAGTGCCAGATAAACGCTGCGGGTTCAACCGGTCGGCAACGCGCCATCTCGCTTCAGCTCTGCTTACTCTCGCGAAAATTGAGTTCAAATGGCTCCGCCCTCAATGGGTGTGCTAAATTCCTCTTTTCCACCGAACCTCCTATGCCCCCCACAACCGACACCGACCTAGCCTTCGCCTCCATCGAAGAAATCGCCCGCCTCTTCCGAAAACGCACACTCTCCCCCGTCGAACTCACGAAGCTCATCCTCGCTCGCATCGACCAACTGAATCCCAAACTGAACGCCTACATCACGGTGACGTCCGACCTCGCCCTTGCCCAAGCCAAAAAAGCCGAAGCCGAACTCTTCGCTCCACGCGGCCGCAAAGGCTATGGCGATCGAGGCCCTCTCCACGGCATCCCCATCTCGCTGAAGGACAATATCTACACCGCAGGCATCCGCACCACGGCCGGCTCAAAAATCTTGAAGGATTTCGTTCCTGCCGAAGATGCCGCGGTCGTTGGGCAACTCAAAAATGCCGGCGCCGTCATCCTCGGCAAAACCAACATGCACGAGTTCGCCTACGGCGTCACCAGCAACAACCCACACTATGGTCCCGTCCGCAATCCCTGGGATCTCTCACGAATTCCCGGCGGCTCCAGCGGTGGCTCCGCTGCCGCCGTCGCCGCAGGCCTCTGCTATGGCAGTATCGGCACCGATACCGGCGGCTCCATCCGTATTCCTGCTTCGCTCTGCGGCATCGTCGGCCTAAAACCCACTCTCGGCCGTGTAAGTGTGGGCGGCGTGATTCCGCTTTCCCCGCGCCTCGATTGTGTCGGCCCTCTGGCTCGCACGGTGCACGATGCAGCTCTTCTTCTCGAACCAATCCTCCAACGCGTGAAAGGCAAACCCAGTCCTCGAACTCTCGAAAAATCTTCCGCCAAGCCCCGCAAATTCACACTCGGCGTTCCCAAGGATTTTTTTTTCGACCTTGTTTCGCCAGATGTCCGCCCCATATTCGATAAAGCGATTCGTGTCTTGAAAAAACAGCGCGTGACGTTCAAGCAAGTCTCTCTGTCGCTTCTAAAAGAAACGGAAGACGCAGGAAATCAGATCGCTTGGCCCGAAGCCACTCACTATCACCAGCAGGCCGGGTGGTACCCTTCTCGAGCCGCCGATTACGGGGACGACGTTCGCTCCCGCCTCGAAATGGGAACGAAGGTTTCCGCAACAACTTATCTCTCCGCCCTTGAACTGCGCGAAAGGTTCATCCGGCAATTCCGTCTGACGCTGGAAGATGCAAGTGTCGATGCCATCGCCGTTCCAACAACGTCCATCACCGCGCCGCTCATCGGTGAGGAAACCGTCCATCTCGGCGGCCAAGATCGCGCGACCCGTGCCCTCATGCTCCGCGCGAATCGTCCCGCCAATCTCGCCGGCGTCCCCGCCATCTCAGTCCTCTGTGGTTTCACTCCCGCGGGCCTTCCAGTCGGCCTTCAACTCTTCGGAGCCGTCGCCGAAGAACATCTCCTCCTGCGAATAGCTCACGTCTTCGAGCGCGCCCACCCTGAACGGCGCCGACCGCCGCTGGCCAGCTCAATTTGAGCCACTGGGTTATATGCAATTGGTCTTAACTTCGGTGACAATTCTTGCTATTCTTCTTCTCAGACGAATCCACAACTTCTCAAGTGCGGCAGCAGCTTTGCCGCTCTTTTCTTTTTATGAGCTTTTATTCAGGCTGGCTGGTTAGTTCCCTAGAGTTTGCCTGGCCGCCAAAAACTTTTCAAACTTGCACAATTTCGGTGGAACTTTAAGTTCCTTTAGAATGAACACTTATAAAAGTGTGTCAAAACAAAGGACTTTATCCGTCTTTGGAATGAATGTTTACGCAAAACTCGGGGGTGGGGGTCGTTACGGCTAACCAAACGTCTGGGTGGCACAGACTTCAGTCTGTGCTCTCCTGTACCAGCAGCCGCTGCTCCATCAGCCATCTGCCAATGACATAGCCAAGCGTCCCGGTAATCATCCCCGCGAACACGTCGGCCACGTAATGATATCGCCCCCAAATCGTCGACACGCACATGCACGCCACCAGCGGCAGCATCACCCAGAACAGCCACCTCCGGTGCCGCCAGGCCCCCCAAGTCGCCGCGACGGCCCCAGCCACATGCTCCGAAGGGAACGCCGCGCCGCGCACGCGTCCATAGTGCTCGATGAAATTGATCACCGACGTCGTCGCGCCGCCACGCAACTCCCCATGCCACGCTCCAGCCATCGAAAACCAGGGGCTCTCAATCGGAAAGCAAATCGCAATCACATAGCCTATGGCGTACCCCACCGCCGAGTACGTCATCACGGACCAATACCCGCGCCAATCCCGCCGGTAATACAAAACGCCGCCAACCACCAGCAAGTACGTGAAGTACGTCAAATAAACAAACTGCATGAAGTCATTCCCCGCCGGCGTCGCGAATTGCTCCAGCCAAACGGTAGGGTGCACGCCCGTCAGCCAATGATCGAAAGCAATCAGTTTCGCGTCCTGCCACCCCGGCTGCACCAAATGCACCAGTCGACCCAACTCCTCAAAGCAAAACAAAAAGTACAAATGCGGATACCAATGCCTCCAAAAATGCCAAAACTTCTCCATCACGGTAGAACAGCCACTCTTGTCTGTTCTTTCCCCGGCTGCCTCACTAAACCCTTCACGGCCAGTAACCCGCGCCTCAGCTCGGCACAAAGCCAGAATCGCCGCAGCCACTAACGCTTGCATTCCAATCAATCGCACTGGATGCGCCAAATTCTCCGCAAAAAAAAGGATCAACGCGCTCGAAACTCCCAAATACCCGAATGCGACACACTCGAACATACCGCAAGCGGCCCATGCATCCGCCAATTCCCGCCGCGCGAGTGCGCCAAAACTCTGCGTCTCCTGCTCGATGGCCGCGACGCTCCCGCCATTCTGAAGCGCGACGTCACGCCACGCGATCACGTGCTCCCGCTCTCGGGATTCGTCTCCCGGAACATTTCTCATGCCCTGAATCTCGCCTTAGCCCGCGCCACCCGCAACTCCTGGTCCCTCTCGTCCGACCTCTGTGTCCTCTTCATTCTCTGTGCCCTCTGTGCAAGTGTTTCTTCTTCCCCCCACCGCAAAATCGCCCAATTATTCCTGCGGGCAATCCGCGCCAAGTCACTCGATGGATTCACCGCCGCAGGTTTTCCGACTGCTTCGAGCATCCACTTGTCACTCGAACTGTCTCCATACGCGAAACATCGCTGCAGATCCAATTTCTGTTCCGCCGCGATTCGCTTGATCGCCCGCGCCTTGTCCTCGCCAAACATAACCTCTCCCACGATCCGTCCCGTCCATCGTTCGCGTTCCTTCTCCAGCCGCGTAGCGCAAACACGAATATTGGCTGCCAATCCGCGTTCACCAAGCTCAGCCTCCAGACAGCGAGCCGCTCGCTCCGCCAACAGCTCCAGCGTCCCACTCACAATCACGATCAAGTGTCCGCGTTCTGCATGCCACGCCAAGCGCTCAATCGCTTCCGGATAAAACGACAGGGCCTTGAGTAAATCTTTTTCGTCAACGGAAATGCCTCGCAGGTACATCTTGTTCGCGTGCATGATCTGATTGATCCCTCGCGGCACGAGCCGCGTGGCTTCTCTCAACCACAAAAAATAATTCCGAATCCCGATCAGCTTTCGATAGCGCAGCAACAAATAAAGCCTTTTCTCCAACGACGGCATCGGCATCAGCGTTCCATCTAAATCAAAAAACGCGGCGACGCCTCCGTTCTTCTCCTTTACTGCATTGACTTCCTTTTCTTCACATGCCTCCTTATGCGCCATCACATCGCTCCCTGCGCGACTCGCTTCACTCTGCGCACTGGGCCCACGCTTGAAACAAAGCGCCACCCCTCCGCCAACACTGGCAATCCACGCAACAGACAAAACGCCGCCGTCATCCACGTCAACACATGCGCGCCAACGCGAACCAGTGCGTGCAAGTCCGTCGTCATTCCTCCCAGCAGCGCCACCGGCCCGCGCGTCAGCGCCAATTCCAGTCCCAGGTAGCAAAAGCACAAGCACTTCATTCCCGCGTACAAACTGCGGCTCCAGCGCGAGGCGACCAGCGCGCGTCCCCACCACGTCTGAAGCATCGTGTTCGCACCCCATCCGGAGTACCCCGCGCGCATGGCCAAGCCACGCAAGAAATCCGTCGCCGCTCCCCGCGCAAAAAAGAAAACCGGAAGCCACAGCGACACCATTCCCACCACTGCGAAATATGTGAAGTACACGTTTTCGATCATGCGGTCGCCGAGAATATCGAGCTGCGCGCCGACCGGCGTCGCCAGATTCTTTCGTCGCGCGATGTGCCCATCCAAAGCGTCCAGCGCGATCGTCGTTACCGTAAGCAGGACCGCCGCAAGATTTGCCCACGGCCCACGCCCAAACAGACTCACCGCGGCAAATCCCACCGCTACGCGTAACGCCGTCACTTTATTCGGAGTCCACTGCATAGCCACCTGCCCTGACCTGCCGGGCGCCCTGAATGCGCCCACTTGTCACATGGCAACCGCCTTGCCAATCGTGCACCATGCAAAGCCTTGGCTACCTATCACTTACGGACATCGCCGTAGATCGAAACTCTTCAGCACGTCGGCGAAACCTATCATCTGTCGCCCGTACCATGCCGCACGTATCGAATGCGGCCCGCTAGCGTCTAATGAAGTTGCCGCGGACTGTCCTCGCGCTAACGCGTGACGCGCTTTTCCCGTCTTTATGGGAGAATTGGAGAAGTCCAAGCAAGAAACGAATCAGCTGTCCAAATTGGAATAACGGCGCCGCGCGGTGGGTCTAGCGCCAATAACGCAACTCAAGATCGGAATCTACGACAGCTAGAGTTCACAAAAATTAGGTTCAAAAAAAGATGACTGACGTTTCATTAGCTGCAGCGTTTATCGCCGGGTTGGTTTCGTTTCTCTCGCCCTGCGTGCTTCCTCTCGTTCCGGGATACATCTCGATGCTCTCTGGCATCGGCATGGAGCAATTGCGTCAGGGCCAGCAGCCGCGCGGCGGTCTTTTCGCTTCCGCGCTTTCCTTCGTCATTGGGTTCTCTGTGGTTTTCATTTCATTCGGCGCTTCTGCGAGCGCCGTCGGTACTTTTCTTCTGAAAAATCGTGGAATGCTCGCTCCCATTGCTGGCGCGCTGATTCTGCTCTTCGGCTTGCATTTGGTTGGCGCTCTGGTGAAACTCACCTTCCGCACCGGTTTGATCGTTGGCGCTCTCCTCGTAGTTTTGGGCGTTGCCTCGATTCTTCATCACGGTCCGCTCTTCTTCGGACTTGGCTGGGTCCACTTTTTCTCGCTTTCGCTCATTGGTTTCTTTGGTCCGGCTCTCGCAAAGTGGCTCAACCGCGATGTGCACCTGCGCAGCACCAACACGAAGCCGGGCCTCTTCAGCGGCTTCTTCCTCGGCTTCGCGTTCGCTTTTGGCTGGACACCTTGCATCGGGCCTATCCTCGCCACGGTGCTTGCACTCGCCGCAGCCAGCGACACTATTGCGCGTGGGATTCTGCTTCTCGCCGTTTATTCCGCCGGCCTGGCTGTTCCATTCTTGCTCACCGCCCTTGGTATCGGACAATTTCTCAAGTTTTATCAGCGCTTCCGAAAGTATCTCCACGCCGTCGAACTACTTAGCGGCGCATTGTTGCTCTTCGTGGGCGGGCTTGTCTTCGTGAATAAGCTGACCTGGCTGGCGGGCAAGCTGGGCTTTTTGAACGACGCTGTTTTGTGGCTGGAAAAATCTCTGACGGGCGTGAAATAAACAGCCTGCGTTTCTCCCAGCGGAGGCGCGAGGAATTCGCGTTCGGGTATAATTGAATTGAGGAATGGAAGATGAAAACGCTGTTGGTCGTTGCTACCGTGCTGGCCCTGGTTGCCGGCACCTATTTTGCGGACAAGGCGACGCGAATTAAGCCAAAAACCGCCGTTCCCGGCAATACCGCCATGAGGGGCGATAATCCGAACGGCGACAACCCGAAGGCCGATTTGCCCGAGCCCGAACTAACGCTCAAAGACCTCGACGGAAAAGATGTTTCCCTTAGCGAGTACAAGGGCAAAGTCGTCCTGGTGAATTTTTGGGCCACCTGGTGCGAACCGTGCCGCGTGGAAATTCCGTGGCTCATTGAAATGCAGCAGAAGTACGGCCCCAGGGGATTCGTTCTCCTCGGCATCGCTCTAGACGAGGAAGGCAAAAGTGTCGTTGCACCGTTCGTCAGCAAAGAGCGTTTCGACGTCAATGGCCAAAAGCTGCCCATGAGCTATCAAATCCTCATCGGCAATGATGATGCTGCCGATAAATTCGGCGGCCTCTTTGGCTACCCCACCAGCATCCTCATCTCCCGCGACGGCAAGCAGATCAAGCGCGTCACGGGCATGATCAGCGAAGACGAAATGAACAAAGCCATAGAATCTCAACTCTGATACGCTGAAGCCATGCTGGAAGAAAAAGATTTTCAGAGAAAAGCTGACGCTGCCTTTGCGGAACTCAAGAAACGCTTGCTTGTGGTTGCGGACGAGCATGATTTCGACGTGGAAGGCGAAAGCGGCAAGCTCGAAGTGATCTTCGAGGAACCGGAGGAAGTGAAGTTCGTCATTTCTCCGAACACGCCCATACGCGAAATCTGGATTTCCGCGCTCTCCACTTCCTTCAAACTTGGCTGGTCAGAAACAAAAGATGCTTTCGTGCTCGAAAAAACGGGCGAGGATCTTTTCCAAGTTATTGGCCGGGTTGTTTCGCAGCAACTCGGCACCCAGGTCAAACTATGAAATTCGTTGTCGGCATGCTAGCTGTCATGCTGCTTCTGGTGGTTGTGGCGGCATTGCCCTCCGCGCCACAGCAGGTTCCTTCCCCGAAAGACGTCGTAGCTCCCACAATTTATGTTTCGCTTGATCCCGTCGGTCGTGGCAGCCAATTCCAGATTGCTGCGGTCTTGAAAATTCGCCCTGGATTCCACATCAATGCCCGCGAAAAATCCGAAGACTATCTCATCGCAACCGATCTCCGCGCCGATGCCCCTGCTGGCTTTCAATTGGGCGAGGTTTCTTATCCCAAAGGCGCGCTGCACTCCTTCACGTTTTCCAAGAAGCCGCTAAACGTCTACGAAGACACCATCACGCTCCGTCTCCCGGTCACCGCGCTCCCGAACGCTCCTCTCGGCGCGCAACACATCCCGCTCAAACTGCGCTACCAGGCCTGCAGCACGGAAATCTGCCTGCCTCCGGTCACTCTTACACTCGATGCTTCGTTCAACGTCGGCGCATCGGCTGGCAAGTCTGTACACTCCGAGCTTTTTCCTCCGAAATAAGCTCTCTTGACGATAAAGCCGCGGAGCCAATGACGCGCTGTCACCGCGCGGCTCGTTTCTCCACTCCGAAATTTAAGTTCCTACAGCCTTTACCCGACTGCACGCCCCAATCATCTCTGAGACAATGTTCATACAATGGCGTGCACTCGAAAGCCTTCCCGAAGGTGGCTGGCCATCACTGGATTTCTTTTGGTGTTGATCGCAGCGGCCGGTGGAATTCTCTACTGGCATGCGCGGCACATGGACAACTTTGTGCGTCTTTGGGTGATTCGTTCACTCAGCGAACATTTTCATAGTAGTGTGGAGTTAGCAGCAATTCGCGTCAGCGGATTTCCTCAGCTTAGCGTTACGGGCGAAGACCTGACGATTCATTTCGACGGCCGCACAGACGTTCCTCCGCTCATTCACATCGACAAACTTTCGCTCAGCCTCGGTGTGCTTGCCATTCTTCGCCTGCCGCGGCACGTCTCCATGGCGCGGATTGAGAACATGACCATCACCGTTCCGCCTCGGGGAGAAAAACCGAATCCGAAACCCAAAGAGCAGGAGAAAGCAAACAACGTGATCTCTTCCTTGATCATCGACGAGGTCATTTGCAAGAACACGGTTCTCATTACGCTCCCGAGAGAGCCGGATCCGGGGAAACCAAAAAAAGAACCGCTGGAATGGGACATTCACGATCTTGATTTCACTTCCGCAAGTCTGGACAAGCCCTTTCATTTCCACGGGAAACTGACGAACG
>DATFZQ010000135.1:0-52143 GCA_035314345.1 Candidatus Acidiferrum sp.
GACGAAACAAGCCACCGAGGCAGTCGGCGTGTACATCATAGAATCCCAGAAACTGTTCCGTTCCTTGCAGACGGCGGTAGGTCGCGCGCATGCGCCAGGGCTGTTTCTGCCGGGCCCAAGCAACACCGCCGACAGGTTTCACTAGTTGAGGAACACGCCCGAATTGCTCCTCATGCTTGCGCACTGCCGGCAGCAGCAGGTCCGCATCATTGGGCCGCTTCTCGAACACCTCGTAGTGGGTGATGATTTGGTTCTCCGCTTCTTGAACCTTAACCATCTTTCCAAATTCGGTCGGTTTGCTGGCTTTCCCCTTACGGATCACTTCCGTACTCGGTTCAAACACACTCACCAGTTTCCCCGCTACATGGACGTTTCCACCCAGCACGCGAGCCTTGGCTTGCCGAATCACTTGTTGCACACGGGGCAACATGGTTTCCAAATCTTTCCGTAGTGCTGTCAGAACCAAATTCTGCTCATGGTCTTTAGTGCGCTTCACACCGCTGGCGATGTCCTCCCGGAAGCGCTTCGCTTGGTTGACGACCTTGCGTGTCACGGTCAACAGCTTTCGATAGCCCGGCTGCAACTTTTTCTGCACTTGCGGTCCCTTGCTGCGGCTGGCCCCGTGCTATCTCCATCGCCCCATGCCCGATCGTGCGCATGCGGTTGCGCAACTTCGTCCCCGCTCGCCCGGTCAGCTCCGTAATCTTCTTCATCGTGCGAGTCAGTACCCGCGCGCCATCGCTGAGCAAACTGCTGTCCGTTGGGTAGTGAATGTTTTTTTCCACGACCGTCGTATCCAGGCGAAGTCTGCGTCCCCGCACGACCTTCTTTTCTTGGGCTATGGCCACCAGTCGCTGATGCACCTGTTGGATCACTGCCGGACCCAGCGCTTGCACCAGCCGCCCCAAGGTCTTGGCGTCGGGAACTTTTTCCGCTCCAATCCGTGTAAACTGTCGGTACACCACATTCGCCCGTACTTTCCGTTCGGTTTCCTCAAAGCTCCAGTTCCGTACATGCTTCAACACCGCTAAACGCAGCAGCACCTCGGCCGGCGTTTGCTTCCGCCCACGACAATGGCTTTTCGGTCGGCGCTTTCCTTGGGCGTGGTAGACGGCCTCCAACAACTCGTCATCGTCCAGCACCTGATCGGCCTGCCTCATCCACTCTTCCCACCATCCTTCTGCTTGTTCCGGAAACCATCCCTCCCACACCAGCCGCTGGTGATGACGGAGTTCAACCATTGGCTGCCCTTCGCTTGGCCGGGGCCGCTTGCTCCTGCATGTGCTTGCGCAGTTGTTCACGGTTCTTGGCGGCCAGCGCACACGCCACGTCCCAAAACTCTTTCCAAGCTGCTTGTGCTTGGCGAGCCTGCTCGGCATGTTCGTGCGGTACATACAAAGCGCAGCTTTTGCTTTCGCTGCGATAGGTCAGGTAGAGATGCGGGCCGTGCCGCTGTGCTGGGTCGCGATGACAAATGCAGTTTCGGTTGCCGCAGCGGCGAGTGGTCTCAGATAATCCGCCCTGCACCATGAACCGTGCGGCTTTCAGGAGTCGACGAAGGAGTGTGTGATTGCTTTGTGTCTTACTCATACGTAGATAGTAGGCCACTCTTTAATTCTGTCAAGAAGAAAAAGGACATTTCGGTCGAACAATCAGATGAGAATCCGCGCTAATCTACTATTTTGCAATCCTATTTTGCGCCGGAAAGTAACTAGACGCTCGGAGATTTTTGTAGGTGTTGCCGCAACCCCAAGACGGGCACGGCCCTCCGAAACTCAGGATAAACGTCCGTGCCCCTACAACAGCTTGCCGCGTATGGAGGCGTCTACGAGTTGGATGGTGTGGACGACCGGAGTCGGATGGCCTTGGCGGGCTAGAGAGGATTGGAGTTGGAGCAGGCAGCCAGGGTTGCCGGTCGCGACGACCTCGGCGTTGAGCGGGGCGATGAGTTGAGCCTTGCGATCGCCGAGAGCGTTGGCGGCGTCGGGTTGCACTAGGTTGTAAATACCCGCGGAGCCGCAGCAGATGGCGGCTTCTGGGATTTCTGCTAGTAGGAGGCCGGGGATGCTGGCGAGCAATTGGCGCGGCTGAGAGCGAACGCCTTGAGCGTGTTGCAGGTGGCAGGAATCGTGGAACGCGACGCGCACCCTCAAAGGATTTCTTGTGGCGCGCGGTGGCAGCTCGGTGAGAACCTCGGTGATGTCCTTGCATTTCGCGGCGAAGACTTTGGCGCGATCGGCATAATTCGGATCGTCGCGAAGCAGGTGGCCGTATTCCTTTACATTTGAGCCGCAGCCGGCGGCGTTCGTGACGATGGTGTCTACGTTCGCTCGCTCGAACACTTCGATCGTTTTTCGTGCTAGCGCTAACGCGCCTTTCTCTTCTCCTGCGTGAACCATTAATGCCCCGCAACAGGGCTGGTCTTTCGGCGCGACGACCTCGCAACCTTCGGCGGCGAGAACGCGAGCGGTGGCCGCGTTTACCTGCGGAAAGAATTCACGCTGGACACAGCCGAGCAAGAGCCCGACGCGCCTACGCTTCGCGCCTTGCGCTAGCGTGAGTTCGGGGATGTGCTCGTTTTTCGCGAGCTGCGGCATCAGGGCTTCCATCGATTGCAAGCGCTTTGGGAAAAGCCTAAGAAGGCCAGCACCACGAACTAGCGATTGCAGACCGGATTTTTGGTACGCGAGCAACGGCCAGCGCAATAGGCGCAGACGGTCCGGCCGCGTGAAAATCGCGAACAGAAATCGTCGATGGAGTTTTTCGCTGAGTGTACGGGGATGATGGCGCTCAATCTGCGCGCGAGTCGCTTCGATTAATTTTCCGTAGTCCACCCCCGAAGGACAGGCCGTCATGCAAGCCATGCATCCGAGGCAGGAATCGAAGTGGCTGACCCACTGCGGGTTCATCGCCGCGTTGCCCTCGCTAGCGAGCTTCATCAGATAGATGCGGCCACGCGGCGAGTCCATTTCTTCATTCCATAAAACATACGTGGGACAGACCGGCAAGCAGAAGCCGCAGTGGACACAGTTCTCGATAATTTGTTTGGACGGCGGATGGTGCTCGTCGAACGCTCTGGCCAATGGAACTGCGTCAGGAAGAGTAGTCATAGAAGATCGCTGCTCGCTGTCACTCGTGACCATAACCGAATGGCGGTGCTGCTGGCAAACGCAGCAGAATCTTCGACGAAATCACTTGGTCGGCGACGGAGTGGTTTTGCGTAGCTCTTCGATGTCTCTGAGTATGGAGGACACGAGAGATTCGACAACGGCTTGGCCTTTTTCGCGCGTGGCCAAAGTGGGGTCGCCCCAGGCGCCAGTGGGTGAATAGGTGCCTTTTCCTTGAGGATCGCGAGTGAGGCCGCCGGGTTGATTGGGATTGAGATCGCGTACGGCTTTTATCATGCGCACAGTTTCGGGCGCGATATATAGCATCATCGAGGTCTCGATTTCGTCGGCGTGCGTCCCTCCGGATTGGCGAACCTTTTTCTCGACTTGATCGTCTTTGGTGAGATCGGTGTAGTGAAGGACGATGCCGTCTTTTGCGAGATCGGCAGCGGCTTGGGCGAGCGGCCTGAGTGTGGAGATGCCGGTGTTGAGGATGTAGAAGCGACGCGGACCGTAATGCGTAAGGGAATGAACGATGTCGGTGATCATGGCGCGCGCCGTGTCCATACTGAGCGAAGTGGAGCCGGGATATTCGAGGAATGCGGGATAGAAGCTGTAGTTGATAGTAGGAGCGACGACAGTATTTTGCGGGGCCGCGTCGAGAACTCGTTTCTTGAGATATTCAGCCATGAGGAAATCGTTGTTGAGCTGAAGATGACGGCCGTGCTCTTTTGATTCGGCACCGAGAGCGATAACGACGACGGTGTCGGATGTGAGGACTCGTTCAGCTTCGTCCCATGAAAGAGTCTCGAGAAGAACCGCGTTTGCGCGACCCGGTTGCGGTACGGAGACGGCCGGAGTAGGCGATTGGGCCGAAGTAAAGAGAGCAACGTCGAGCGAAAGAAAAACGGAAGCGATCCAATACAGGGCAGGTCTTTTCAGAATGCTCAGATGCGTCGTAAGGCTCATGAGCCACACCTCACATTTGGTTTGAGAATTACCGGGCAATGGGGCCCGTTTTGATTCCGCTGTTGAGATCGTAGACGGCGCCGATGGTTCCCACGAGACACGTTTGGCGCGTGAGGCCGAGAAGTTCGCGGAGGCGGTAGACACTTTCGATGCCGGTGCAGTGCGCGCCGAGAATGCGCGCGGTTTGATATTCCTTGAGCTTGGAGGCGGTCCAGGCAAGTTGCTGGTCGCTCGCGGCAAAAAGATGGAAGCCGCCGATGGCCGCATCGACAGGAGCGGGGCGGAGAAAACCGCGCGCGTATTGCAGCGTGTTGATGATTCCGGAATGGCCGCAGCCGGAAAGCAAGACGAGGCCGCGCGAGGTGTTGAACACGAGAGATTGATCGTCGGGGACGGTGTCTTCGATCCAAGCGGTGCCTGTGTTGACCTCTGTGCCCGCCGGATAATTCTTTTCGGGATAAGCGCGCGGAACCGGGCCGGTGAGCCATATGCCTGGATAAAGTTCTTCCGGTTTTTCGTGGATGACGAAGACGCCGCCGGTGGCTTCGTAGTCTTTTTTCATCTGGATCATGGGATTGGGATTGTGGCCGCGGCGCTCGAGGAAAATGCCGTTGGCGACGTGAACGCGGGAGAGAGCTTTCGGATTCGATTTGGAGAATTCGCGACGGAGAGTCATAAGGCCGGTGGTGTGGTCGTCATGAAAATGGCTGAGGATTACGTCCTGGACATCACTGAGGTCGAGTTTCAGTTCGCGCGCGTTTTCTAGAACAGTGTTGGGGCGGGCGCCAGTGTCGAAAAGAATTTTGCGACCATCGGCTTCGACGAGTGCAGCAAAACCCCATTCGCCGATGCCGTCGTCGGCCAGCATCGTGGAGAGAATAGTGATCTTGAGAGCGTGAACGTCTGCGTGAGAAGCAGCCGCGGCGGATTGTGCAGTGATGCGGCTTGGAGCAGCAACCAAGAAAAGAGCAATGAGCAGAAGAGCAATACGGAATGTTCTCATGGACGAATGCTCCTTGATCAGATGCCGCCGAGAAAGCGGCCTGGGTTCAGCATGTTTTTTGGGTCGAATTGATTTTTTACGGCGCGCATTAAAGGCAGAGCGTCGCCGGGCTTTCCCCACGCGTCGATGCGTTGCATATCGGAGGGAAGATGGAGCACTGCGAGTGAACCGCCGCCAGCTTCGAGCTCGAAACGAAGATCCGAAAGAACAGCGTGGAGGTTTTCTGGAGCGGCATCCAAGCGCAGCCAACCGATGCCGGTGGCTTGCATTGTTAACTTCCAATGCGTTTTGCGGGAACTCGCGGCGCGTTGCACAGTTTCGACAGTTCGCGCGAAGGACGCTGGGAGCGTGACGATTTTTGCCACTGCCACCGGCGTGGAATTCGCTGAGTCCCAGAGTTCTTGCGATGAGGCCCAGACCGCGAATGGAGCGTCGGTCGCGGTTGCGGGACGAGCTAGTTCGCGCAACTGGGCTTCTTGCGCGGCGATTCCTGCTTCGGTGCCCTCGAAGAGAATGTCCACGACTGGTTCGACATCTTGCGCGATGCGAGCTTGGAGAGCGGTGTGAGCGAGTTTGGAATCCTGCACGGTGAGAATGAGGCGTTGCGTTTCTTCGAGATTGCAGCCGGAGATCGAGAGCGTTTTCGAGTTTCGCGGCAGAGGATGGAGGCGAAAGACGGCGCGCGTGATGACCGCGAGCGTCCCGAGTGCACCGGTGACGAGCTTTGGGAGATCGTAGCCTGCCACATTTTTGACGACTTTGCCTCCGCTGGAGGCGAGAGTGCCATCGGGAAGAGCGAGCGTGACGCCGATGATCAAGTCGCGGAGTGAACCGAAGCGGAGGCGCAGCGAGCCACTGTCATTCGTTGAGAGAACGCCGCCGATAGTGGCTTGCGCGGGCCACAGGGGATCGAGCGCGAGGCGTTGACCGTGCTGAACGAGCGCCGACTGCAGTTTTTGGATGGTGCAGCCGGCTTCGACGCTGACGGTAAGGTCGGCCCAGGCGTGCTCGATAATTTTGTGGAGGCGAGCGGTGGAAAGAATGATGTCGGCGCGAGTTGAAGGATTGCCCCAGGAAAGCTTGGTGCCACCGCCGCGAGGAATGACGGCGAGGCCTGCGTCATTTGCGAGACGAAGAACGGCGGCGAGTTGTTGTTCGTTGACGGGTTCGAGAACAAGCCGCGGCTGAATACCGCAAACTGCGTCGGCCGAGCTGGCCGCGCGGACGGAATCGGGAGCCAGAATCCCGCGAAATTCGTGTTCGATGTCGAGCGTCGTCGTCGGCATTGGAGAGACTCAGTACATTACAACGGTGGCGCGGCGTCAAGGCGCGCGGCAGAAACAAGCCTAGTGAAAGCCGGCAAAAGCAAGCGATGCCAGTCTTGCGGTTGGCCAGCCGTCGCGACTAGCTTTACAATTCAAAGTACTTTCTGTAGAATAGCGTCCGTGTCCGAACCCATCGCTCTCTCTGACTCCACTAACGGCCAGCGAAAGCCTCCCTCCTTTGCCATGCGCCTCATCAAGCGCCTACTTAAAGGTATTGCCGCACTGTTCCTCCTCGTAGTTGTCGGATTCCTGACACTCTTCGGTTTGCTACGGCGGGAGCACAAGAGAGAAATCACGTTGCCGACGCCTACGGGCCACTTTGCCGTCGGGCGGACGATGTACACATGGGTTAACAACGCAGAGACGGACGAATTGGCGCCATCCCCGGGAACGAAGCGCGAGGTAGCGGCATGGATTTGGTACCCGTCGGCGGCTGCATCATCTGCCGCCCCCGCCGAGTATCTGCCAGCGGCGTGCCGGACGGCGCTCGCGCAGGACTCAGGCGTTTTGATGAGTCAATTCTTGACGCGAGATTTAGCGCTGGTCCGGACGCACAGCACAGCGGATCCGGACATCTCGGCGGAGCAACGTTCTTATCCCGTGGTGATCCTGCGGGCTGGCGGTGGAGCTTTGACGACCGACTTCACGACGCTTGCTGAGGATCTGGCAAGTCATGGCTACATTGTCGTGGGATTCGACGCGCCTTACCGAACGTTCATCGTCGTCCTTGAGGGCGGGCGCGTTGTCAGCAGACCTCCGACGAACGATCCCGAGAATCTGCCAGCCGACCAGGCAAATCGCCTGATCAACAGACTTCTGTCGATGTGGACCAGCGACACCAAATTTGTAGTCGACCAATTGGAGAAATTAAGCGGTGGCGATCCCTCCGGCAAATTCACGGGGCGGCTGGATATGCAGCGGCTGGGAATGTTTGGGCATTCTTTTGGCGGCGCGCAAGCGCTGCAATTCTGTCATGACGATCCGCGATGCAAGGCGGGCATCGATATTGATGGCGCGCCCTATGGAAGCGTGGTTCAGGAAGGGCTCAAGCAGCCCTTTATGTTTCTCCTCAGCGATCACAGCCGCGATTTGGCCGATCCGGTTAGCAAGCAGATCCTCGCGGACTTTCAATCCCTTTACAACCGCCTTCCGCGTGGGCGCTTGTTTGTAACGATTCGCGGAGCCAATCACTTCAGTTTCAGCGACCAGATGCTGGTGAAAAGCCAATATGTTATCGGACTGATGCACCTAGTGGGAATCAGCAAACTGGATGCGCACCGCGGGCTCGCCATTACTGCGGATTATGTCTATTCCTTCTTCGATGCGTATTTGAAGGACGCACCCGCCGACTTACTTAACAAATCTTCGCAACTCTATCCTGAAGTTCAAGTTGACACTCCGTAGTGCGTGATCGTGCCGTCCCGACGGCCGGATTATTGCTTTGGCAGCGTGCGGGCAGTGTTCTTGCGCCTGTCGTCCACCGCCGGTGTGTCCAGCTTCGCGGACAAGACGGCATTGCGCTTGGCGGCTGGTTGCGTCCTCGCGGACGCATTGGCTTGGTGCGTGCGGACTTGCGAGGTAGCCACGGTCTGCTTGGCTGCTGGCGCCGCAACCGTTGGATTAGCTGCCTCGTAATCATCTTGGACGCCAGAGTACGTGAAATGGTCGGGACTCACTTCCTGCACAATCGAATAGGAGCTCAATTCTATTCGTAGCGCAGGGCGACCAAGGGATCGACGCGGGTCGCGCGGCGCGCGGGAATGTAGCAAGCCAGCAGCGCCGCCCCGACGAGTAGCAGTGTCACCGCGCCGAACGTCAGCGGATCGGTGGCAGTCACGCCAAAGAGCAGCGACTCCACCGTGCGCGTCAGGGCCAGCGAACCGGCAATCCCAATCGCCACGCCAATGAAGATCGTGCGCAAGCCCTGGCTCAAGATCATTCTAAGAACGTCGCCGGAACCCGCCCCGAGAGCGATACGCACGCCCATCTCGCGCGTGCGGCGGCTGACCGAATAGGCCATCACGCCAAACACTCCTGCTGTCGCGAGCAGCAACGCGGTGATTCCGAAGAATCCGATGAGAATGACGTTGAATCTCCGCGAGCCCAGCGAAGCGAAGTAGACTTGCGTAAACGTCCGGAACCTCGTGGGAATCTCCGGGTCGAGGTCCTGCAGGATTCCTCGCGCTGCCGATGTGACGGACCCCGTGTCGGTATCACTTAGCATCGTTAAGGTGATCGCCGAGCGCGGGCGCTGGAACAAATTCACGTAGACGGTCGGCCGCGGCGGCGCATCGAGGCCGTAGTCGTGAATATCGCCAACGATCCCGACAATCGTCAGCAAGCGCAGGTCGCCATCCATGTTTCCAAACTCAATCGTGTGGCCAATCGGGTCTTGCTTTGGCCACCTGTCGCGCGCCAGCGATTCGCTGATGACGGCAACGTGCGGAGAATCGGGGCCGTCGTGCTCGTCGAAGATTCTCCCTCGAATCAGAGGGATTCCGAGAACCTGAAAGTATCCGTCCGTGGCAACGCCGAAATCCGCAATGCCAATGCGCTCTTTTTGCTGGAGCAGCGCACCAAAACCATCCGGCGACTTGGGGATCTCATTCTGCGCCATGAGGAGAAACATGCCGTCGGGAAGGCCGCCCTCCATGGGCAAGTTGCTAACCGCGCCAACCTTGCGGACGCCGGGGACTTGTTTGAGGCGGTCAATCAGGTTCGAATAGAAAATTCCCTGACTTGCTTTTGCTTTGGGATCTTCCACCCACGGAAGCGAGACGTCCATCGTGACAATTTTGTCCACGCGGAATCCGGGATTCACTTCGAGCACTTTGAGCAGGCTGCGCCCGAGGAGGCCCGCGCCGACCACAAGAACCAAGGTGATGGCGATCTGCGCCGCAACGAGTATTCGCCCAACGCGCTGGCTGCCTTGCGAACCCGATTGTCCCCGGCCGCCTTCCTCAAGGCCCTTGCGAAGGTCGCCAGAGGTCGCGCGTATGGCTGTGAAGGCTCCGAGGCCTGCGGCGACCGCGGTGGAAAGAAGGAGCGCGAAGAGAAGGACTGGAATATTGATGGAGACGCTGTCCAGCCGCGGCAAATTTCCTGGCGCCAGCGCAATTAATCCCGTCACGCCCGCGAGCGCTCCCAGAACGCCGAGGCCACCGCCGACCAGCGATAGCAGGAAGGCTTCGGTAAGGAATTGACGGATCAGCCGTCCTCGCGCCGCGCCGAGCGCGCTACGAATGGCGAGCTCGCGCTCCCTCACCGACGCTTGCGCCAGCAGTAAATTCGCTACGTTCGCGCACGCTACGAGGAGCAGAAAGCCCACCGCACCAAGCAGGATTAGCAGCGCAGGGCGAGCCTCGCCGGTGATCGAGTCCTGAAGCGGAAGGACAATTCCATCCTTGAGAAGATAATCGCCTTGCTCGCTCGAGGTTTCGTGAATGCGGCGGGCTATAGCGCTGATATCTCCATTCGCCTGCTGGACGGTCACACCATCGCGCAGGCGGCCAACAGCAAGGCAGTTATGTGATGTCCTGCTTTGGTTTTCGCCGTCCAAATCCGCCGGCAGCCACAGATCCACGTCTTTGGGGAAACGAAATTCGGGCGGGAGCACGCCGATAACGGAGTAGAGCGCGCCACCAATCTTTAGGTGCAACTGCGAGAGATCCTGCGCCGACCCGAGGTGTTGTCTCCAGTATCCATAGCTGACAAGTACGGTGGGGCTGGCCCCTTTTTTTGCGTCGCTGAGGCTGTAATCCCTCCCGAGGATCGGCTGAACTCCGAAGACCTTGAGAAATTCGGGAGAGACGCCCGCGACCGTCGTGCGCGTCGGCTGCGAAGTACCCGAAACGGACACAACGTCGTCATTGTATTTTGCAATGGCTTGAAAGCTGCGGTTTTGATCGCGAAAGTCGTCGAAGTTCGGGTCCGCAAGACGTGACCGATGGCCCTTTGAACTCAATTCGAAGATGGCCATGATGCGGTTGGAATCGCCGTACGGCAGCGGCCGCAGCAAGACGCCGTAAACAACACTGAAGATTGCGGTGGCAGCGCCGATGGCCAGCGCGAGCGTAAACACCATGACCGCGGTGGCGCCGGGGTTCTTGCGGAGTTGGCGGAGGCCATAGCGGCAATCAGAAATCACGGAATGGACCCAATTGCCAGTCCGTTTTTCGCGAACCTCTTCTTTCACTTGTTCGATACCGCCAAATTCGATTCGCGCGGCCCGTCGTGCTTCTGCCGGCGGCATGCCAGCGCGAATGTTTTCTTCGGTCAGGATTTCCAGCTGGGTGTGAACTTCCTGGTCGAGGTCTGCATCCACCCGACGAGATAAAAAGAGATTCCGCAGGAAACTTTGGACTTTCACAAGGAACGGCATGCTAAACACCTCGCTAGGATGCTTCCAAGGCTTGAGCGATCGCCCAAGAAATGCGGCCCCATCGCTTGGTTTCGGCTTCGAGTTGCTTCCGTCCAGGCCTGGTCAGGCGGTAGAATTTCGCGCGGCGGTTGTTTTCGGAATCTCCCCAAAAAGATGAGATCCAACCCTCTTCCTCCATTCGGTGGAGAGCGGGGAAAAGCGAGCCAGGCTTAACAACGAAAGTACCGCCAGTGATCTGCTGGATTCTGCGCGAGATTCCCAAGCCGTGCATCTCGCCGGCGATAAGCGATTTCAAGATCAGCAAGTCCAAAGTCCCCTGCAGCAGGGTTGTTGGTTCAGTATTCAAGACGCATCTCCTATCGGCGCTCTATAGGAATAGTATAGATCCACATATAGAGTGTCAATAGGAAGCGTGCGAGTCCGAGGTTGAGAAGCTGGTGTCCTGGGGCGAAATGTTTTGTGCGGCTCCCGCCACCCCGTGTGTTTTGCGTAAGAGTGGCAGACAAAGGACTTAGCTCGTCGAAATAATGCGCAGAAATCAAAAACGCCAGCATGGATGCTGGCGTTCTCGGGCAAAGGCCCATTCTGCCGAGGGCTGCGGGAGCTCAGAGTTGCTCTATCGCTCGGCTGGCTGCCCGATCAGGGCTTTTTCGAGGTGCTCGGGACGGTCTTGTGCTTGTCGGCAACCGCTTTGGGGCCAGGTTGCGCTGCCGATACCGGCGTGCGCTTGGCGACGGGCTGCAGGGTCGCGGGCGAATTGGCTTGGTGCGTGCGCTCTTGCGTTGTGGGTGGCTTTTGCTTGAGCTTGGACGCGCCTGCCTTGTTCTGAGCGCCATCGTACACGTCTTGGACGCCCGTATCAGTGAAATGGTCTGGACTTACTTCCTGCGCTTTGCAGGCAGGGGAAAGAACCAGGGCGGCTCCAAGGCCGACCAGAATCATTGGAAACTTCAACATTGCAAAAGACTTCATTTGGGACCTCCGACTTAGTCTTGACCAGGGGCCCGGGACCGACTAATTCATCGCGGTCGTCGACGGATTAGAGATTTCTAAATTCCAGCCATTTTCGCGGGCGGCTCTGTAGGGGGTTATAGAGCGGAGGTACTACTGTGTGTCGGGCTCGCCAATGCCACTGCGGATTGAGGCCCGACGGAGGGGGGAGCGATCCCTCTTGGCCGGATTTCTGGTTAACGATAACTACCCTGCCCTCTGGGTTTTTCATAAGTGTTGATTCTAAAGATGGTTAAAGTCATTGCATACACTTCTGCAAGTGTTGATTTTGAAGAAGACAAGGAAACGGGAGTTGCGAGGTGCGTGTCAAATTGTACATATTTATATCAGTCTATCATTCTGTCATAGATTGATAGAATGAGTTGGAAGTTCGTTTCTCGGACTCTTAGTTGCCAGTCTGCGCACCTCCCAAATCCTGCCCGTCTTCCAGTGGGAATTCGTCCTCGTCATCACTAAAGGAATGAAAAAATGGATCAGGAGTCGCTTCCGATGGAGGGCGGCTTTGGCGCTGGTTTGAGGACGTGAAGCTGCTCAAGAACGAGCCATTTTTCGATAGATGGATAGAGCTAGTTAGTCGCGCGAAGGGAACGAAAGGGATTACGGGAAACTCTCGCTGAGAGCGAGCGACAATATTACCCGATGAGTACTGTACGCTAAAATATGATTTTGTCCAGGCGGAAAATTTAATTCCCGGTGGAGACTTGTGCGAATTGTGGGTAGAGAATGTTACAAGGTAGACGAAGAGTTTGAAGAGTTCGAGATTCGCGGGGCTAAAGCGTTCAAACGATGAGGGAAAGGTTCGTGAATCATGCTGAACAAAAAATTCAGGGCTAAATTGCGGAAAAGCAGGGCTAAAGGTGGCTGGACGTATGTGGTGTGGCCTGAGTCGGTCAAGTTTTTTGGGACTCGCGGCTTAGTAAAAGTCAGAGGCAAAATCGATGGTCATCCGTTTCGAAGTTCGTTTATGGCGATGGGCGACGGCACGCATAAGCTGCCTGTGAGAGCAGACATGCGGAAAGCGATCGGGAAAGAAGTGGGCGACACCGTGGCCGTGCTATTGGAAGAGAGGATAGATGATCGCTCATAAGACTAAGAACCAGGCGAAAGGAGCGAGGAAGGGGCAGCTGTCCTCAAACGATGAAGGTGGGGCGCCGGTTAGTTTTTTTGGGGAGGCTGAAGAAGTGGCGGGGTGAGATCCGGATGATCTCGCAAATACTGCTCAAGGGGCTCGTTGCGCATCACAACTCGGAATCCGCGGCGCGAATTCACATCGATGGTTCTCTGGGCATCCAAATCGTCGAAGGCGATGACCTGCTCGACGGATTTCGTGCCGCTCTCATCGAGCATGGTGAAATGTATCTCTTTGTCGACGAACCAGTAGTCGTTGACGCTATACGCTGTGCCGTCTTTCAGATAAAGCTGCACTAGCTGGTGGCCATCCAAGCTGTAGAGGTAAACGGGACTCGCGTAGGTCATCGGCGGGGCGAGATAATGTTCAGTAGTAGGTGCGGAAAAGAAGAAATCGCCGCAGCCGGAATTCCAGCCCCAGATCGGACCACAGCACAGACACCAAGAAGAATTGAAAGCTTGCCAAGACCAGAGAAACGGCGCACGGATGAAGAAAGAGCGGCGAAAAATTAGAGGTGGGTGCTCTGGGAAACCGTTCGGGGGGCGCAAGAACATTGCGCGTGAAGCCGGTGCGGCCACATGCGGCGCGCCTACAGGGCCAGCAGATCTGAAGTGTCCGCCGCCAGGGTGCGGGTGGCCTAAGTGTTGCGCTAAAGCAGGCGGAGTCTTAAAGCAGGCGCAGGCCAGCACGCTGGCAGCAACCATCAAGATTTTCTTTAGAGTTGAAACACGGAAGACAACGAGCGCCATTTGGTTACCCTCCTTGCAGCGTCGATGCACAGCTGCGAGGATCGCGCGAGTGCGCTATGGGCAAGTCTAATACTTTGCGGCGCGAATTGCACACGGAGTCGCAACGGCGTGGCCGTGGTATTGGAAGAGCGGATAGATAAGCGCTCGTGAGACGGTGGCCCAGCCTCAAGAAACAAGGCTGAGGCACGCGGCGATTGCATGAGCGACTCTTCCCGATTTCTCTCGAATCTAGATATTATCTAGATATGCTCCAATTCCATTGGGACGAACGGAAAAACAGGGGCAACCGTACCAAGCACGGAGTGTGGTTTGAGGAAGCCGAGAGCGTTTTCCAGGACCCGCACACACGATTATTTTATGACCCCGAACATTCGCAGGAAGAGGAGCGGTTCCTCCTGCTCGGAGTGAGTTCAGCGGCGAGGGTCTTGGTTGTCGTGTACTGTTACGGCGACTCCGAGGATTTGATCGGATTATTTCCGCGCGGAAGGCGACCAAGAAGGAGGTTCAATTTTATGAAGAAGGAATATGATTTTTCCAAGCTGAAAGAGGTGAAGAACCCTTACGCGGGAAAGAAAAAGGCCGTGGGAATTAACTTGAGTCCGGCTGTGGTGGACTATTTCAAGGGACTGGCGGAGGAGACGGGACTTCCTTACCAGAAGTTGATCGATCTTTATTTGCTCGATTGCGCGAAGAAGCGGAAGAAACTGACGATGAGGTGGGTGGCGTAGCGGCGGTGGAAAAGCAGCAGAGCTTCGTGCTACGGGCCAAAAACCAAGACCCAGGTTCAAAAAACGAACCTGGGGCACCCCGTGTTCATTTGTCTTTCGACAGGGAGACGATCTGGTCTTTGGCCCAAGTATCGTCTGGATGCAGCTCCAGCACTTTGCGGTAGTCGGCAATGGCTTTGTCGATTTGTCCGTTGGCTTGATGAGCCATGGCAAGCATGTGGTAAGACCATACCGAATCCGGGTGGTTGGAATCGAAGCTCATTTCCATAATTGCCATGGCTTCTTTGTATTTCTTTTGGGCGAGCAGGGATTCACTTAGCTGGTTGAGCGACGTCTCGCCGAAATCATACTGTCCACTTCCGTAATACTTCTGTCGCAAATCGTGGTACAGAGCTACCGCGGAGTCGATGCCTTTCTTATCGATGGCTTCGGCGAGAACGCTGTTCAGCGTGCGGGGTTCGGTTAAGCCGTGATGACAGGTCACGCATTGCACCGGGATTGGAGTGGTGGAGATTTTGTTGATGTAGTCCCGATTGATCGTCGCCACCATCTCGATCATCAGCCTCGCGGTCTTCTTGGCTTCCTTGTCGTCGGCTGCGAAGTCCATTTCGAACCTTTTTCCGCCCGGTTTCTCGGCGTGGCAGTGGTCGCACCGCACATTCAGCGCAAACGCAAATCCGCGCATCGTGGACTGCAACTCCGCCTTGGAAATATCCTTCGGCAAGACTTTCAGATTCGTGAATTTGTCTGGAAGCTGGGCCTGCGCCGCCGCGCCCCAGAGTACGAGCCCAGTAAGCGCGATCCATCTCAGCTCGGACCTATATACATTCATAAACGTCCTCCCCAGATTCAGACCGCGCAAACGAGCGGCTACATGCTATGACGCGCGGTCAGCCTGGCGGTGAGCGCGGCGAGTTGACGTCGGCGATTGGTCCAAACGTGGATCAGAAAGAGAAGCGAATAGCGCGACTCTCGCTCATTCCAGTTGAATGGCATTAGAAGCGGTCGGCGGCGCCGGAGAGTTCGGCGGGATGCGGGGTGTACTCGCCGGGTTTTTCGCCGCAGAGGCGCGGCGTGGGAAAAACTTTAGTGGGATTGCTCAGTTGCAACGGGTCGAAGGCGCAGCGGACGCGTTGCATGGTAGCTAGGTCGGGTTCGGCGAACATTTTGGACATGGCGTATTTTTTGTCCTGGCCGACGCCGTGTTCGCCGGTGATGGAGCCGCCGGCGGCGATGCAGAGGTCGAGGATTTTGGCGGAGAGAGCTTCGGCGGCGTGTTGTTGGCCGGGGATGCGTGCGTCGTAGAGGACCAGCGGATGGAGGTTGCCGTCGCCGGCGTGGAAGACGTTGGCGACGCGGATGCCTGCTTCGGCGCTGAGGCGGGAGATTTCGCTCATGACTTGCGGGAGGGCAGTGCGGGGGATAACGCCGTCCTGGACGATGTAGTTGGGGGAGATGCGGCCCATGGCGGCGAAGGCGGCTTTGCGGCCTTTCCAGACGAGGGCGCGCTCAGCGTCGGATTGGGCTACGCGGATTTCGGAGGCGGCGCGGGCGCGGCAGATTTCGTTGACATGGGCCATGAGGGATTCGACTTCGGCGATGGGGCCGTCGAGTTCGACGAGGAGGAGCGCGCCGCACATCGGATAGTTGGCGTGGACGGCGGCTTCGGCGGCTTGGATGGCGAGGTTGTCCATCATTTCGATGGCGGCGGGGAGCATGCCAGCGGCGATGATGCTGCTGACGGCGGCGCCGGCTTCGTTGGTGCTCGGGAAGGCGGCGAGGAGGGTTTGGACACATTCGGGGCGCTTGACGATACGGAGAATCATTTTTGTGGCGATGCCGAGAGTGCCTTCGGAGCCGACGAAAACGCCGAGGAGGTCGTAGCCGGGGCTGTCGAGAGTTTTTCCGCCCAGGTGGACCAGGGTGCCGTCGGGGAGGACGACTTCGAGGCCGAGGACGTGCGTGGTGGTGAAGCCGTATTTCAGGCAATGCGCACCGCCAGAGTTTTCGGCGACGTTGCCGCCGATGCTGCAGATGGATTGCGAGGAGGGATCGGGGGCGTAGAAATAGTCTTGCGGCGCGACGCGGGCGGTGACGTCGAGATTGATGACACCGGGCTCGACGACGACGCGGGCGTTGGGGAGATCGACTTCGAGGATGCGGTTCATGCGCGCGAGGGTGATGACGATGCCGTTTTGCACCGGGAGCGCGCCGCCGCTTAAGCCGGTGCCGGAGCCGCGGGCTACGAAGGGGATGCGTTCGCGATGGCAGAGGCGGAGGATGGCTTGGACTTCGGCGGTGGAGGAGGGGAGAAGGACGGCTTGAGGCATGGTGCGGAAATTGGTTAGGGCGTCGGAGTCGTAGGTGTGGAGTTCTTCGGGGGAGGTGATCAGGGCGCGAGGGCCGGTGATTTGGCGGAGTTCGGTTAGGAGGGAGGAGTTCATGTTTTGCTGGGAGAAAGGATACTACGGTGTCGTGGAAGATGGGGAGTCGCGAGCAATGGGGCAGTTTCTAATTACACGGACTTTCGAGAGTTGGCCATGACAAAAAGGGGCCTAGTGAATTGAGAGTTTCGCAGCCAACAAAGTCATTACATTCTTCATAGAATCCCTGATCAGGGCTAATGTCTTATCGGTTCGGAGCACGAACCCCTTGTGTGCATATTCACAGCGTTGGTTATACATATCCCTGAACCAAGTCGTGAGCTGGGGCTTAAGAGCATTCAGGCCGCCGACTATGTACTTGCTATTCTCTGAGCCTGCCTCGGACGGTACGAATAGGTGTTCAAGACAGCAGTAAATGAGCAAGAGCTTTGCTCCCAGGTCAGGAATCTGCGTAGCGGAGCTTAGTATGTCAAGCACTGGCGCGACTTCTTTCGTACTTCAGTCGCTCCTCGGGTTCTTCATGCACTCAAAAATAAGGTTGTGATCGAGCATGAACTGTTTGATGGACGGACCGTTCCTTTTGTCGAGCCACATATTCGACAGTCCCCGAAACCCCCAAGAACGGAAGAGGCTTCCGTCGGGGAGTTTTTGCCAAGATTCTTTCTCGTCCTCACGCCATTGGTAGGATCCTTGAGAATGTCTGCCCAAAAACACTGGGAACGTCGGCGGTTCCATTTTTGCGTTCAAAAAGAAATCAACCTGACCAGGATTTATAAGCTCGCGATGCGAAGCATATTCAGGAACGTTCGCAACCAGACTGTTCCATGCCAGAAACAATATGTCTCCGTCCCTACAGTCGTGTAGCCGAGCGATGGGGCAGAAAAGAACTTCTTGGCACTTGCTAATTCGTAGGTTCTGAGTCCCGGCTCACGTTGGGAATGTCTTTCGATCAGATCATCTGCCAGAAAACTCACCATCGGCATCTTAAGAGTGTGAAACAGGTCTTCAAAGAAGTTCTCTTGCCAACCCTTATCTTGTTGGTCTGCATTTATGGAATTTATGGGCGATATGAGAGTTCGTTCTTGGATATCAGTTTCCAATCCGCTTACGTACTGATTCTCCAGAGCATCTAACGACATCGCCCGATCTGTCCAAAGTGGCAATATCGCTCGATTTTCGAACAACGAGCGCCGGCCGCTCCGCTGTTGGAAGTCGCTTTCACTCTTCGCTGCGCGCAGGAGCTTGCACCTGAAGAGCACCCAGACGACTTCCGTGGGCAAAATCGGTAATCCAGCTTTTTGGAAGCGATCGGAGTCTGCTTGAATTTTCTCAAGAGAAGCCGTGGGGAATAGTACTGGTCTTGATCGAATTTGTCCTTCAGAGGCATCTGCATCGCTAGAGCTACCTCTTGTTTTGCCTCGGTCTCAATGCGCGCATATGATTCGGTGCCGATCTTAGCCGCTATCGTATCTTTGAAAGACATGGCTCTCACCCAAGCTAAACAGTAATCGCTCCGCGCTAGTGGATGAAGTTCAGGCCGTTGGGGATGAATTGGGGGAAAACGTAGGCGTAGAGCATGACGATGACGCCGACGATGGAGGCCAGGGCGACCGAGTGCCAGAAAACGAAGCGGAAGATGGAGCCTTCTTGGCCGACTTGGTTGGTGGCGGCGGTGGCGATGCAGATGGATTGGGCGTCGATCATTTTGCCCATGACGCCGCCGGCGCTGTTGGTGGCGCACATGAGGATGGGGCTGAGGTTGAGCTGCTGGGCGGTGATTTTTTGCAGGCCGCCGAAGAGGACGTTGGAGGAGGTGTCGCTGCCGGTGAGAGCTACGCCTAGCCAGCCGATGAAGGCGCCGAAGAAGGGGAAGAACCAGCCGGTGCGCGTGAAGGCGAGGCCGAGGACGGCGTCCATGCCGGAGTAGCGCGTGACGTACCCGAGGCCGAGCATGCAGGTCATGGCGATGATGGCGAAGCGCAGGCGGAAGAGTGTGCCGCCAAAGATTTTGAGGATTTTGCCGGGGCCGAGGCCAAAGATTAGGCCTCCTACGAGCGCGGCAAGGAAGCAGGCTGTGCCGGTGGCGGTGAGCCAGTTGAAATCGAAGCGGGCGGCTTCGGCGGCGGGTTTGGCCACTACCGGAGGAGTGCGAAACACTTTGGCGTGCAGATAAGGCCAATCCCAGCCTGCGGGGCCCGGACGGTTCTTGCCATCGGGCATGACGACGGTGAAGGCGGGAGTGGTGGCTTTGTTCATGGCTAGCTTGATGCTTGGCAAGCCCCAGGCGAGAACGAAGAGCGAGAGGATGGCGAACGGGAGCCAGGCTTTGGCAATTTGGCCTGCGGTGTAGCGAGTGCCGGCAAGGGAGCGTTGACGGATTTTCCATTCGTCGCCCATGGTGTCGGTCACGGAAGTTTGGACTGCGGCGGCGCCTTTGGTGGCGTCGGCTTCGCGCTCTTCGGGGAAGCGCCAGATGTGCTTGGGCTTCCAGAAGCGGAGGAAGAGCATGGTGGCGAGGAGAGAGACGACGCCGGCGGCGATGTCGACGAGGTTGCTGTCCATGTGGTTGGCCCAGAACCATTGCGTGCCGGCGAACGAGATGCCCACCACGAGGATCGCGGGAAAAACTTCCCACGTTTCCGACCAGCTGACCATCGCGCGAACCAGCCAGAAGGGGACGATTACGGCGGTAATGGGGAGGATGCGGCCGATCATGGCGCTGAGATCGCTTTCGGGGAGAGCGGTCACGGAAGCGAGGGCGTGGACGGGAGTACCGATGGCGCCCCATGCGACGGGGGCGGTGTTGGCGATCAGGTTGAGCGCGGCGGCGTGGAAGGGTTTGAAGCCGAGGCCGATCATGAAGGCGCCAGCGATGGCGACGGGCGCGCCAAATCCGGCGCAGCCTTCGATGAAGGCGCCGAAGCAGAAGGCGACGAGGAGGAGTTGGAGGCGGCGGTCGGGCGTGATGGCGGCGACGGACTGCTTCATGATTTCAAATTGGCCGGTTTCGACGGAGATGTCGTAGAGGAAGACGGCGGCGATGACGATCCAGACGATTTTGAGGAGGCCGTAGGCGGAGCCGTAGAGGAAGCTGCTGACGGCCATTTGCGCGGGCATATGGAAGACGAGGATGGCGCAGAGAATGGCGGTGGCGGCGCCCGCGACGGCGCAGAGGTGCGCGCGGACTTTGAAGCCTGCGAGCAGGCCGAGGAGAACTACGACAGGCAGAGCGGCAACCAGCGTGGAGAGCCACCAATGGCCGAGGGGATCATAAATCTGATTCCAAGTCACAGTTGGGCCTCCAGAACGAAGTGGTAATCCATTTTAAATGTCATGAACTCCGCCTAATGCTTTGTGGGAGGCAATGCCGATAATCGCCGATGCCGCCCGGACTGGAAAGCGAGCTTTTCGGGTGATGAGTTACGCTGTCGGCACTCTATTGTCAAGAGATAAGTCAGAATTCGCGCCGAGACGCATGTGAACGAATATTCACAAAAGGCTGGCGTTGTTCAGGACGGAAGCTCCGTCAGCGAAGAGCTACCGCGGAGGCAGAGCTGCATAGACCACGCCTTATCCGGGAACTATACTCTGTGCATGAGTTCGGACACAGAGCTGCTCGGGGCGCTTCGGCAGTATTGGGGTTACGACGCATTCCGCCCATTGCAAGAAAATATTGTGAAGAGTTTGCTTGGCGGGCGGGACACTTGTGTGGTGATGCCGACCGGCGGGGGCAAATCGCTCTGCTATCAGCTGCCTGCGGCGATTTTGAAGGACAAAACGGTGATTGTAGTCTCGCCGCTGATTGCCTTGATGCAGGACCAGGTGGCGCAGCTTACGCAGATGGGAATTCCGTCGGCGTTGTTGAATAGCACGCTGGCTGGCGATGTGCAGTCGTGGGTGTTGCATAAGGCGATTGAGGGAGCTTACCGGCTTTTGTATCTTTCGCCGGAACGGTTGGCGCGGGAAGACACAATTGGGTGGCTGAAGCGCGTGCCGGTTTCTTTTTTTGCGATTGATGAGGCGCATTGCATTTCGGAATGGGGGCACGAGTTCCGGCCGGAGTACCGGCAATTGAGTTCGCTGCGGAAACATTTTGCGGAGCTGCCGATTGCGGCGTTTACGGCGAGCGCTACGCGCCGCGTGCGGCACGACATCATCGCGCAACTCGCGCTACACGAGCCGGATAAATATATCGCAAGCTTTCACCGGCCGAATTTGCAGTACATCGTGAAGGAATGCGTGGGTAAGACGCAGTCCGAACTTTTGATTCGAGCGATGCGGAAGTATGCGGATAGCAACATGATCGTGTATGCGCCGACGATCGCGCGGGTCGAGGAGACGGTGGATTTTTTGGCGGAGCAGGGAATTGCCGCGATTGGTTATCACGGGAAGATGGATAGCGAGACGCGGAAACAGAATCAAGAGCGATGGATGTCGGACGATGTGCGCGTGCTGGTGGGGACGATTGCGTTTGGATTGGGGATCAACAAGGCGGCGGTGCGCGCGGTGATTCATCTGTCGTTGCCGAAATCGATTGAGCAGTATTATCAGGAAGCAGGGCGCGCGGGGCGCGACGGTGAACCGGCGGATTGCATTCTGCTGTGGCAAAAGCGCGATGTGGGATTGTTGACGTATTTTGTGGAGCAGTTGAGCGATCCGGCGGAGAAACAACGCGCCTGGCAGCGGTATCACGAGATTCGGAACTTCGTGGAAGCAAAAATATGCCGGCACCATCAGATCTGCTCGCACTTCGGGGAAAACCGCAAATGGAAATCTTGCGGAGCCTGCGATGTGTGCGTCGGAGAGCCGGAATGGCTGGCAGCGGCTGCGCCGGCGAAAAAGGCGACGAAGCGCAAGGCAACTGGGGCAATGGCGAGCAACGGTGGAGCTTTTCAGGCAAACGAAAATCGGCGAGAGCCGACGCGGATTTCAGCCGGAGATCCAAGCGTCAGAAGATTGGCTGCGGGGATCAACCCTGAGCTGCGCGAATTTCTTCGGGAGTGGCGCCGGACGACTGCAAAAGAGCGTGGCACCGCGGCGTTCATCGTGATGCACGACACTTCGCTCGATGAACTGTGCCGAGTGCGGCCCCGTTCGCTCAGCGAGCTTCGGGGAGTTTCCGGATTCGGCGATCGGAAGACCGAGATGTACGGCCGGGAGATTTTGGAGGTGCTTGAGGAGTTTGGACGTGGAGCACGGGCCGCCAAGCTCGAGATGGAAAAAGCGAAGCCTGCTGAGGAGACAAAGCGACTGCTGGCGGAAGGCCGCACATTTGAGGAGATTGCGAAGACCCGCGGGCGGCAGTTTTCCAGCGTCGTCAGCCTAATTGTTGGGCTGATGGAACGCGGAGAATTGGAGTTCCAGCCGAGCTGGGTGGACGCTGACAAGCGAGCACAAATCGAAAAGGCTTGCACGCTTCTCGGATTCGAACGGATTAAACCTTTAAAGGAGGTTCTGCCTCCGGAAATCACCTATGAAGAGATTAGACTCGTTGCCGCGCACTTGCGGCTTGAGCGAGATGGACAAGCGCGAGAGCCGGTCGAGGGCTAGCGATCCCCGTCGACCTAGCACGCCAAACCCAGAAAAGCAGATCCCTCGCTACGCTCGGGATGACAACTCTGCGAAGAAATTGGTGAGTGCGTGGGCATCCGTTTAAAAACCTAAGGGATTCACAGAGCGGAGGAGACGGACGTCCCCGCGGCGGCGAAGACGGTGTCCATTTCGGCTTGCGCGAAGGACAGGAAACACTGCACAACGACAGGATCGAATTGCGTGCCGCTGCACTGAATGAGGCGGCGGACAGCTTCTTCATGCGGAAGGCCTTTGCGGTAGGGGCGGGAAGAGACCATGGCGTCGAAGGGCGTCGATGACCGTCACGATGCGGGAGACGATCGGAATTTCTGTTTCCTTTAAGCCGGCGGGATAACCTCTGCCATCGAATGATTCGTGGTGGTGCAGAATATCTAACGCAGCGCGCTCGAATCCGGGGAGCATGCGCAAAACCGCCCAGCCATATTCTGGGTGCTTCTTCATCAGGGCATATTCTTCGTCGTCTAATTTCCCCGGCTTTTTAAGAATGGAGTCAGGGACGCCTACTTTACCGATGTCGTGAAGAAGAGCGGCGACTTCGAGGTTCTGGAGTTCGGCTTCGTCTAGCCCCAGCTCTTGCCCGACGCGCATGCCCCATTCTGCGAGGCGCGTGCTGTGCAGGCCGGTATTGCGATCTTTCAAATCAAGGAGCTGGTTAAAAGCGCAAATGACCGAGCTGCGAAGTGCCGAGACTTGTTCTTCGACTTGCTTGATGCGGAGGGATTCGGGCGTCCACAGAGGAGTTGAGGACATGGTGAGCACCGGAATCCGCTCGGTCGACACGCCGATTATCTTATTGCCCACTCGAACTGTTCAACCAGGCCGCGGGCCAGACCTCGCCGGTGCGCGCGGAGTAGGAGACGTGGAGATTTTTTACTTCAAGAAGACGCGTCATCGCTTGGACCAGGGGCGGGCGCTTCCCGCCCATTATTCATGGTCTGTTAAGAGCGTGAGGCGGACAAGACGGACGTATTTCCCCGCGCAGGAAGGTTATTGACGAGTAGGAACTTACTGGCCTTTGGTACAGGATAGCGCGGGCTGCGGTGGAATTCGTTCAGAGACGAGGCTATTCAGCCGTGTAGGTGACCTCAAGCCGATGAATGAGAAAGCAGGATAATACGAGAATCGCGAGGGTAAGGCATAGCAAACCGAGGATAGCAATAAACGGAGAGACAGGTTCGGCCACGATCGTAAAAATTGCCAGGGGACCATCCGTTGGCAAGTTCACTGGGCAAAGATGCTTCAGATAGAAAGTGACGCTTAGCCGCTGGGCCCAGGAAGGAAAGATCGGAGCGATTGTTTCCCATCCCAGCAGCATAGCACCGGGGATGATCGGATTCTTGAAGAGAAGACTGAGAGTGAGAAACACGGCGCCGTAGCCGAGGCAAGCGAGAGCCGTCGCCAGCAGATAGGAGCCCAGCTGGCCGAGGCCCGGCCCGTCAAAAACGTAAGACCTGCCCGCTGAACCGAAGCGGCTATACGTGAGACAAAAGCAGGCAAAAACCGCTGTCTCAAAAAGTGCGATGGAGATGATCGCACCGGCCAGAAACTTTCCAATCACCAAAACTTCTTTTCTGACCGGGACGAGAAACTGATAGTGGAGTGTACGCTGGACCATTTCGCCGCGGAACAGCCACGTAAAGACTCCCATGCAAGCGAAGAAAATGCCGAGCCGGAAATAGTAGAGCTGGATAATTCCCGCGAGTACGAGTGTATTGTTTTCAATTTGGGCAGGGTCGATGTCATGTCTGTCGAAAATGTTGTGCGCGAGCAGGAATAAGACCGGTATCCAAGCGAGCAGATGAAACCCGATCCTACGGCGAGTGAAGAGGGTTCGGCGAACCTCCGTGCGCACGAGGACGGAGATTTGACTGGCAAACAGCCGCCACGGTTGTTCTTTCAATGTGCTCTGGGCGAGGGCCACTGATTCCTGGAGGCTCATGTTGGGCTGCCATCCGATCCGATGAGATATTGATAGATGGAATTTACGTCGTCGTCGGCGGGAGCGACGGCATCGACTTCAAGCAAGCCGCTGGACACGATTTTGTTGAGCAGGAGGGAAAACTGCCCGGCATCGCGCGTGCGCACCAGGACGCTTTGGCCATCATTCAAAATTTTGGCTTCGACGACGTGATTGAGCTCGAACGCGGCGGACGCCAGCGCCGCGGGATTCGAGCAGCGAACCAGGATTTGCATGGGATGATCGCGGACTTCGCGGCGAACCTCTTTGATCTGGCCTTCGGCGACGACGTAGCCGCTGCTCATCAGCACAACGCGATCGGAAATGCGATCGACTTCCTCCAAAATATGGCTGGAGATGATCACGTGCATTCCCTGCTTGGCGATAGCTCCGAAAAGGGCGATCGATTCGGCGCGGGCCATGGGATCGAGGCCGTTGAGTGGTTCGTCGAGAACCAGCACGGAAGGGTGATGCGCGATGGCTTGAGCCAGGCGAATGCGCTGGCGCATCCCCTTGCTGTAGCCCGCTACTTTGCGGCGGGCGACTTGCGCCATCCCGGCGCGTTCGAGGGCTTCGTTGGTGAGTTTCGTAGCCTGGTCACGGCCAAAACCGTGGAGGCGCAATGGCCAATAAATGAAGTCGTAGCCATTCGTGCCGGGAGGGAAGGAATCAAACTGCGTGCAGTATCCGACTTGGCGGAAGAACTCGATGGGTTGTTGGGACGTGAGGCCGAGAACGTAAATCGCGCCGTGAGATGGCTTGATGAGGCCGGTCAGTAAGTTCATCAACGTGGTCTTACCCGAACCGTTGGGCCCGACGAGGCTGGTAATACCTGGTTCGAGCGAGAAATTCACTTTGTTCACGCCGAGAACTTCTCCGTAAAACTTCGAGACATTGTCGAAAACGATTTGGCGGGAGTCTGGGGTCATCCGCGCACCGTTTCGCGGGCGCGCAGGCGCGCATTCAGAATGACAAGCGCAAGCAAGCAGAGACAAATCAGGGAGCCCCATGCCGCAGGAATTGGAATCTCGTCCCATCCCCGCCTGGCCAGCCGTCCGGATTCCTCACGAAATCCGTGTGACACGATTAGCTGTAACATGTACGAGAAATTCAGCAGCCGGCCCCAGATGGTGCTCATGATGGCGTTGAACATCTCGCCGAGGCCCGCAGGGATGAAAAATGTGATGAAGATTATGCCGGTAGCGACAATCCGCAACTTGACCCACGCTGATACGGCTAGAGAAAGGAGAGAGAGTGTGAGTATCCAAATCGCCGAGCACAACACAATAGGAACGACCATCCACAGGTGTGACCAGATCCAGCCGTTTCTAGCCAACCCGGATTGGAGACCAAATAAGAGCAGGCAGGGAACCCACGTGACGGCGGAGAGCAGCAACCCCAGCACTGCGAGTTTTCCAAGAACATAATCTGCCCTGGTGAAGGGGCGGCTCAGAAAAAGGGGGAGCGCGCCATTCGTTAGATCGCCAGCGATCAAGACGGGGCCAACCCAACAATTCAAAAGAAAGGCTGCCTGGGTCTGCACCATCATGATGACGACGAAATATTGGCTTTCCACCTTGAACAAATCCATGTCTGAGCGCAGTTGCATCAGCAACTGCAAGGTCTTGTTATTGGCAACGAAAATGTAGCCTGCAGCGAACAGGCAGGGAATGATGCAAAGAATGAAGAGGAGAACGAAGAAGCGCGACTTAAACAGGTCAGCGAACGCAAATCGTGTCAGAACGAAAAAACGCGACCATTGGGGCGTCAGCGAGCCGGTGTAGGGATTATATCGGCGCTTATAGACGGCCATCAGCTACTCCTGATTGCTCCATCGCATTGAGGAAGATGTCTTCGAGCGAATCGCGACGGTGATTCATGCGGCGAATCTGCACGCCGCGATCCGCCGCGACTTTAAACACTTCGCGAATTTCGACGCTGTCCGGCATGACGACCTTGATGCGGCCGCTTGTGAAAACCGCACATTCGCAGCCGAGGCTTTCGAGCGCGGTGGTGAATGTCGCCTCGGCACCAATTGTTTCCAGTTCGAGGAATTTGCGGTTGGCGCGCCGCTCTTCGACAAGGTTGCAAATCGAGGCGATTTGCCCGTTCCGCAGGATGAGCACCTCGTCGCAAGTTTCTTCCACATCGCGCAGCAGATGCGAGGAGAGCAGCAGGCAAATATCGCTGGCTTCGCGGATTTCGCGAATGAGTTCGATCAAGCGCTTGCGGGCCGGCGGGTCCATGCCGTTGGTTGGTTCGTCCAAAATGAGAACTTTGGGGCCGTGCGCAATCGCTTGCGCTAATTTCGCGAGTTGCTTCATGCCCAGGGAATACGTCCCCACTGGGCGATAACGCGCTTCGCCCAATCCGACGTAGACGAAGGCTTCGTGCGCGCGCTCCATGGCTTGCTCGGAGGGAAGGCCGGAAATCTCCGCCATGTAGCGAACGAAACGGACACCGGACATTTTTGAAATAAAAGCATCGTTTTCGGGCATATAGCCGACGAGAGAGCGAAGCGCCTTGCCGTTGGAATGGGAATCGAGTCCGAGCACGCGAGCGCTGCCTTTGGATGGTGTATGAAAACCAAGAAGCGTGTTGATCAGTGTGGACTTGCCGGCACCGTTGGGCCCGAGGAGCCCGATGGCGCGGCTCTTCAAAACTCCGGTGAGCCCATGAAGAATCGTTCGGCCCCCGAGTTGAACTTCGAGCCCGTTGAGCTCAATCGTTGGAGTCGTCATCTAGAAGTCAATACGGATTAGCCTATCGTGAAGTTCCATGATCGGACAAGCCCAGCAAGTGCAGCAAGGTCGGAAAAGCTGGATTCAAGTCAAGAAGCTTGCCGCTGCTGGCCACTTCGATGCGATCGCTTTCTCCATACGCGCACATCACGCTCGGTTTGGAGTCCGTTGCCAATTGCTGAAGCATCGCCAACTGCCCCGAATTGAGCTGGGAAGCGAGCGGCTTCAGAATCGGACCGAGATTTTGGTAGAGCATCGCTGAAAAGTTCGCCTGGTTGTCGCTGGGCAGCAGAGCGCGGAACGAAGCGGAACGCGCCAGGGATGTGCCGTTCGCGTGGGTTTCTATGGCGGCGATGAGCAGCGCGCGAGAGGGCGCCACGATCATATATCCGTCCGCGAAAGTGTAGTCGTATTCGGACGTAACGGCCGCAAGTCCCGGAGATTGAGATTGGATCATGTAAAACGTTCGTCCACCGACCTGGGCTTGATTGAGAGTTAAGCCTGGCTGATTTGATTTTTGCGCTTCCCGATTAGCAGCCTGCACCAATTTTTCGATGGCAAGCTGGAGCGCTCCTGATTGGTTGACCTCGATAATGGCTTTCCACGAAGGCGTAGGAAGGACCGGGCCGTCGAGAGCAAGGGTCATCTCTCCGCCGAGGGCGCTCGCGAGGTCGTCGCGAATATTCAAACCGAGTTCTGTATTTAGCTGAGCCAGATTCTTGCTGAAGTTCGGATCCGCGGCGCCGAATGTACTGAAGAGGTCATCAAGCATGAGCGCTGGTTGCTTCCCAACGAAAGAGACTGCCGCGCCAGCGTTGGCGGAAACATAGTCGAGCGAGCCCACAGGAGCGGGAGCGGCCAGCCAGGAAGCAACGCCGCGCCGCTGACCATTAAATTCCAAAGTGATGCGGTTGTCTGCTTGACTGGGGCCTTGACCGCGCGTGGCGATCAGATACTTTATGTCGTTGAAGCCGCTATTCTGGAGAGCATTCGATTCCTGTTGCTGGGAGTGTGTAGAGTTCAGAATCTGGCCGAGATTCGCAGCGACCAGAGTTTCGGTGCCCTGACTGTAAACGTTCAAGATTCTTTGGCCGAAGTCGGTTGCAGCAAATTGAGTTGCTCCGGCGTCGAGCTGCGCGCTCATCTCCTGCACGGAAGCTGAGTCGCCGCCGACAACGAGCATGTTCGGCCTGACAAGCGTAATCATTCCTCGCTCGCCTGCCGCAAGGGAGGAGAGTGACTGCGGATCCACGACGCGCAGATTGGATTTGCCTTGCGTGCTGGACAAGGTAGCAGCCAGGTGATTCTGCAGGAAAGTTTTCAGTCCAGCCTGTTTCACTTCGGCAAGCAGGATAGGGCCCTGCTCGCGGGAGGCGGGGCCGGCTCTGAACGTGATCACCACTTCGTCACCCAGATACTGGCTGATGGCCTGAATTTGTCCGATCAACTCCTCGGGAGTCGGATGCTGATTCGAGTTGCCGCTCTTGTTCCACCAGTCTTGCAAAACTTTGCTCTGTGCGAGCTGCTGCTGAAAGATTTGATTTGCTTGCTGGAGCGCGTCTCCAAGATTGGGGATGCCGATATAGAGGACCGTGTCGGGCGCCAGCAAAGGAAGGATTTTGCTTTCGTACCGCGGACCGGGCGTGGGGATGGTCTCGAGTTTCTCGCGAAGTTTTGAGAATTCCGCGAGCAAAGCCAGTTCATGGTTGAGGTCGTCGCTCCATCCAATCTCTTGGCTGACAGGAACAAGGCCGACGCTCGATGTGGTGGCCACCTGATCGCCCGAGTGGAGGATGGATTCCTGTCCGGAATGCTTGACGTGGACTTCACCTTCAATCACGGAAACACGGGAGCCTTTGGTGCCGGAGTTCACGGAAAAGACCGTACCGGTGACAGCTACCGTGCAATCGGGAGCGCTGACGTATAGATGGCCAGTGTGACGATGCGCAGCCTGGACGATGATGCTGCCTTGATCGAGATGGATGGTGGTGTTGCGGCGATTCGCGCTCACGGCCAATTCCGCGCGCTGATTCATTTCCACTTTCGAGCCGTCAAAGAGCCTGACGGTGGCATGGGAATTGGCGGCCGTGCGAATGAATTCGCCTTGGCTTACTTCGTCGCCTAGCTTCAACATCTGTTCACCGGTCGGGCCAACGCGGTACGCAAGCCCCGCAATGGAATCGATGCGTCCACGGTTGCCAGGAGGGCCATCGACGTACCAGTTGTGCCCGGCCCAAACCAATGCGACCAGCACGGCCAATGAGGCTGCCGCGAAAGACAAACTACCAAAACTCCACTGGAAACCACGCGACGCGGGTTCCATCCGCCAGTTAACGCTTGTCTTGCCGTCGACTGCGCGGCCGTGAGCATAGGAACGGCAGGAAACACATTCCTTAAGATGATCTTCCACGATTAGCGCGCGAGCTGGAGCCAGCTCTTGCTGATGAAAGGCAGGCAGCAAGGCACGAATATCGGCGCAGCCACGGATAGGTTGAAGCGCGTCGGCTGTGGCTTCCTCGCCCAGCCCTTCTTGCAGCTTCTGCCACACGTGCTCGGCGGAAGCGGACAGGGTCTTGGCGTCGGGCTGTTCCGCGCGGAGCTCGGAGATCGCTTGATCCAGCCGCGCGTCTTGCTTCGATCGAAAAAAATTCATGATGCACCTTTCCTAAGTCCACGAAGACTCTTCTTCAGCCGCGCGCGAGTCCGATGGAGTGTGACTGCAACTACAGCCTGCGATGTGTTCATCATCTCGGCGATTTCCGGGTTGTCCAGGCCTTCGATATAGCGCAGGGTGAACATCTCGGCAGTGCGGGGGCTGAGCTTGGCAAGCTCCTGGCGAAGCCAATTCTTGATTTCCATCGAGGAATGCGCCCGTTCTGGGGAGAGGCTGGGATTGGATTGAAGTTGGTCCGCTGTTTCCACCGGCACGACCTCGCGATGGCCCCTCGACCGAATGAGGTCCAAAGCAGCATTGACCGCTGACCTGTGTAAGTAGCCTTGTAAATTGGAGATACGGTTGTGGTCGACCGTGCCGCGGGCCAATCGGAGGAAGACGGATTGTGCGACGTCCTCGGCATCGGCCATGCTGCCCGTTACGCGATAGGCGGCTTTGAGGACACAAGCCTGGTGGGAGCGAAAGACTACCTCAAGCTCTGCGGCTGCTTGCGTCACCATGATGTTTTCTATCGCGGCCGCCAAGTATCCCTCCTCGGCTCTTCTATAACCTAAGACGCGATAGCTAGAAACTTCTTAACACACAATATGGAATGGCAGGTACTTTGCTTGGCCGGGGAAGCGGGATTCGCAACCGTGGATTATTCGGCGTTTTTCAGGGTGCGCCAGGATAAACCGGCATGTTGCAGGGAATGAAAGAGTCCCACAAGAAAGGAGACAGCGACTCCATCTTGGCCCTCAGTCTTGCAGGTGACATCGCGAGGTGTCGCCCGAAGCGTAGACAGGGGCATCGGTGGGCCGGGCTATTGAGCTTCGAAAAACGCAAACCAGGACGCCGACTCTCTCCTGATTGGAGGAAGGCAACACGGCTGTTTCGCGATAATCGCGAGCGAGCAGTGCGTAGTCTAAGAACCCGCGCACGCTGAGAAACAACATGCACGAGAACCGGGAGACCTCTGGAGCGCCTCGCCCCGAAAGGGGGACGAGGCCGGTCCGCGAAGGCGTAAAGCCACACGGCGGACGCGCACGCTTCGGAGGAGTCGGACCGCGCCATACTATCGATGAACCAGGCGAACAAGGAAGAGCGATCTTCGGCGGAGCCTGGGGAGAAAAGGGCGCGGGCCAAGGAGAACATTGTTCAAGCCAACACCAGCCCGACACAGTGCGGGGATTGAGTGTTCCATGGATTGAACGGTGTGCGAGAAGCATTCGCCAATCCTCCAAGGTGGGAGCCGTATGGTGCAGTGAAGCTAGTCGATGGCCTAGCGGGTGAAAGTCCCGCCGGTGCAGATTTCCCAGTTGGCACTGTAGTGATATCCGGCGACGGAGCGGGTGACCAAACCGTCGAAAGCCCGGAAGTAAACGTCCTCGTTGGCTGGATGCGAATCTGGTCAGCTCCGACAGGAGGGCAAGCAAAGCAACAGGTCGTAGCAAAACGAACTGTAGTTAAGCCTCGAAAACCCACCCCTCACCAGAATCGGAGTGTGAGGATTACGGGAATGCCGAAACTTTCATACGGAGTTGAAGGCCAGCGTCTTCGGTGAAGTACTGGGTAAGGACAGCCGAAGGGTTCCCCGTGGTCGAAGAGGGCGACATGTTGTGAAAGAACATCGATGAAAGCTCAGAACCAGTCGTGGGTCGCCTAGGCATATGCGAATATGCACAGCGAAGGCATCGCGTATAAGCCGCCATGCGGTGAAGTCGGGATGCGCCTGCGAGTGGGGCGGATGGGGCCGATTAAGCGTTGATGGACCGGGACAGCATAACCCGGACCGGAGCGAGGGCCCCTGGGGTAGAGCGGCAGTAGCCGCTCGCACGGAGGTGCTCAAGCGCATTGTGTTCCCCGACACCGAGCGGGGCAGAGACGCGAAAGCGGGGAGCACGAAGGGCGGAGGCAAACCGGTCGACGCAAAGTTCTCGCGTCGTCGGGAAGGCCCTGCCTGATCTACCGGCCTTGAAGCCGTACCGGGGAAAACCCGCCGTACGGAATTTTAGGGAGAGCGATGGAAACGTCAGCATCATTCGAAGCCTGGTCCGCGCCATCGCCCTACCCGACCGGTAGTGCCGCTCGTACGGCTCTGTGCGGGGGGCGATCAGCGATGGTCGTCCCTACCGCGACCCGGCGGTTGCCCAGCCGTGGGTCTTCCGACTTCCATGGTCGGATCAAGTTGCGATTTGCAGGTGGGCAGTCCAGCTGCCAATTCTTAAAACGCGCTTTGGAGAAAAATTCGGAACCGCCTGGAGCGCGAATGATGCCGCAGCTTTCGCAGCGCCTTGGCTTCGATTTGGCGGATGCGCTCGCGCGTAACGGCGAACGACTGGCCCACTTGCTCCAGCGTCAGTTCATTGCCGTCTTCGAGGCCAAAGCGCATCTTGATGATTCTTTCCTCGCGCGGTGTGAGCGTCTTCAGCACTGAGGCTAGGTGTTCCTTCAAATTGAGGTGAATGGCGGCATCCGATGGCGAAACGACACCCTTATCCTCGACAAAGTCGCCGAGGTGAGACTCTTCGTCTTCTCCGATGGGCGTCTCAAAAGACATGGGCTGTTGCGCGATCTTCTTCGTTTTGCTAACCGCGTCGACGGAAAGATCCATGCGCCTCGCGAGTTCCTCGGTAGTAGGCTCGCGACCGAGTTCTTGCACCAACTGCCGGCTGGTGCGGGCCTGCTTGTTGATCGTCTCGATCATGTGCACTGGCACGCGGATGGTGCGCGCCTGGTCGGCGATGGCGCGAGTAATGCCTTGGCGAATCCACCAGGTCGCGTAGGTGGAGAATTTATACCCGCGGCGCCACTCGAATTTGTCGGCGCCCTTCATGAGACCGATGTTGCCTTCCTGGATCAAATCGAGGAACTGCATGCCGCGGTTGGTGTATTTCTTGGCAATGGAGACGACGAGGCGGAGGTTGGCCTCGGTTAGCTCGGTTTTGGCCTGTTCCGTTTCCGCTTCGCCAAGCCGAATGGCCGCGAGAGCGCGCTTCAGCGCGTCCAAACCAACTTCGCAGGATTCTTCAATGTTCTTTCGTTCCGTCCGGCGCGAACGGAGCTCATCGCGCGCCCCGTGTGCGCTCTCGGAGCGGGAGGAGCTCACGCGGCGTTCCAACCGGCCAATCTCACGATCGAGCGTATGCAGCCGCTCGGCCGTGATGCGTAGAGTATCAATCAGGCGCCTCTTCTCAGCGTCACTGAATTCGATGGAGCGGACCAGGTGCGAAATCGCAATGCGGGTCCGGGCCAGACGGCGGCGGGCACGCAGATGCGCTAGCTTTTCAGATTTTCCAGTGTTCTCCAGCCTGAGCGCCTGCTTTCGTCCTAGCTGGTAGAGCTTCTCGATCTGATGAATGGTCCGCAGCGTTTGGCGCAGTTTTTCTTCGATCTTGTCGTCGGTTAGTTCTTCTTCCTGGAGGTGAACGATTCTCTTGATGGAAAGAGCGCCCTTGCGAAGCTCCACACCAACGGCGATCAATTCCTTGGCCACGATCGGCGAGCGCGATACGGTCTTCAGCACGCGCAACTTGCCGCGTTCCATGCGCTTGGCGAGAACGATCTCCGTCTCACGCGTTAGGAGCGGGACCACGCCCATTTCGCGCAAGTACGTGCTGACCGGATCGGTACTCTTCTGCACGGAGTGCACGGGGCGCTCGATCTCGGTTTCTTCTTCGTGGATGGCGTCGTTCCGTGGACCGAGTTCGACTCGCTGGGTGACTTCGAGCGTGGTGTGCGCGGCTCTCGCCGCGGCAATATCTTCAAAAATTTCGGTGCCGTCGCGCTCGAAGGTAGAAAAGAGATTGTCGATCTCCTCCGTTGTGTGCTCCTCCGCGGAAAGTACGTCGTTCACTTCCTCGTTGAGCACGTAGCCGCGGCTCTTGCCGAGGCTGATGAGGTTGCCGACCAGATCGTGTTTTTCCTGAATGAGCAGAGCCAAGCGTTTTCTCCCCCGTACGGTATCGCCCAAGACTGTCGGTCCTGCCTGCACACCACAACATGGCCAAGGAAAAATGCCATGGACTTTTGTGGCAAACGAAAAGGCGGGATCCGAATTACAATTCTGGCGGTAGATTCGCCGCGGTGACCGTCATGACAACCAAGTTCATCCCGACGCGCTCGGGTAACGGTACCTTTATTCTGGAATTTGTTCTCTCACAGTATACGCTATTTTCGGCTTCAATTTCGGGCCAATTCGCGGCCATTTCGGCCGCGCGCCTAACTTCTAGGCCTGCAAGGATTTACTGAGACCGGCCTTCGGATCCAGGGTGAGTTGCTTCGATTTGAGAGGGCATTTGGGATTAGATCGCCCTTAACTTTTTGGCCACAATTCTAAGGAACTTCCGCCACGGGGATTACACAAGTATTACAGAAGCACCGCTCTCCGCATGCTACGTTTGAGTTCATGAACATCCTAGGCCACGACAAGACATTTTCTCAACCCATCAATTGGACCACATCCCTTTTCATGCTGGCATTTCATATCGGCGCGGTCGCCGCGTTGTTCTTCTTTACGTGGAAGGCGCTGGCACTGGCGGTTGTTCTTTGGTGGATCGCCGGAAGCCTTGGCATCGGCATGAGCTACCACCGATTGCTGACTCACCGTGGCTACAAAACGCCGAAGTGGATGGAATATTTTCTGACGGTCTGCGGGACGCTGGCACTCGAGGGCGGACCCATCGCTTGGGTAGCCACGCACCGGGTCCACCACCAGAATACCGACAAAGAAGGCGACCCGCATTCGCCGCAGGATGGTGGCCTGTGGGCGCACATGGGTTGGATCATGACGGGGCAGGCCATGCACAGCAATGCCAAGGAGCTTTTGCCCTTTGTCCCCGATCTACGAAAGGACAAGTTTCATATTTGGATCACCAAGTGGCACTGGGTCCCTCTCACTATTCTTGGCATAGCACTCTTTGCGATCGGTGGCTGGCCCTTCCTATTGTGGGGAGTGTTCGTGAGAACCGTGTTCGGGCTGCATTCCACTTGGCTGGTAAACTCTGCGACGCACATGTGGGGTTCGCGGCGGTTCCTGACGGACGATACTTCCAAAAACAGTCTTTGGGTCGCGCTGCTTACCTTCGGCGAAGGCTGGCACAACAATCATCACGCTGTTCCGCAATCGGCGCGTCACGGGATTGTCTGGTATGAAATCGATCTGAACTGGTACGGCATTTGCGCTTTGCGAGCGCTCGGCCTGGCATGGGATGTCAAGCGCCATAAGCTCGCGCCGGTGCCGCATGGCGATGAACGGCGCACCGCGATCAAGCCGGAGGTAGCACCGGCAGTTTCTACCCTGATGATATCCAGCGGCGACTGATTTACTCCCAAGTCTGTTGCCGACGAGATTTGTGCGCACAATCTGGGGATTCACGAACCCTCTTTACTCTAGTGCTGGTATGGCAATCGCTCGCCCTGGCGTAAACTAAGACGTCATGCGCATCACGCGCCGCACCAAAGCCATCGCGTTCTTCATCGCGCTCGGGGCTTGTCTCGTTGCCCTGACGATCGCTCTTAATGTCAGCTGGATCATTTTCCACTGGCGGCAAGTTGTTCCGCTCGTGCTCGGTATCATCTTCTTCGGTGTGCTTATCGCGGGCCTGGTCGTCAACACGATCTTTCTTGTCCGCGAGATCCGGCGAAATGAGCAGCAAGACAGCTTCCTAAATGCCGTCACCCATGAACTAAAGACACCGATTGCCTCCATCCGTCTTTACCTGGAAACTCTGGCGAGCCGGAACTTGGACGAAGCCAAGCGCCGCGAATTCTATCGCATCATGATTGATGATACTGATCGCCTGCTTGGGACTGTCGAACAGGTGTTGAAGGCAGGCGAAGTCCGACACGCGAGCGCGCGAAAGAACTGGCAGGAAGTGCAATTCTCGGAGATTGTGCGCGAAGGCCTGGAACTCGCGCGTCTGAGGCAGAATCTTTCTCCGGAAGTGTTGAGTCTTGGCACGGTGCCGCCCGATGAAATCGTAGTTCTGGGCAACCCCGAGGAATTCCGCACGGCCGTTTTCAATCTGCTCGACAATGCCATCAAGTATTCCGGCGAGAAGAAAGACATAGTGGTGGATTTGCTCACGCCTAATATCGACACGGTCCTGCTGCGCGTGCACGATCGCGGCATCGGCATCCCTCACAACGAGATGAAGCGAATCTTCAAACGCTTCTATCGTGCCTCGAATTCCAAGACAGATAATGTGAAGGGAACTGGCCTCGGTCTCTTTATTGTGCGCTCGATCGCCCGCCGCTATGGCGGCGACGCCTTTGCCGAGAGCGAAGGGGAAGGGCGGGGGAGCACGTTCACCATTCGTCTTCCGAGGGTCTACCAGGCATGAGCCGCATCCTCATCGTTGAAGATGAAGCGCACCTGGCCGAGGGGCTTCGCTTCAATCTCGAAGCAGAAGGCCATAGCGTGCAGATTACGGATACCGGAGAGGGCGCATTGAAGCGCCTGCTGAAGGACCGAGAAATCTTCGACGCGCTCGTGCTGGACGTCATGCTGCCCGGCAAGGACGGATTTTTGATTGCGCGCGAGTTGCGCAAGGCGCAAAACTATACTCCGCTACTCATGCTCACGGCTCGCGGCCGCCCAGAAGATGTTCTCAAAGGATTTGAATCCGGCGCGGATGACTACCTGCCGAAACCCTTCAATCTTGCCATTCTGATCGCCCGTGTCGAGAGTTTATTGCGCCGGAAGAATTGGCAGGGCTCAACGAATCCCGCGTCCGCGCAAGACGATTCACCAACCACCGAGTCGCCCTCGCCAGAAAACTTTCATTTTGATGATAAAGTCGTGGACTTTCAGAACCTGCAATTGCGTGTAGGCACACAGGTCATTCCACTGACGATGATGGAATCCGATCTGTTTCGCTGCCTGATCAACAATAGCGGCAGACCCGTCTCTCGCAAACAACTTCTGCAGGAAGTATGGAATTTGCGCGAAGACACCGACACGCGAGCCATCGATAACTTCATCGTGCGTTTGCGCCGGTATATTGAGCGGGAGCCTGGTAAACCCCGCTATCTGCTTACCGTACGAGGTATAGGCTATAAATTCGTGCCAAGTCCCAGCGGCAAGAATCCGAAGAAGTAGTTCGAGCATCACGTAGCCGCCAGTTTTTCCTCGGCGGCTGCCGCGGTGCATGAAGCCTCAACACGATACCTGGGTTGGGGGGATGCACGCCTACGCAGAGTAGCGGTATTATGCGTCCGGAGCGAATACAAATCTCATGGCAATCGTGGCAGGAGCAGATTTTGGAACTTTGAGTGTTCGCGTTTCCATCGTGGACAGCGAACGAGGACTGCTGGCGACCGCACTCGCGGAATACCCGCTCCACCGCAAACGCGAAGATCCGGAATATGCCACGCAGTCGCACAATGATCAGATGCGCGCGTTGGCAACGGCTACCCGCGAGGCGGTTCAGAAGGCGCACATCTCAGGCGATCAGGTGCAAGCGCTGGCAATGGATACCACCGGCTCTTCTGTAATTCCCGTCGGGAAGAATCTCGAGCCGCTAGATGAATACTATCTTTGGTGCGATCACCGGGCCAAGGCGGAAGCAGCGGAGATCACGGAAGCGGGGCATCGAGAAGGACTTGCAGCCATTCAGTGGTGCGGCGGAGTGTATTCGTCCGAGTGGGGATTCTCGAAGCTGTTGCACTGGCTGCGTCACAACCCAGAAAAGCGTGCGCAATTTGTATCTGCCTTCGAGCATTGCGACATGGTGACGGCGACGCTTTGCGGCATCACCGACCCGCGCAAAGTAAAGCGCAGCGTTTGCGCCATGGGCCACAAGTGGATGTGGAATGCAGATTTGGGCGGCCTGCCGTCGGAAGACTTCCTCGTCAAAGTAGATTCGCTTTTTGCTGGAATAAGGGAAAAGCTTCAGGGCGAGTATGTGACTTCGGACCAGATTGCCGGAAGGCTTTCCCCGCTCTGGGCCGAGAAGCTCGGGTTGAAGTCGGGCATTCCGATACCTGTCGGGGCATTCGATGCGCATTGGGACGCAATCGGGGCGGGCTGCCGCACCGAGGACATGGTAAACGTCGTCGGTACTTCAACATGCATTATTGGAATTACGCCGTCGATCAATCTGGTTCCAGGTGTCTGCGGCGTTGTGCAGGGGAGCGTCCATCCGGGGCGCACTGGAATTGAAGCAGGGCTTTCGGCAGTGGGAGATATTTTCAACGCCATTGCCACTCGCGCTCAAACCGATGTCGCGACATTAAGCCAGGGACTGGAGAAGTACAAGCCGGGAGAGACCGGTCTTCTGCGCATGACTTGGGACAACGGAGATCGAACGGTGCTGGTGAACCCGAACTTACGGGGGATCACGCTCGGTTGGAACCTGCTGAGCACCGCGCAGGACGAACTCTTTGCCGCCATCGAGGGCACTGCATTCCACACGCGAATTATTTTGGACCGGATGGCGGAATACGGAGTGCAAATCAAGCGAGTAATCAACGCGGGTGGCATTCCGCAGAAGAACAACGTACTGAATCAAATCTACGCGAATGTGCTGGGGAGGCCGGTTCTCGTGCCGAGCAAAAGCGTGGTCAGTCTGGGTTCGGCGATATTTGCTTTTCTCGCAGCCGGGACGTTCAAGACCGTGGAAGAGGCGCAGGATAAGATTTGTCCCGGCCATGCCGTGTTTACACCGGAACCAGCGGCGGAGAAGGTCTACAACTCGCTGTATGAGCTCTATCAAAAGCTCTATTTCGCTTTTGGGCAGCCGCACGACGTAGCGTTCGGCGATGTTTTGCCCGCGCTGATCCATATCGCTGAGAGGGCGAACCAGAGTAGTTAGTAAGCTGATGCGTATGGCCGGCAGAGCTCTTCTAGCTACCGGAAGGTGAATGCACGGATTAGCCCAAATGCTTTTACAGAGCTTCGCATGTAAACGATTGCTCTAGGCCGCGTATAATGCCGGTCGGATAGATCGAGAGACGCTGACCCGAGGAGGCAAACATGTCAAAGCGATCGCAGTTGTCGCGCCGGGAATTTGTCGGCGCGGCCCTCTCCGTGGCCACGGTGAGCTCCGTGCCCATTCCGAATTTTCTCGCTTCGTGCTGGGGAGGCAATCCGAGCGCCGCCGATCCTGCTTGGAGAGATGAGGGCGTTCTTTTTGTCGATAAGTCTCCGTACGCCATGCTCCATAACATTCCTGTACACGCGGTCACGATTACACAGGGGTTTTGGGGAGCGCGCCGCGAGACCAACGTCGACAAAAGCATTCCGTCCATGGAGAAACTGCTCGAAGCCAATGGCCGGATGAACAATTTCTTGCGGCTTGCCGGCAAGAGCGATGCCGCGCAGCATGGCCCAGTCTACTCGGACTCCGACGTCTACAAGTGGGCGGAGGCGGCCGGCTTCGCGCTTCAGTCCGGCGATCGGCCAGAACTACGCGCGATGACGGACAAGATCATCAAGGAAGTCGTCGCGGTGCAAGAACCCAGCGGCTATCTGAATACCTACTACGTGGGTGATCACGCGAAGGATCGGATGGCACCTCAGGTTCAGCGATGGGGCCACGAGCTTTACAACATCGGCCACATGATTCAGGGCGCGATTGCGTATTATCGCGCAACGGGCGATCGCACATTACTGGACGCCGGAATTCGCTTCGTAAACGACTTCTTGCTTCCCAATTTCGGCCCGGGACCCGATAAAAAACCGATTCTCTCCGGCCATCCAGAAATCGAACTGGCGCTTATCGAGCTATACCGCACCACCGGAGACAAGCGCTACCTCGAATTGGCGGGCTACATTCTGCATGGCGACGATCGCATCAAGCTGCCGCAGGACGGCTATGTTTATCACTTCTGCGGAATTCCTTTCACGTCGCGCACACATCTCGAAGGCCATGCGGTGCGTGCCATGTACGCCTGTTGCGGGGCCACGGACTATTACCTGGAAACAGGCGACCAGACCTACTGGAAGACTCTCAACGTGCTATGGGAAGACCTTGTGTCATCGCAGATGTACGTTACAGGTGGAGTTGGTGCGCGGAGCGAGGGTGAGGCGTTCGGCGACTCCTATGAGCTGCCGAATTTCACCGCGTATGGCGAGAGTTGTGCGGCGATAGGCAACATGATGTGGAATTGGCGGATGCTCGCGGCCACGGGCGACGCGAAATTCGCCGATGTTATCGAGCGAGCCTTGTATAACGGAATTAATTCCGGCATGTCACTTGACGGCACAATGTATTGTTACCGCAATCCGTTGGGATTCGACCCCTCCGGCGGCGACCACATTCGCAATCCCTGGTACGACACGACCTGTTGCCCCCCGAATCTGGAGCGCACGTTCGCTTCCTTACCGGGCTATTTTTACAGCACAAGTAAGGACGGGCTTTATGTGCATTTGTATGACAATTCGCTGCTGGATTGGCATCTTGGGGACGGAACGGGGCTGAAAGTGGTGCAGAAGACGAATTATCCGTGGGACGGGACAGTGGAGATTTCCGTTACGCCGGCGAAACCGACCGAGTTTACGTTTTATCTGCGTGTGCCGGGGTGGTCCACAGGCACGCAGGTCTCGATCAATGGTAAGCCGGTTTCTGGCGCGACTCCCGGCCAGTATCTCGCTTTGCAGCGCCGCTGGTCCCCCGGCGATGTTATCAACGTGAGGTTTGGGATGACGCCGCAAGTGATTGAAACAAATCCGCGGGTGGTGGATGACTACGGGCGCGTGGCGGTGCAGCGTGGGCCCCTGGTTTATTGTCTTGAGCAACTGGACCAGCCTGATGGCGTGCAGCTGTTTGATGTTTCTCTGGATGTGCGACAGAAAGGTGAGTCGGCGTTTCACGAGGAGTTTCGTGGCGATCTGCTCGGGGGAATCGTAGTACTGAAACATACGGGAGCGGTCAGCGTGAAGTCCCATTCGCATGGCTCGCTCTATCGTGCGTACACTGCTGAAGTACCCGAGGCACGCCAAGTGGAGTTGAGCTTTGTGCCTTACTACGCGTGGGCGAATCGTGCGGCGACGCCGATGCAGGTTTGGACGCCGGTTCTGAAGGCGTAGGAAGCTGGAGCGCGCCGAGGCGATCCGAAATTGTCGCTCTGTTGCCAACAAATGGCCTTGCTGGTTGTTAGGTGAGCTGGATATTCAGGGCGACCACCGAGGCAGGCGGAAACTCAACCGCGAGGGCTCCTGGGCTCACGCTAACCGGCTTTGTTTGAGGAATAACCGCGTCTCGCTGATCGAACGTATTGTGCGCGTGGATGTCCGCATTGCTCAAAAACTTCATGCTGGCTTCTTTGAACGTTGCGCCTCTCAGAGCGATCTCCGCCAATCGGGGCTCGTTGGTACTGGGATTAACCGCGGTGATCGTGAGGTTTTTGTCGCGCACCGACGCTGAGCCGCGCAAACCCCAGAAGGTCGCCGGACTGCCGTCGCGATCATAGTGCAAATTCGGCGATGAGAAGACGGTGCGCAAAGCCTGCCCGCCTTGATGGCTTAGGTACAATTCGAACACGTGGCCGACAGGCGTGATCACGAATTTGTCTTCGTGCGCAAGGTACAAGCTGTTCAGGCAGTTGATGAGCTGCGCGCAATTGGCCATAGCCACTTTTTCTGGATTTCTGTTGAAGATATCGAGCGTCATTCCGCTGAACACCGCGTCGCGCATCGTGGGCATTTGTTCAATCTGGTCACCTGGAGTCGCCTCGCTCCCGGGCCGGTACCACGGTCCCCATTCATCTACGACAAGCTTCACCCTGTGCTGTGGATCAAATTCGCTCAAGACTTGCCAGTGGCCGTCGACCAGGCCCTCCATTCGTTCGCCTTCTCGCAGAAGCTCGTACCAATCTACGGGTTCAAACTTTGTCGCGTCACCTTTTCCGGCTTCCCATTCTTGTGTTTTTCCGCGGCTTAGGTTCCAGGCGTAGTGATGGAGGGCCATTCCGTAAATCCGTCGCAGTTCTCCAGGACCTTTGCGCAACACCTCTTCCAGAAACTCTCTCGTCCAACTCCATTCGCCCGTGTTCGGCCCAGACGCGATCAAATTCAAGTTATCGCCGTATGTAGGGAGCCACGTGGAATATCTCCGAAATTCCACGGCGTATTCCTGGGGAGTGAATTCGCCGCCGCAACCCCAAGATTCGTTTCCTACGCCCCAATACTTCACGCGAAACGGCTCAGGATAGCCCGCCGCGGCGCGGACATCGGCGAGAGTTGTGCTTCCCGCAGGAGAATTGCAGTATTCCACCCACTGCTGGAAAGCGGAGGCGGGCAGGCTCCTCACATTTGCGGCTAGATAGGGTTCCGCGCCGATGAGTTTGCAGAAATGCACGAACTCGTTTGTACCGACCGTGTTGGGATCGTAACGATGGCTGGCTGGCGCTTTCTCCGATTCGCCCATGGCCCAGAAGTTCGTGCGTCGCGGCCGTTTGTCAGCGGGACCGATGCCGTCGCGCCAATCGTAACTGTCCGCAAAACATCCGCCGGGAAAGCGAATCACCGAGGCTTTGATCTTGCGCATGTGATCGATCAGGCTCTTCCGAAGGCCACTGATGTTCGGTACAGGTGATTTCTCTCCGACCCAAATACCGTCGTAAAGCACGCCGCTGAGATTTTCGACGAAATGGCCATAGATGTTTGGAGAAATGATGCCAAGCGGCTCGTCGAAAAGAACTTCAATGCGGGAGTCCGCAGCGCGTGAGCTAGACGCAGAAGCCCAGCTGCTCTTTGGCATCAATATGAGCGAAGCAACTCCAATTGCTCCCTGCTGCAAGAAATCGCGACGATTCATCTCGGTCTCCTCCGTGGCCGCGGCTAAATCCCAGTGGCTCACATCGTGCGTTCGAAAACACTAGCGGACGTTTACGAGTCGAACGCACAATACGGCCTTCTGCCCGTGCCCTGCAAGGGTCTTCGGTAGGGAGACTGGGCTACGGCTGTTGAGTGCCCAAGGGAGCGAGGGCATCATTTCTAGATCGAAGCTTGAGTCTGCAAGAACCACTGACGCGCCGCGGCTTCGAGGTGCTATTCGTCAGAAGCGGTAAATGAGCTCGCTGTAGCCAAGCGCGCCATTGGAATTGGTGGGATAGATTTTCTTGATGACTTCGCCGCCGACTGCATAGCCGAAGTACAGGCCGAACGAAACGCCGTGCTTCCACTTGTAGTCGCCACTGATGTCATACAGAGTCGCAAGGGAGCTGTCGCCATTTGAAGTCCTACCGTTGAAACCGAATGTCCATGGCTGGAACGCGCCGCCGCCCGTGTACCACAAGTCATTTTTGTTGCTAAGCCAGAGTCCGTGCACGTCGCTCCGGATGGTAAGTTTCTTAGTTGGTCGCAGCATCACCTCGCCGAAAAGGTCCGTATTGTTCATGGAGTTGAAGAAGGGGAAGCGGGCGTAGACGCGAGGAGTGGGAAGAATGGCGAAGAACGTGCCGTGGGTGTTGTCCCCGGGATTCCCGTCGCCGCTCGAGTAGTAATATCCGCCGCGAAGCCACGGATGAACGCGCTCCCAAAATGTCGGCTGCCACCCTCCTTCGATTGCGCCCGCGCCTGATCGCTGAGTCAACTGTCCCCAACTGCCGTTCTGAAGAGCACCCCAGCCGAGTAGATCAAATGTCCCTACGGAGGTTGGCGCGGCGAGAATGAAGTGTCCGCCGTACGTACCGATATTGATGCCGCCGAGATCGGTGGCTTTGGCGGCGGCTGGGCGATTGTCTGTCTTCACGAGAGGGCGGTCATCGTTGTAATAAATTCCGAAGATGCGCCACTCGGCGTGAGCACTTCCGATATCCGCCTGGCGGGTAAGCGCCACGTAAGTGACGGGTGTCTTTACCCATCCCCAACCATCGACTTGAAACACGCCCCTCGTGGGTATTGCGCTAAGAGCCGTGAAGGTCCACGGACCGTTCGAATAAAGGTATTGAAGCCCATCAAAACTTCGCATGACATCGGAAAAACCGAAGTTTCCGAGTAAACGCTGACCGATGCGGTCCGCCTTCAGCGATGCCAAAGTGGGATCCTTGGGCGTTACCTCGCTGCCGTCGGTGAACTCCATGCGCCCCATTCGCAAGCTGGAGTGCTCTCCCTTTACGCGGAAAAACGCCTGCTTTGGGAAGATGAATGCGGTGTTCTGAGTGTTGTCATTCGCGGCGTAATAGGATCCGCCCAACCCGTATTGGCCCAAAGGAGCTGGATGAACGGCGTGGTCTGGGATGCCAAGCAGAATGGGCGCCTCAAACTCGATGTTCCAGTCGTAGTGTTCGTGCTTTTGCGAAAAACCGAAACGCACGACAGTTCCGGAATAACTATAGAGGTTGTTGCCGCTGGGCGGCTCAAACCAATTCCAAACTTCGTATCTCTCGCGGATGCTGCCGGAAAAAGTCACGCCTCCGAGTTGGATGGGCTGCGTGTTAGGTTCTTGCGCTGCGGTTAGGGTCCCGGCTAAGAGAAGCAACAAACAAACGAGTAAGTTTTTTATGGAATCTCCAGTTCGCCGGTATTCCAAGCGGCGCAATGGCGCACTGCCTGGGGCACAATCCGCTGCAGGCTCGCTCGAAAACAAACGAACTGCGTCATTCCTCGACCTGACGAATCTTAGTCGCCTCGAGGGTGTCCGTAATTCGAGGCGCCGATGCCAAAGTGCCGCCAGTGTATTTGGAAAAAGTTCCAGCGCAATAATTGAAAACTATTATGAGAGCAGCGGTTGAGTGGGTGAGTCGGAGAAGCGGTGCCTAGGGAAGGCAGGAACAAAAAAAGCGCGGTAACGCAAAGCGCGTCAGACCCTGCGCTGCCAGGTCTGACGCGATCGAAGCAGGTCGCCTCCAGAGCAATGAGAGTTCAGAACCGCCAGTCGAGGGTTTACTTAAGTTTTGCCAGAATCCTCTTTTGGTTCTGCACGATCGTGTTCAAGGTGGCCTGATTCTTCAAAATGGACGCCTGATTTTTCTTGATCGTTTCCTGATTCGCCTTGATGGCGCTCTGGTTTGCAAGAATCGATTTCTGGTTGTGCAAAATACGCTTCTGGTTTGCAATTACATCATTCTCAGACATTTTCGTGTTCCCTCATTTCGGAAATGGTGTTCGTGCGAGAGGATTCTACGTATGGTTTGCCAAGAGCCTCGGCATTCTCATCTTTCAGCATGATCGCGTCAATAGTGTTTTCGAAGGACATAAAAAGGGATGTCCGCCGTTCGCTGACCGGCAGGCTGGGCGCTAATATGAATATACTATTGATGGTCCAACGGCCGCGTGGGAGTATCCCTCGCCGAGGAAGACCTGGTCTTTCAGATTTTGCATCTTATGAGGGTTGTCGGAGGGTAGCGGCATGGCGGTATCCACACCTGCGATTAGCAGCGCGCACATCCCGGCAGCTACGGGTTCCAGCCTTTACGACAAGCTGAACTCGATGTGGCATGAGCGTGCTCTGCAAGTGTTCATGGCCATCGTTCTCGCTCACTGGGCTGAACACCTGTTTCAGGCCTATCAGATCTATGTGATGGGATGGCCTCGGCCCCAGGCTAATGGCCTTTTGGGCCTTTGGTATCCCTGGCTGATTAAGTCCGAAGTGCTCCATTATGCCTATGCGCTCGTGATGCTGATTGGAATTTGGGTCCTGCGCAAAGGGTTTACGGGGACGGGCCGCAAGTGGTGGACCGTGGCTCTTGTCATTCAATTCTGGCACCACATCGAGCACCTTTTGCTGATTAGCCAAGCGACGATGCATCACAATTTCTGGGGCAAGCCCGTTCCGGTGAGCGTTCTGCAATTGTTCATACCTCGCGTGGAGCTCCATCTCTTTTACAACACGATTGTGTTTATCCCCATGGTAATCGGCATGTACTACCACATGTTTCCGCGCAAGGGTGAGGAAGGCTTGTCCGTTTGCACTTGCGAGTGGAACGAAGACGAAAAGAGCGCACAAGCCTGCGCAGCCTAGCGGTTGTTTTCCGTATTGCGGCGGCGAGACCTTCAACCGCGAAGTAGAAATCCGAGATACTCAGGCGACTTGAGCTCGTTGGCCACTCCATCCTCCAATCCGGCACTCTTGTCCGTTGAGGCGCCGCGCTTCGATTTGCTTCGTGTTCCCCTTCTTGGCGGTTTCCTGCGTTGGCGGCATTCGCGAACCATTCTGCAGATTCCCCTGTTCCTTGTCGCCGTCGTGATGATTCTCCACGGAATACTTGGTCCCACGCTGGCGCCAAGAAACCTCGCGACTGTACTCACATGGATACATTTCCGCGGCGCTCTTGTTTTGGTGCTGCTTTGTGCTGGTAACTTTTTTTGTCTGGCGTGTCCGTTCATGCTCGTGCGCAACGCCGCGCGCCGCCTGTTTCGCCCAAGATTCAATTGGCCGAGAATGTTGCGCAACAAGTGGATTTCGGTCGCTCTCTTCGTCGCTATCTTGTTCACCTATGAACTTTTCAGCTTGTGGTCCTCGCCCTGGTGGACGGCTTCACTGGCTATCGCTTACTTTGTCGCCGTGTTGTTGATCGACGGGCTCTTCAAGCATGCGTCCTTTTGCAAGTTCGTTTGTCCGATTGGCCAGTTTAATTTCATTGCGTCAACTCTTTCGCCGCTGGAAATTCAGGTTCGCGACCAAGCTGTTTGTACTCGGTGCGCGACCAAAGATTGCATTCGCGGACGCCGCGCGGTTGTTGGTGATCAGACTTCCGCGGGAACGAGAGTCGGCCTGCCTTCGGCCGGGAATACGTCTGGCCTCGTGATTCTGCAGCGTGGATGCGAGCTTGCCCTCTTCCAGCCACGCAAGGTGGGCAACATGGATTGCACGTTCTGCCTGGACTGTGTGCATGCGTGTCCACACGACAATGTGGGCGTCACGAGCCGGCTGCCGGCGGCGGAACTGATGATCGATCCGATTCGTTCCGGCATTGGATATTTCTCGCGCCGAAAAGATATCGCAGCGCTCGCCATTGTGTTCAGCTTTGGGGCGCTTCTCAACGCGTTTGGAATGGTCAGTCCTGCGTATGAGTTCGAGGCTTGGATGGCAAAGTTGCTTTCCGTCAGCAGTGAAGCGCCGGTATTGGGCATCATCTTCGTGGTCTTTCTCGTCGTAGAGCCTGCGATCTTGCTCGGCGCAGCTTCTTTGCTGACGCGCGCAATGGGGGGCAGCAGATTAGCGCTAATTCCTCTGGCCGTGCGCTATAGCTACACGCTCGTTCCGCTGGGATTTGGAATGTGGCTGGCCCACTACGGCTTCCATTTCTTCACGGGAATCCTCACTATCGTACCGGTCACCCAAGCGGCGCTTGCCAATCTCGGTGTACATCTTTTTGGCACGCCGCGTTGGACATGGACCGGTTTGCCAACGCGCTTTGTTCTGCCGATTGAATTGGGATTCCTGATACTGGGATTCGCAGGTTCGCTCCTCGTGGTTCATCAATTTGCGGAAGAGGATTGCGCCCCCCAACCGATGAGGGCTTTTGTTCCTTGGGCTGTGGTTTCCTTGCTGGTTGGATTGGCCTCAGTTTGGCTGATGTTTCAGCCCATGGAGATGCGCGCAATGATTATGGGCGGCTGATGGAGTGCCGAGGGTTCAGGATGAAGGGATTGAGAAATTATCGAGTGCTGCGCGCATTGCTCGCATGCTTTCAGGGAAGCTTGCTTGTGATGATGCTTGCGCCGAGCGCCGCGGCGCACAACGGTCCGCCGTTTCCGATCATTACCGATCAGCGCGTGGGGCCCTGCATTATTTCGCTTTGGACGCATCCCGACATTGGCACGGGCTACTTTTTCGTCATGGTTGGTCCTTTACCGGGTGGATCCATCCCAAAGGACTTGAAGGTTCAGGTTGGCGTGCAACCTGTTAGCGGGAGACTCGCCGAAGTCGTCTATCCGGCCCAGCTCCAAGATTTGCGCGGCCAGGTCGAATACAAGACAGAAGTACAGTTTGACCAACAAGAATTTTGGCGAGTACGGCTCATTCTGTCCAGCTCGGCTGGTGGCGGCGAAGCCCTTTCGAAAGTTGAGGCGACGCCGCCGGGTTTCGGACGATGGGACTTGCTGCTATATCTTTTGCCGTTTTTGGGAGTCGGGTTCTTGTGGGTTACGGCCATTGTAAAGCGTCGACGCCTGCGAAAAGTCCGACCGCAGCGGGTTTCGTGAAGCTTTGCGGTTGAGCTTTCTGCGTGAGAGACTGAAGGACAAATTAACATCTCATCGTGTTGCGTGTTGCGATCAAAGGGATAAATGCGGCAAATGAGAATCAACCATGCTCCGAAGGTGGTCGGCCTGATGCCTGCATCCAGACGCATGCCACGTTTTTCTCGCGTGCGGCGGGTGACGTCATTGCTACTCTGTGGCCTGCTGAGCGCGGTTTTGCAGGGATGTGGCTCCAGCGAAAAGCTCCCCCTCAAATCTTCGAAGGAATACGCTGAGGCCGTATCCGCGTTTTACATTGGACTCGGCGCGCTGCAGGTCGGTGATGATGTCCACGCCGACAATAAACTTTCCGAGCTTACGACTCTTGTGCCGGGCGAACCGGCTGGTTGGGCAAATTGGGGCGTGCTCGCTCTGCGCCAGCGTAAATTAGATGTTGCTGCGCAGCGGATCGAGCGAGCTCGCGGGCTTGCTCCCGACAACGATCAGATTTATCAGTTACTTGGACATTTGGAGAGCAACCGCGGAAACTCGGCGAACGCTATTGCCGACTGGCGCAAGGCCATTGAAATCAATCCGCTCAACTACCGCGCCGCCTACCAACTCGCGGAAGAAGTGGAACGCCAGGCGGACGCCAACAGCGACGCAGAGTATCAACGCTTGATTCAAAAGATTCTAGCGGCTCAGCCAGAAAATCTAGCGGCGCAACTCGAACTTGCCCGCGCTGCTGCCAAGAACGGAGACGCTGCGACACTGAAATCGATGCTGGCGCTGATCAGTGCGCGTTCGGCGAATTGGCCATCCGAGGTGAAAGCTCAGTTATCGGCAGTGCAAGCAGCCGCCGACGGCCCCAATCCCCGGGCCGCCGCAACGCGAACGACTTTCTTGCGCAACACGCTCATGCGCGTTCCGGAATTTCGTGAGAGCCTTGCTGTGTTAAAGGCGCCGCCAGGTGAGGAAGCGGAACCGTTCACTCATTTCTTGCGCCTGGAAACGCCGGACTTCACTCCCGCGCCTGCGGACACGGCGCTTGCGTTTGACGCCAAGCCGATTCCGAATGGCGATGCTGCGCCGTGGACCTGGATTGGCGCGATTGCGCTTGGCAGTGCAGGGGCGCCGATTGTCGCGCTGGCGAATTGCAGAGAAGTACGCCTGTCGACAGGGGCGACATTTTCGTTCCCAGGTGGTTCGTCAGGTATCGCGCCGCTCCCTGAGGGCATTTTGCAGATCGATTTTAATTATGATTTCAAAACGGACCTGGTACTTGCTGGTGCAGGCGGCGTGCGCTTGATGCGCCAGGATGCTCCCGACAAATTTACTGACGTCACCGCGAACACCAAGCTGCCAAAAAGCGTTACGCAGGCATCCTACACAGGGGCTTGGGCTGTAGACATTGAGGCCGACGGCGACCTCGATATCGTTCTAGGAAAAAAGGACGGCCTTCCGCAAGTCCTGCGAAACAACGGCGACAATACCTTCACGGTGATCCAGCCGTTCCCCGGCATATTGGGAGTTCGAGCATTCGCCTGGGCTGATTTTGATTCAGATGGCAACGCCGACGCGGCAATTGTTGATAGGGCTGGCGGGCTTCACATTTTTCACAACGAGCGCCAAGGCCAATTCCGCGAAGTCGCGCTTTCGTCGAATCTACCGACAGTGAAAGCGCTTGGCGTCGCTGATGTGGATAACGACGGCGTTTTGGATTTGCTTGCTGTTGAGTCGAATGGCGGTATTGTCAGCGTTTCGTTCAATGAAAAGAGCGGGTGGAGGGTTACGCCGCTCGTGCAAATTCCTAATTCCACAGCCATGTTGGCCGGCGAGGTCCGGTTGGAAGTCGCCGACCTCGACAATAACGGTGCACTCGACTTGATTCTCAGCCAAGTCGTGCCGCCTGCTGCACAACCCGCAACAGCGCCGCTGATTTGGCTTGGGGATGCGGCCTTAAAATTCACTCTTCTAGACCACCTGCCAGGGCCCAGCGTCATTTTTGACATTGCGGACCTGAACGCCGATGGACGCCTCGATTTGCTCGGTTTCGATTCGAACGGCAAGCCAGTGCAAGGCCTGAATTATGGTTCGAAGAACTATCACTGGCAAGTGGTGCGGCCACACGCGAAGCAGGCCGTAGGCGACCAGCGCATCAATCCGTTCGGTGTCGGCGGAGAGATCGAAATTCGTTCGGGCCTGCTGGTTCAGAAACAGCCCATCAACGGGCCGCAGCTTCATTTTGGTCTTGGCAACCAGACGAGCGCGGAAGTGGTGCGTGTGGTTTGGCCGAACGGCACGGTTCGCGCTGAATTTGGGGTGAAAGCGGACCAGGAAGTTGTCACCGAACAGCGATTGAAAGCTTCCTGTCCATTTCTTTTCGCGTGGAATGGCACGAAGATGGAATTCATCAAGGATGCGGTGCCCTGGGGATCCGCGATTGGGCTGCGCATCAATACGCTGGGCTCAGCGAAAATCGCAGCTACAGGAGAGTGGTACAAAATTCAGCGCGATCAGCTCGTTCCGCATGACGGTTACTACGACCTTCGCATTACGGCCGAGCTCTGGGAGGTCTACTACTACGATCGCATCGCGCTGATGACCGTGGACCATCCCGCCGATACGGAGATTTACGTTGACGAGCGCTTCGTGATTCCACCCGCGAAGCTTGGTTTCACGACCGTCGCGACTCCTCACCGGATTGCGCACGCCACGGACGACAACGGCAATGACGTCACCGACATTGTCAGAACTTTAGATGGCCGAGCGCTCGATTCTTTTGGCCGCGGCCAGTATCAGGGAATTACGCGCGATCATTACATCGAAATCGATCTTGGCGACGATGCTCCGCAGAGCGGTCCGCTCTACTTAATCGCGCAAGGTTCCATTCACGACACCGAATCGTCTTTGAACGTGGCCATCACGCAAGGGAATCGCTGGCACGCTAAGGGCATGAGCGTTGAAGTTCCCAACGGTCGTGGCGGCTGGACCGCCGCGCAATCGAATCTTGGTTTTCCCGCAGGCCGCAAAAAGACTGTCCTCTTCAATCTTACGAATATTTTCCGCCCCGGAACTCCACGCAAGGTGCGCTTGCGAACGAATCTGGAAATCTATTGGGACTGTATCGAGTGGGCAGCTGGCGAACCCGGCGCTCAGGTTAAAACACAGACGCTGGACGCCGAAGTCGCGGACTTGCATTATCGCGGCTACTCGACAATCGATAGGCCAGACGCAGGCGCGCCGGAGGTCCCTGACTACTATCAGATTCTTGGCACGAAGCAACGCTGGCGCGATTTGATCGGTTACTACACGCGATACGGCGATGTGCGCGAGCTGCTCAATCGCGTTGACGATCGCTATGTGATCGTTAACTCAGGTGACGAGATGTCGCTGCGATTCGCTGAACAACCTCCACCGCCAGCGGGTTGGCTCCGCGATTTTATTCTGGTCGGCGACGGGTGGATCAAGGACGGCGACTTCAACTCGACCTTTTCAATGACCGTATTGCCGTTGCCATATCACGCCAAGCAGGAATACGTCGAGCGACCCGGCAGGCTGGAAGACGAGTTCGTGTATCGCCAGCATCCGGAGGATTGGGAGAACTATCACACCCGGTACGTCACACCAGACGTATTTCAAAATTCCCTCAGGAGCGCGCCGCCCAAGTGAAACAAGGCATCGCAGCAAGAATTATTCTGGCGATCGTCTTTGCGGGCCTCGTGGTCTCTCCTCTACTCATCAAGCGCTTTGCGGCGCGTCACGATGAAACGAAAACAAAGCTGGACTTCCAGACGGCACTGGCCCGCCATGGTTTCTATTTGCAGGAGATTTCGCACTCGGCAGGAGTGGATTTTTTTCATCAAGCGCCGACACTAGACCCTCGATTGAACCACATCATGCCGCAAGTCGCTTCGATGGGCGCGTCTGTCTCGGTCGTGGATTTTGATCGCGACGGATGGCCAGATATTTATGTAACAAGCAGCAAGGAAGGAGCAAAGAACGCACTCTATCGAAATATGCACAACGGCACGTTTAAGGATGTTGCGGAAGAAATGGGCATTGCGGACGTGAATCGCCCTGACACTGGAGTTTCGATGGGAGCGGTTTGGGGCGATTATGACAACGACGGATATGAAGACCTTTTGTTGATCAAGTGGGGTAAACCGGAGTTATTTCACAATGATGCGGGACACGGTTTTACGCGCGTGACCGATCAAGCAGGCCTGCCGCCGTGGATCAACGCGAACACCGCGCTGTGGTTCGACTATGACGGTGACGGACTGCTTGATTTGTTTATCGGCGGATATTATTCGGAAGACGTAGATCTGTGGCATCTGGCTT
>DATFZQ010000136.1:0-5598 GCA_035314345.1 Candidatus Acidiferrum sp.
CTCGAACTCCTGCTCTTGCAACGCACGCAGTAATTTCGGCTGCAGCTCCAGGCTGATATCGCCGATCTCATCGAGAAACAGCGAGCCCCCGTCCGCCAGCTCGAATCTGCCCTTTCTTTGCATCAGAGCTCCCGTGAATGCCCCCCTCTCGTGCCCGAACAGCTCGCTTTCCAGCAGTCCGGATGGAATGGCAGCGCAGTTCATCCGCACATAGCTGCGCGCGCGCCGGGAGCTGAGGTTGTGGATGGCGCGCGCGATCAGCTCCTTCCCCGTGCCCGTCTCACCATAGAGCAGGACGCTGGCATCTGTCGGCGCAACAATGGAGACTTGCTCCAGCACTTTCTGAATGGCTGCGCTCTTTCCGACGATGCCTTCGAAGCAGTACTCAGAGCTGATTTCTGAGTCCTGGTATAGCTGCTGGTCTTCAAGTCCGTTCATCCTGGGAAAACTCGCTCCTGTGAACCCTCCGGGATCTGTGAAAGCAACCGTCGCGCCCATAGTCTCCTCCCTAATCTTCAGGCTTGCATCATGATCATGTTTCTCATGATGGAATCTGCGATGAGTATGCAATGACCTAGTTTTGATTACATCGGCAAATCGGACAATTGTGGTCTCGGTATATGGTGCAGGCGCAGGCTTGTACTTCCCGGAGAGGGAGCATTCATACTTTGGGAGGATTTGGAATGGGTCTTATTGCCTTGAAGGTTCGATGCGCTTCCGTCCGTACAGTTGGGCATCGATGGACCAAACTCCGGGTCCGATCATCGCGACGGTGGCACCTAGGCTAACTAGCATGATGGCGATCAGGGGATTCCCTGACTGCGCCAAGAATATCCAGACCTCGACAATGGCGATCGCGGTTCCTGCTAATGGTGTCCACACGCCAAAGAGCAGAAGCACTCCGGCGACAGCTGCCATCAGATGTGGAAGGCTCGGCGCCAAGCTACTCGTTTCCAGGAGATGGGTGCCCGCGAAATAAAGCAGAACCGCGCTCGTCAGGACGCGTTGAAGCAAAAGACCAAAGCCGGGCCAGCCCTCCGCGAATGTGGAAAACAGACGTTGCACCTGTGTTCTTCCTTGCTGGTCCCATGCTAGTGGATACCTGGAAGATGGCGAAACGGTAGAAAGGAGGACTTACGAGTCATACTTTTGAGGGATGCCCAGCTCGATGATCCCGCGCTGTAGTCCTATGGTCACAGCATGGGTCCGATCGTTGGCGCCCAGCTTCGAGAGAATGCTGCTGATGTGGCTCTTGACGGTCGTTTCCTCAATGGAGAGCTTGTCCGCAATTTGCTTATTGGCATTGCCAGCGGCGATCAAGCGAAGCACATCTATCTCGCGCGAAGTCAGCGCATCATCCGCAGCGTGCTCAGCTAACTCCGCCGCGATTTCGGGCGGTATTCGCTTGTGTCCGGCATGGACACTCCGGATTGCGTCCAACAGTTCTCTGTTCACGTGTCCCTTCAAGATGTATCCCCGAGCACCCGCTTTGATGGCGCGCAGGACCTGAACATCGCCGGAATAAGTCGATAGGACTATGATCTTGGCGTTCGGGAATTCGTTCCGGATGCGGCTGATTGCTTCGGTACCATTCAAATTCGGCATTTGAAGATCCATCAGAGTCACGTCCGGACGGTGCCGTCGAAATTGTTTGATGGCTTCCTCTCCGTCGGAGGCCTCTGCTACCAGCTCCATGTCTGGCTCAGCATTGACCAGGGCCGCGATCCCTTCGCGCAGGAGGGCATGATCATCAACGGTGAGGACTCGAATCAAACTAGGACTGGTGGTCATGAATCCTCCGTTTGCGGAATAGGCTAAATCGATCGCCATTCCGCGGCCTTTCGTAAGCGATAGCCGCGGGGAGCGTCAAGCGAATTTCTGCACCGGCACCGGCTTCGCTCCAAAATTCCAATCGAGCTCCAATTCCACGTGCGCGTTCCTGAACACCTGGTAGCCCCCAGTGCCCGGCACGCCCCCCATCTTTTAGTATCTTTGGGTCCATACCCTTTCCATCATCCCGCACAAGCAGGTGGAAAACGTCGTTCTCATAACGTATCTCAACCTCAATCTCATGCGCGTGTGCGTGCCGGAAGGCATTTCGAAGCAGTTCTCGCGCGATTCGAGCGATTTCATCCTTGATCATCGGAGGCAGGCCTCGGCGCTCACCTTCCACGATCACCTCGAAGCGGGGTGAGCCGTCCTCGGCGTGGTTGGAGGAAGCTAGTTCCTGACCGGTTGTCATCAACATTTGATCGAGGTCGTTTTCAGCGGACAGGCTGGGACGTAATCCCTGAATCGAGTGCCGGCTTTCGTCCAGTGCCTGCTCGGCCCGAATTAATGCGGTATCCAGAGCCTGAGTTGCTTCCCCGGGGCGATTCGGAAGCATGTTGCGAGCCGCCTGGAAACGGAACAGCAGCCCATGAAAACTTTGCAGAAGTGTGTCGTGAAGCTCCCGCGCGATCCGTGTGCGCTCGCTGACGCGCACGTCCAGCGTCATCTCGAACTGATGATGCAATTGCCGCACACGCCACCGGTAGGCCGCCCACAGCAGCGCCATAAAGAACACCGCGCAGAGGGCGCGAAACCAGTTTGTCTGGTAATACGCGGGTGTGACGGAGAAGGCCAGCCTCGCAGGGGTATCGTCCCACACGCCGTCACTGTTGGACGCGACTACGCGAAAGGAATACTTCCCGGGAGGTAAATCGGTATAGAACGCCTGCCGACGCGTGCCGGCGTCGTGCCAGTCATGGTCATAATTGTCCAGCCGATACCGAAACTTGACGCTCTGCGGAATCGTGAACGTTGGCGATGTGTAGTCGAACTGCACCTCTCGCGGGTGCGGCGCGAGCTTGAGGCTGTCGGTTGCTGCGAACTCTGTTCGATCAACAGTAACCGACTCGATGTAGGTTTCTGCCGGCAGAGCTTGTTGCCAAACTCTGGACGGATCCAGCACCTCCAGGAAAACTCCGCTGGCAAACCATACGCGTCCATCCTGAGAGAGTGCCGCCGAGTTGAAACGTGGTCGTCCTGAAGAGACTCCGTCGAACTGCCCATAGACCCGGCTTTGTAAGACCGCGTCCGGATTGGCCCACCATCGCTGTAGCTCGGAATCCGCCAACTCGGCGATGCCGCAATCCGTGAAAAGCCACCAGCGTTTCTCCTTGTCTTCAATGAAGGAAGTGACGTTATTGCAGCGCAGGCCGTTTCGCGTCGTCATCCGCTGCACCTTTCCTTGGCGCAACCCGACCAGCCCATCCGCCGAACCGGCGAGCACCGAGCCGTCTGCATTGGCAATGATGCGATGGGTTATCGGATCGCGCTGCGCGTGTAGCTGGAATTGCTGCACAACCCCGTGGCGAAATAGCACAAGGTCACCACTTAGAGTCCCGATCCAAATTCCTCCGTCCGGATCAGGCGCCAAGGTATAGCCGTCGGGAACTTGAGGTGAACTAAACTGTTCCTGGACCTGGAAATCGCGGATGCGCACAAGCTTTCGCGGATTGCTGACGCATTCTGCCCAAATATTCCCGTCGACGTCTTCTGCCATTCCCACGATAAGCCCCAGCGGCTTGTGATTGGGTTCGGGGAGCCGCCGGAAGTGCCCATTCTTGAACACGTACAGTCCGTCATCCACTCCTACCCATAGATTTCCGGCGCGGTCTTCCAGCAGCGAGGAGACTTGATTACCGGGAAGACCATTCTCGATGCGGATTGAAGAAACGACGCCCGCTTTCAAGATGCGGTCGAGAGAGCCGCGGTTTGCCACCCAGATTGTGCCGTCCCTGCTGGCTAGAACTCCCATCGGTGCGTCATTCCCCAAGCCTTCGAAACTTGTGAAGCTGGCGACGCGCGGGTCGCGAAAGCTATCAATCCCGTTCGTAGTCGCAGCCCACAAAATCCCTTCTCGGTCCAGGAACAGACGTACAACGGAGTCACTGGATAGACCGTCGGCCCGCCCGTAATGCTCGACAATCTCCCCGTGGATACGGAAGACCCCCTTGCCGCCGGTCGAGACCCAAAGATTCCCATCTCGGTCGAAGAGAATGCTGGTGACAGAGAGTTTGCTGCCGTCGAACTCAGGCGTCACGAATGGTTGGAAGACGCCGTTTGTCAATCGTCCGAGCCCTCGCCCAACCCCGGCCGCGAATATGCCCAGCCATAAAGATCCATCGGGACCGCGTGCCATGCTCCCTATTCCGGTCTGCCCAACGTTGGACTTCAACGCCTCGATGGGGTAAGTCTCAGAGACGCCGTCATGCCAGTGGACAAGGGTCGTCTGACCTCCCAGCCAAAAACCGCCATTTCCATCGGGCAGTATTGAATTCAGGGGCGCTATGGGTATTCCATCAGCCTTTCCGAAGCACCTGATACCGCGCTCGGTGATATGGCAGAGGGGCGAATCTGAAACTTTGGGAGAACCTCGCGTGACCCAGATGGAACCATCGGAATCTTCACTGATCTTCCCGTTGCCAATGCCCTCCAAGTCGAAATGAGAAGTGACTACCCCACCCTTCAGACGAACTATCCCATGAACACCAAGTACCCAGAGCCCACCTGCATGGTCGCCGTAGACACTTAGGATCTGGCCGAAGACGTTGGTTGGATCTTCAAATGACATGCCTCCACCGGGGACCCCACGTTGAAGAAACCGAACCCCGTCGAATCGGTATAAATCGGCGGACACGAACCACAGGAAGCCGTCCGAGGTCTGCCCTATGGCATACATAGGATCCGGCGCAGTGTGATCGCTGTATCGCCAGGCGGTATGCACGTACTGAGTGATGCGTTTGTTCGGATCGAGGGCGTGAAGCGTGTCTGCCAGTAAAAACACGCAGGTGAGACAGGAGCCCAGCGTGGCCGCGATCGCGGCGCAGGCCCACCTGAAACGAAGCAGAAGCGGTCGGCAAGAAACTACGGTTTCCATGTTCGTAGCCGCACAGAGTCGGATGCCCTCAATTATCGTGTACCAAAGAGCGAACAACAAGCCAACCGCGAACTCGCACTAAGCCATAGAAAAGATCGGGGGCTTGGCAATGCGAGCCAGTAGACAGCCGCGCCCTGGAACCGGCAATGCCGGAATGTGGGCAGGTAGATGTGCAGGCGGCAGGCGTAAGCATGGCGGCGGCATGCAGTCTGGCGATCGCGGCATTCCTCTTTGCACTTGGGCTCGGTGAATGCTGACAAGTTGACATCCATTGCTGGTTCGCAAAGGCATCGGTGCAGTCAAGGCTTCGGGCGTGAGGCAAAGCGGTTCGCTATCCGGCTGGCCGAAGCGATCGTGCCCTCAGTGTTGCCGGCAGCAATGGTGGACGATTTCGCTGCCCTGTTCGCAGTCCCTGCGGTTGACCTCACAGCTTCTTCCATCTGTTGAAGAGAGATTAGCAGCGTGTTCCTCGAGACCCTGCGAACAATCGGATCGACCACCCAGCGCAGCGCGACTGGGACGTCCCGGCTGAGAGCAATCGCCTCCAGTTCAATGTAGACGCCACCGTCTCTCTCCTCGAACCTGGCAAGGCTGTAGAGGCGCCAGATGTAGCCGCTGCCCTGGTTCGGTGGAAGTTCCTGCTCGTCAGGCCGGCCGTAGTGCCGAATCTCCTG
>DATFZQ010000137.1:0-3907 GCA_035314345.1 Candidatus Acidiferrum sp.
TCTGCCGCAACAAACTCACGATCTGTTCCGCCGTATACTTCTTCCCTCGTCCCATTTCAAGCTCCTCTCATACCAGTTTGCCTCACATCCACTGGTACAAGATTTGCCGGGCACTCCAATTGCGCCAGTGACATCCCTAGCAAGTGATGGCTGCGCAGAGAGGCAGGCACGATTCGTTCGGCTTCCGGTGGCCCTTCGCTTTGCATTTCAGCGTAGAGCTCCGGGACTTTAGCAACCGTCTCTTGCGAGATCAGCCAGATTTTTCCGAACTTCGGATCATCTACCCGCACCAGGATCACGTCGGTGGTCGTGTTACCTACCGCAAACACGCCGGCACGTACTTCGTCTGGCGGGAGCCCAGCTTCAACTGTGCCGTTGGGATCATCGCTCAACAAATCGACGTCGCCTTTGAACCAACGGCGCAACCCCTGAAGTTCCTTTGCCCGCTGCACCAAGTCGATATCTTGCCCCGGAACCGGTTGCAAGAAACGCGAGGCGGTCGCGAAGTCCTGGCGTTCCGCGTACTTCAGAAGGCTCATCACCGCACGACGGGGAGTCTCACGTCCGAGCGGATCGACTGGCGCCGCAGGCTCAGCTTTGGCCGGTGGCGCTGCAGATGTCGGAAGCTGGGCTGGCGAGTGCGCCGCCAAGCCTATGAATAGGAAAACAGACAAGGTTATGCGGAGAGCGCAGGGCCAGTTGAGCGACTGGCTTGTCCCTTGTCGGTTCTGTCTGGGCAAAGGCATCCGTTTTGTCCGCTCGCCCATTACTTCTGCAGCTCGAATTCGCCCGGCTTCCAAGTCTTGTTAAACCACGGCTCCAGCGGGCCGTAGAGGCGAAGGATGGTGAACCATCCTCTGCCGGGAACGGTCTGAATCCAGTTGCTTTCTTTACCGGCTGACGCCTTCGGACCGAAGTAGAGGTCGTAGGAGCCGTCAGCGTTCTTCTCGATCCCCGCGCTGTGACTTCCTTTCGTGGGAAACTGCTGATCCGTTTGAAGCATGGATCGCGTTTGTGTGTCGTAAACGATCACAGACCAAAAGTTCTTGGCTGGCGGGTTAGCCGGTATGTTCAGCTTGTAGCTCTTCCCTCCGTCGAGGTAGTTGTTTTCCGAATCCAGAGCGGCAATGGCATACTGCGAACCAACTCCGACCATCTTCAGAACCATGGCCGGGGTCACTCCGGTGTAAGCGTAGAAAAACATGGTGCGAGCGTCGAGCATGCGAGCGTCATTGTCGAGAAAGAGGTAGAAACCGGTTGGGATAAACCAGGCTTTGCCCGGATAGTAAAGGTTGGCATTGTTGCGGGAACGGAATTCAATCGCTCGCGCAGTTGCGTTGCCGACGGCTACGGAGTCGGTCAGGATCTTCTTCATGCGCTCGTCCGGGGCGAACGGCTTGCCCTTCTCAATTCCAATCGCCAGGAGTTGGCCCATCAATTCGGGACTCTCGCTGTCGGCTGGCTCTTCCTGAACCAATGCGTTGGTGTCTTCGTAGAAGCTGTAATCGTTGGCGCCAATGGTGTTGAACGCCTTGCCTGACAGGTTCACGAACTTAGGTGGATGCGGGTTGGCAGCCTCCGACAACGGGTAGGTCCGCATGGTTTTGTGAAAGCTCTCGACGGCGGGTCCGGGATCGCCATTCACCAGGAAGCCGCGCGTAGCGAACCAGTTGCCGAAGGTGCGGCACTTAAAGACGAAGTAGCCCTGAGGCACGTCGCCCTTGTACCCGGGCGGCAGGAACAGATACTTACCACCCTTTCCCTTGTCCGGGCCGGCATTCCCCAGGTCGGCGACGTAGCGAAACCAGAAGTCGTTCATGATGCCGAGGCTGTTGGGTGGACTTTCAATGACGACGGGGCCCTTCGAAAGGTCAATCCAGGTGAAAGCGTAAACCGTGTCGGTGTTCGCCGTCAGGAAGAGCGACTTCGAGTCCATCAGGGTATTGAAGACTCCAAACGTTCCGTCCACAGCACCAACTTCGCGCATGCCCCGCCGAAAGGCCACCAGCGAAGCACCTTGCATAGTATTGAGGTAGGCCTCAATCCCGCGCTGGAAGTCGAGATTGTCGTACACCTTCTCAACGGTCGCGGCATCGGGATAGCCGCCTTCGAACTTCAGCGTGCCGAGGCGAGTCTCAACTTTGTCCGGCGTGGTGATGCCGGCTGGGATAGGTGTCTCCATCTTGTATTTCTGCGCCTGGGCGCAGGGCATAATGAGGAGCGTTGTAACGACTAAGACCGAAGCCGCAACGATGATTCGGTTCAGGTTGACTGATTTTTCGGATAGCATTTTCTCTCCATTTTGTCGGCCCCGCAAACCGCGTACCAGACACGGTTGCTACGGCTTGGAGTCGCCCTTGGCAAAGCCGCCTGATTTGCCGGCGTCCAGAAGTTGCTGCGGGTCCAGACGCCCGAAAAGCTCGATCAGCTTCGCGACCACGCCGGTCCATCCGGTCTGATGGCTTGCCCCAAGGCCCGCGCCGTTATCGCCGTGGAAGTATTCGTAGAAGAGAATGTTGTCCTTCCACAGCGGATCGGTCTGGAATTTCTCCGTGCCTCCGAACACCGGCCGCCGACCCGATTTATCCCGCAGGAAGATGCCTTCCAAGCGATTGGATATTTCATGGGCGACCTCGAACAGGTTCATCAATTTGCCTGAGCCGGTAGGGCACTCGATCTTGAAGTTGTCACCGTAATAGAGATAGAACGACAGCATCGCGCGGATCAGCAGCGCGTTCACCGGCATCCATATCGGCCCACGCCAGTTGGAGTTGCCGCCGAACATGCCGGTGTCTGACTCCGCTGGCAGATAGTTCACCCGGTATTCCTGTCCCTCGACATGGACGACAAACGGATGTTCGTCATGGTAGCGCGAAAGCGCTCGTATCCCGTAGGGACTAAGGAATTCGTTCTCGTCGAGCATGCGCGTCAGAATCCGGCGTAACCTGTTCTCATTCACCAGCGCCGCCATACCGCGCTCGCCATACCCGAAATGGCCGGGCCCGGTCGCGTGCATGCTCTCGCGCAGTTCGGGCATACGTCGGTAGCGTTCCCGTAGGATCTCCAATACTCGCGGGCACCGTTCGCGCTGCCACGGCTCGATTACGGTGGTGGCACACAAGGGCAGCAGGCCCACCATGGAGCGGACTCTGAGCCGCCTGGCACTACCATCGGGCAGGCGCAGGACGTCGTAGTAGAAACCATCCTCCTCGTCCCACATACCTTCAGGCCCTGTCTGATTCATGGCGCGGGCGATCCAAATGAAATGCTCCGCAAACTTCAGCGCCATGTCTTCGTACATAGGGTCGTGCGCCGCCAACTCTATTGCGATTTCGAACATGTTCTGGGAGAACATGGAGACCCACGCGGTGCCGTCCGCCTGCTCGAGGCTGCCACCGGTCGGCAGTGGCGCGCTGCGGTCGAAGACGCCGATGTTGTCCAGCCCAAGGAAGCCCCCTTCAAACAGGTTCTTGCCAAACCGGTCTTTGCGGTTTACCCACCAACTGAAATTCAGCGACAGCTTGGCAAACGAGCGCCTGAGGAAATCGAGGTCGCCTTGCCCTCTTAGGGCCTGCTCTGTCCGGTACAAGAAAATGGTAGCCCAGGCGTGCACCGGCGGATTGACGTCGCTGAAGTTCCACTCGTAGGCTGGGATTTGACCCGTGGGATGCAAGAAAAACGTCTGCAGCATCAGGTCGAGCTGCTCTTTGGCGAAATCGGGATCGACCGTAGAGAGCGCGATGGTGTGGAAGGCCAGGTCCCACGCCGCGTACCACGGATACTCCCACTTGTCCGGCATCGAAATGATGTGCTGGTTCACCATGTGGAACCATTCGCTGTTCCGCATGAAACGTCCAGTGGGCTTCATCGGATCGACGCCATGTTCCGTGAGCCATAGGTCCACGTC